>CALXNA010000039.1 GCA_944389615.1 uncultured Anaerobiospirillum sp. | reverse complement strand
GCGTTCAATCAGATTGCGTAGATTCCAACTGCGACGGCCCGTCCAACCCACCCCAGCCCCGGCTGGGCCGTCCGGCAGGCCGGAACCACGGTTGCGAGCTGGCATCTGGTTGCACCTGCGGCCACTGCGGCCGCGGCTGCGCTCACCGCTTGCCGGGTCATGCTCCGGGCAGGCAGTGTTGGTCTCTATGAGGTAGGGCTGTTGCGGCACGCCCTCAGGTTACGGTGTGGCCATTTGTTGCTTTAGTGTCAGGCCCTCGTTTTTGGGCCTGAGCTGCGCTCTCAGGCTACTCTTTGGTGTCCGCGGAGCGCACGGTTAAGTGCAGGTCGGTGCGGGCAAGACGGTTGGGCGTTGGGATATACTCAACTTGCGGAGGTTGCTTTTTAGGATGCTTGCGTAGACTGCCGGGACGCTGCTTATCATCCATTCCCGCAAAGCCTTGTTCGATAAAGCGCTTGAGCCACTTATTGACGAACTTGTGGTCGGTATGAAGCTCGCGGGCCAGTACTTTGATGTTGGTTTGCTCCCCCATGTCGACCGCTCGTACAATCACTTTGCAGCGCTGGATGATACCAACAAAGCCTGAGCGCTTGGTGCAGTAGCGGCGAGTTCATCTAACAGAGAGCTGCAGCGCATGGGACTCCTCTTGAGGTGGACGGAACAGTAACTCCACCCTGATAGGAGGGCTTGATCGCACGATACCCGCTTAGTCTAACCTAACGAGGCCGCTGCCCCAACCTATCTTACGGGGCGGAAGCGCCGCCGGGGGCGCGGGCGCCTGCGCTCATAGCTCTAACAAAGCCGGTTATAATAGAGGGAGCAGAGGCTATCCTTTCTGCGATGGATTGATATGTGGTGTGGGGGTGGTATGACCGATCAGTTAGGCTCTGCCGGGGCGCAAACAACGGCCGAGGTACGCGGTTTCTTGCCGGAGCTTGCGGCCACCGAGCGCTTGGGCGCGGCTTTGGCGCAGCAAGTGCCGTCGTGGCTTGAGCGTTTAGGCGGGGCGCGGGCGCTGTGCCTGTATTTAGAGGGCGATCTGGGCGCAGGCAAGACGGCGCTGACGCGCGCGCTGCTCACCGCCTTGGGCTATCAGGGCAAGGTCAAGTCCCCGACCTATACCTTAGTGGAGAGCTATAACCTCGCGAAGCTTGAGCCGCCGCTTGCGGCTATGCTCTACCACTTTGACCTCTACCGGCTCCAAGAACCCGAAGAGCTTGAGATGATGGGCATCCGCGATTACTTCGCCCAAAGCGCCTTATGCCTGATTGAGTGGCCCGAACGCGGTGATGGGGTCTTACCTGAACCTGATCTTACTATTACCTTAACCCACCAAGAGTCAGGGCGTGGGGTGGCGCTGAGCTCCACCTTCTTGAAGGCTACGGAGCTTGAGGCCCTAGTGCGCTCCGCTTAGGAACCTAGGCGGGGCGCTGCGGTCTTAATCATAGGCGCGGCGCCATCCTTGCATAGCTATGTCTGAGCATAGTTATGTCTTATCACGCGCAGGCAGTGCGGGGCCGTTAGGTGCAGGGTGGGGGTGAAGCGAACTCACTGCGCTATAGCTTTTCTCAAAAGTAGGGTGTCTATGTCAGCAATCAAGCGTTTTGCCGCGTGGGCCTTAGGTGCCACGCTCCTGTGGTCGGTGGGCACGAGCGCCTTTGCTGACAACATCAAGGGCGTACGCGCCTTCTCCAATGCCGATAAGACCCGCGTGGTCTTAGATCTCGATTACAACCCCAAGTACTCGACCGCCTTAAACGATGGCGGCGCGAGCTTTGTGATCCGCTTAAACGACGTCACCAATTATAAGACCGCCCCGGACAAGCTGACCTTGGAAGGGCGCTCGGTGGTCAAGAGCATGACCAAGAATCTAAGCAATGATGACGTGCGTTACATCTTTGCTTTAGAGGGCTCGGGCACCCCGAATGTCTTCGTCTTAAAGCCGATGAACGGGCAAAACTACCGCGTCGTGCTCGACTTTCCACACACGGCCTCAAGCCGCGAACCGACCGGACGCACCGAGGTTAAGGTGCTCGACCAAAAGACCGCCTCCTCCCTCATTGGTACGGGCCAAGGCTCAGGCCAGCCGCCGGTGCAGGTCATCACCTTACAAGATGCTGATGCCGCGGAGAATGCTCTGCTCAACTCGCTCTCGACTGTGGGCGCCGACGGCATTCGCACCATGACCCCGGCCCAAGCGCAGGCCTATCAAGAGCGCATCGAGCAATTACGTGAGCAGCAAGAAGAGCAGCGCCAAGCTCAACAGGCGGGCACCAAGGCCGCGCCGGTTGAAGAGGAAGTGCTCGATACCCAAGCGCCGCCTCCGCCGCAGCCGGTGACCTTACCTGCGGCCAATCCTTATATCATCGCGATTGACGCCGGTCACGGTGGCAAAGACCCCGGTGCCATCGGCAAGCGCGGGGTCAAGGAGAAGAATGTCACCTTGGCCATTGCCACGCAGCTGGCCCAATACGTCAACTCCAATCCGCGTTTTCGCGGGCGCTTGATTCGCTCGACTGACGTCTTCGTCGACCTCGACAAGCGCTCGGAGATCGCGCGCTCCTACAAGGCCGATATCTTGATTTCGATCCACGCCGACTCGGTGGCCTCAGGCGCTTCGTCGGCGCGTGGCGCTTCGATTTGGGTGCTCTCAACCAATCGCGCCCAGCGCGAGAACACCAAGGTGTTAAAGGGCGATCAAGGCCAGCTCTTAGGCGGTGTGAGCGAAGTGCTGTCAAGCAGCTCGAAGGATCAAGAAAACCCATACCTTGCAGCCACCATCCTTGCCATGTCTTCGGACAATACGCGCTCGGAAGGCTACAACATGGGCCAGGAGATCTTAGATAAGTTAGGCAAGTTCACCAAACTCCATAAGGACAAGCCGATTCACGCCTCCTTAGCGGTCTTAAAGTCGCCGGATATCCCATCCTTGCTCATTGAGACCGGCTTCTTGTCCAATCGCTATGAGGAGATCCAGCTTAACCAGCCGAACTACCAAAAGCAGATCGCCTACTGCATCTATCAGGGCATCGTCTCGTACTATGAGAACTACACAGTGCAAAACATCAAAAGCCGCTATGAGAGCGCCATTCGCACCGGCGCGGTCAAGCTGACCGTACACGAAGTCGCCAAGGGCGACTCGCTCTCGGTGATTGCCCAAAAGTACAAGACCACGGTCGCGGCCTTAAAGCGCCATAACGGGCTCAAGAGCGATAACATCCGCATCGGGCAGAAGCTCTTGATTCCGCCGACGGTGCCCGCCGCGAACAAATAGGGGCAGGTGCTATGCCGATTCGCAAGCTTTCGGTGCAGTTGGCCAACCAGATCGCCGCTGGCGAGGTGGTGGAGCGCCCCGCTTCGGTGGTCAAGGAGCTCTTAGAGAATGCGGTCGACGCTGGAGCCACAGCCATCACGCTTGAGCTTAAGCAAGCGGGCAAGCAGCTCATCAAGGTCACCGACAATGGCGCCGGCATCCCTAAAGACGAGCTGGTGCTCGCCTTAGCACCGCATGCGACCTCCAAGATCTCCTGCCTTGAGGACTTAGCCGCGATCACCACCATGGGCTTTCGCGGTGAGGCTTTGGCCTCGATCGCTTCGGTCAGCCGCCTGACCTTGGTCTCCAATACCAAGGGTCAAGACCATGGTTATCAAGTTGAGGTCGAAGGCCCTGAGCAAAACCCGCAGGTGGCCCCGGCGGCCCACCCGATCGGCACTTCGGTGATCGTACGCGAGCTCTTTTTTAACACACCAGCAAGAAGACGCTTCCTCAAGTCAGATAAGACCGAGCTCACCCACATCAAGGACTTAGTCACGCGTCTTGCCTTGGTCAACTTCGGCATCGAGTTCACCGTCATCAGCGACGGGCGCACCATCGTGCAGGTGCCCGCCCAAAGCAAGGCTCAGCTCAAGGCCCGCATCACCAAGCTTTTGGGCGCGGACTTCAACTTCCCGAGCGTCAGCTTCGACAATAGCGACCCGGCTCTGCAGCAGGCGTGGGAGCAGTATCAAGCCCAGTCGAGCTATCAGAGCTTTCGCCACTATGAGACGCCCGATCCGCTCAGCACCAAGCTCATGGCCATGTACGGCCTCATTCTCAAGCCGCCGTCTCTGATACGGGCGCTGCCCGATCGCATCCTGACCTTTTTAAACGGCCGCATCATCGCTGACAAAATGGTCAACCGCGCCTTGCGCGAAGGCTACTTGAGCGTGGTACAAGACGACTCGAGCTTCAAGCCGTGCCTTAGGGCCATCATCTTCATGCAGTGCGACCCGCACATCGTCGACGTCAACGTCCACCCGCGCAAGGACGAGGTACGTTTCCACGAGAGCAACCTCATCTACGACGCCATTGTCACCAATGTGCGTGCCGCCTTGCTCACTCACCACCTCGATCAAGCCGCCAAGGGCAGCCTCGACCTGCCCGCACCGCCTCAAGAACCGGAGCAGAGCGCAGGGCCCGCAGCGCCCGCGCCTACCGCCGAGCCCGTGCCTACCGCCGAACCCGCGCCTGAGAGCTCGGAGCTAGAGAGCAGCGCGCCCGTCGAGCACGGCCCCGATTTGATCCAAGAGCGCTGGAGCGCCCTTAA
The DNA here is from genome assembly GCA_944389615.1 of uncultured Anaerobiospirillum sp. Lineage (GTDB taxonomy): Bacteria > Pseudomonadota > Gammaproteobacteria > Enterobacterales > Succinivibrionaceae > Anaerobiospirillum. Next base: position 25,762 of record CALXNA010000039.1, on the reverse strand, counting down.
AGCCAAGATTGCGGCCAAGGGCAAGGCCGCAGCTCCTGACCCGACAGCGCTGCGCCGCGCGGTCACGACTTATCTTGAGCAGACGGCGCATCGCCCGCATGTCCCCAGCGGCAGCACTACAGACCAGCCGCCGCTTGAGGGCGCGGTGGTGGCACCAAGTGAGCTGACCTTAGGCCCAAAGCTCCAAGACATTTGGCGTCAGGCCCAAGCGGTGAGCGCCGATGCCTCCGCACCGACCGCAGCAGCGCCGACGGCACCCGTAGCTGCCCAGATGGCGGAAGAAGAGGAGCCCGGAGCTGCGGCGGCCGCGTCTAGCTTTGAGCCTAATCAAGCCGTGGAGGAGACGTCGGTTGCTGAGACCGCGGCTGGTGCTGTTCTGGACTCTGCAAGTGACGAAGATGAGGGCAGAGACGAGGCCAGCACCGAGCTGGAACTTGAGGATGAGGCGCCGCGCTCGCTGCTCGAGCAGCGTCTCAGAGCCCAGCGCGGCACGCAATCTGAGCCGCGTCGGGCGCCGAGCAGAGAGCTGCCACCGCGGCATCCTGAGCCGGTGGTAACGCCCGAGATGGAGCTGGATCTGCAGTATCAGGGCGTCAGCTCCGTGGTGCCGCAGCCAGAGGTGCAGACAGCGCCGACGGCGCATAGCACGGCTCCGGCGCAGTTTTTGGCGCTGGTGGCGCCTAATGTGGTGCTCTTTGCGCGCGGCTCGCGCTACTTTATGGCCCAAGGCTCAGCGCTGTTTGCGCATTTCCTCGCCCAAGGCTACCGCCAAGGGGTCAAGGACGATACGGTCGAGCGCAGTGCGCTGACCTTGCCCTTTGCGCTGCGGTTGGAGCTGCCGCTCCTCAAAGCCTATAAGCAAACCCAGCTTGTTGGCGCGGCGGCGCGGGCGGGCTTTGTGGTCAAAAGCCAGCTGACGCGGTCGGCCCTTGAGATCATTGCCATTCCTAAGATGATCACGGGCACGAACTTAGCGCAGGTCGCGGGGCAAGCGCTCGCGCTCATTGCCCGCGAGCATGAGGCGATCAATGGCGCCGGTGTCGTCTCAGAGCACCTCGTGAAGTGCTTGAGTCAAGCCAAGCGCTATGAGCTCAACACCGTGATCGACGCTAAGGCTATGGTCGAGCACCTGCATCCTGACGAGCTGGATCTCATGGTGGCCGAGGCGCAAACGGCGCAGGGGACGCTCGATGCTAAGACCAAGCTGCGTTTGAGCCTTGGGCACCACGGCTTTGCCATCTGCGAGCTGGATTTGTGCCGCCTTGCCTATCAGATGCTGGGCCAATAACGGCTATAATCGGGGCCTTTAGCGGGCTCCTGCAGGCAGCAGGGAGCAGGCCCATGCATACAGCAGGGGGGCAGGCCCATGCATACAGCAGGGGGCAGGCCCATGCATACAGCAGGGCAGAAGCAGACGCGCTCGGGGCGCGGAGATTGGGAGGTCGTATGTGTGAAGCATTGGTGATCTTAGGCCCGACGGCCTCAGGCAAAAGCGCGCTGGCTCTGGCGCTGGCGGCGCACTATCGCATGGAGATCATCTCCCTTGATTCGGCCTTAGTCTATCGGGGTATGGACATCGGCTCGGCTAAGCCGAGCAAGAACGAGCTGGCCTTATGCCCGCACCATTTGATTGACATCTGTGACCCCGCTGAGAGCTACAGTGCGGCGCACTTTCGGCGCGACTGCGTGCGCCTTGTGTCCGAGATCCGCGCCCGTGGCAACTTGCCCGTGATCTGCGGCGGCACCATGATGTACTACAAGGCCTTAGTCGACGGCCTCTCGCCCGTGCCCGAGAGCACCCCTGAGGTGCGCGCGCGGGTGCAAGCCATCGCAGACGCCCACGATTGGCCCTATGTCCATGCCTTGCTCCAAGATTGCGATCCACAGAGTTACGAGCGTCTTGACCCCAAGGACAAGCAGCGCGTGGCGCGGGCCCTTGAGGTTTACTACCTCACAGGCAAGCCGCTCAGTGCATACTTTTCCATCCCCAAGGAAGGCTGTCCGTTTGTCCGTCTTGAGGTGGTACTGTTGCCCAACAACAACGATCGCACCGAGCTGCGCGCCCTGATTCGCCAGCGCTTTATGCAGATGTTAGAGCAGGGCCTGATCGACGAGGTCAAGCAGCTCTATGCGCGCAACGACCTCAATGACACGATGCCTGCAATGCGCGCGGTGGGCTATCGCCAAGTTTTGATGTATCTGCGCGGCGAAGTCTCCTATGAGGAGATGATTGAGCTGGCGGTCATCGCCACGGCGCGCCTTGCCAAGCATCAGATGACGTGGCTGCGCGGTGGGCTCAAAGATGACGACACCACCGAACGCTGCGTGGTGCCCATTGAAATGAGTGCCGAGGACAAGCTTCAGGCCGTGCTCACCGTGTGCGCAGCGCATCCGCACTTGCAGCAATTTGCCCGCGTTTGAGCTAAGATAGGCGCATTCAGAGGAGAATGCGCCCCAAATGATTTAAGCATGCCGCGGCCGTCGGCCGCAGATGAGTTGGCAGCAAGGAGATAGCAAGGAGAGAGCGTGGATCAACGCGAGAGAAAAGTGCTCGAGCATTATCGCAAGCAGGAACTGATGATTGCGCATAATCTCAACTTAGTTAATCACCCAGACTTCGTGAACTTAGATGAACGCCTGACGATGGCTAAGTCCTTGGTCGAGCAAGACCGCGCGTTGCATAATGAAATGACCATGCTGTTTGCGCCCCATCCCACGAGCGAGGCGCTCTCGCCTTTGACGATCGGCGCCTACTGCAGCACCTTGCTCGAAGATTGCCGCGCCATCTGTCAGATGGCGACGCAGCGCGCCCCGGTGTGGACGTACGATCGCATTGCCGCCTTTATCCAGGACATGGAGCAGCTCCTGCCTTTTGCCAACACGACTTTCAAACAGAACTTTGTCTTAGTGCTCAAGATTATCTCCGATGCGCAGGGCCGCTCCGACGTGGCCGCCCTCGCCGACCTCTTCTACGGCGAAGTGCCTGCGCTCATCCGCTCGCTGCAAAGCGTCTACCGCAAATTCGACGTCTCCGAGCACAGCAGCTCTAAGCCGAACAGTTCTGTTCCAACCAATTCCGCTCAGGTCTAGGCGCGCCCGCTGCGCGTGACCGCGCGGCCCGGCCGCGCCGTGCCCGCAGGCTGCGCTGTGCGCCGCAGGCGCCCTGAGGGCGCTAGGCACGCTGCCGCGCGCCGGGCGCACTACCGTGCTGCGCGCCGGGCGCACTACCGTGCCGCGCTCACTGCCGCGCTCAAGCGCGCCGCCTCCGCATTTAGGATTAGTTCATGGCTGAAAAAGAATTTGAGCCACTGGGGCCCACGATCTTGGTTCATGTGGAGCTGCCCCAAGCCAAAAACCAAGAAGACTTACATGAGTTACAGCGTCTGGCCGAATCGGCCGGTAGCACCATTTGTGATGCCATTGTCTGCCGCCGCGACGTGATTGAGCCGCGCACCTACATCGGTTCGGGCAAGGTCACCGAGCTTGCCGATGCCGTGCGCGCCCATGAGGCGCAGGTGGTGGTCTTCAATTGCCCGCTCACCCCGGCCCAAGAGCGCAACCTCGAAAAGGAAGTCGGGGTGCGCGTCATGGATCGCATTGCCTTGATCTTGGTGATCTTCGCGATGCGCGCCCGCACCTACGAAGGCAAGCTCCAAGTGGAGCTGGCGCAACTGCGCTATGAGCAAGCGCGCTTAGTGCGCGGTTGGACACACTTGGAGCGCCAAAAGGGTGGCTTTGGTCTGCGTGGCGGCCCGGGTGAAACCCAGATCGAGCTTGACCGCCGTGCTCTGCGCGAGCGCATTGCCGCGATCAAGCAAGACCTCGAAGTGGTAGCGCGCCGCCGCGAGCAAAACCGCAACGAGCGCAAAAAGAACGCCATTCCGGTGGTGTCCTTTGTCGGCTACACCAACGCCGGTAAGTCCACGCTCTTTAACACCATTACGCGCTCGGAGGTCTACGCGGCCGACCAGCTCTTTGCGACTTTGGATCCGACCCTTCGCAATATGGTGCTGCCGACCGTCGGTAAGGTGGTCTTTGCCGATACCGTAGGCTTTATCCGCCACCTGCCGCACGAGCTGGTCGCGGCCTTCCGCGCGACCTTAGAGGAGACCATTCAGTCCGATCTGCTGCTGCACATCATCGACATTGCCGACCCGCGCTTAGATGACAACATCGAGGCGGTCAACGCGGTGTTAAGCCAAATTGGCGCCGACCAGGTGCCGACCTTGCTGGTCTTCAACAAATCCGACCTCAAGGACGACGTCGCCATCGGCATTGTGCGCAACGAAGAAGGCCGCCCGGTACGCGTCAATGTCTCAGCTAAGACCCAAGCGGGCTTAGAGGACTTACTTAAGGCCGTAGCCGAGCTCTTAGCGCTCGACCAATGTGAGTTTGAGCTTAAGTTAGGTTACCAAGACGGCAAGCTGCGCGCGCGCCTCTACGAGCTCAAGGCCATTGTCAGCTCAAGCTTTGATGAGGAAGGCTGCGAGCACCTCAAGGTCGCCTTAAAGCCGCAAGATTGCGCCCGCATCGACAAGCTCTCCGGCGGCCGCCTCAGCGCTTGCCTCGTGCGCGCACCGGGTAGCCGCGCCCTGCCGTGGGTGCAAGAGGAAGTCTTCGACTTCGAGGACATCGATTAGCCCCAGCGCACTGCGCGCTCTTTGCAGGGCAGGCCCACGTTCGCTCGCGCCCCCGCCGCCCCTCGGCTGGGCCTGCGGCCGCGCCGGGCGCTGTTTGCGCCCTGTCGGGCGTCGCCCTGCCGCCCGTTCCGGGCGGCATCCCGCCGCTGCACGGCGGAGCCTGCCGTGGGGCAAGCCCGCGGGAGGCTCCGACCGCAGGCGCGCTGCGCGCGTCGGGGGCAAAAGTCAGAATTTTCGGTTGGGGCTAAGTTTGGACTCAGCTTTAGCGGTTACAATAAAACTTTTGTTTTAGATGATGGAGCCATCACGCTGCTAAGCAGGTCTCGTGCTCGGGGCAGTGGTGCCTTGGCACGGTGTACTCAGGTTTGGTTTTTTTGGCATGAAAGATCATATTTCGACCATGGGTTGGAATCCTCCTTCCCAAGGGCCGCAGGGCTCTGGTAACAAGGATGCGCGTCCGCAGGGCGAGAAGCCACGCAATGGTGAGTCTACGCCTAATGATGATCCATGGGGGCGCCTCAATCGCAACAACGCCGAGGGCGGCATCAATCAGCTCTTTAAGAAGGCCGGTAAGGTCTGGAAAAGCGGCAACGGCGGCGGCAAGCGCGCCGGGAGCTTTAAGGGCCTCATCACCGTGGCGCTCATCGTGCTGGTGGGTATCTTCATCTTCACCGGTTTTTACACCGTGCGCGAAGCTGAGCGCGGCGTCGTCCTGCGCTTTGGCAAGTTCTACGAGGTGGTAAACCCTGGCCTGCAATGGAAGATTCCGGGGATTGACCAAGTCACCACGGTCGATATCGAGCAGGTACGCTCGATTCAGTCGTCGGGGGCGATGTTAACGGAAGATGAAAACGTCGTCATCGTCGAGATGGACGTGCAGTATCGCATCTCCGATCCTTTTGCTTACCTCTACTCGGTGACCAACCCAGATAACAGCTTGCTGGAGGCGACCGACAGCGCGCTGCGCTATGTCGTGGGCCATACCTTTATGGATGATATCTTGACCTCGGGCCGTGAGCGCGTGCGTCAAGACACCCGTGAGCTCTTAATCTCGATCATCGAGCCATACCAGATGGGTCTGACCATCGTCGATGTTAACTTCCTGCCGGCCCGCGCTCCTGACGAGGTCAAGGAAGCCTTTGACGATGCCATTGCCGCCCAAGAGGACGAGCAGCGCTTCAAGCGTGAGGCTGAGGCCTACGCCAATGAGGTACTGCCACGCGCCGAAGGTCAGGTGCAGCGTATTCGCCAAGAGGCCGAGGCCTACCGCTCGCAGGTGGTCTTAGATGCCCAAGGTGAGGTCGCACGCTTTGAGCAGATTCTGCCGGAGTACAACGCCGCCCCGGAGATCACGCGTACCCGTCTGTACCTTGAGACGATGCAAGATGTCTTAAGCTCAAGCAAGAAGATCATCTTAGATACGCCAGAGGGCTCAAGCCCAGTCTTGTATCTGCCGATGCCGCAAGGTCAAGCCAATGCCTCGGCGCCGCGTAGTACCTTAGGTGGCACCAATGCCTATCAGTCCAACAACAGCCCGGCGGTGACCACGCAGAGCACGGCCCCTTATCAATACTCCAGCTCCACCAACACGACGCCGAGCCGCACCAATATCCGGCCTAACAGCGACCGCGCGGTGGGCGGCAGCTATGGTAGCAACCGCTAGGAGCCCCCAAGATGCGTAGTTCGACTTTAAACATCATTTTGAGCGCGCTGATTGTCGTGCTCTTCATCGGCTTCAACTCGATCTTTGTCATCAGCGAAGGCAATGTGGGCATCGTCACTCGCTTTGGCAAGGTGGTGCGCAACTCCGACTCCGAGCTAGCCGTAGCGCAGCCGGGCCTGCACTTTAAGATCCCCTTTATCGACAAGGTACGGGTCTTAGATGCGCGCATTCAGACCTTAAGTGCGCGTGCTGACCGCTTCGTCACCGCCGAGAAGAAGGATCTGATCATCGATTCCTACGTCAAGTGGCGTATCTCCGATCCTTCGACCTTCTACCTCACCACCGCCGGTGGCAACATCATGCAGGCCGAAGATCTGCTGCGCCGTCGTATCAACAACTCGCTGCGCAGCCAGATCGGCCGCTTGACCATCCACGAGATCGTGTCCGGCCAAGAGAAGCCGGGCTACGACACCAGCTTTGATCGCGCCTTCACCTCCGACCGCGCCGAGCAGGTGCTGCCGAGCAGTGAGCCTAAGACTGAAACCTCAAGCGCCGCTTCGAGCGTAGCTCCAAGCGAGACCCTTGCGGTCACCACGGACGTGGTCAGCAGCGACAACATCATCTCCAGCTCCAAGCGCGACCAAGTGATGCAAAACGCTTTGCGTGACTTAAGCAGCAACTCCGCTGAGCTTGGTATCGAGATTGTCGATGTGCGTATCAAGCAGATCAATCTGCCGCCGGAGGTCTCCAACTCGATCTATCAGCGTATGCGCGCCGAGCGTGATGCCGTAGCCAAGTTACACCGCTCGCAAGGTCGCCGTGAGGCCGAAACCATTAAGGCCCAAGCTGACCGTGAGGTTGCAGTTAAGATCGCGACCGCCGAGCGCGAAGCGCGGCTTTTGATGGGCGAGGGCGATGCCGAGGCTACCCGCATCTATGCGCAGGCTTACTCGCAAAACCCCGAGCTCTTTGACTTCTTGCGCTCGATGGATGCCTATCGTAAGTCGATGGCTCAAGGCAACGACGTCTTAGTGCTCAAGCCGGACAGCGAATTTTTCCGCTACTTCACCAATTCTAAGGGCGAGAGCTTCAACTAATGCTCTAAGACCCAGCACAGCTGGACGCCCTCAGCCCGGCCCATGCGGCCAAGCCGCCCCAAGCCCTGCCCTCACCTGAGCGCAGGGCTTTTGTCTGGCTTCGACCTGACATGTCGGGCCACCGACCTGACAAAAAGGCTTAATTCAGCTAGAATTAGATGTTTGCGTGGGCCAAAGTGCGCGCACTTGCCGCCCTGCAATGATACGGCCAATAAGGCCGTGGCCTGACGCTGCGCTCAGCGTCGGCTGACGCCTTTTGGAGTGACGCTCGTAGATCTAGAGAGATAAAGATGCCTAACAATGTCGTAGTGCTCGGCACCCAATGGGGTGACGAAGGTAAGGGCAAAATTGCCGATCTGTTGACCGTCAATGCGGATATTGTCGTCAGAAGCCAAGGTGGCAACAATGCCGGTCATACCTTAGTCGTCGGTGATAAGAAGGTCGTAGTCCGGCTGGTACCATCGGGCATTTTGCACTCCTCCAGTCTCTGCCTTATTGGTTCCGGTGTTGTGGTTTCGCCGGAGGCGTTATTTGGTGAGATCGCTGAGCTCACCGCTTCAGGCATCACGGACGCCGAAGCGCGCATCAAGATTTCGGCCGGTTCGGCGCTGTTATTACCAATCCACGTCGCCATTGATAAGGCCTCGGAGTTAAAGCGCGGCAAGAACGCCATTGGCACCACCGGCCGCGGCATTGGCCCATGCTACGAGGACAAGATTGCCCGTCGTGGCCTGCGTGTGGGCGACCTCTACGACATGGAGGTTTTCAAGGAGAAGTTACAGGCGCTGCTTGAGTACCGCAACTTCAACTTAAAGCACTATTACGGCGCTGAGGAAGTGTCCTTTGAGTCGATCTTAGAGGGCATCATGGCCGTCCGCGAGCGTCTCCTCGCGATGGTCGCTGACGTTTCGGCGATCTTGGCCGAGGCACGCAAGAGCGGCAAGAAGGTCTTATTTGAGGGCGCGCAAGGTACCTTCCTTGATATCGACTATGGCACCTATCCATACGTCACTTCGTCCAACACCGTCGCCGGTGGCTGCTGCACCGGCTCGGGCGCCGGTCCACGCCACATCGACTACGTCTTAGGCATCTGCAAGGCCTACACTACGCGCGTCGGCGGCGGCCCATTCCCAACTGAGCTCACCGATGAGTTAGGCGAGCATCTGCGTCAGGTCGGCGCCGAGTTTGGTGCCGTCACCGGCCGTCCACGTCGCGTCGGCTGGTACGATGCGGTCGCGATGCGCCGCGCCGTTGATATCAACTCGCTCTCGGGTCTTGCCTTGATGAAGATCGACGTTTTAGACGACTTAGAGGAGATCAAGATCTGCACCGGCTATCGCTTAGCCGATGGCACTGAGAGCTTGCTGCCACCTCTGGCCGCCTACGAGTACGCTCAGGTCACGCCAATCTATGAGAGCATGCCGGGCTGGCAGTCTTCGACGGTGGGCATCACCAAATTTGAGGAGTTACCGGCTAACGCCCAAGCTTACATCCGCCGCTTAGAGCAATTGGCGGGGGTACCGGTTGCTATCATCTCCACCGGCCCTGAGCGCGAGCAGACCATCATGGTACAAAACCCAATGGCCTAAGCCATCGGCCTCACGGCCCCAGTTTCCAAATCGTTACAAAAGCGTCCTTGCATGGTGTGGGGACGCTTTATTTTTGCCCCGCAGGGGCTAATACTCCTGAAGCTGCAAGAAGTAGCACAGATCATTGACGCCCTCTGCGCTGAGATTGGAGTAGTAACCAAGCCGCACTTCGTGGCTTTCCACCGCAGGGGCAAAGCCGCGCGCCAGCTGGCAGCCGCAATTGTAGGCGTAAACCTCATCGGCAAGTGGCACGGTGAGCTGTAATGGTGGCTGGTACGGGCCTGCGAGCAGATCCAAGACCAGAGGATCGCGCCGCTTCAAAGCGATCTTGTCGGTGGCCATGGTGCTGGGGCGAAAGCTCAGGGTCACTTTGGCGCCCCAATAGGCGATATCCAAGGTGCGCGCGACCTAGCGCTTGGCCCAAGCCACAGCGCTAAAGTGACGCAAGCAGGCCATGGCCTCGGGGTTATTTTGGTACAGCCGATCATCGATCCAATTGAGCACGATCGGGCGCGGAATGCGCTTCTTGGCCTCTTCTGGGAAGATCTGGCCGGTAAAGGCGCGCAGCGTCTGCTTGAGGCTGGTACGGGTGATACCGACGGTGGGGGCGGGGATCGTGGGGACTAAGGCGTTCAGAGCGCCCACCAGCGGCATGTGATATTGCAGACTATAGCTATACAAAGACGAATCGATTCGCTCGTGGGGGTGAGCAAAGACAGAAAGCACGCCCAAGGCTGCTAGGTCATAGTCAGCAGAATGCAGGTCGGCCTCCTGACAGACCTGCGCCAAGTAGTCGTAGACGAATTGCGCGGCCTCCTTAAGCTCAGGATGCGCCGCCATCAGGCTCTTGGTTTGGTGGTAGTAGGCGCAAAAGAAGGTCAAGGCGAGGTCATTGGGCTGACGCTGCTCGGTGATCTCGATGTGTTTGACCAGTGTGAGGGTATCATCGGGACGCTCTAATGTTGCGGCACGGGGTTCTGATGATTTTCTTGGCCATGGATCCATCCTAAGAGAAGAGAGGGTGTTAGGTAAAGAATAGGTGATTGCGGCGGGTCACACGTCTTTAAGCAGATAGGATCAGCGTCTAACAAGCCCTGAGGCGGCCGCGGCTGAGTCCGATCTAAGGCGACGCACGGAGACCGTCCTACGTCTTGGTACGTGATCTTCTGGGACAGCCTGAGACTGTTCCTTGGAACAGACCTGCCCTTAGTGATTGCGGGCAATGGCTTTGAGGGCAAGCTCGGAGAGCAAGGTGCGCGCAGCGCTCTCAGGCAGCGCCGCTAAGGCCTGTTGGGCGCGCTCGCTGGCAGCTTGCGCTTGCTCCTTACATTGGGCGAGCGCATCGGTCGCCTCAATGGCGGCGCGTACCGCGTTGAGGTCGGCCTGCTGTACAGCGGCGATGAGCTGCTCTTTGGCGGCATTGTGTCCGGCGCGCTCATAGCTGCGCAGGGCTAATAGCACCGGCAGCGTGATGCGTTGATCGGCTAGATCGGTGCCGACATCCTTGCCTAAGGTGGCGCTGCTGGAGCTGTAATCTAAGATGTCATCGGTGATTTGAAAGGCGATACCCAGTTCGCGGCCGAAGGTCTTAAGCGGCGCGATAAAGTCGGTGCTCTCGGGCACTAAGAATGCCGGAGCGCTGGCTGCCAGTTCAAAGAGCACACCGGTCTTGGCGTAGATGGTCTGATAGTAGGTCTCAAGGGAGAGGTTGAGGTCGCCCTCATGCTCTAATTGGTAGAGCTCGCCTACGACCAATTGGCTTAAGGTGCGGCTGATCTCGGCGATGATGTCGAAGTTGCGCGGGCGCTGGAGTAAGGCAAAGCAGCGCGTGAAGAGGTAGTCACCTGCGAGCACGGCCGCGTGGTTGCCCTCAAGCTCGTGCAAGGTCGGCGCGCCGCGGCGCAGCGGGGCCTTATCGATCACATCATCGTGCACGAGGGTGGCCGTGTGCAAAATCTCGATCGAGGCGGCGACATGGCAGATGTTCTCTTGGTCGCGCTTGGGGTCGTAGCCGGGCAAAGCCGGAGCCGAGGTTAAGACGAGGCGCGGGCGAATGCGCTTGCCTCCGGCGTTAATGACATGCATACACATGGCATTAACTTGGGTTTCAAGGTGATGGTTGGTATAGGTGGCGTTGAGCAAGTACTCAACTTGGCTTAAGTTAGCGCTAACGTTGGCGCGCGCGGCCTCGAGGGCGCAAGCAGCCGCAGTTGCATCTTGGGTTGGCATAGGGTTAGTGCCAGTTGCGTTTATACTTTGAGCTGCCATAACTATCCTCACCGCTTGACCTGCATGCGGTCAACTCGGATGTCGTGCCGTACTGACACGACGCTACGAAGCTGCTGTCAGACACCAGCAGCCCGTGCTACCAGACCATCACTTTAGAGCCTGAGGCCCTAACCAAACGGCCTAATTCTACCATCAAACGACAAAACCAAATGCAAGCGCCAAGGCGCGGCGCAAAAAGGCCTCACTTGGCCGCGCCGCCCCAAGTCAAAGCTTGCGCAGGCCGCCGACCAGTAAGGTGCGGGCCATTCTGCATTGGTCTCGCAGGGGCAAGGAACCGGGCCACTGCGGCCTCCCTCAAGTTGCGTGAATCCCTAACTGCGGCGGCCCACCCGCCTCAACCCATCCCCCGCCCGGGCCATTGCGCAGCGGAAGCGGGCGCGTGGTCGGGGCAGGTGAGGGGCGGGCGCAGGCCTGCGCGCGGCGGCTTGATCTGGGGCACGGTTTGTGGCATAATTTCGCGGTTTTGAAAGTGACCTTCGGTTGACTTTTCAAGCTTTGAGTGAGTAGAATATGCGCTCACTATTGATAGACCTGTATTGACCGTGGGTTCTAACGAGTCAAGCTCTTGGTCGAACGGCTAGAGTGGTCTTGGTTGAAGTAAGGTCGATCTGATGGCAGGAGTTCCCTGCTGCGCCGCTTGCCCGATGATCTTCTGGGCACCAGCGGGCCTTCGGCCCCAAGGCTCCTTGAACCGTGAACGTCAAGCCTCCTTGTCGTCGCTAGGGTGTCGATAGCGCTATATCGACTGAGCTAAGACATTGAGCCGCACCCGGTGCTGGGGGCGGCAGGAGCGTTTCGTTGCACGTGCCATCCTTGGGCTTTACGTTAGGATTGGTCGATCGGCTCTTGATGAATTGTATTGGAGCGGGAGCGCAAACTCCTGCGTTCAAACGGGGTTTGAGCATGTACGCAGTTATTTTTTGCGGTGGCAAGCAGCACAAGGTTAGCGAGGGCGAGAAGCTCTGTGTTGAGCTGCTGCACGCTGAGTTGGGTAGCACGGTCGAGTTAGACAAGGTTCTCTTAGTCTCCGATGGCACCAATATCAAGGTTGGTAACCCATACGTTGAAGGCGCTAAGGTTACGGCCCAAGTATTAGCCGAGGTTCCAGGCGAGAAGGTTAAGATCGTCAAGTTCCGTCGCCGTAAGCACCACCAGAAGGTCACTGGTCACCGTCAGTGGTACACCCAATTACAAATTACCGGTATTACTGGTCTCTAGGAGATAAGGATCCATGGCACACAAGAAAGCCGGCGGTTCCGTCCGCAATGGTCGCGATTCCCAGGCCCAACGTCTGGGTGTCAAGCGTTATGCTGGTGAGTTAGTTACTGCAGGCAGCATCATTGTTCGTCAACGCGGCACTCACTTCCACCCAGGTGCAAACGTAGGTATCGGCAAGGACGACACCTTATTCGCCAAGAAGACTGGTAAAGTGTCGTTTGTTACTCGTGGTCCTAAGAACCGCAAGTACGTTCAGATTATCGCTGATGACGCTGCCTAAAGCCGGGGTTTACTCCGGCTCTAGCAGAGCGTGAGCTCATGCTTTGCTCGCTGATTTAGCACATACGGGAGGCCTGCACATTGCGGTGTGCGGGCCTCTTGTCTATTAGGCCTAGCGGGGCCGCCTACAAGGCGCCCGCTTGGGGCGCCTGCGCAGTAACTATGCAGGATTTCGGACTGGATAAGGCTGCAATGACTTGCAGCTGCCCAAAACAAGCTCGCAGTGCTTGGCAAACGGCATAAACAAGCCACATCCCAAGATACGTGGGCCTGTTTGCAGGTGCTTGGGCCGAAATAATGAATAGTTACCCTACGCAGGCAGGCCCCTAACCTCAACGCCGTCTTGCTGATGCGGCTTGGAGTCTTTATGAAGTTCGTTGATGAGGCTACTATTCGCGTGGAAGCAGGCGACGGTGGCAATGGTGTGGTTAGCTTCCGCCGCGAAAAGTACATCCCGAAGGGTGGTCCGGATGGCGGTGATGGCGGCGATGGCGGCAACGTCTTCTTAGTGGCCGACACCAATTTGAATACCTTGGTCGACTACAAGTTCACCAAGTTCTATCAGGCCGGGCGTGGCCAAAATGGCATGTCCGCCGACTGCACTGGCGCCAAGGGCGAGGACATCTACTTAAAGGTGCCGGTGGGCACGCGCGTCACCGACAAGGAGACGGGCGAAGTCTTAGGTGACCTGCGCACCCCCAACGCCATCCTGCGCGTGGCCAAGGGCGGCTTCCATGGCTTTGGTAACACTCACTTTAAGAGCTCGACCAATCGCGCCCCGCGCCAGAAGACCAATGGTACGCCGGGCGAGCGCCGCATCTTAGAGCTTGAGCTCTTGCTGGTCGCAGACGTTGGCCTCTTGGGCCTGCCAAATGCCGGTAAGTCGACCTTTATCCGCTCCGTCTCCGCGGCGCGCCCGAAGGTCGCTGACTATCCTTTCACCACCTTGGTACCGAACTTAGGCGTGGTCAAGACCGGTGATGGCGAGAGCTTTGTGATTGCTGATGTGCCGGGCTTAATTGAGGGCGCGGCCCAAGGCGCAGGCCTCGGCCACCGCTTCTTGCGCCACTTAGAGCGTTGCCGCGTGCTCTTGCACCTGGTTGATGCCCTGCCGGTCGACGGCTCTGACCCAGTGGCAAATGCGCAGGTCATCGAAAAGGAGCTCAAGGAATACGCCCACGACCTCTATGAGAAGCCACGCTGGCTCGTGCTCAATAAGGTCGACCTGTTAGAGGGCGGTGAGGAAGAGGCCCAAGCGCTGGTCGAGCGCGTTGCCGCCGCCTTAGAGACCAAGCCAGAGCGTACCTTCTTGATCTCCGCGTTGCAAAAGCAGCACACCAAGGAGCTCACCTACGCACTCCAGCAGCTGGTCGATGAGGTCAAGGCCGCCGAAAAGGATGAGGCCACTAATCAGGCCGACAACTTCGTCTGGACCGAAGGCGAGCAAAACGTGCGCGACCCAGTCAATGGCGCTAAGGTCGGTGCCGAGGACGAGCTCGACGATTTCTTTGATGATGACGATTTAGGCGTCGAAATCGTCTACCAAAAGTAGGGCCCGACAGGGCAGGCGGCCTGCGTGCAGGCGGGGACTTTGGCTTCTTAGGTCTGGAAGCTTGAGCGGTTACCATGAGGCCTGCCAACTTCTGAGGTGCAGATGCACCTGACTTGAGGCGCAGCTTGCTGCGCTTTTTTAACGCAGAGGGGGTAAACTCCTCTGCCTTGTAACAAGGACTGCTATGTCAGAGCAAAACCGGCTGTATGTGCCTGCCGAGCACTGTAAGATTTCCATGGTCGTGGCGATGGGCCTTGATCGTGCCATTGGCGAGCGCGGATCCATGCCCTGGTATTTGCCCGCCGATTTGAAACATTTCAAGGCGGCCACCCTCGACAGCTGCGTCATCATGGGACGCAAGACCTTTGAGTCCATCGGGCGGCCGCTGCCGCAGCGGCGCAACATCGTGGTGAGCTCGAGCGCCGAGCTCGCCGCGCGCCCCGACTTAGAGGTGGTGGCTTCGCTTGAGGACGCTTTAGCCTTGGCGCAAGATCGCATCAGCTCACTGGTGCATAAGTCGGCCAACCACGATGAGATCTGCACCTACGAACAGGTTGCCATTATTGGCGGCGCGCGCCTCTTTGAGGAAGGCCTTGAGGTGGCCCAAGAGCTCAACATCACCGAGATTCGTGCGACCTTCCCGCACGCGGACACTTTTTTCCCGGCCTTTGAGCAGCTGGGCCTGTTCATGCGCGAGAGCTGCCAGCCGCCGCTGCGCGGTGAAAGCCGCTCCTACTACTATTGCGCAGCTAGTCAGCCCAGCGGCTTTGCCCAAGACATCCCGGGCTTTGATGATAACGAGCTGGTGGTCGACGAGAACCAGCATGAGCTCGTGATCGACGAACTGCCTAAAGAGGGACTTGCCTACCGCCACCTCACCTATACCAAGATGGGCCTACTCTAAGCGCGCAGCGCGCCTCGCGCCGTAAGGCGCAGGGCGGCAGGCGCCGGGGCGGACGCCGCTAAATGGTGGCGTAGCCGACCGACTTGACGCTAAAGAACTTGTCGTCGTCAAAGCGCCATGCGCTCAGGCGGTCGCCCCAGATGCAGCCAGTGTCGAGCGCGCGGATGCTGACCTCATTGCACTTGCCGTTTAAGGCCGCCCAGTGGCCGAAGACTAGAGTGTACTGGCGCTTCTTATACTGCAGCGGCTGGGCAAGCTTAAACCATGGGGTCAGGCCGTCCTTGGCCACGCTCTCAGGGTTGACTGCGCTGTTTTTGAAGTCCATGGAGCAGTCGTGGTAGCACAGGCGCATGCGGGTAAAGGCGTTTAAGGCAAAGCGCCAGCGGCGCAGGCCTTCGGTGGCAAAGGAGTAGGTGTTCGGCTCTTCGCTGTACATATTGCGCAAGAGCACGATGCGCTGGAGCGGGTCTTTGAGAATGCGGCTCACTTCCTTAGCCTCCTTGCGTGCACGCTTGATGTCCCACAGCGGGTAGATGCCTGCGTGCGCCACCGCCAAAGGCTTGCTTGGGTGCAAGTAGAGCAGGGGGCTCTTTAAGAAGTAGGCGACGATGTCTTCGCGCCACTTGGACTTTAAGATGACGTCCAGATTGTCCTTAGGGCGGGCCTTGGTTAGGCCATAGTGTACTGCAAGGAAGTTTAAGTCATGGTTGCCGACCACGCTTTGCACGCACTTGCCCAGCTTAAAGATTTCCTGCATGGTCTCAACCGGCAGTGGCCCGCGGCCAATTAAGTCGCCGGTTAAGATGAGCTCATCGGACTTCTCATCAAACTTGATGAGGTTAAGGAGCTTAACAAACTCGTCACGGCAGCCGTGGAGATCACCTATGCAGTATGTTGCCATCGCAACCAATCCCTGTTATGTCTATCCCAAGAACCTGCGCTCAAGCCGAGGTGGCCCAGCGTGGTGCTATTGTGGGCAAAATTCCGGACATTCTCAATACTTGGGCGCAGGTTCTGCCAAAAAGCTCACAACCGCGGGCCCATGCGGCCGGTAGCAGGCCGCGCGGGCGGCTGTCCACGCGGAGCGCAAGCTGAGTGGCGCGGGTGGTCAAGGGCGCGGCGGGAGCGCTGTTAAAACGCAGTGGGGGCCGATTGTGCTAAGCTACCACTAGGATTGGGGAGAGTGTGGGGCCATTATGATTTCACGGGACTTTATTAAGCATCGCTTGCTGCCGCGCGTTGACATCGTCAAGCTGATTGGCTCGTACTGCAAGCTCAAGCACGCAGGCTCCAACTACTCGTGCCTGTGCCCGTTTCACCAAGAGAAGACCCCGTCCTTTATTGTCAGCCCTAGTCGCCAGACCTTTATGTGCTTTGGCTGTGGCGCGCATGGCTCGGCCATCGACTTCATCCAAAAGTACAAGAACCTCAGCTTCGTTGAGACCATCGAGGAGCTGGCGCGCTTTGTTGGCGTCGACATCGAGTACGAGAAGGGCTCGGTTGACCGCAGTCAGTTTGAGCGCCATCAGCTCTACTATGAGCTGATGGATCGAGCCGCAAGCTACTTTACGGCGCAGCTGCGCGCCAATGAGGAGGCGCTTGCCTACTTCAAAGACAAGCGTGGCCTCTCGGAGAGCACCATCGTCAAGGCACGCCTTGGCTTTGCCCCCAACGACTACGACTACACCAAAACCAAGATCGCGCGCAACGACGATGAATACCGCAAACTCATTGAGCTTGGCTTGCAGGTCGATCGCTTCGATGAGGAAAAGCAGCGCCAGCTGACGCGCGCCTTTTTCCGTAACCGCGTGATGTTCCCGATCTTTGATATCAAGGGACGCATCATCGCCTTCGGCGGCCGCCAATTAGGCGAGTTTGGCCCGAAGTACTTAAACTCGCCTGAGACCCCGATCTTCAAGAAGCGCCGCGAGCTCTTTGGTCTCTACGAGTGCCTGAAGGCCACGCGCAATCGTCCCGAGCGCGTGGTCGTGGTCGAAGGCTATATGGACGCCATTGCTCTGCGCCAAGCCGGTTTTGACTACGTAGTGGCAACCTTGGGTACGGCCATCACCGCCGATCACTTCAACCTGCTGTTTCGCTACACCGATCAAGTGATCTGCTGCTTTGACGGCGACGAGGCAGGCAAGAAGGCCACGTGGCATGCGCTGCAGACGGTGACGCCGGTCTTGGTCGATGCTAACAAGGAGGTGCGCTTTATCAACCTCCCGGCCGGGCACGACCCGGACACCCTCGTGCGCTCCCAAGGCAAGGAGGCCTTTGAAGATCAGATCACCAAATCGGTGAGCTACCCTGAGAGCATTATGCTCCATGAGTCCAAGCTCTATAACGTCTCCGACCCGAGCGAGCGTGTGCGCCTCATCAACAGTGTGGTCGCCATTGCCAAGGCCATGAAGAATATGGCGCTGCAGCAGGTGACGCTGCAGGTGTTGGCCAACTACGTCAAGATGCCTTTTGAGAGCATCAGCGCCATGTGCTCAGAGGTCAGCCCCGATCAGGCCTTTATGCGCTTTGAGGGCAGCTCCTTTG
Source organism: uncultured Anaerobiospirillum sp. (assembly GCA_944389615.1). GTDB lineage: Bacteria > Pseudomonadota > Gammaproteobacteria > Enterobacterales > Succinivibrionaceae > Anaerobiospirillum. Next base: position 7,984 of record CALXNA010000039.1, on the reverse strand, counting down.
TCGGCGAATCAAGCGGCCGCCAAGGCTTTCGCGTCTACTCAGCGCAAAACTCAACCGCGCGCTGGGGCGATCCGCGCGCAGGCGTAGAAGAGACGCCGCGCGGCAATGCTCCGCGCTGGGCTCAGTCGCAGCAAAACGGCCCCGAGCTCATCCGCTTCACCGGACGCGCGCGCACCAGCCTCGCCCCGGCGCCCGGGGCAGACGACTCCGCCAATGTCGCATCTAACGTCGCGGCACCGGGGGCGCTGCCTTATGACCCAGCCGCAGTCGGCTATGCTCCGTCAGGCTACGCTCAGCCTCAGGCGCTGCCCTTTACGGGGCCGCGGCCGAGTCTGTCGGTTCAAAGCGCGCCGCCCTTTGCTCCGGGAGTGAGCGGGGGCGTGGTGTCGCTGGCGTCGCTTGAGCAGCAAGTGCGCTCGGCTAACATCGCGCAAAACCAATTGAGCCCGGCCGGGCAGTACGTGAATTTGGGCCCCGATGGAATGCCCAGCTCGGACAATGAGCGCATGGAGGAGCCGACCGGCGAGTACTACGAAGGAGGGCGCGGCCCGGGCACGCACCAAATCCTCACATCGATCGACAGCGCCCAAGTCGCTGCCGAGGCCGGGGAGCTTACGGGCGTTGCCGGTGAGCGCCATGGGATCGTCAAGGACTACTTGGTCTCGGTTGAGACCGAGCGCAATCTGGGGCTGACCTTAGCGGAGCTGCAAACCTACGATACGGTGGTGGGCGTGGACTTCACGCCGCGGGACTTGAGCAGTCCGGTCTATCAGCTGCTCGCCTTTACCCTGCAGCAGCCGACCATTGTGGCTCATGCTTATGTGCCCTTCCAGCTCGATGCCTTTTTGCAGCTGGCGGCGCGCCTTAAGCTCACCGAGTACCCGTGCGTGGAGCGCTTATTTCAGCTCATCAAGAGCGATCCGCAGATCACCTGCGCCGGCATCATCGAAGAGTATCGCCTCACCGACTTTGAGCCGCTCTTTTCCTATCTAATGGGTGTCAATATCAATGGTAGCCCGGACACTCACGAGGAGTGGAGCATCAAGACCCAAATGGGCTTCTTGGCCAACTACTTGCGCCGCGCCCTCGCCGAGCCACTCTTCAACCGCTCACGCAAGATCTTGATGAATGGCGCCAATATCTCCCAAGGCAATTTGCGCGAGCTTGAGGCGCTGCGCGAGTTCAACTATCGTCAAACCTAGGAGCCCGGCCGCGGGGCGCGCACCAGCGCGCCTCTACGCGCGCCCCGCAGCGTGCGGCGCTGGGCGCAGCTCCGCGCGTAGTTCCGGGTGTGTCGCCGGGGCTTTTGCCCTAGGCAAAATCAAGCTATAATGCGCACCACATGGCCCATTAGCTCAGTCGGTTAGAGCAAGCGACTCATAATCGCTCCGTCTCCAGTTCGAGCCTGGAATGGGCTACCATCCTTGGCCGTTCGGCCCTCTCCCTGATTTCTCTTTTTAAACCAGCTGGCGCCGCTCAGAGGCGTGTTTGCGCCTGAGCTATGCCTGCGTGCCGCTCCCTGAGCAGCGGCCCGCAGGGTGGGGATGGCGGTTTGGCCTTAGATTGGGCAGTCGTTGCGCTCGCTCTTTTCGGCGGTGATGTAGCTGCCGTTGACTAAGACTTGCAGCTGGACGGTGTTGTCACTTTGGTTGATGAGGCGCACCTTAGCGCCCTTTTGGTAGGTGCACGAGTAAGGTTGGTCGACCAAGACTAAGCCTTGGTTGGTGTTGATGGTGAGGCGGATGCCATCGCTGGTGCGATCCATGAAGGCCGCTGCGCCCGCCGCAAGCAGCGCACCGATACCGGCGCCAATTAAGGTGCCCTTGGTGTCACCACCGATGATTTGACCAGCTGCGCCACCGGCGATACCACCGACCACCGCGGTGTTGGTCTTGTTGTAGTGATCAAGATCGATGGTGATGTACTCCATGTCGGTGATCACGCCTTCGGTAAAGTACGAGACCTTACCGGCAGTGCTGGTCGGATTGGTACAGCCTGACAGGGTAGTGACGGCCAAAGAAGTGGCCAGCAGGCCCGAAATCAGACCCAAACGCAAAGAGTGGTTGAGCATTGTAAGATCCCCCAAAACCGGTAAGCCGCAGAAGGCCGCAGGCCCTACGGCCCATAATGCTATCTTAGCGCAGAAAACTTGGGGCAAATTGAGGAGACGAGGTAAGTTATGGCAATCGTGACTATTACCGGGCGAGATCGCCATGGCGTGGGTATCGCCCAGCACGAGGGCAAGCAGGTCTACGTGCCCGGGACCGTGCTAGGTGAGGTCATCGACGTGACCATCGGCGCGCCTTTCACCCCGAAGTCGCCGCGCTGCCCGGGCACCATCAATCACATTATCACCCCCTCGCCCTATCGGGCGTCCACCCCCAGCTGCGCCTATGCCGGGCGCTGCGGCGGCTGTCAGCTGCCACACGTCACCTATGAGGGCCAGCTTGCCTACAAGCACGCCGATATCGTGGCCGCCCTCTCTGCAGTGGTAGCGGATGAAGCCGAGTCCTTAGTGCGGCCGGTGGTGCCGAGCACCGAGCGTCCGTGCCGCTTCAAGTCGATCCGCTATGCCTCCAAAAGCCCCTTACAGCTGGGCTTTTACGCGCCGGGCTCGCACGATTTAGTGCCGGTCACGGCCTGTCCGCTTGAGCCGCTGCGTTTTGCGGAGGTGGCCGCCGGGATTGAGGCTACGCTCAATGACTTGGGGCTGCCGAGCGCTGATGAGCAGACGCCGGGCGTACGCGCGCTGCAGCTGCGCCAAGGCGACCACGGCGCGGTGAGCGCCTACCTCATCGTGAGCACGAGCTTGAGCGCGGCGCAGAAAGATGCCTTGGTGGCGTGCGCGCAGCAATTGCACCTTGAGAGCCTGAGCCTAGGCTGGAACGCAGCGCCGGGCAATGCCCTATTTACGCGTGACATCGAGCTGCTCTCCGGGCAAGCGGCGCTGACGCAGACCTTGCTCGGCGCGCGCTTTGCGGTCTATCCCAACACCTTTTTGCAGGTGAATTACGAGATCTGCACCAAGCTCTATCAAGCTGCGGTGGCGCATTGTCACACGGCGCCGGGCAAGGGCGTAGCTTTCGACCTCTGCTGCGGAGTGGGCACTATGAGCTTGGCCTTAGCGCGCCACTTTGACCATGTCATCGGCGTGGAGATTGTAGAAGATGCGATCGCTGCGGCGCAGGCCAATGCCCAAGCCAACGGCTTAGCTGACAAGTGCGAATTTATCGCGGCTGATCTGACGCAAATCATCCCGCACCTACTCAAGCGTGCCCGTCCGAACGCCATCATCGCCGACCCCGCGCGCGTGGGCTTAGGCGCTCAGAGTGCCCGCATCATCGGCAAGGTGCCGGGGCCGTGCCGCTTGGCCTTGATCTTCTGCGCGCTCACCGCCTTACAGCGCGACTTGCCGCCCATCCTCCAAGGCGGCTTTAAGATCGACTATGTGCAAGGCTTTGACATGTTCCCGGGCTCGCAGCACGTGGAGACCTTGGTGTGCTTGAGCAAGGACTAAGCGTAGCACGCTCACTCATGCATGGGTTAGAGCTCATTCATGCAGGGTGTAGAGCTCGCTGCCGCGGCGGCGCTTGAAGTGGTTGTCGCTGGGCGCTGCATCGGGTGCGGCATAGCCCAAGGCTAATGCGATGACGGGCTCAGAGCTCAGCTTAAGCTCAGCTTTGAGCTCCTTGATTGGCAGCGAGCCGATAAAGCAGGAGGCAAGGCCCAGTTCGGTGGCCTTGAGGGCGGCGGCCATCAGGGCCAAACCCAAGTCAAAGAGGCGAAATTCTTGGCCTTGGGCGCTGACATAGCCGGTATTGTGGGCATCGAAGGTGCCGATGATGAGGGCACGGGCCCCATAGAAGTTGCGCAGTGCCGCTACTGCCGTCATGGTAGCTCCGGTCACTACCTCAAAGTGGTAGGGCTGTAGATTGCACGCTGAGGGCGCCAAGGTGGCGCTCTCGAGCGTTAGCTCCAAAAGATGCGGCGCGACTGCCCGCGACGGGTCAAAGGAGCGGCAAGAATAGCGCTCATTGAGCAGCCGATCGAGCATCGTTTGTTGCTTGGGAGCGGGACTGGCGGCAGCGATCCAAGCGATCGCGCCCTCATGCGGTGGTGCCATAGCGATCTCCTTAAGTTTAAGTGAGATCAGTGTGGCACAGTCCGGGCGCGCAGATTGTGAGCTTAAGGGCAAAATCGCCTTAAGCGAGGTCACAGAGCAGCTCAGGAGGCAGCTGCGTCAGGTCGCTCATCATGGTAAAGGCATCCTCCGGCGGATTGCCGCCGCTGCCTTGGTAGTAGTTCTTGCGCGTACCGGTGATGGTAAAGCCGTAGCGGTCGTAGAGGTGCAATGCCACTTCGTTGGAAACGCGTACCTCCAAAAAGCAGCGCGTCGCCCCAAGCTGCAAGCATTCCTGCAGCGTCGCGCCTAAGAGCTTGCGGCCTAGGCCCAAGCCCTGATACTTCTTGCACACCCCAATGGTGTAAAGCTCGGCCTCGTCGACCACAACGCAGATGACGGCAAAGCCGATGAGCTCTTCTTTAAGGTAGAGTCCGATGCAGCGCGTGTTATCAGAGAAGGTCGCGGCGATATCATCAAGCGTCCACGGGTCTTGGTGGGCACTGACTTCGACTTGGTAGAGTTGAGTGAGGACTTCGTGATCGGGGTTGCTAATAAGGCGGAGGCTCAGCGGCGCTAAACGCTTTTGGTGTCGGCTTCCCATAAGATATTGGGGGAAAATTCCCGCTCTCCTGATACTTAGAGCGCAATGCCGCGCGCGGCAAAGGCCTGTTTTAGAAACTCCCACGTGCGGCGCTTGTTGTTGTTGAGCACGAGGGTATAGCGACTGGGCACCGGCTTGGGCGCAAACGGCAGCATGATGATGTCTTGGGGCAGGTAGCTAAAGCCCGGGTTATAGTACATCACGCTCAAGCCCTTACGAATGAAGTAGTCGAGCATTGAGGCAAGATAGCTGACCGACTCATCAGGCCACACAAAGATATCCGCCTGCGGGCGCAGCGGGCGCTGCCCGCCCCATGCTACCATCGGCGTCCCCGCTTGCGCCTGCACCGGCGCAGCCTGCGGCTGCCCCTGTGCCGTCGCCGCCGCAGGCCGCGGCGCAGGCTGTGGTGTTGCCATCTGCGTTTGAGCCAGCGGCTTTACCGCCACCTGTGGCTGCGCCAGTGGTTGGTTCATAGTCGGAGCCTGAGCCCTTGGCTGTGGAGCCAATTGCGGCTGAGCCACCGGCTGCGGAGCCACCTGTGTTTGTGGCGCTACCACCGGCGGTGCTGGTTGTGGGGCAGGTTGAGGCGCAGGCTGCGGCGTATGCTCGAGCTGGTAGAGCGCGCGCTGCGTCTCTTGGATCTTGAGGTTGGTCTCCTCGATGCTGCTCTCGGTTTGCGCGAGCTGCTGGTCGTTGTGGCTCTGGGCACTTTGCAAGGTGGCGCGCAGCGTCTCAAAGCTCTCATGGACTAAGCGTGCCTGCTGGTCAGGATCGGGGGCCGCAGGCTGGGCCGCGGGAGTCGGAGCGGTCTCTGCTGGTGCCTCAGGCTCGGGGATGTGGGCAAATTTAACCGCCGGATTGACCGTCCATAGCGTTCTGGTTTTAGGCATGTCAAAGATTCCCTAAGCTTACGGCGCGAGGCGCGCAAATCACCGATGAGGGTTATTGTACCAGTGGACGGCAGGCAGGTGCTCAGGCGGCTTGTGGAGCGCCCAAAAACACAAAAACCACCTGAAGAGGTGGCTTGCTGGCAGGAGCGGAAGGATTCGAACCCTCAACCGTCGGTTTTGGAGACCGCTGTTCTACCATTAGAACTACGCTCCTGCGATGGCGCGCATTATAGTAAGAGGGCGGGCGCTTGTAAAGCGCAGGACGGCCTTTTTTACAGGGGTAGCTGCGCGAAGGCCGGTTTTATCAGCTTCGGGGAGCATTGAAGTGATATTTGAGGGGTGAACCCCAAGTTGATGGGGCGTGGTGCAAAGAAGCCACCGTCTGCGTGCTTTTGAGGCAAAGATTGGGGAGGGCCTTGCGCCTGCTCGTAGGTTTTGATAGTGATGGGGCTCACATTTTGCCCTTGTTTTCTGTATAATGAGGTTTTCAGGAACAGTGTGCTGATGTTCTTGAAAACCCGCCGCAGGCCGTCCGTGTCCTGCCTATGTTTCTTGAGCTGTGTTGCCGCGTTCCGCTGTTAGTCTCGTCAACAGTTGGGAAGCTTCCATGACAAATCCCCTCTTCCAAAAAGATATCATCTCAATCTCCGAGTTTACGCGTGATCACATTGAGCTGGTGCTCGAGACGGCGCGCTCGCTCAAGGCCAAGCCGCGCAATGATTTGCTTGCCGGTAAACTCATCGGTGTGACTTTCTTTGAGGGATCGACTCGCACCCGCCTTTCCTTTGAAACCGCCATCAATCGCTTAGGCGGCCGCGTCATCGGCTTTGCTGACGCCTCTAACACTTCTTTGGGCAAGAAGGGTGAGACCTTAATGGACTCCATCCGTATCATCACCTCCTATACGGATGCCTTAGTCATGCGCCACCACATGGAAGGTGCCGCCCGCCTTGCCGCTGACATCTCCCCGGTTCCGGTCATCAACGCCGGTGACGGTGCCAACCAGCACCCTTCCCAGACCTTACTTGACCTGTTCACCATCTACGAGACCCAAGGCCATGTTGATGAGATCAAGATCGCCTTCGTCGGTGACTTAAAGTACGGTCGTACCGTGCACTCCTTAGCCGAGGCGCTGTGCCTGTACCACGATGTACACATCTACTTAGTCTCGCCTGAGTCCTTGGCGATGCCGGAGTACATCTTAAAGCACTTGACCCGCAACAACGTCAAGTTCACGGTCTGCCCAACCATTGAGGAAGTAATCCCTGAGGTTGACATCCTCTACATGACCCGCGTCCAAAAAGAGCGCTTCGATGAGACCGAGTACCAGAACTTACGCTCGAAGTTCATCTTATCTAAGGACATGCTCGCTGAGGCCAAGACCAATATGAAGGTCTTGCACCCGCTGCCACGCATTGACGAGATCACGTTGGACGTCGACGAGACGCCACACGCTTACTACTTCCAGCAAGCTGCCAACGGCGTCTATGCTCGTCAGGCCTTATTATCCTTAGTCTTAAACAAGGAGATCTAACTCATGAGCGCTACCACCAACGATAAGCTCTTAGTTGAGGCTATTGCCAACGGCACGGTCATCGACCATATCGCTCCGGGTCAGGCGATGAACATCCTGCGCTTGTTTAACTTCATCGGCAAGCACAACCAGATCACGGTCGGCTTCAACTTAAAGTCCGGGGATATGGGCTCCAAGGACATCATCAAGATCTCCGGCGTCACCTTCTCGCCGAGCGAAACCGAACAGCTGGCGATCTTAGCCCCAGATGCCACGGTCAACTCGATCAAGGACTACAAGGTCGTCGACAAGTACAAGCTGCGTTTACCCAACGAGATCAAGGGTGCCTTTGAGTGCCCGAACAGCAACTGCATCACCCACGTCGAGAAAGGGGCACCAGCCCGCTTCTCGATCTTCAAGGACGAAGGCAAGGTCATGATGCGCTGCCACTACTGCGAGCGCGTCTTTGCCCGCAAGGTGCTGCTGCGCCACAACAACCTCGCCTTATAGGCGCCAAAGCGCCCGCCAAAGGCGCAGATCAGTTGCCTGCCCCAAAGCCGTGGCCGCCGTGCTGCGGCTTTGGCGCATTTATGCGCCCGGGCCCCGCGCAGAGCGCGCCCTCAGGTTGCGTAGAATCCAACTGCGGCTGCCCGCCCGACCCAACCCAGCCACGGCCGGGCCGATCCGCAGGCCGTCACCCCACGCTTATGCAGCTCCGCGGTACGCGCTGGGCCACTTAGGCTGCGGCTGCGCTCGCCGCTTGCCGTTTCACGCTGCGGTAAGGCAGCCTTTGTCTCTAAGTGGTTGGGCCGCTCCGGCACTTCCTCAGGCTGCGGCGAATCCAACTGCGGCTGCCC
>CALXNA010000038.1 GCA_944389615.1 uncultured Anaerobiospirillum sp. | reverse complement strand
CGGCCCACTCGCCCAAACCCTGCCCACGTCCGGGCCGATCCGCAACGGGCAGGCCGCGGGTGCGTGTCCGGAGACACTCAGGTGCAGGCCACACGAGCACCATCAGGATCTGGGCAAGCCCGTTAGGTCTCTAAGGCGGCAGTTACACCGTCACCTCAGGCCCGTCCTATCCCCATGAGGTCATCATAGCATAGCGCCTGCCCCTGCACCGTCCGTGAAAAATGTGTCCGTCCCAACGGTGTCCATCCCCAGATAATGCTATAGTGCGACCACGGCCCAGAGCCAAGATGAGTAACTAAGGGGGTACAGATGCCAGGATTAAGTGAGCTCTCACGACTGGAGGCGAGCGCGCCGCACAGCACGTCTGCCCCTACCCCCAAGGCCGAGGCCGCCCCCGACGAGGTAGCGCGCTTTAACGCGGCGCTCAATGCGCCCAATGACTCAAAAGCCCAGCACGGGGCTGATGCCAAAGGTAGTGCCGGATCCAAGGAGCAAATGGGCTCCCCAGACAGCACGACCAACCTCACCAAAGAGCGCGGCGCGCTCCCCAGCTACACTCAAGGCTCCAGTCAGGGCCCAGATTCCAACGTCGGCCCGCCGCAAGGCTCCGCCGCGGAGCTCAGCTCCATCTTCTCAGCCCTGTTGTCAGGACAGGGCAGTCAGTTGCCGTCCGACGCTCCGCCTAATGCCGTGACGACCCACGCTGAGAGCAGCGCCGCCTTGAGCGAGGCGCAGCAGCATCTGACCTCGGGCATTGTCGATCGCATTTTGGTCTCCGAGCGCAGCTTGAGCACAGGCTCGGAGGTCAAGCTGGTACTCGGCTCGGCCGTTGCGCCCTTAGATGGCGTCGAGATTACCCTCAAGCGCAATCTTGAAGGCATGTTAGCCGTGGAGCTCAACAGCCAAAACCACAAGCAATTCCAAAAGCTGGTCGAGCTACGCCCGGCCTTAGTCGAGGCGCTCGAAGAGCACGAAACCAAGGCCGTCACCTTGGTGTTCACCGCCGAAACTGACCAGCACGGCTCAGAGCAGCGCGACTCTTAGGGGAGGTAGTTGTGTCCACGCCGCCGGAAAATAGCACCCTGCCGCACGAGCTCAGCGCCCGCACCTACGAGCGCCTCAGCCTCTATAACGAGCTCAAGGCCCTCAATCTCCCGCACACGGAGCTCATGCTCACGCCCTTTGCCTTAACCGAGCATTACGGTACCTTGGAGCTCAGCTGCGAACTGGGCTCCTTTACACTGACCTGCCCTAACCTAATGACACTCTGGCAGCTGCCCGAGCTCAGCGCCCTGAGCGCGCGCGAACCTCATGCCGCCCATTTGGGGCTGCCCGATGAGCTCTTGCTGGCGGCCCTTGAGGTCAACCTCCAGCCTTATTTCACGCAGCTGAGCACCACGCTCGGCACGGAGCTCACCGTCCGCGCCTACCGCACCATGGATGCGCCCGCCGCCGAGCCCGAACCCGAGCCGTACCTCAGCCAGAGCTTCTATGGCACCATCGGCGCGGTCAAGCTGCCACTGACCTTAAGCTGTCCTGAGCGCAGTGCGGCCGACCACTTGCTTGAGGCGGTGCGCAGCTACCATGACCGGGTGCACCAAGCGCTCAAGGCCCTCACCGACCTCACGCCGCTTGCGGCGCAGCACCGCCATGAGCTCGGCGCAGAGCTCAGGGTGCCGCTCTATCTCAGTATCGGCCTGACCGAGGTGAGCCTCGCGCTACTGCAGACACTTGAGCCCGGTGCGGCTTTAATGATCGATGAGTGTTATCTGCCCCAAGATGAACTCCTCGTGAGCTATCAGCACGGTGACCTGATGCTCTGCGCCCGCGCCCAGCTGCACGAGGGGCAGCTCACGCTGCAAACCAACTTTGTCCCAAGGATGGAGGAGTCAACAATGGCCGAGCCCGCACAGACTGAGACCACGGAAGCCACCGCGAGCGCAGACGCGACTACTGCCGCAACTACGCCTGCGCCGGTGGCCGAAAGTGCGCCGGTGGCGCTCGAGGCGCTCAAGTTCAAAGTCAGCTTAGTCTTAGATGAGCAGGTGCTGACTTTGGCAGAGCTCCAAGAGCTCAAGCAAGGCTCGGTGCTACCCTTGGTGCACCATGACCTCAGCCATGTGGCGCTGGTGGTCAACGGCCAAACCGTGGGCTACGGTCGCGTCGTGACCGTGGGGACAGACTTTGCGCTGCAACTGACCGAGCTGGCCCCCGCCAAGGAAGGAGCTTGCAATGGGTGAGGTCAATGCCACCATGGAGGCGCTCACCTCAGGCGCGACCATGATGAATCCCTTCAACCTGATTGTGTTGGTGGGCCTCATGGGTCTTTTGCCCTTCTTTTTGACCTTAGTGACCGCCTATATCAAGGTCATCGTCGTCTCCTACTTAGTGCGCAATGCCTTAGGCGTGCAGCAAGTGCCGCCAACCATGGTGCTCACGGGCCTAGCCCTCATTCTCTCGGCCTTTGTCATGGCGCCGGTGGCGGTGAGCACCTACAATCTGCTCAAGGCGCAGACCCTGCCCCCGGATATGGGCATCATGGATTTGCTCACGCTGATGGGCGGCCTGACCGACCCATTACGCGACTTCTTGCAGGCCAATAGCGACAGCACGGTCACGCGCGCCCTACTTACTACCGCGACCAACATCTGGCCGCAGGAAATCCACTACCTGATCGATGCTGACAGCTTGATCTTCGTGATCCCGTCCTTTGTCATCACGGAGCTCACTGAGTCCTTTCAGATCGGCTTTTTGCTCTATCTGCCCTTTATCGCCATCGACCTCATCATCTCCAACATTCTGCTCGCCATGGGCATGATGATGGTCTCGCCTATGACCATCTCGCTGCCCTTCAAGCTCTTGCTCTTTGTCACCTTAGAAGGCTGGCTCAAGCTATGCCAAGGCCTACTCTACAGCTACACCTATGTCTAAGGCCGCCCTCCTTGCCCTCAGCCTCCTGCTCATAGGCTGCAGCACCACCGCGCCCCCGCGCGCCGCCCCAACCCCAACCGCAGCTGCGGCCGCCCCGACCAAGGCCCAAACCAAGGTCGCCGCCCCGGTCAAAGAGATCCGCGCGCCGACCGCTGCGCGCAAGCCGCAAGTGCGGCGTCTCGACAGCATGGACGTCTACGCGCTCGCGCCCAGCGCTTACCTCTTGGCCTACGGCCACATGCTCAAGGCCTCACAATATCTCCGTACTCAACATTTGACGCAGCTGACGCCTCACATCCGAAAGGCCAGTGTCGCCACCGGGCTTGATCCTGCACTCATCGCCGCGGTCATCATGGTGGAGTCCGGCGCCGTGCGCGATGCGGTCTCGAAGAAGGGCGCACAGGGCCTGATGCAGCTGATGCCCACGACCGCACAAGAGCTGGAGCTCTCCGATCCCTTTGATCCTGAGGCCAATATCATGGCCGGTAGCACTTACCTTAAGCGCCAGCTCACGCGCTTTGGGCGCCTTGACTTAGCCCTTGCCGCCTACAACGCCGGGCCGCAGGCCGTGGTGCGCGCCCACGGCATCCCGGCCTATGCCCAAACCCAAGACTTTGTACGCAAGGTGCTGAGCGCCTACGCTCAGCTTAAAGCCGGGCCGGGGCTCTGACCGGATTGAGCTCCTGCCATAACCAACATATGCACTGGGAATAGCTACCGCGGAGGGAGCTCGGAGGGATGATCACGGCGCGGGGATGCTCCCTGTCTCCAACGCCTTGGCGCTGGCGCCTCAGAGCGCGGCAGGCGCAGTGACCGCGGTTCGCTGCGGCTACTCGGAGATCGTGGTAAAGACTTGGTCGAGTGCCAGCAGCACCTCAAAGCTCGGCTGCCATTGGATCAGGCGCGCCACTTCGAGGTTAAAGGACATGTGCAGCGGGGCATTAAAGTACTGGGAGATGCGGTCGGGGCGCACGCCTTGGGCAATCTGCTTGATGACATCGGCCATAAACATGCCCGAAGTCTGCATCTTGGGCTCAGCAAGGCTGATGAGGGCGCCGCGGCGCACGTCCTCGGCCCCGTACTGCGAATAGACCGGGATGCCCCGGTCGATGAAGGGCTTGAGATAAGCGATGAGCGGCGTCTGAGGGCGATAGCCCAAGGTCAAGAACAGCGCGTCGATGTCGGCGCTACTGAGCTCCGTGAGGCACCGGGCAAAATCATGTTCCGACTTGTCCGCTGAGGCGCCCATGAGATCGCCATAGCAGGGCACCAGCTCAAAGCCCGCCTTTTGCGCCAGCGACCTGATCTCCTCGATGCCTTGGCCCTTCTGGTTGGTCAGGTCGTTATCGATCAGAATGCCCATGCGCTTGAAGGCAAAGAGCTCGCTGAACATCATCAGCTGCGAGCTAAAGCGCGTCCCCATCTTCTGCACAAAGACATTGGGACGATCTGAGAACTCCCCGACCGCGGTCACGCCGCTTTGCTCGGGGTCGGTGGCATCGATCACCACAATCGGGATCGAGAAGTGCTGAGATGTGACTAAAGCCCCCGCTTGGGTGCCCAAGGCGATGATGAAGTTGACCTCACCGGAGTCAACTCGCGCGCTCAATTCAGCGCGCACTGCCGCCTCATCGGCGCGGCTCCAATTGAGGTTATAGACGCCCTGCGGCACAAATTCGATGCTCGGCGCGGCCCCGCCACGTGCCTTGGCGCTGACTAACGCGACATAGTCCTCAGCCGCATCATAGGTGAAGTCCTCGCGCTGCAGCCCCGCGACCGGCGCGAGCAGTCCCTCTTGCACCAAATGGCGCAGCAAGTAGCGCATCAGGTCGGCAAACTCGTAGTACGAGCCCGACTGCACCACGGCCGCCTTGAAGTGTAAAGCCGCAGTGGGCGCTGCAACAGACACCGCGTCAGGCGCTGTGACCGGCGCCACAACCGAGGGGGCCGCGGCCACCGCAGGTGCTGCCGCCTGCGGCGCAGGCGCGGCCCACGCGCCGGAGCCCAAGAGGCAAGCGCTGACGAGCACCAAGCCCCCAGCTAAGATCTTGCGTGGCACCATAACCCTACCTCTTATCTTTGTCTAAGTCAGCTGTGCTAAGCTTAACACGGGATGGCGCTGAGCTTTGGCGCGCCCCACGGATGTTAGGTGGTGAAGATGCAGCTGCGTACCAAGATTATCTTGCTCTTTGTCCTGATTACCGGCCTTGCCGTCGGCACCATGACCGGCTACTCGGCCTATCAGCAGCGCACGACCTACATCACCACGGAGCTTGAAACGCAAAAGCAGGTGCTGAGCCTCCTGCACAACGCCGTTTCAGTGCAATTTTACAGCTTCACCTACGAGCAGCTGCAGTCTTCGCTGACCATTCGCTCCGAGCTTAAGGCCCGCGCCTTCGCGCTCCACGATCGCATCGACAGCCTCAAGCGCTCAGTGCAGCAGCTCTACGGCGTCGACCTCTATCAGCTGCCTAAAGACAATGACCGCAGCAAGTGGACGGAGCAAGAGCGCCAAGCGGAGCTGAGCTTGGTCGACTACCTGCGCTATGAGCAGCAACTGCTCAACAAGCAGGGCACGGACTTGGTGGTTACGCGCAATAACGAGCTCTTTTTAGCCCCGACCAACCCGCACATCTTAACCGGCCTTGCGGTGAGCTTGAGCCACCTCTTGCCCATCATGCACTCAAGCAATAGCGAGTACAGCGCAGGCTACTTCCTCACCCTCTTTAACTCTAACCACCCCCAAGATTCCCGCCCGCTTGATGCCCACTTAAGCAGCGACGAAGGCACTAGTACCAATGAGATCTTGGACTACTTTGGCTTTGTTGAAGCTCAGCTTCCCGAGCGCGCGCCCGCACATGGAACGCGCTTTGTGTTGCAGCATGAGGGCGCACCGTCCCATGAGCGCAACTTCATCTCCTACATCTACAAAAACGACAGCGCCAGCCCCTACACCTACGCCATTGTCAATGGAGTCGATGCCATCTTAGCACAGTACCAAGACATGCCCGCACAGGTCTTGGTGCGCCTGCACCCTAACCTCAAGCGCCTCAATACCCTGCTCAAAAGCGAGATGCTGATTATCGACGAAGCAGGCAAGGTCAAAGCTTCGTCGGCGGAGCAGCCCAGCCTCACGGAGGCTACGCCCGAGCTCCTAGCTTTTTGCGCGCAGGAGGCGCAGGCGCAGCTGGAGTTTAAGCGCCAGCATGGCGCCCAGTTTGAGCGTAACTTTGAGGAGCTGGAGACGCCGCTTGTCACCATCAATGGCGTGGACTACGTAGTTGGCTGCAGCTACTTCAAGCCACTCAACTGGCATATCGTCAACTTGCTGCCTTACGACGTGATCGCCACCCCGGCCTATCATCACGCCCTGCTGCTTGCCGCTATCGGCGGGGCCATCTTGCTCATCAGCCTCATCTGTGGCGCATGGCTCAGCCGCCGCTTAGTCGCGCCGCTGCGCCGCATCGCGGCCAAGGCCCACGTCATTGCCGCCACGGATCTGAGCGATGCCCAAGCGGTCGCGGAGATCACGGGCAGCCTCAAGTTTGAGGGCAAGGACGAAATTAGCGCGCTGGGCGCGGCCTTTGCCCGCATGGGCACCTCCCTGAGCAAGAACCTTGCGGCCACCATGAAGATCACGGCGCAAAAGAGCCGCATGGCCAGTGAGCTTAATATGGCCCGCACCATTCAGCTCGGCATGCTACCAAGCGAGCTACCTGACAGCTCCGTCCTGACGCACGCGGCGGTGAGCCACCCGGCCAAAGAAGTGGGCGGCGACTTCTTTGATATCTTCCGGCGCGATGCGCACCATATGGTCTACACCATCGGCGATGTTTCCGATAAAGGCGTGCCCGCCGCGCTCTTTATGAGCACCACCATGACCTTGGCGCGCACCTGCCTGTGCCAAAACATGAGTGCAGCGGCCACCATGACCGTAATCAACGCCCGCCTCGCCGAGCGCAACCCTAACCTCATGTTTGTCACCATGCTCATCGCCATTGTCGATGAGCGCGACGGCACCGTGGACTGGTGCAACGCCGGGCACTGCCCGCCACTCTTAAGAAAGATAGACGGCACGCTCACTGAGCTGAGCCAAATCGACGGCCCGGCGGTGGGCCCGATGGATGGCATCACCTACCAAGGTCAGTCCTTTAAGCTCAGCCCGGCCGACCTCATCTTCTGCTACACCGATGGCGTGAGCGAAGCGCAAAACGTAAACGGCGAGTTCTTAGGCACGGCGCCGATTCATGAGCTCTGCGCACCTGAGCGCAGCCCTCATGACCTCATCACCGCAGTGGGGGACGCGGTCGTGGCCTTCCGTGGCACTGCCGCGCAAAGCGATGACATCACCATGCTGGCCTTACAGTGGCAGCCTGAGCCGCCAATGGTAGAGCAACCTAAGGCCGAGCAGCTAACAGTAGAGCAACCTAAGGCCGAGCAGCCCAAGGCAGAGCAATCCCCGGCGGCACCCTTGGAGTCGGCATGAGCGGCGAGAAGACTGAGCAACCGACCGACAAAAGGCTGCGCGAGGCGCGCGCCAAGGGCGACATAGCCAAATCCACCGAGGTAGTCGCCGCGGCCACGACCTTGGCGGTGATCGCCATCTTGATCACCAATGGCGCTGACTTCTGGGCGTCCTTGAGCGCGACCATGAGCTACATCCTCGAGAACGCTGCGACTATGCCCTATGACAAGGCGGTGGGCCTGATGGGCGCGACCGTGGTGGCGTGCGCCTTGGGCATCGTGATGCCGATTGTCGGTGCCGTGCTTATGGCCGCGCTCATTTCCTTGCTGGCGCAAACCGGCTTTCTCTTTGCGCCGCAGGGCGCCATCCCCAAGCTCAGCAACCTCAACCCGCAGCGCTGGTTTAAGCAAGTCTTCAGCAAGAAGAATGTCTTTGACTTGGTCAAGAACTTGCTCAAAGTGCTGGTGCTCGCGGTTGCGGTCTATCTTGCGGTCGAGCAGCACGTGCGCGAGATCTTCATGCTGCCGACCAAGGGCGCAGCCGAGATGTGGCTCGTCGCGGGCGCCCTGTTCCAAGACATGGCGCTCTATGCCATCCTCGCCTTCAGTGCCATCGCGGCCCTCGACTTCGTGTACACCAAGTTTAAGTACACCAAGGATCACATGATGACGCCCGATGAGGTCAAGCGCGAGTTCAAGGAGAGCGAAGGCGACCCACACATCAAACAAAAGCGCAAGCAATTGCACCAAGAGATGGCCAATCAGGCCACGCTCGCTAAGACCCGTAAGGCTAAGGTATTGATCGTGAATCCAACCCACTATGCTGTTGCTATCGACTACGATCAGGAGCGTACCAAGCTGCCGGTGATCGTGGCCAAGGGCCAAGGCGACATGGCGCGACGCATGATTGCGGTGGCTCAAGAAGAGCACATCCCGATCATGCGTGAGGCGCCTCTTGCGCGCGCGCTCTACGCCCAAGGTCAAGAAGACCAATTTGTCCCCAAGGACTTGCTGATGGCCGTCGCCGCGGTGCTCAAGGTCATCGCCACGGTCAAAGACGAGTCCTAATATGGCGCGCTATCCCTTAGCGGCACTGCTGGTACTACGTGAGCAGCGCCTCAATAAGGCCACCCAGACGGTGGCCACGCGCAAGGAGCAAGTGCGCCTTGCAAAAAGTCAGCTCAAGCAGGCGCAAACTCAGCTTGAGGAGTACTTATCGTGGCGTTCCGAGGAGATCGAACGGCGCTATCAAGCGCTCCTCGGCACCGTTCAAAGCCAGCAGGAACTGGCAGACTTCAATGCCGGGCTGGGGGCGCTCTATGCCCAAGAAGAGAGCCTGAACCAAGCCCTGACGCAAGCTCAGGTAAACTGGGAGCAGGCCCGTGAGGCACTTAAAGCAGCCGAGGCGGCCTTACACGCGGCGCATAAGGCCCACGAGAAGCTGCTGCGCCATCAGGAGCTGTGGCAGGTTAAGGAGCGCGCCTTGGCTGAGTATCGCGCCGACCAAGAGCTTGAAGACTTCAAGGGCAAAGCACCAGTGGACTATGAGCGCGCTGCGGGTGCCGACGCTGCGCTGGGTTATGATGAAACATAAACAATGGCGAAAGTGCCGGACTCATCACAGACCATGGCGCCTGCACAAGGCACAATGGTCTAACCATTGCCAGTTTTAAGGTTTAGTTAGCTATGACAGATGCGATCAACCAAACCCACTACACGCAGGCCACCTCAGGCATAGCCGGGGGCACGGGCGGGGCGAGCATTCAGCTGGTCTTTGCGCAGCTGCAAATGGAGCTGGCCGCTTCCAACAAGGAAAGCGCCATGGATCGCATTGATGCGATCAAAGAGCAGCAAGCCGAGTCCAAGCGCATCACTGAGGTCATCAACAGTCTGCGCAACTTAAAAAGCGGCATCGCCGCCGCCGATGACGATGAGATCGATACCAGCCACTTCGGCAGCTTTGATAGCAATATGAGCGCTCAGGCGCGCGCTGAGGAGATCAGCAAGCTCGAAGGCTTCCTCAGCGAGGGCACCAAATTGCAGCAGCAGGCCAGCGCCGGTGATGCCGACAGCAACTCGGCCCAAGGCAAAGCCAATAAGGCCGCCAGCGGCGAGAGTGAGTCGACCATGATGACCGTGGAGATGGAGAATTACTTCAAATCCAAGGGCATGTACTACGACGACAGCGGCGTATCGCGGCGCCAAAACCCCGGCGAGTGGGAGGAGGCGCTCAACAGCATGCGCGGCCGCTTGGCTGTACTGCAGGCGCAGGAGACCTGCGACAAGTATGGCATCGACTTGCCGACCTCAGGTAAACTCACCACCGAGCGCCTTGATACCATCATTGCCTCCTTGCAGGCGGTACAAGATGAGACCGGCTCTGACATCCAGCAGCAAATGGTGCTGATCCAAGACGCGATGGGCCAGTACAACTCGTACACCCAAGGCGCCTCCAGCGCCATCTCAGCCGCCGCCGAGACCACCAAGGCCGTCGCACGCGGCGGCTAAGCGCCCAGCGTGCCTCGTCCGTGGCGGCTAAGCGCCCAGCGTGCCTCGTCCGCGGCGGCTAAACGCCCAGCGTTCCTCGTCCGCGGCGTTTCACGCCCTGCACCCCGGATCAATCCATAAGGAGATAACCATGCTCGACAATGCGGTCATCGATAAGTTTGTGGCAGACACCTTAGAGGAAATGCGTCAGATCGACGCGCAGCTGGAGGCCGCTCAGGCCACCGCCGCGGCGCTGCCGCCGGTACAGCTCACCTCCGAGCAACAGCAAGAGGCTGAGGCGCTGCTGGCAAAAGCGCGCGCTGAGGCCGAGGAGGCCGGACGCCTGCGCCGCAGCTCCAATTATCTGGGCTCAGTCAACGAGCAGCCTCAGCCGACCTCAAGCTTCTCGCGGCGCCGTCGTAACTTCATTTAGCGAGCCTGACCATGAGTATTGGTGCAGTAAGTTACGGTCCTGAGACAGCGTTTGCGCCTAGCGGGCAGAGCCCGACGGCGCTGCGTGGGGAGCTGCAAGGCCTGAGCGTGCAAGTGGCAGATGATCCACAGTCGGCGCTGGCCGATAGCGCCGAAGAGCTGACCTTTGCCCGTGATAACAGCAAGCAGACCAAGCTCGCCGACCGCAAGCAGCGCGCAGGGCAAGCGCGCCAAGAGGAGCTCATTGCCCGCATCAAGCGTGTGCAAGAGAGCGCCGCGGCCGCCGACAATGAGGCCAAGACCAAGGCTCTGCGTCAGTTCAAAGAGCAAGGCGGAATGGTCACCGCAAAGTTCTTGCAGCAACTGGCGCAGCTTGGCTCCCATCCGTCCTCGGACTATGCCTTCTTGCTCAATGCGGCCGACCTCAGCACCGATCCCCAAGAGCAAGCATGGCTGCAGCAGGCCGCAGACGAGCTCTTTGCCGCCCATCAAAGCGAGATTCAGGCCGTACTCAATACCCTACCGCCGGTTACGGCCGACTGGGACGGGGCGCTGCATTTGAGCCAAGCGTATGCTGAGATCTCAGCGCGCAGCCATGATGCCCCGGAGCTCTTGGCCTACATCGTCAAGACCTTTGGACCTGAGCAAGTGCACAGCGGCATCGATGCCTTGTTTAAGGCCTTTGCCGCCGATCTCAACAGCGCCACGCCGTCACGTGACCCGACCGTGCTCAATGACCTTGCCGGAGCCTTGGGGCAGACCAAAACGCTGCATGCGGCGCTCACCCTCTTAGACCAATTCGCTGAGCGCGTCAGCAAGGTGCTCATGCTGCCCACCAGCAACTTCAAGAGCGATCACCTCTTGCACAACCTGCTCGAGCTCGCCCAAAACCGCTTCATTGCGCCCTTGCACGTGCACAATCTCTACCGGCACGAGATCAAGACCGCCACGCCTGAAGAAGATGTGCTGCTCGCCCAAGAGTTTTTTGCCCAGCTGCGCGCCTTGCCCCTTGAGCTCTTTGCGAGCCTAGAGAACCGCGCTAAGCTCATCGACGCCACCGAGCGTCTGCTCGATGAGCTCATCGATAAGGAAGATGCTTGGCTCGAAGGAGGAGGCGCATGACCGACCACGATTTAGCAGCCTTAGCTGCAGGCTTGGGCCTGCCTGAGCGCACTATCACCTTGCCGCTCTCCTTAACCTTAGATGAGCGGGTGCAGGTGACCTTAGAGCAGCAAGCCGCTGGTGGCCTCATGCTCACGGCGCGCCTACCTATCCCCAGTTACGACCGGGAGATCTTGCCGCGCGCCCTAGCAGCCGCCTCGTACGAAAACGGCAGTAATCTGCGCTTTGCCCCGGCCATCGTATCAGACCAGCTCTGCCTCCTGACGGCGCTGTCAGAGCAGAGCAGCGCTCCTCAGGTCTTAAATACCATGCTAACGCTCCATCACACCCTGCTATCCATTGTGGAGGGCCGCTAATATGGACGTGCTCAACTCCCACGTTGGGATCTCCACCATTCTGCCTCCGGCCGAAGAGTCTCATCTGCCCTCGACCGAGCGCTTTGCGGGCATCGGCAATAGCGCCGACATCTCCGAGATCGCGGCCTACAAGCATGACATCGCCCCCAACGGCTTTGCCCGCACGGTCGCGGAAGCCTTTTGCCCGACAGTGCCCAGTGATGAAATCTTAAAGCCTGCGATCTTTGCCCAGACCTTGGAGTCACTTGAGAGCAAGCTGCAAGCGGAGACCTCCCATCCTGAGGTACGGCGCTTTTTGCGCGAAGATCTCCTGCCGCTCAAAGAAAACCGCCTGCTCCTTAACGCCTATTTAGGCCTCATGGTGGAGGGCTGATGAGCTTAAGTCGCAGCGAAAGCACCGCCCTCATGGTCTTGGCCTATTTCTTTTTGCAGACAGGCCAGCCCGACGCCGCCTATCGTGCGGTGCGCGCTCTCTTGTGCCTTGAGCCCGACCATAGCTGGGCGCGGTACTTTGTCATCGTCTGCGCCGATGCCAAAGGCGACTACGAGCGCGTGCTCACGCTCACCGAGCGCCTCGACGCGGCACTGAGCGCCGTGCTCAGCCCCGAGCAGAGCAAGGCCCTGACCTTGATCCGCGCCCGCGCCCTGCAAAAGAGCGGACGCAGCGCCGAGGCGCAGGCCTTGACCGCCCAACTCATTGCCGGTTCGGGTGCGTCTGCGGCAGGCGCGCCTGCAGCGGACAGGCCTGCGGCAAGCGCGTCTGCAACGAACAGGCCTGCGGCAGGCAAGCCTGAGGAGCGCGCGCCATGAATATGCTGCACAGTGCGCGCGTGGGCGTCGGCTTAGTCACCTCCCATGCGGATTTCGTCTTGATCGCCATGGTGGTCGCAGTCTTGGGCCTGATGATTGTGCCGCTGCCGACCTTCATGATCGACTTGTTGATCTCCGCCAACATCGCCGCCTCCTTCGTCATCATGATGATGACGATGTACACGCCCAATGTCCTCGCCTTCTCCTCGTTTCCGACGCTCTTGCTCTTCACCACCCTGTTTCGCGTCGGCCTCAACATCGCGACCACGCGCTTGATCTTGCTGCAAGCCGATGCCGGTGAGATCATCTATACCTTCGGCGAGTTTGCCGTAGGCGGTAACTTCGTGGTGGGCGCGGTGGTCTTCATCATCATCGCCATCATCCAGTTTTTGGTGATCGCCAAGGGCGCCGAGCGCGTCTCGGAAGTGGGCGCGCGCTTTTCCTTGGATGCGATGCCAGGCAAGCAGATGTCGATCGACGCCGACCTGCGCGCCGGGGCCATCGACTCCGATGAGGCCCAGCGCCGCCGCACCAATGTCAGCTTAGAGAGCCAAATGTACGGCGCCATGGATGGTGCCATGAAGTTCGTCAAGGGCGATGCCATTGCGGGACTACTTATCGCCGCAGTCAACATCGTGGCCGGTACCATCATTGGCACCAGCCAAATGGGGCTGAGCGCAGGCGAAGCGCTGCAGCTTTACGGCGTCTTGACCATTGGCGATGGCCTCGTCTCGCAGATCCCCTCGCTCTTGATTGCGATCTCGGCGGGCATCTTGGTCACGCGCTCAGGCGGCGAGGCCGACAATGTTGGCGCGCAGATTGGCGCCCAGATCTTCGCCCAGCCACGCTCCCTGCTCATCGCAGGCGCCTTGGTCTTCTTGTTTGCGCTGATCCCGGGCTTTCCGAAAATCCAGCTCTTTGCCTTGGCCCTCTTGCTTTTGGGCATCGGCGCAGGCCTTAAGTTATTGGCGCGCACCACAGCCAAGGCCGACCCCAAGGTCGAAATCAAGAAGAATCTGCGCGCCGCGACCCAAAAGCGCGTCAGCAGCGACTCGGGCGATGAGTTTACCCCAGTCGTGCCCTTGATCTTGGATTTGGCGCCCAACCTCTCTGAGAGCTTAGATTACGATGTACTCAACTCAGAGTTGGTGACGCTGCGCCGTACCCTCTACTTTGACCTTGGGGTACCTTTTCCGGGGGTCAATCTGCGCGAGAACCCCAATTTGCAGCCCTTTGAGTATGCACTCAACTTAGACGAAGTGCCCGTGGGCTTTGGCAAACTGATGGCAGGCTGCGTCTTAGTGCGCGATGATCCTGACAATGTGCGCATGCTCGGGGTCGAAGTCAAGGAAGGCATGCCCTTTTTACCGGCGGAGAAGTCGTGGTGGATTAAGGCTGAAGATGCCCGGCGCGCCGCCGCAGTCGGAGCTAATTGCTTAGGCCATGAGCGCGTAATCGCGCTGCATCTGTCCTTGATCTTGGCGCGCCATGCGGCCGACTTCATCGGCCTGCAAGAGGCCAAGTACCTGCTCGATCATATGGAGGAGCGCGCCCCAGACTTGGTGCACGAAGTCACGCGCCTGCTGCCGCTGCAAAAGATTAGCGACCTCTTCAAGCGCTTGGTGCAAGAGCAGATCTCCATTCGCGATCTGCGCACCATCTTAGAGGCGATCATCGTCTGGGCGCCCAAGGAGAAGGATATGGTGATGCTTTGCGAGTACATCCGCTCGGCGCTCAAGCGCCAAATCAGCTACAAATACTGCGCGGGGCAAAACCTCTTACCGGCGGTGCTGCTTGAGCCCAATTGTGAGGAGATCATCCGCAAGGCTATTCGCCAGACCTCGGCGGGCGCCTTCTTGGCCTTAGACCCCAACGCTTCGCGCCAATTTGTCGCCGAAGTGCGGCGCGTCAGCGGCCAAAACCCGGGGCGCAAGCTGGTCATCATTTGCTCGATCGACATCCGCCGCTATGTGCGCCGTTTGATCGAAGGCGAGTTTTATGAGATCCCGGTACTCGACTACCAAGAGCTGACCCCGGACATCGCTGTACAACCGATCGATCGGATTCGTTTATAGGAGTTACGCATGAGCGACCAAGTTGAAGTCTCAATCATCCAAGCCCTGTCCTTGCTCAATCAGGGCTACTCCTTTGCTGACCTAAAAGGCGTCACCCCTGAGCAGATGGAGGCGGTCTATGCCTTGGCCTATCAGTACTACAACACCGAAAGCCTCGATGCGGCAGCCAACCTTTTCCGCGGGCTGTGCCTCTTTGAGCCCTCTGAGCCCAAGTACTTCATGGGACTTGCCGCCTGTGAGCAAAAGCGCAAGAACTTCACCCACGCCGCCGACCTCTACTCGGTGTGCTGCGTGCTCACCGGCCTCAAAGACCCCAAGCCCATGTACTATGCCGCGGTCTGCCTGCTCAAGGCCGGTAAGCGCGACGAGGCTATCACCGCCTTACAGAGCCTGAGCCTCATGGATGCTGATGCTGAGTTTGTGCACAAGGGCCAAGAGCTGCTTGATATCCTAACCAACCAAGCTTAGCGGAGACGTCCTATGGCCATCAATAAGACCGATTTTTCCTCCACCCAGCAGGTCTACGACAGCACGTGGACTACGCCCACCAATAAGACGGGCCCCACTACCACCGACCTGCCCGAGCAGCAGCGCAAGCTGCAATCATTGCTTGATGACCCGCAACTTGAGGCACCCAAGGGGCCATGGGCGCAGACTAGCTTTGTCAACTTAAGCACGCTCTCAAGCGAGGCTATCATGTCGATGCTGGGCTTTGAGGAGCGCAAGTCCGCGGTCGACAGCGGTATGAGCGAAATTGAGACCAAGCGCCAGCAGCGCGCGGAGATCAACGAAGAGCGCATTGAGAACCTAAAAGAGCAAGCCGAGAAGGCCGAAAAGTCGGGCCTGCTCGATCAAATCAAGCAGGTCTTCAGCTACATCGGTATGGCCTTAAGCGCCATCGCCTCGATCGCGAGCATTGCCGCGGGCGTAATCACCGGCAATCCGCTGCTCATCGCCGGTGGTGCCTTAATGCTGCTCTCGACCACCGAGCAGATCATGTCGGCGGCCACCGATGGGGAAATCTCCCTTGCCAACGGCTTTGCTCAAGCGGCCAAAGCCACCGGCGGCAATGAGCAGGCCGCGCGCATTGCGGGCATGGTCACCTCAGTGCTGATTGGCTTGACCGGAGCGATTATGTCCGGCGGTGCCAGCATGGGTGCGGCAGCGTCGCAGGCAGGCAATATCGCCAGCTCGACGATCACGCAGGCGGCCAATACCGCCACCACCGTCACCTCGATCGCGAGCGGTGTAGCCAACGTCGGTACCGGCGCCGTCACCATCGCTAAGTCCGTTTATGACTATGAGCTGACCAACCTCAAGGCCGATATGAGCGACTTACAGGCGATCTTGCTGCGCATCCAGCAGGCCGGTGACGCCGACACCGAGCAGCTCAAGCACATCATGGAGAAGTCCCAACAGATCACCGAAGGCGTCAAAGCGCTGCTCGATGACTGCAACCAATCTCTGGGCGCGGTGCTCACCGGCACTCCGGCTCTGGCTTAAGGAGAGGAACTATGACGTTTACGATCAACGGTACCCATGGCAGCACCCCAACCTATGGGCTCTCCACCGATTCCACCAGCAAAACCACCAAAACCAGCGCTACCCCGCTGCCGCCGACCGGCGCTAAGCTCAGCGCCACCAATGGCGCACCAGCGCTGCTGACGCCCCAAGGCAAGATCAACCCCGAGGCGCTGCAAGGCAGCGCCCTTAGTACCGCGAGCTTCGGCGCGCAGATCATGGTCATGATTCAGCAGGCGACCGCCGAGATGATCCGCGACAATCGCGAAGTGACCTATCAAGCCGCTATGGACAAGGCCGACTTGACCGAACAGCAGGCTAAGACCATGCGCGATCAAGCCATTGCGCAAATCGTCTTGGGCGTGCTCTCGGGGACAGTACAGATTGCCGGTGGTCTCTTCCAAGCGGCCGCAAGCGGCTACGCGATGCAGCACTCAGCCGATCTAGCCTTGAGCAACACCAAGATCACGGGCATCGGCCAAATCTTCAGTGCCAGCAGCAATCTGATCGAGACCGTCAACAAAAGCACTCAAACCTTCCTTGAGGCCGACATCAAAGACCTTGAGGCCAAAAAGGAGCGCCTTGATGCCATGTCCGAGCAGGTCAAGTCGATCACCGACTCGATGCAGCAGACCCTACACCAGTCGATCGATAGCCTACAGACGATCGCCACGGGCATGGTTGAAACCAACAAGAAGATTTTAGGTTAAGCTATGGAGTTGCTGGCGGGATTGTTAGAGCGCGCGCAGTGGCAAGGCGCGCCCTTGACGGAGGGCTTAGGCGGCATGAGCGTGGCCCTTGAGCATTACACCCTCAACTTGGTCTACTACCACGAGTCCGAGCTCTACTGCTATGTCGCGCTACCGCTGCCTGAGGAGAGCGAGGCGCGTTTTGCCACGCTGCAGCGCAGCGCCCAAGTCTGCGCCCATTTGTGGCAAGATCACCCCTTCTACCTCGGCCTGAATCAGGGGGCCCTGCGCGCTGAGTTGGTGCTGCCAGCAGACAGTGCACTCGACGCAGCAGAGACGCAGCTTGCCATCTTCTTAGATGACGTCGACTACCTTCGGGCCCAGCTGCCCACGGAGCATGAGGCCATACCGGTGGGCCTACTGTTAGGAGGGATCTAAATTCGCATGGTAGAGCGCCTGATCAAAGCACTAACCGCGCTGAGCTGGGCCATCAGCCTTCTGCTGGCGACCTCAGCCTATAGCTACGACTTTACAGTGCCGTACTCCCACTACTCCGAGCGCGAGGACTTGCGCGCGCTGCTGGTTGACTTTGCCCGCAGCCAAGGCCTGAGCGCGCAGGTGTCGCCCGAGCTTTCCGGCGTCATCTCCGGGCGCTTTGAGGCGGTCGACCCCAATACCTTTTTAGGCGGCCTCTACCAAGCCTATGGCGTGCGCTCCTACGTCTTAGGCGATGCCATCTACTTCTACAGCGAAAGCGAGCACACCCAAAGCCTGTTCAAGCCCTCGGCGCTGAGCGCACCGGCCTTGCGTAAGGCCTTAAGCGATGCCCACCTCACCTCTCCCGATCTGCCGCTGCACGTCAACCCGCAAGGCCTCTTGGTCGTAGCAGGGCCTGCAAGCTACGTCACCAACCTCATCACCGTGGCCCAAGAGTTTGATGCCGCCCCTGAGCACGAGGTCGTGATGAAGGTCTTCAAGCTCAAGCACGCCAAGGCCCAAGACATCACGGTCAACAGCATGGACAGCCAAGTAGTGATCCCGGGCATCGCCTCGATCTTACAGCGCATGGTCGGCGGCACCGCCTATGAGGGCAGCGGCACCCTGACCGTCACCACCAAGAGCGCGCGCCAAGAGACGCTGCGCGGCTTGGGCCTTGCGGCCAACCCCGAGCAAAATGCCGCGCCCAGCGTCAGCGCCACCGGCACGGATAAGAACAGCGGCATCAGCCCCAACATCTTGGCTGACTCGCGTCTCAACGCCGTCATCATCCAAGACTACCAATTCCGCATCCCCTACTACGAGCAGGTTATCAGCGAGCTCGACCAACCCCTTGAGCTCATCGAGCTGCATGCCGCCATCGTCGATGTCGACGTTGGGGCCACCAACTCCTTGGGCATCAATTGGAACGCCGGACGCCGCGATGGCAACTGGGGCGTGGGCATCGGCTCAGGTACGGTCAACTGGGACGGCAGCCTGCCAGCACCCAACAACCAAGGGGGCGGCCTCATTTCCACCGTCTTTAACTCGACCCACTCGTCCTTTATGGCGCAGGTCAACCTGCTTGAGGAAGATAACAAGGCCACGACATTGGGCAAGCCCTCGGTTCTGACCTTTGATAACACCGAGGCGACCTTAGAGGACACCACCACGCGCTACATCCCGGTACGCGGCTATGAGTCAAGCGACTTGTTCAAAGTCGAAAGCGGCACCGTGCTGCGCGTCACCCCGCACATCGTGGCCGATCCCGAGGGCGGTGCGCCCTTCATCTCGATGGTGATCAACCTGCAATCGAACCAAGACAATTCCTCGTCGCTCGACAACATCATCGACGCCGAGGGCAACGTCGTGGTGCCACCGATCAAGCAGACCAAGATCAACACCCAAGCGATTGTGCGCCAAGGGCAGAGCCTGCTCCTAGGCGGCTACTACGTCCAATATGAGATGAACGAGGACAGCGGCGTCCCGGTAATCAAGGACACCCCGGTAGTGGGCAAGCTCTTTGGCTCAGAGGGCTCCGACACCTTTACCCGCGAACGTCTCTTGATCATCACGCCGCGCATCATCAACCCCGACGAGCTCAATGTCCCGACCCACGCGCGCGCATTAAACTTCGATAAGACCCCGCTCCAAGCCGATTACGAAAAGCATGCGCCCGCACCACTGCCCCAAGCAGAGAGCTCCGGCTGCAGCTCCACCCGCAACCGTGGTGTGCCCAGCAGCGAACCCAGCAGCGAGCCTGTGCCCTTAGCCGCGGACGCTAATCCTGCATCGCCACAGGCAGCTCAACAGCCATCCCCACAGGCGACGCCACAGGCGGCCCCACAGGCCATCCCAGTCTTCGTGCCGCTGCCGCAGAGCGCCGGGGCCTTAAACCAGAGCTTATCTGAGGGGGCGCTATGAGTGACCCGCAGCTCTTTGACGAGGCGCCAAGTAAGGACAGCGGCACGCTGCAGTTTCGTGTCGTAAGTGGCCCCAATATGGGTGCTACCTTGGCGCTCAGCGCCGGGCGCTACCTCATTGGCACCAGCGCGGCCGCCGAGATCCTGCTCCAAGAGCCCAGCGCCCAAGAGCCCTGCTTAGTCGCGCTCACGCTCGATGACGCGCTGCAGGTCAGCGTGACCTTAGAGCAAGGCGCCGCCAAGCTCGCTGGAGTCAGCCTGAGCCAAGGCCAAAGCACGGCCATGGACGCAGGCGAGCTCTTAGTCATCGGCCTCAGTGCCCTGACCTATTTAGCCGAGGGGCAGAGTCTTGAGCAGCTCGACTTGAGCGCCTTAGGCTTAGTCGCCCCCGCCCCGCAACCAGCGGCCGAGCCGGAACCGCCCACTGAAGCGAAGGAGGCGGCAGAAGCGCAGGCGCCTGCAGCACCAGCTACGGAACCTGAGCCCGCAGCGGAGCCGGTGGCAGAAGCGAAGCCGAGCCGGGCCTTGTATCTGTGGACAGCCTTGGGCCTACTGCTCTGCGCCTTGGCCTTAGGGGCCTTGGTGGTGGGCTCGTCGTGGTCGCAGTCTCAGGCGCAAGCGGATGCGGCGTTAGCCCAAGCAAAGGCCTATCTGACGGATCCGGACTTTGCTGAGGTCACGGTGCAGCTTAAGCAGCAAACCCTGTACTTTACGGGCACGCTGCCCAGTGCTGAAAGCTTTCTGCGCTTTACCGAGGAGCTCCCGGCCTTCCCTTATGGCGTGGTGCTCAACCTCACCGTGCGCGATCGTACTCTGCTTGCGCTCGAACACAGCGCCGCAGTCTACGGCGCGACCGTCACGGCGCGCTATCGCCCCGGCAGTGACGGGCAAGTCATTGAGCTCTATGGCTATGTCAAAGACCCCTATGTCGAAGCGGCCTTAATCAAGCAGCTCAACGCCGTGCAGCCCCATGTCACGCTCCAGCCGCACTTGAGCTACGAGCCGCAAGTGCGCCGCCTTATGACCGACTTATGCCCGGCCGCGCTGCACCCTGTGACCTTTGCCTACGAGGACTTAGGGGTCTACTATGAGGGAGCGCTGACCTTAGAGCAAGCGCAGGCCTTAGCTGAGCTCAACGCCGCGCTCAATCACGCCCTCAAGACAACGCAGTTTGCGCTCAAGCCGCGGCCCAGCCCCCAGCAGATCGCCACCTTAGAGCGCACGGCGCCTGCGGCGCCTGCGGTGCCAACCGCGCCAACAGCGCCTGCGCCCGAGGTCGACCCTCAGCTCGGCTTTGACCCGGCGGACATTGTGGGCGTCACCCTGCATCCGATGCGCTTTGTTAGCATGAAGGATGGCAGCAAGTTCTTTGAAGGCGCGCTCTTGCCCAATGGCTGCATTCTCAAGACGATTGCCTTAGATCATTTAGTGCTACAACAAGGAAGCGAGGTCTTTGACTATGGACTCAATTAAGTTTCCGACCCTGTCCCCAGACTGGGCTAGCCAGCTGGGCGCAAGTCGCGCTGCGAGCGCAGATAGCGCGGCAAGCTCTGCGCGCGCGGAAGCGCCCGAGCTGCCGGAGATTGACCTGTTCACCTTGCTCAATAGCGAGGATCCGAGCCTCAAAGCGCAGCTACTCGAGGCTGTGGTCGCGCTGGAGCAAAAGTACAAGAAGCTGTTAGACCAAGGTGTGGCCCCGGCTGACTTTGCGCGCCTCAATGGCATGTATCAGGCCTGTGCGACGGCCCATGAGATCTTGGCACAGTAGGAGGTGGTTATGGACTTAACGCAAACCGGCGGCTTAGGCAACGCCGTCAACACGGGCTTTGACTCGATCAGCAATTGGAGCCAGGAGATCCAAAGCCAAATGACCAAGATCTCCGAGGGCAAGGTCGAAGATCAAACCATGGCGATGATGCAGGTGCAGTTTGAGATTGGCCAATACAATGCCATGATCGAGATGACCTCCAACATCACCAAGACCATTTCCGATGCCTTAAAGTCGGTCGCCCAGAAGCTCTAACCGAAGCGAGGTCACTTATGGATATCCCAGCTGCAGAGCTCAAAACCCTCATCAACATCGGCTATTTCGCCTGCCTCTCCGGCAAGGTGGCTAAGGCCCGACAGCTCTTTGCCGCCCTGCAAGAGATGGAGCCGCAAGGCGCCCAGTCCTTTGCCCTGAACCTCGGGGAGGCCCTCAGCCACATGGTGGTCGATGACTTTACCGTCTGCGATGAGAAGCTGCGCGCCTTGATGGCGTCCGGCGACGAAGAGCAAGAGGCCTGTGCCTTCTTGGCCTTGTCCTTGGCGCTGCAAAAGAAGGGCGCTGAGGTGCAAGCGCTCGTAGCCACGATCAAGCCTGAGCACGCCACCGCGCATGCCTTAGGCCAAAGCGCCTTGACCTTGTTGGCTTGAAGGAGGAGAAGATGAGAGGCATCAGCCGCATGGTGCTCTGCGTAGCCGTGAGCGCCCTCTTAGGCCTGACCGGCTGTCGGCAGGAGCTGTATTCAGGGCTGACCGAAGCTGACGCCAACGAAATGCTCATCACGCTCTTAAAGCGCGGGGTCAGCGCCGATAAGGTCGCCACCGGCAAGACGGGCTTTACCATTGAGGTCGAAGAAGAGGACATGGTGCGCGCCTTGGAGATCATCAAGGAAAATTCGCTGCCGCGCGCGCAATTTCAGTCCTTGGGCACGGTCTTCTCGGGCCAAGGCATGATTGCCTCGCAAACTGAGGAGCAGGCGCGCCTCGCCTTTGCCCTGTCCCAAGAGCTCAGCGCCTCCTTTAGCAAGATCGCGGGGGTCATCGACGCGCGCGTCCATGTGGTCTTGGTGCAACATGACCAAGCCTCGGGCCTGACCACGCCGCCCTCGGCCGCGGTCTTCATCCGCCATACCAAGGACTCGCCGGTACCGGACATGATCGCCGGTATCAAGGACACCACCGCCAAGGCCGTGCCCGGACTGCAGATCGACCATGTCGCGGTCTTAACCGAGCTATTCCAAGAAAGCCGCTTGGCCCCGAAGCTCAAGGTCAGCCACTGGTACGACAATCCTTGGGCTGTGACCGGCACTGTCCTCGCGGTCATCGCCGCCCTTGCCGCGAGCGCAGTGCTCATCGCCTACAAATTGGGTTTGCGCCTGCACCGCGATCAAACGGGCCACGATAAGACGGAGGGCTAATGGAACGCACGTACGCGCTGCAGCTCCTTAAGCACACGGAGCTCCTGACCCGGGTGCTGACCTTTAACGCCACCCGCGCCCGTAAGGCGCGGCTGCAAGCGCTCCCGGCCTTGATACAGCACCTCTCACAAGGCTCCGAGCTTGCCCCGGCTGGGCGCACCCTACTCCAACAGCTCTACGTAGCCACGCCCAATATCAAGCTCTTTGCCGCGATCACGCACCCTCAGGTGCCGCCCTTTGACTTGGCGCATCAGTACGACCGCCTACAGCTCATCAGTGAGGATGAACTGCGCAAGCTCGTACTCTACTTGGGCGTAAGCCGCCTTGCGGTCGCGCTCAGCCATATCGTGCGCGTCAGCGAGCTGACGCTGCTCAAGGCGGTCATACCAGACGCGGTGCTGCGCTTTGCCCAAGACTACGCCCGCTTTACCTTAGAGCCGCAACTCATCGTCGCGTCTTGGCCGACCGACATACCTTATGAACAAGCAGACCGCTATGCCCAGAGCTTGGGCGCCGAGCTTTTGAGCACCTTGGGGCCGCACTTTAGCGCCGAGGATTTGAGGGCGCTGTGGCAGGAGCGCTTAACGCCTTACCTGCCCGAACAGCCCGCGGCGCTGACCTGTTCGCCTGAGCGCCTGCTGCAGCTGTGCACGCGCATCTTACGGTAGTGAGGGGCTATGGAGCGCTTATTGACCTTAGGACTCAGAGCGGCTGACCCGACGGCCCTAACTTGTGAGGAGGCAGAGTTAGAGGCGCGCACTCAGGAGCTGGTGGCAGAGCAAGTCGCATCAGGCCAAGCTGCGCTGAAGACGCGCGCTGCAGCTGGTCAGGCTGATGGTTTGGCCGCGGGACAAGCTGAGTACAGCATGCAGCTCATGGACGTAGTAATGGCCCAGCTTGATGCCCTTGAGGACTTGGAGCGCTCGGTGGTCGATGTGGTGAATGCGGCGCTCGATGACGTCATCGCCCAGATCCCGCCCTCTGAGCGCATCACGCGCGTGGTCAAGAAGGCCATTGGTGCGGTGCGCGGCGAGCGCAAGATCTTGGTTAAGGTCAGCCTGCCTGATGAGGCGGTGGTGCGCGCGGCCTTGAACACCTACCTCATCTCCGATGACGGGCGCACCGGCTTCGTCGAAGTCTTTGCTGACGCCACGCTCAAACAAGGTGACTGTATAATTGAGACATCCATGGGCGTAATTCAGGCATCGCTCAGCGCCCAAGTAACCAAGCTCAAGCAAGCACTCAATCAAGTGGTCGGCCGCGCCTCCGAGTAAGGTGGTGGTCTTAGGAGGGAACTATGGAGATTAACATTACGGCGCAGCCTCAGGCCACGATCGTGGCGGTCACGGGGCGGCTTGATGCTTTGACCAGCGAAGAGTTTGAGCGCCAATGCACCGAGGCCTTAGGGAGCGCTCCGGCCATGGTGATCGACTTAAAGGAGCTGCAATACATCAGCTCGGCCGGGCTGCGCGCCATCTTAAAGCTGGTTAAGCTCAGCCAAGCGCAAAAGCGAGAGTTGCTCTTATGCAGCCTGCAGCCTGCGGTGCTCGAAGTCTTCAAGCTCTCGGGCTTTGCCGGATTCCTGCGCTTAGTCGATGACCAAGCCGCCGCCCTCACCCTGCTCTAACAAGGAGCTCCTATGCAGGTCGTAAACTTACCGGCGAGCATTGCCGAACTTGATACCATCAACACCCTCATCGGCGATATCGTTAAAGAGCAAAGCCTGATCTTCAAGGTTCAGCTCATCGTCGAAGAGCTGCTCACCAATATCGCCAACTACGCCTATAGCGCCGACGAGAGCAACAAATACCTGCGCTTTGTCTGCGGCTACGTCTACTTTGACGGCAAGAAGTCCATCCTGCTGCAATTGGTCTACGGCGGCGTCGCCTTTGACCCCTTCGTCGAGGTCAAAGAGCCCGATGTCACCCAGCCCATCGCCGAGCGCGAAATTGGGGGCTTGGGCATGCACCTTATCAAGGAAATCGCCACTCACTACACCTACGCGCGCCTCAACGACTACAACCAAGTCCAGATTTACCTTGACGTCCCGCCGCGCGACGGCGCCGCCTAGCCCACCGTGTCGTGGTATGGCCTGAGCTACCTTGCGGGCTTTGTCGCCCTCACCGGGCTTTTACACCTCAAAGGCCGCAGCCTGCTCCTTGCCCTGTACGATGGCAGCTACCTGAGCCTGAGCACCATCGTAGGTGGGCGCTTGGGCTACGTCCTCTGCTATGAGCCGCGCTTTTACGCCCAGCACCCCGCGGAGATCCTCGCCCTCTATCACGGCGGTATGTCCTTTCACGGAGCCCTGCTCGGTATCGGACTCGGTGCCTTTCTCTTAAGCCGCTCCACCGCCCGCTTAGGCGGCAGGCCCGCAAGCGCGTGGTACTTGCTCGACCAAGCGACGTGGGTCGCCCTCATCATGCTGCCCTTGGGGCGCATCTGCAACTTCCTCAACGGCGAGATCTATGGCACCGTATCGAACCCGGCCAATCCCTTCGCTCTCATGTACTTAGAGCCCAGTGGCCTGACCTATCGCCATCCAGTGGTGCTCTACGAGGCGGCCGCCCTTGCCCTGCTGCTCGCCCCCATCCTCTGCTATCAAGCGTGGCGCTACCGCCCACGGAGCGGCGTGACCACCTGTAGCTTTGCTCTGCTCTATGGGATCATGCGCTTTGTGCTTGAGTTTTGGCGCGAGCCTGACCGCAGCGTCGGTACCATCGCTGGGCTTAACTTAGGGCAGTGGCTATGCCTTGGGCAAGCGCTGCTGGCCGCAGCGCTCCTTACCTACCTACGGCGCCAGCAGCAAGCACCGCCGCTCCGCGGCACTATGGCGTCGGGCCCAAAATGACCCCTAAGGTCTTGATATGGGCGGCCAAGACGCCGAAGAGGTCGTTGAAGTGGTCTAAGAAAGGCCCTAAGTAGAAGATGATGAGCAAGGCGCAGATACCGCTTTTGATCGGCATCGACAAGATGAAGACGTTAAGCTGCGGAGCAAAGCGGTTGATGAGGCCCAAGGCCACGTCCGAGAGCAGCGCTACCAAGATGAAGGGGCTGGCCACTAAGACGGCGTTGAGGAGCAAGAAGTCAAGATTGTCCAAGGCGTAGAGCGCCAGATTGGCGTTGAGCAAGGACGGCAGCAAGGAGAAGGGCGACCACAGGGTATAGGTGCCGTACAAGAAGCTGATGAAGTTGACAAAGGCGCCCGAGCTAAAGAAAAGCGTCACCACCGCCATCAGCATGAGCGCCCCCAAGGGGCTGGCCTCAGCTCCGGCCAGAGGGTCAGAGCCCATGGCCTGCGCCGCACCGCGCTGGTTATCGATGATGGTACCGGCACTGAGGGCCACGTAGAAGAGGCATGAGCAGATAAAGGCGAGGAGGTAGCCGATAAAGAGCTCCTTGACCAGCAAGGCCACCATGGAGACCACCCCGGCAAAGGTGCTGAGATCCCACGGCTCGACGATGGTCATGAGGTACGGATGCAGCGGCAGGTAGAAGGCCAGCACCAAGGGCAAGATGACCGCCGTGGTCAGCTGCGGCCCCAAAAAGGGCACCATCGAGACAAAGATGACGATGCGCGCCGAGCCCAAGACCATGGCCTCGATGTGCAGCATCACCTCCGGCTGCTGCAAAAACGCCCAAATCTCGTTCACCGCGCCCCCTCTTAAGCCACCATAAGTAAGCTCTCCTGCGCCTATCTTAATCCACCCTACCTGCGCTGTCAGCCCCCAGCATATTACAGTACATAAAAACGCAGGCAAGCTCAAAGCCGCACCTTAGCCCCGGCGGCGCAGGATATGCGCCACGGTGGTTGGCTCAAAAGGCAAAGGTCAAAAGGCAAAGGAAAGTGCGGCGCGGCGCTTTAAGCGTTGGCGCTGGCAAAAGTGTTGGGGGAAGTGCTGATCAAAGCGTGGGCGGTGCCCATAAGGGTACTTGGGACGCTGTCCCAAGGTACTGGGCTGGCGGCAACTGGACTGGCAACGGGGCTCGCGACTTGAGCGGCCACGGCGCTCGGCTTGCCGGTATGGTAGCGGGCGGCGACGCCTTGGACTGGAGGGTAGATCAATTCACTACTGGGCGTGAAGAAGGATTCGGGCACAAAACGCGCGTAACCGGCGCCCGCGCTCTGCTGCAAGATCAAAGCACCCCCGGTGACAAAACGCGGCACGTCGCAGTCGACGGCGGTAAAGGCATCGGCGAGGTTGAGCACTTGCGGGATATGGGAGATAAGCAGCACGGTGTCGCTCTCGGAGGCGACGGCGTTTACGTAATCGAAGACCTGCGAGGCTGACCCCATCGGGGCGAGCTCAGGGAGGATTTGCACCTCGGGGACGTTGCTGCCCTTGAGCAGGCTGTGGACGACTTGGGCCGTTTGCAGCGCCCGCTTCTTAGGGGAGCAGAAGATCTTAGTGATGTTATAAGAGCTTAAGAGCTTTAAGGTCGTCATCTTGACCTCTTCACGGCCGCGCGACGTCAGTACCCGCTCTGGGCCCTCAAACATCGCCTCTCCATGGCGCATGATGATTACTCTCATAGCAACTTCCTTGCCGCTGCGTCCCACCAATCAGCGCTTCTTTACTGTTACCATAACAGTTACCGGAAACATAACAAGCGCCAGCGCAGCGTCAGCATGTGTTTAACTTAAGCACAAAGCGGGGCGAGCCCACCACGGGTTCCAACTTTTAGCGCCTACTTTGACTTAAGCAAAGGGCAAAAGTTCATATTCCTAGCTCAAACATTCTGCGCCAAGAAGGCCAGAACTGTTCGTGCAGTGTCATCATAACAAAGAGCCACCTAAGATCTAGGAAGCCGATTGCGACTTCATGACCATGCTCACGAAAACAGTAAAAGCGCAGGCCCAATGCTCCATTTTGGGCATATCTAAGCCATTCTGGCGCCGCCGGGCGAGCCTTGGGCCGCCGGGCGCGGCCCTGAGCGCAAGCCCACCGGGCGGCGCCAGCTGGTGGCGGCGCAGAGCAAACAAGCTGGTCACGGAGGATCAGCCTGCGGCGGGAAGATACGTGGCAACGGTTGCTTATGGTTAGGCGGTCACGCCGGAGCGCTGCGCCATGAACTGGTAGAGGTCGTGATTAATCGCCTTTAAGACCGCGCATGGGTCAGGGGCTTGGGTGATCGGACGGCCAATGACTAAGTAGTCCGAGCCCGAGGCAATGGCGTCGACCGGCGTCATGACGCGCTTTTGGTCGCCTAAGGCAGCACCAACTGGGCGAATGCCCGGGGTGACGGTAACGAAGTCTGGGCCTAACTCCTTTTTGATCAAGGCCGCTTCTTGGGCCGAGGCGACCACTCCGTCGAGGCCAGATTCCTTGGTGAGGCGGGCTAGGCGCAGTACCTGCTCTTGTGGGGTGCAGGTGATGCCGATGTCGTTGAGCTGCGCTTGATCCATTGAGGTGAGCACAGTCACGCCGATCACGATCGGGCGCTGCACCGTCTCAGGCAACTTCTCGAGTTCATTGGCGACCTTCTCCATCATGACGCGGCCACCGGAGGCGTGGACATTAACCATCCAGACGCCGAGGCTGGCGGCAGCCTTCACGGCTTGGGCGGTGGTATTGGGGATATCATGGAACTTGAGGTCTAAGAAGACGCGGAAGTTCAAGTCGACGAGCTTGGAAACGAGCTTAGGGCCTGCGATGGTAAAGAGCTCCTTGCCGACCTTGAGGTTACAAGTGCTCGGATCGATGCGCGAGACGAAGTCTAAGGCGGCAGCATCGTTGTCATAATCAAGGGCAATAATGACCTTTGGGTCAAACATAGTAGTTTCCTCAAGTTTGAAGCGTCAAGCAACCGTAATCACTATACCACAAGCCTGTACGCCCCTTTCGTCCGTGTGCTGCCACACCCGCGCCGAGCTGCGCGCGGCGTAAGCGCACGGCGCGCCTGTGGCCAGCGCTGTGGGCAGGCTGCGGCGCAGGGCACGCGGCGGCGCTGGGCATGCTGCGGCGCTGGGCATGCAGCGGCGCCGTCAATCGCCGTCGATGGCGCGCTTGGGGCGCATCGTATCCCAGCGGCGACACGATGGGCATTGCCAGAACATCATCGAAGACTCAAAGCCGCAGCTCTTGCAGCTGTAGACGCTGTGGCGCGCGATCTGGGCATCGATCAGGCTTTTGAGCTGCATGATGCTCTCGCTGTCGCTGGGCTCAGTCTGCTCTTGCGAGCGCAGGCCCATATAGGCCGAGTACAGCTTGATGTTGGGGCGCTCCTTGATGGCGTTGAGCAGCAAGAGCTCGGCATCACTACGGCTTTCGTATTGGGCCAGATAGTGCGCCAGCTCCACCAGCACCGCAGCACTGCCAGTTTGGTGCGCCAACTCCGTGAGCGCCTGCTTGTAGGCGGGATCTTGCGGCAGCGCTTCGCTGCTTGCGGGGGCGAAGGCCTTGCGCAAGAGCTCGAGTAGGAAGGGACCGGTGGCGTGGTCGGCGGCAGAGATTTGTTGGAGCAGAGCCACGACCTCGCGGCGCGTGCTGACCTGCTGGGCGCTGCTGATGACGCCGCGCTGTGCTGCTTGCTCTTTTAACAGGAGCTCAGCGCGCAAGAGGCTCGGGCGAATGCTGCTCGGCACTAGGGCGTGGGCCGTGGACAACGACTCTAAGGCGTCCTTGAACTTGCCTGCGACCAAGGCGTTTTGCGCGAGCTCGCAATGGTAGTTGCAGATCCGAATGAGGGAGCTCTGCGAGAGGACGTCTTGATGCTCCTTGCCGATGGCAATAGCCTTATCGAAGTCGCGCTCTTGCTCATAGAGCTTGACCAGCAGCGCGACCGCGCTCTTGCGCTGGCGCGGGATGGGCACCATATCCTGCAAGATGGCCTCGGCCCGGTCGAGCAAGCCCGCGCTCATAAAGTCGCAGGCGAGCTCGAGCTGCGCCAGCTCGTTTTCATAGGGCTCGACCTCTTCGTTATTGGCAAGGGAGGTGTGCAAGGAGATGGCGCGGTCGACCTCACCGCGCTGGCGAAAGAGGTTGCCTAAGGCAAGACTCGACTCAAAGGTCGGGTTGGCTTCGTTGAGGTAGGCGATGAACTTGTCCACCGCTTGGTCGCGGTCGTTGTTGATGAAGAAGTCCACGCCCTTGAGGTAGTTGTTGGTCTGCTCGGTCTTCTTCTTGGCACGCTTGTCCTTATAGGAGTTACGTCCCATGTAGTAGCCATAGGCAGCTGCAATCGGCAGGAGTAAAAAGAGTAACTCAAACATGACCGCCCACTAAGCTCGCCTCAACCTCGTGCTCACCTAGCACGTGACTTGGTTGTTAAGCGTCACAACTTGCCCGCTCATATACTGGCTCTCCAAGATCCACATGATGGTATCCACCACCACATCCATCGGAATCAGGGACATAGCGAGGCCTTGCTCGACCAAGAAGTCACTCTGCACCATCGGCGTGTTGACAAAGCACGGCGCCAGCGCATTGATGCGCACCATCAGGCCCGCTTGGGCTTGCGCCACGGTCAGCGCCTGCGCCTTGCGCTCAGGATCGGTGATAGCCTCGGCCGCGCGCAGCGCTGCCTCAGGCGGCGGCAAACGCTTAGGCTGAGCATTGATCTGCTTATTGAGCAAACGCACATAGTACTCAATGTTGTTTTTAGCCATGCTGTAGATCGGCGCCGCCAAATAGTAGATCGCTGCCGAGGTCGAGGAGAGCGCCAACATCGACAGCTCGCCACGGCGCAAGCGCAAGAGCGCCCGCGCAATCTCGGTTAAGGCCAGCACATGGGTCTCGTACATCTTAAGCTGCTGCTCATGCGTCGCGCTGGTCAGGCGCTGGATCAAGCTAAAACCGGCGCAGTGGATCATGCGATCGATGCCGAAGGGCTTGAGCTCCTTGAGGCATTGCGCGTAGAGACCTTCGTTGTGGGCCAAGTCGTGTTCAAAGACCACCAGCTGCCCCGAGCTGAGCTCTGGGCCAAACAGCTGTTGGGCCTTCTCAAGGTTGCGGCACAGGGCCACCACCCGATCGCCCTGCTCAAAGC
The DNA here is from genome assembly GCA_944389615.1 of uncultured Anaerobiospirillum sp. GTDB lineage: Bacteria > Pseudomonadota > Gammaproteobacteria > Enterobacterales > Succinivibrionaceae > Anaerobiospirillum. The sequence goes on along the minus strand of CALXNA010000038.1, from coordinate 755 downwards.
AGCGCCGGGCGCAGGCCTCACCGATACCCGAGGTCGCGCCCGTAATTAAATAGGTCTTCATGCGGCTCTCCTTAATAGACGAAATCGTTGTTGAGCACCACGGTTTGGCCGCTCATGTATGGGTTCTCTAGGATCTCGAAGATCCAGTGGATGATGACCTCGAGCGGGATGTAGTACATCTCATCGAGGATGTCCTCGCTCCCACCTGCCATAGGAGTGTTGATCATAGCCGGAGCCAAGGCATTGATGCGCAGTCTCAACCCCGCTTGGGTCTTAGCCAGAACCAGCGCATGCTCCCGCTGAGCTGGATCGGTCATAGCTTCAGCCGCAGCCAGTGCCTCTGTCGGTGGCGCTAAGCGCTTTTGTGGCACCGCATTGAGCTGCTTATTGAGCTGCTTATTGAGCAGGCGAATGTAGTGCTCGACACTCTCCTTGCTCATGCCATAGGCGGCACTCTGAAGCAGGCCGCCATGTGCTGAGACCGAGGAGAGCGCAACCACGGACAGCTCATGATGCAAACGGCTCAAACGCACCAAAGCCCGCATGATCTCGCTTAAGGCAAAGAGATGCAGCTCATACATACTAAGCCACTCTTGATGTGTGGTGCGGTGAATTGGTTTAAGGTAAATCAAGCCTGCGCAGTGGATGAAGCGGTCGATCTGGTATGGAGCGAGCTCCTTGAGGCATTGCTCGTAGAGACCTTCGTTGTGGGCCAAGTCGTGTTCAAAGACCACCAGCTGCCCCGAGCTGAGCTC
>CALXNA010000037.1 GCA_944389615.1 uncultured Anaerobiospirillum sp. | reverse complement strand
GCTTTAGGCTGCCTCGGCTGGCCCACTGCTCCAGCGGCGGCGCTTGCCGCTTGCCGCCCCACGCTGCGGGCAGTTCGTGGGTCTCTATGGGGAAGGCTGGGGCCACTTGGGCCACATGCAGGGCCTTGGCCTGCGCAATCTTGCGTGCAAGGGTCGGACAGCCATCGCTCTGTCCCCTTAGAGACCAATGCTACCGGGACGCAGCGTGAAGCGGCGAGCGGCGAGCGTAGCCGCTGCAAGAGTGGCCGAAATGCCAATGGGGACGGCCCCTGCTGCTTGAGCCTTTGGGCGGCGCGCAGCGCAAAGAGGCTTGGTTGCAAAACCAAGCCTCTGTAAGGGCCCGCGGGGCGGGCACGGCGGAGCGGTGCGGTCGATTAGAGCGTGACGATACGCATCGAGTCGGTGTGGCCAGAGTGGCCCATGGCGACGCCGAAGGCGACGACCAGCTTATCGCCGGAGCTGGCAAGGCCACGCTCTTGCAGGTAGCGCTTAATGGCTTCCATCAGCTCGTCGCGGTTTGGATAAGCTAAGTTGTCAAAGAGGAATGGGAATACGCCGCGGTACATGCTCATCCAGCGTACTGCCTGCTCGCTGCGCGAGAAAGCAAAGATTGGCAGGCCCGAGCGATAACGGGACATGAGCAGCGGTAATTGGCCACTGTCGGTGAAGGCGACCAAGCCGTGAATGCCCGCTAAGTGGTTGGCGGCGAACATCGAAGATACTGCAATGGTCTCTTCGGCGGTCTCGAAGATGCGGTCAGCACGATAGCCCGACTTCTTGACCTCGGCCTCAGCGCCATAGCAGACCTGCGACATGGCACGTACCGTCTCTACCGGGTAGTCACCGGCGGCGGTCTCAGCCGAGAGCATCACGGCATCAGTACCGTCTAAGACGGCGTTGGATACGTCCATGACCTCAGCACGGGTTGGCATTGGGCTCTTGATCATGCTCTCCATCATCTGGGTCGCGGTGATCACGGCGCGGTCTAAGCCACGGGCGAAGTTGATGAGGCGCTTTTGTACCGCCATCAAGTTGGCATCGCCAATCTCCACGCCTAAGTCACCACGGGCGACCATGACCACGTCAGCGGCCATGACGATATCGCGCATCGCCTCTTCAGAGGCGACCGCCTCAGCACGCTCGACCTTGGCCACGATGTGGGCGTTGGAGCCAGCCTCGCGCAGTAAGCGGCGAGCTTCTTGTAAATCTTGACCCGAGCGAGGGAAGGAGACGGCGATGTAGTCTACGCCTAAGTCGGCAGCGTGCCGGATATCTTCCTTGTCCTTAACCGTTAAAGCTGGGGCTGACAGCCCACCGCCTTGCTTGTTGATGCCCTTATTGTTTGACAGTGGGCCCGCCACAATTACCGTGGTGAAGATGCGGTTGCCTTCGACCTTGGTGACCGCAAGCTGAATGCGGCCGTCGTCGAGCAGCAGAATGTCGCCCGGCTTGACGTCATGCGGCAGCTCTTGGTAGGTAAGGCCGACCGACTCTTGGGTACCAGCATCCAGCGGCAGATCGGCGTCTAACACAAAGATATCGCCATGCTTTAACAGGATCGGGCCATCCTTGAACTTGCCAATACGGATCTTCGGGCCCTGTAAGTCGCCCATGATGGCGACCGGCAAGTCGAGCTTGGCCGAGGCTTCGCGCACCATCTGAACGCGCTTTTGGTGATCCTCAAAGGTACCATGAGAGAAATTTAAACGTACCACGTTGGCACCGGCGCGGATCAGCTCCTCGAGCACACCGGGACGATCAGTGGCTGGACCTAAAGTGGTGACGATCTTAGTTCTACGCTTTCTAATTGGCATTGTGCGTTCCTACGAATAGTACCCGGGGGCTGAGGCCCCTAAACTAGGGATCATGCCAGCATAGCGCTCCCATCGCTGCGAGCACCTGCCCGCTGCGAGCGCAGGCCCTCAAAGCGCCGCTCGCGCTGCAGGCTTGCCCTGTGGGCTTACCCGGCGGGGCAAGGGCGTCAGGCCCCTGCTGTAATCTAAGATCCCAATTCTAGTAAGCCCTAGGAACTTGAGCAAGGCTCCAAGGCCCCACTATTGCCCCATATCACAAACCAAGCAAAGATTGGCTCCCACACGCTCTGTCATGGGGCACGCCCAAAACAAACGCCCCGGGTCACCCTCCCTGCTTTGGGGGAGTGACTCGGGGCGCTTAGAGCTAAGCTGCTTAGACTCTGATTAGAGTGGGCAGCCGATGCGGCGAGCTACTTCCTCGTAGCCCTCGATGACGTCGCCTAAGCCCTGACGGAAGCGATCCTTGTCGAGCTTCTTGCGGGTTTCCTTGTCCCACAGACGGCAGCCATCAGGCGAGAACTCGTCGCCTAAGTAGAGCTTGCCCTCGAACAGGCCGAACTCGAGCTTGTAGTCAACTAAGATTAAGCCTGCCTTGTCGAAGAGATCCTTTAAGACCTCGTTGATCTTGTAGGACAGAGCCTTCATCTCGTCGATCTGCTCTTGGGTACCCCAACCAAAGGCAATGATGTGGGAGTCATTGACCATTGGATCGTGCAGAGCGTCGTCCTTGTAGAAGAATTCAAAGGTTGGTGGATTGAGGTCGGTGCCCTCGGCCACGCCTAAGCGCTTGCAGATGGAGCCGGCAGCGACGTTACGGACAACGCACTCAACTGGCAGCATCTTGAGCTTCTTGACTAAGCACTCGCGGTCGGAGAGTAACTCCTCGACGTGAACAGGAACGCCCGCCTCTTCTAACTTCTTCATGATGAAGAAGTTGAAGCGGTTGTTAGTGCGACCCTTACGCTCTAACTGCTCGATGATCTTGCCATCAAAAGCCGAGGTGTCATCGCGGAAGTACATGATGTAGTGATTTGGGTCATCAGTCTCGTAAACCGACTTAGCCTTGCCGCGATAGAGTTCCTGTTTCTTTTCCATCTTCGAAACCTACGATATAAAGCTAACAACTGAGGTCAGAGAATTTGCTTCGACTCCCGCCCTGAGCTTTACGGCAGGCCTTGCAGCTAGCACGCAGCTGCGCTGCTGCCTTCAAGCTGCTGTCTACGCTCAGATCCGGTGGGGCCCGCACCTTCGTGCGCGCTCCGGGCCGAACTCTGTACCTCTTGAGCGAGGCCGATCTTAATCTTCTTCTAAGAATTTAGCAAGGTAATTTGCGCCCTCGCGCTTATAAATCGCAAACTCTTGCTGCAGCGCTTGAGCGAAGCCTGCGTACAAGGCGGCGACCTTGGTGGTCGGCAGCGGCTTATCGTCCTCGTCGTAGAAGGTGATGACGGTGTTGTCGCCCGCGACGGCCAGACGCACGATGTAAGTACCACTCTCAAGACCAAATGGCTCGACGCCTAAGGCGCGGTAGTACTCAGGATCCTCTTCGCTGACCACGACGGTGTAGCTCGAGCGCGAGATCGAGTACTCGTCGATGGTAAACGAGTACTGCTCTAACAGGCCGCGCAGCACGTTCCAAGTAGCGCTGTATGGCGCTTGGACGATCAGAGCATCTTGGTCGTTGTTATCACGCGAGAGCAGTACCTGAATGGTGTCTGGGATTTCCTCTTGGGATTGGGCTTGCAGCATCATCGCCTTGATGATGCTATTGCCCATACCCACGGCAAAACTGCTCTTTTGGCGCAGGTTTAAGGTCTCGCCGACCGGGTCGCCGTCGGCGCTAAAGGAGCTCGAGGAGATGAGGGCGATGTAGTAGCCGACCTGACCTGCCATCGAGTGGCCTACTTGAATCTTGTAGGTCTGGCTGTAGCGGCGCGCCTCAAACTCGGCGGAGACCGAGTCATATGGCTCGCCAAAAGCGTTGTAGTCGCAGGCGGCAGTATCTAAGATCAAGCGCTCGCGGTCGGCGTTAGCCACCGGCACGTTCATGAAGCTCAAAGCCGCCGTGAGCAAGTCCCACGCATCCTGCTCGTTTTGCACGCCAAACTGGTTGTATGGCATAAACCACAGTACAGCGTCCTGATCGGAGTTGCTGACCTCAATGCCCATCTCCGAGACCTGGGCCACGACCGGTGGGCGCACGTCCATATTGGCACCGACCAAGGTACGGCTCTCCTTGGTGACCGCGACCTCCGGGACGGTAAAGGTCTTGTCGGTATAAGGCTGGGCTAAGTCAGCCGGAACCTGCAGCGGATCGACCAGCTCTTGGGCGTGGGCGTGCGGATAGTAACCGGTTGGCTCCTTGACTGGGCCATCGGTGGCGTCCGTGAGGTAGTCATACGCGTCACTCATCGCGCTGCAAGCGCTCAGCACTACCGCACTGGAGCCCAGTGCTAGGGCCATGGCTAAGGAAGATAACTTGAGGTGTGACAATCTGAAAACTCCTAAAACCCGTGACAGCGTGGTGCCTCACACGACCACTCACAGCGCGCAATGCTCGCCTGCGCACGCAGCGCAGCTGCGCGGGCGCTCGGGCATTGCCTCTTGCAACTATTCTAAAGCATTGAGTTGAGCACCGCCACAGCAACTGACTGGCGCTACGGCGCTAAGTTCCACCGCGCGGGCCCGCCGGAGGCGACGTGCATGTCGCGGTGCCCGCGTAGCGGAGCGCGGCGGATCGCGCGCTGGGCCAAGCGCCGCGAGCGCGGCGGGTAGCTCTCCGCGCGCGGACAGCGCGCAAACAAACACGCCTCAGGGCCCTTGCGCTAAGACAAGAGCGCCTGAGGCGCGTGCTCTAAACAAGGCGGCTTACTACTCGGCCATGCCTGGACGAATCAGTGGCTTCTTTAAGTAATTAAAGAGGTTCTCGGCCACCATGTTCAGGACTTCCTTGATCGAGCTGAGCTCAGGGTCGTACTGGTTGATGAAGACCGGCTCGCAATCAGGCTCGTAGTAGCAGACCGACGAGAAGACGGCGTCAACGTCCGTCTCCGATAAGGTCAGCGAGCAGCGGAAGTCAACAAAGCGGTCGACGCCCGCTTGCGCAAGCAGCGGGTCACGCATGATCTTATGGAAGTTGATGACCGACATGCTGCGATCATCTAAGAAGATGTGATCCGGGCGCACGCCAACTCGTACCCAGTGCTCAGCCTTGTCGAAGGCGCGCTCTAGTGGCGAGTCTGAGTGGAAGATGAATGGCACTTCGTAATCAGAACCAGGTGGCGGAGTAAGCGGATCGTTGCTCTTCTCGAAATCATCATTATCAGACATGGATATCTCCTGAACGCGCTTAAGCCTGAGCCTTCTTGGTCTCGCGCAAAGCGACCGTTAAGTTAAAGACGGGATGGCCCTCAGTTGAGTACTTGCTATCGACGCAGAAATAGCCTTCGCGCTCAAACTGGAAGCTATCGCCCACCTTAGCTTGAGCTAAGGAGGCCTCTAAGGCAGCATGCTCGATCACCTCAACCGAGTTCTTATCAACGCACGCTAAGAAGTCCTCAGCGGCGCCCGGGTTAGGCACCGTAAACAGGCGCTGATAGAGCATGACCTTGCCATCAAAGTAATGGTTAGCGTCCACAAAGTGGATTACGCCCTTGGGCTTGCAGCCCTCAACATCGCAGCCGATCGAGTTCGGGATGGCCTCGACGTGCACGCACGTAACCTTGCCATTCTCATCCTTCTCGCAGGAGGTGGCCTTAACGATGTAGCCGTGGCGCAGGCGCACGAGGCCGCCGAGCTTCAAGCGCTTGTATTGCTTGTTAGCCTCTTCGCGGAAGTCGGCCTCATCGATAAAGAGCTCCTTGGAGAAGGAGATCTCGCGCGTGCCCAGCTCCGGCTTATCTGGGTGGTTCGGCACCGTAAACGAGGTGGCGGTGACGCCTGCGGCGCCGTAATTGTCGATCACGAGCTTGAGCGGGTGTAATACCGCCATGGCGCGTGGTGCATTGGCATTTAAGTCCTCGCGGATGCAGGACTCAAGAGCGGTCATCTCCACCGTGTTCTCTTGCTTGGTGACACCGATGCGGCGGCAGAACTCGCGGATTGAAGCCGGGGTATAGCCGCGGCGGCGCAGGCCGGAGATCGTGGTTAAGCGCGGATCGTCCCAGCCGTCGACATAGCCTTCGTTGACCAAGAGGTTAAGCTTGCGCTTGGAGGTAATCGAGTACTCTAAGTTCAAGCGGCTCATCTCGTACTGATGAGGGTGGCAATCAATGGAGATGTGCTCTAACACCCAGTCGTAGAGACGGCGGTTGTCTTGGAACTCCAAGGTGCAGATGGAGTGAGTGATGTGCTCGATGGCGTCTGAGATGCAGTGGGTGAAGTCGTACATCGGGTAGATGCACCACTTATCACCAGTCAAGGCATGGGTGGCATAGCGGACACGGTAGATGACCGGGTCGCGCATGCAGATGAAAGGCGAAGCCATGTCGATCTTGGCACGCAGGCAGGCCTTACCTTCCTCAAAGCCCCCATTCTTCATCTTCTCAAAGAGCGCGCGATTCTCCTTGATGGAGCGGTCGCGATAAGGGCTGTTCTTGCCCGGCTCCTTTAAGGTGCCACGATACTCGCGGATCGCCTCAGGAGTCAGCTCATCGACGTAGGCCAAACCCTTGTCGATCAGCTCTAAGGCAAACTGGTAGAGTTGATCGAAGTAGTCCGAGGAGTGGCGCACTTCGCCCGACCACTGAAAGCCCAGCCACTGCACATCGCGCTTGATGGAGTTGATGTACTCCATATCCTCCTTGACCGGATTGGTGTCGTCAAAGCGCAGATTGCAGGTGCCGTGGTAGTCACGGGCAAGGCCAAAGTTCAAGCAGATGCTCTTGGCGTGGCCGATGTGTAAGTAACCATTAGGCTCAGGGGGGAAGCGGGTTGCGACATGATCATGGCGCCCTGCCTTGAGGTCATCATCGATGATGTCTGTAATAAAGTTGCGTGGAATTTTCTCGACCGAATCCATCGCGCTCTCCATCCAAAACACAAGCCCCACCATGCAATTAGCTGAGCTCAAGGCCAAGCTGTCTGCGCACGCCGCCGCAGCGAGCACCGCCGCGAGCGCAACCGTTAGCGCAGCCCGCGAGGCGCCACGAGCGCACTCGAGGTGGCCTTTATGCGCCCTAAGCGCAGCTAATTGCAGCGTGGGGGCTCTAAACTGCGCCTGCGCCCCACCGAGGAGGCCCCACCTTAGGCCTAGAACGCTCAAGCGGGCGCCCCGAAGGGACGAGGGCGGGCCATTTTAGCGCAAAATACGCCCGCGGCGCCGTCAATCTCACGCGATTTTAGCAAAGCGCGTCCCTAACTTCAAAGACTAAGTAGCCCCTACGCGCGCGCAGGGCCTCCGCTGCGGCGTCTTTTTGCCTTCGGCTTCCCCATTGGCGCAGCAAATAGGCTACAATAAGCCGCACTTTTTTGAGCTAAGCCGAGAGGTTGGTTCGTCTTGCCACCTCCACCCTGAGTTCGTTGAGGGGACTTCTATCATGAGCTTTGAATCTGAAAAGCAGTTTAACGACTTTCAACACTTTGCCCGCGGCATCCGGCGCTCGGGCGAGTTCTCGATTCGTGAAAGTGGCATTTTAGAGCAGTGCGGCACCGCCATGATGGAGCTGCACTTAGGCCAGCGTAAGCCTGCCGACGAGACCGAGAAGGTCTTCTTAGAGCAACTGCACTCCGACGACGTCATCACCGATCCCTATGCCAAGATCTTCAAGAAGTATCTGCAAGTGATCCAGCCACGTCGTCTGCACCGCCTGTGCACCGTGGGCGCCGACGACGAGATGGGCGGCGGCGACTTTTCCGGGGGCGGCGACGACAGCTCGATCGAATAAAACGCAGCTTCCTGCAAAGAAAGGCCGGTACCTCAGGGCACCGGCCTTTCTTATGCCCGCCGCGCGGCAGCCTTCCACTCTCACTCAAAAGCTTTCGCCATCTCCGCGGCGGTATACGCCATTGCTCCTTACTTTAAGAGCTGCTGCGCATCTGCCTACTAGTATCGGTCAAACACGCTTTCTTGGCCGACCAGCACTATGGTGCGTTGACTTGGGGCTGAGCAATAGATCAAAGCAAAGCGCGCCACCGTACGCATACTGGTGACATTGTTGCCGTAGTCACGCTCTCTGATCTGCTCGATGGCCTTCTCCAGATCTGAAGCCCATACCGCAGGGTTGTCGCTCTCCTCATACTTGTACTCAAAGACGATCGTGAGATCGTGCGCCGGGAGATCAAAAATACAATCGGCCCTGCCCTTGTTGTTAACCGCTTCTAAGCGCGGCTTGAGCCCCAGTGCGAACAAGTGGAAGCTAATCAGCGCCGCCACCAAACTCTCACAATCAACAGCAAAGTGATCGTAAGGCACCACGTTAAAGAGGTGCGCGAAATGGGTCAAGAGCTCATCTGGGTCATGGCGGCTTAGAACCCCCAACGCTTCCTTGGTGTATTCAAGCGAATAAAAATCTTCCTTATTAAAAAGCTGCCACGCGATCAATTTGCCAAATGCAAGGCGGATCTCCTCATTGGGGCAATTCAGGTGCACATATTGGCTGCCGACAATGGGTTGACTGAGAGTCAGATAGCCTGCTTGGCACAGTAAGGAGTAAGGATTGGCCCGCGGATTGACGAGCGAAGACTGCACGAACAGCTCTTTACTGACCGCAATGTCAACATTACCGGACGCAATCTTGGTAATCAACTTCGTGAGATCGACCCGATCTAAGCATCGCTTGAGGAGCTGCGGCATACCTTGGCTTTCCTCGAGGCTCCAGCGCTCCTGTATACCTGCGTCCTCGTCACCAAAGAACCGCAGTACCGACCAAGTAGAAAAGACCTTGTTTTGCGACGAGCCATCGAAGGAGTAACCGTCATACCAAGCCGACATCTGATCCAACAGCTCTTCGAGCTGCGCATCGCTGACCTCCTCGGGCGCGCAGCCAGCATGAACCGATGCCGCATAGCGCAGGTTGTCAGCAAAGTACTGCTTGAGCTCGTCCCGCGTATAGCCACAGCAGGCCGCCATACTCCTGCTATTAGTCAAGTCCTCGAAGTTGTTGCCTGCCGTGCCTACGCCAAGATCCTGATAGCGGGTAATGCCAGTGAAGAAGACACAGCGGAACTTATCTGAATGGAATTTGATTGAGCCGAACCAACTACGCAGCAGCTCCTTGCAAGCTGCAAGCTCGGTCTCATTGGCGAAATAGTTGACCAAAGGCGCATCGTACTCGTCAACCAGCAGCACAAGGGAGCAGCGCTGCAACTGAGCGAACATCTTGTTAAAGAAGGCCGCACTAGCACGAGTCTTCTCTGGTACCGCAAGCTTATGCTCTTGGCAGAACTCGACTAAGGCATCAATCAAATTAAGTTCAAAATCTTTGACAACTTTGCATTGAAAGCTCAGCTGTTGAAAGTCAAGACGCAGTACCATGTACTGGCCCTGATCCTGCCACAGCTGCTCGATGGCCAGTCCCTTGAAGTAGGAGTCATGTCCGTCATAAGGTGCAACGCCATGTAAGAACAGCTCTTCTATGGCGGACTGCAGCGTGGTTTTGCCGAAGCGCCGCGGCCGCGTCACCACTTGCGGACTCCTAACTTGTGCAATCCTGTACACAAACATGGTCTTGTCAACGTAAATATTGCCCGAGCTGCGGATGTCCGCAAACGACTGCAAGCCCGTCGGCAACTTTGGACGTAACTCGTAAAACTTCATGCGACCTCCCTTCTGCTCCAGACGATGGCGCGCTGAGACTATGTATGGTCATATCACCCATGTTACCATATTACAACAAAAGCGCGTATATATCTGATTTTAGCACGGCAAGGTCTCGAAAGGCTCAATGCCAAACACTTGCCTCAAAGACGGATCAGGCCAATCGATCCGCATACGCGCTGTCTGCGGCAGAGGCGCGGCGGCCGGGCCACGCCGGTGGCCGCTCGGGCGCGCGCCGGTGGCCCTAGAGGTGATACCTTCTTGGGTCTAGAAGCTCCACCCACTCAAGGCCCAAGGATCTAAAGGTGGCAAACTGCTCCGCAGTCACGGTTAAAAAGAAGGCTTTGCCTGTGTCCAAGTTGAGCTGCAAGTAGAGCGGGTGCTCAGCGAACTCCTTACCCCTGTCTAACAGCTCATAGCGGCTGGGCTGCCAACTAGGGGTTATGGCATGAGCGGTGCACAGCCGCCCTACCAAGTTGTTAAGCACCAACGCGGCGATCTGCCCCAGCCCGACCCAAGCCGTGGCCCACGGCTCAGGCGCTTCTGATAGTTGTGGCAGCAACTGGGCGCATTTGACGATGCGCTAATGGCGCTCTATGTTGATACTGCCTTGACCGAGCTCATACAGGCGCCGCATGACCCACGCCCGCTCTACGTCCGTCGTGACGAGCAGGAAGTGCTCTTGCTCTGGGAACTCAATCAGCAAGCCCTTAAGCGGGAAGTTGGCTGGGCTTAAGGTGGTGATCCCCCAAGCGGCGGCAGCTTCTTGCGCACGGGCACTCGCGCCACCGCACGGGCACTCGCGCCACCAAGTGCAATCCCTGCGCGCGAATCAGCTCCAGCGCTTGCGGCGAGAGCAGATGCAGGTCACCAATCACGTACTTAGCTTCGGGGAAGTGCCGAGTCAAAGCTGCTAAGTTCCCACGCAACAACGTGCCATCGTCAGCGCTGGGCTCAGCCGTGCCTCCTTGCACTCCGAGCGCCAAGAGGCTCACAAAATCCCTCATCGCGCCTAGGCCCAAAGTACAGTACTGCGCCGGGCGCGCTCCGATCTCTGCGCCCATATAAGTCTGATCGACCACCAGCTCCGTCACATCTACCATCCAGCGCCCACAGTACTCTGCGGCCAGATCGCGGTACAGGATACTAAGATTGCTGCCTGCAAGCGCATCGAGCGTATCCTTGATGTACTCGGAGTTGAGTTAAGAAACCGAGATAGCCTTGCCCCCGAACATGTTAAGCAGCTGCGGGCGATCCTGCAGCTGGGCGCAGGCACCCTCGACGGTGCGCGCAAGGCTTGCGCCCAAAATCACCGTCATCAGCGCCACCACCACGCCGCGCGGTACCGGCAACGGTTCCGGCATCGGGCAGAGCTGTTCGACGCGCTCAACCACATTCAGCTACCGCAGGCATCCGGCGCTCAACAAGATCTTGCGCATATCCATCGGAGCTGAGACCACCTGATGGGCGTTTGCGAGCTCAGCTAAGATCGCCTTAGCTGCGGCCCAATCTTTATCGTCTTCATGTTGTTGCATGTGACCACCTAAGCTAACGTTGGCTCAACCTAGCGCTGCCCATGAAATGCGGCTCAGGCAGTGCTGCGGCTGAGGCGGCGCGGCGGTGCGGCTGCTAGAAGATACCCTCACACGAGGTGCCCATCAAGGTGCAGGTGTCGCTCATCACGCTGTTGATCGCGATCGTGAAATTGCCCATGAAGGAGTTGAGGCTGACTACGAGCACGAACATGCCCACCGTCAAGGCAATGGCAAAGCCCATCGAGAAGACGTTGAGCTGCGGGGCAGCGCGGGTCATGACGCCGAAGGTGAAGTTGACCACCAAGAGGGTGCAGATCGCGGCAAAGGCGGTCGACAGGGCACATTGGAACATGGTGGCGCCAAAGAAGATGATTGCCTCAAGCCCCGGCGGCGTAAAAGCGCCCGGTGCAATCGGCAGCGTCTCAAAGCTCAAGAGCAAGAGCCGAATGAAAACGAGGTGCCCGTCGACGGCAAAGAAGACTAAGGTGCACAGCACGGTAAAGAACTGGCCGATAACTGGGGCGTTGGTGCCTGAGACCGGGTCAACTAAGGAGGCAAAGCCCAAACCAGTTTGCATCGCGACCGCTTGGCCCGCGAGCACAAAGCACTGCGCAAGGTACTGGGTCATAAAGCCTAAGCCTGCGCCAATCACCACCTGCGAGATAGTGGTCACAATGCCTAAGACCGAGAAGGCTTGGATATCGGTGCGCACCGCCGGGATGTTGGGCAAAAAGCAGACGGTCACAGTCAGCGCAAGGAGCGCGCGCACGCGTGTCGGCACGGAACCGGCGCTAAAGGCCATAAAGGCCATGAAGAAGCCGCTCACGCGGCACAGCGGCCACATGATCGAATCGAGCGCATTGAGCATGAACGGCTCAAGAAAGTTGATGCCCATTGCCTCCTCCTTCCTTACGGCCTGAATGCTGGTTTAGGCGATGACCGAGGGGATGGAGTGCACCAGCTCAAAGAAGAAATCCATGAGCTTGGTCAAGCCCCAGTGCGCGCCCCACATCAGGCCCACCACCGTGATCAAAAGACGCGGCAGGAACGATAAGGTCTGCTCGTTGATCGAGGTGGCCGCTTGGAATACGGATACCATCAGGCCCACAAAGAGCGAAGGCAAAATCGAAGCGGACACCAAGAGCGCCACTAGGCCCAAGGCCGAGCGCACTACTTCGACAAAAACCTCTGGTTGCATGGGTGCCTCCTTGTCTAAAACTTGCCCAGCGGGCTAGCCCTGCAGCCCTGTGGGCGCTGCCCTACACGGGCACTCCGATGCCATAGGACGCCACTAAGGTGCCCATAATCAAGGTCCAGCCGTCCACCAGCACGAAGAGCATCAGCTTAAACGGCAAGGACACGATCATCGGCGAGAGCATCATCATACCCATGGCCATGAGGATGGACGCCACCACGAGGTCGATGATGAGGAAGGGCAAGAACAGCATGAAGCCTATCTGGAAGGCGGTCTTGAGCTCGGAGACCACGAAGGCCGGGATCAAGACGTGCAGCGGCACTTCCTCGACCGTGTTCACTTGGACGTCGGCGTACTCCATAAAGGCGTTTAAGTCCGACATACGGGTCTGCTCGCGCATGAACTGATGCAGCGGGCGCTGGCCAATCTCAATGGCTTCGCGCGCTTGGATCTCGTCGTTGGCGTACGGGACGATGGCCTCGTTGTAGATGCGGTTTAGGGTCGGGGTCATGATGTACAGGGTCATAAAGAGCGCAAGGCCAATCAAGATCTGATTGGATGGCGAACTCTGTAAGCCCAAGGCCTGACGCAATATGGCCAAGACCACCACGATGCGCACAAAGGAGGTCATCATGATGATGATCGAAGGCAAGAAGGTCAAAAGCGTCATGAGCATGACCACTTGCAGCGAGATCGAGTAGTCTTGGGTACCGTCCGGATTGGTCTTGACGGTAAAGGCGGTCATATCAAGGTCAGCGCCATAGGCGGCCGATGACGTCCAGTACAAGATCACGCCCGAAATGAGAGCGAGCAGCATGGAGCCGACCAAGAGGCGTTTGAGCCCCGCAAGGTGCGCCCGCGCCTCGTCTCCTCTCAGGTTGCGATAGAACATTCTCTTCCCCTCACACTTCGGTCAGCTCAATCAAACATTCTCTGATAGCAAGCCAAGTTCACGCCAAGTTCCACACCCTAGCGCTCCTTATCACTCTTGCCCTCAGGCGGAGCATCATCCGGGCGCGCCCCTTGGGTCAGGCTCTGCGGCAGTGGCGGCAAGCCCTCCTGATCGGAGGCACTGACTAGCTCCGTATCCGCCACCCACGGCGTATGCTTAAGCGCCTCGAGCTCCGCCGCATTGCCTGCAGCTCTAGATCCGGCCGTCTCGCTCGCCGCCCCCGCCTCAAACTCTTGTGCCGCCTGCGTGGTGTGGTCGTAGGCCTGCGCTAGCACCTCACTAAACGGGGCCGCCGTGGGCGCGTCGCTCCTCTTATGCTCTTGCATGTAAGCCATGAACTGCGCGGCAAAGCGGTCAAACTCTTCACGCGTATACTGACGTGTCTCTTGGGCGGGCTCAGACTCAGTCTTTTGCTCGGCCTTGACCTCAGCCTCAGGCGTCAGCTCCATCAGGAAGTTTACGCTGTTGCTGGTGACACCAAGCAAGATGTGGCGCTGCCCTACCTGCAGCTGCACCACGCGCTCTTTAGGGCCGACCGCCATCTGCGCCTCAAGGCGCATGGGGCCGACCGTGCGCTGCACGAGACGAGACTTCTTGAGCAAGAAGGCAAAAAGGACAATCACGCCCAAGATCGCAATGGTCGAGAGCAGCCATTTGACGATGCCGGTGGTGGTACTCAGATTGTTTTCGGCCAACGGCCCGGAGCGCTGGGGGCGCGCACTGCTCTCTGGGGTGAAGCTAGCGAGCGTATCGTCAAAGGACTTGCCTTGCGCCACCGTCGCCCCCGCGCTGGCTGAAGCTGCGCCCTCCGGCAGAGCTCTCTCAGACTGAGCACTCTCAGACTGAGCACCATTCGGCGCGGCGCCTACTTGAGTTACGCTCTGCGGCGCTGGGGCAGTGACGGCAGCAGGCTGCTCCGCGGCGGCGGGCGGCTCCTCAGCCGCGGCGGCTGGGAGGAGGATGGGGGCAAGGAGCAAGGCGACAAGCGCGGGCCAAGTGGCGATACGAGCAGGCATAGAAACGTAGGTACTCAAAAACACAAAAGTGCCAGACTGTGACGACTGACACTTTGCGATTAGCCCTCAGGGCGCGGTGCAACTGACGCCGCAGGCGGCGCCATGTGAAGCGAAAGCCCCGGGGCCATAAGCTCCGGGTGCGTGGTTACTGCAGCTTCTTAATGCGCTCAACCTGGCTGATAACGTCGGTTAAGCGGATACCAAACTTATCGTTAACGACCACGACTTCGCCGTGAGCAATCAGAGTGCCATTGACCAAGACATCAAGCGGCTCACCGGCTAAACGCTCCAGCTCAATGACCGAGCCTTGGTTTAACTGTAAGAGGTTACGAATGGAGATCTTAGCATGACCTACTTCCATGGTGATGGTCACAGGGATGTCTAAGATCGCATCTAACTTCTTGCGCTCTTCGCGCGACAGCGGGGCCTTGCTTTTGGAAGGATCATCAAACTGCTCTAACTCGGCAGTGTTCATGCCTCCGTCCATGCCATCGCCATCAGTGCTAGGCAAACCTTGGCTCCAATCGGTAGTGCTATCAATTTCCGACATTTCGGCTTACTCCTACGCTCCGGAACCAAGCCGGAGACTTGCTCTAAATTCGGGGCAGACTATCAGGGCCGCAGGCGGCGCCTGCGTCATGCGGGCCGCGCGCAACGCGCTATGCGCGCAAGCGGGCGTGCCGCTAGGCGGCGACCTGATTAGTCGTCATCAAACTCTTCAAAGTCATCGTCGTCCTCAATGTTGATACCCGACCCCTTGAGGATCGAGAGGTCGCTCTTCATCGAAGGTGGACGCTTGAGGACATCGGAAATCTTGATCGCCAGCTTATCCTTGGTGCGGCCCAGCTTGGCGTGGTAGCTCGGCAGATCCTCGATGTATACTAAAAGATTCTCCGGCATCTCGACGTTCAAGACGTCACCGGCCTTGAGATCCATAATCTGACCTAAGCTCAAGACGAGGTCTAACATCTTAACGCGCATGTCAACCTGCACGTCCATGACCTCTTCGCGTAAGGCCTTATTCCAGCGTACATCGGTGTCGCCCTTGTCCGACTGGACACCGGCATCGAGCAGCTCGCGGATTGGCTCGATCATCGAGTATGGGAAGGCGATGTGCATATCGCCGCCGCCGCCATCGAGGTCGATGTGGAACTGGTTGACCACCAGCATCTCCGATGGGCTGACGATGTTGGCCATGGCCGGGTTAACTTCGCTGTCGAGGTACTCAAACTCGACGTCCATGACCGGGGCCCAAGCTTCCTTGTAGTCTTCAAAGACCATCTTGAGCAGCTTTTGAATGATGCGGCGCTCGGTTGGCGTGAACTCACGGCCTTCGATCTTGGCGCGGAAACGGCCCTCGCCGCCGAAGAAGTTCTCAACCAAGATGAAGACCAAGCGCGCCTCTAAGGTCACCAAGGCTGTGCCCTTTAACGGACGGAAGCGCACCATGTTCAGGGAGGTCGGCACGTAGAGCGTCTGGACGTACTCGCCGAACTTCATCATCTTGACGCCGATCCACGTAACTTCGGCTGAGTGGCGCATCATGTTAAACAAGCTGATGCGCATGTGGCGCGCGAAACGCTCGTCGACCAGCTCCAAGGTCGGCATACGTCCACGGACGATACGTTCCTGCGAGCCGAAGTCAAACGGCTTTACGCCTTGACCGTCGGGATTAAAGTCCTGTTGGTCTTCAGTCTCGTCGTTGCCATGCAGCAGCGCGTCGATTTCATCCTGTGTTAAGAACTCAGTCATAACAAGTCGTGTCCTTTAGCTCCACCGCAAGCTTACTGCATGACGAAGTTGGTAAACAAAACCTGCTCGATCAGCGGATCGTTGATCACGCCCGTGAGCTTGGTTCTAATACCATCAAGCAGCAGGTGCTTGAAGCGCTCACGACCCGATGGGCTAGATAAGCTTTCGTAATCTTGCTGCGCACAGATCTCGGAGATAGTGGCGCTGATCAAAGGCAAATGCTTCTGGGCCATAGCGGCGTTCTGGACGCCATGAACCACTAAGGCCACATCAACCTGCACCATGTGACCGCGGCGGTTCTCACCCGGCAGATTGAAGGTAAAGGCCGAATCAAAGCGGATATACTGGTCAGCCATCAAGGCCGCGGCATCTTCGCCGGAGACCGATTGGCCGGCAATCACGGTGGCATCGCTGCTACCCAAGGAGCCAAACGGCCACTTGTGATACAAGTAGGCATAAGTGCAATAGCCGCCTACCACCAAGATGAAGGCGAGCACAACGCCAATCATGGCAAGAAGCTTACGGCGTGACTTTGACTTAAAGCCACTATCTAAATCATCAGCTTGATCTGACATTTCTCTCTCTCCGTTGCCTGCTTTTCGCTGCTTCATCCCCAAAATATGCAAACCCAGAAGCGCCCTCAACTCACGGCGCGCGGCGTTCCTTGTCAAGTCAAAGATTCAGCAAGGGCCTAGGGCTGCCCTAATTTTGCAAAGACTGTGCCCGTACCCCATACGCACAGCAAAGCCCAGCCGGTGCGCCACCGACTGGAGCGAGAGCGTCGTGGGTTTAGGCCTTAGCGGCGGCGGCTTCCAGCTGCGCAGTCAAAGCCTCAAGGCGGCTCATCTGCGCGACTGCGGCCTGCCCTTGGCGGCTATTGGTCGTAGAGCTCATCAGCTCAGCATCTGCCGCGCGGGCACGCAGGGTCATGCCCGGTACGGGATGATCCGAGGCGCGCTTGATGCCACTTGAGGCCAAGGTATTGGCCGGAGCCTGATGGCGCAGGCGCCGTGGTAGGCGATTACCGGCGCTCGCGTGCGCCAAGGCCGCAGCCGTAGTAGTCGTGTCCTTAGTCGGTGGCGCTTTACGCTCCGGCACAGGGCTCTGGGCGAGCAAGGCCGCCTCGGCCGAGCGAGTGACACCAGTCAAATCAACGCGAATCTCCGGCATTGGGGTCAGGCTGGTGCGTTCAATACCAAAGTCCTCAGGGCCTAAGCCGACCTTATCCTCAGACGGCTCGGCGCTTGGCGTCATAGCCGCGAGCAGCTCAGGAGCAGAGCTTGGATCGATTCCGGCATCACGCAGCGTCGCCTGCGCAATCTCCTCGAGCTCCTTAGCGCTGACCGAACCTAAGAGCTCATCGGTAGCAGCACCACCGCGCGCAGCGCGCTTGGCATCGAGCGCGGCAATCTCATCTTCCAAGGTCGCAACCTTGAGCTTATCGCGCTGGCGCATCGCATTCTCAGAGAGCTGCGCCACCGTGATATCAGGCAGCACATAGCGCGTGGCTGGGTGGACAAATTCACTGTTCTCGGCCGCTTCGGTCTTAGCCGCTTCGGTCTTAGCAGCCGCAGTTTGAGCGGTCTGAGCAGCAGGCTTAGTCGCGCTGGCCGTAGTCGTGTTGGCAGGAGCAGTCTTGGTCGCAGGCTTCTTAGCTTGCTGAGCGGCGGCGTTGGCGACGGCCTGCGCTGTTGTCGTGGTATCACGAGTGTAGTCGTAGACGTTAACGTCGGTGGCGACGTTTTGCTTGGCCAAGGTATCACGCAGCTGTGGCAGCGCTTGCTGCAAAAGCTCACGCGTGTGCGGATTGGCCGCCTGCAGCGAGACTGCGATGGCGTTGTTGTCGTCGCTTAAGGCAATGGAAATCTTCATCTTGCCCAAGGAGTTTGGGCTGAGCTCGACCGAGAGCTGCTTTAAGTTGCGCGCCGCCATCTGCATCACGCGATCATGCAGGGCTTGGGCATCAGTCTCGGCATCACCGGTAAAGGCAAAACGCGAGAGCTCAACCGGTACCTCCGGCTGCTCGGGCGCCGTAGGAGTCGCAGGCTGAGCATTGACCGCAGTGGCGTCCTCAGCTGATGCCTCTTCAGTCTCCTCGTCCTTACCAACATTGGCTCCGGTTAAGGTTGCCACCGCCTCGGCGCTGTTTTCGCCGAACATCGCGGCGTAGAACTCACTGGTCTCGTAGGTCTCATAGAGACCGGCGGTCAATGGGTTGATGCGACCTTCAGCTTGAGCTGAGGCCTTCGCAGCGCCTAGGCCAAAGGCTTGAGCGGCCATGGCTGCCGCCGTCGGTGAAAGCGCAGCGTTGGATTGGGCAAAGGATCCGACCTCCCGGCCTTGCTTTAAGGACTGAATAGCCGCGAGCATGGCGTTATTGGCCGCATCGAGGTCTAAGTTGTTGCCCTGCATCTCAAGCACTAAGGTCTCAAGATTTGGGTTGACCTCAGTCGCTCCGGCCGAGCGCTGCGCTTCGGCCAGCTGCAAGAGCGCCGCTTGCGCCTTAACCGAGGCGCCCTTATCCGCCGCTTGGGCTAGATCTACGCCGTGGCTGACGTCTCGGGCGAGATTATGCTGTACTTGAGCCTTCACATCATCCGCGCCATGCGGCCGCGCCAGCTCTGGGTTTACTTGTGAGGCGCCGGGCTCACTATTAGGCATGCTCGAAGCGCCGTGGTTAGCAACCACCGCTTGCTTAGCGGCAGCCACTTCGGCGCTGCTGCTCTTAAAGCCCGACTGGCTTAGGGCTTGGCGCGTGAGCTCTTGGGCGGAAGTATGCTTGCCCTCGGTGACGCGGGCATTGGTTAGACTGGCCACGCGCTGGACATCTTCCGGTGCCGCACCGTGATTGGCGACCTTAGAGGAGGCCTCTGCGCCATGGTTGGCGGCAATGGCATTGCGGGCGCCTTGGGTGAGAGCCTCAGCACTGGAGGTCGGGCCACTTTGGGTGATGGCGCCGGAGAGCACCTTCTGCTGGGTCGGGGTGGTCGCAGTTAAGGACGCGACTTGATTGTTCGAGGTTGGCAGTTGCGCCAGCTGCTGAGCCGTGCGGCGCTCGGCAGCCAAGGTTGCCGGGTTGGCCATCTGCAAACTGAGCTTAGAGACATGGGTCTCGCGCGCCAGCACGTCAAGGCGCTGCTTTAACTCTTGGGTATTAGACGAGGCGAGCTTGTCCTCGACCGGAGCAGCATCAAGCGCCGCGCCCTTATCAAGGGACTCAGCATCGAGCGCCGCACCCTTATCAAGGGATGTAGCTGCGGTCTGCTGATTGAGCGCGTCTAAGTCACCGGAGTTGAGCTCGGTGGTTACACCATCGACATTGAGCATCGCGCGGGCGGCTTGCGCGCTCTTGCTGTGTGCATCCGTGCCATAGCCCCCTTGGGTCAGGCCCGCGGCGGCATCCGTACCCAAATCGGTGGAACCCTGCCCGGTACCCGTGCTGGTGCTAGCACTGGATGCGGAGGCGGCACTGACCGCGCCGGTGCTCGTAACCGCAGCGCCGCTGCTACGGCGAGCCATGGCCGAGGCCAAGATATCCGATGGGCGCACCGCGACGCTCGAGCCATCGGCGCTGCTGGTGCTCACCGGCATCGAGTGCAGATCTTGCAGCTCTTGGCTTGCGGCCTGCAGCTCTTGAGCATTGGCCTCAAGGCGCTTGTTATTAGCCGCGTGCAGGTCATCAGCGACCTCTTGGGCGTGGCGTTCGGCGGCAAGGCGCTCCTTTTTCTTGCGCTCCTCTTCGTCTTGCTCTTCTTGCAGCTCATCGGCCTTGCTTTGCATGTCATCAAAGGTCTGCGTCAAGACCTCCTTGCGCTCGCCGGAGCCACTGAGCTTGCTGCCGAGCTTGGTCTTCATCGAAGACAGCAAAGACGAGAACTTGCTCTCGATGCTGTCATCGGTCACACCCATGAGGAAGTCGAAGCGATTGGCCGTGGAGTTGGAGCTCTGGCCCTTAGTTTCTGCGGTCGCTTGATTGGTCGAGACCTGAGGAAGATTAGGCATGGAAACCTCGCCGCTGAGGAAACGCACTAGTGCGCCAAGATAAAACCTAATCAGCACCCAACGCAAGATCTGTGCCGAAGGCTCAAGCCCACGGGATCCCGCTATTTATCGCATGGACCGCCCCTACCATAGATATCACGCGGCAGACTTCTGCCGTAACCAGCCTATAATGAAACTTCAGCATGCGCGACTCACTCCTCCCGGCCCCCTGCACCCGCCTAAGCGGCATCTTTTGGCTCATCCTGCTTACCATCAGCGCAGTACAGCTCGCGGCCATCTACAGCTTCTTTGAGGACTACTGGGGCTGGCCCCTGCTCTTGGCGGCCCCGGCGGCCACCATCATCACCGGCATTCCGCTCATCAGCTCCCTGATGGCCATCGTTGCCGCCTACAGCGTCTGGCACTGGGCGCTATGGCAAGCCATCGCTATCTTAGGCGCCCCCGCCATCTTGTGGCTGAGCCTTGAGCTCCTCGCTTGGCTCTACCGCCGCCTCACGTCCCACGCCTAACCGCTCCGCGGAGCGAACCGCGCCGATCCGCGCAGCGAACCGCGCCTACGCGCGGGCCTGCGGCGACGGCAGGCGTAAATACGGCCGGAACTTTTCATCTTACTCGGTTAGCGCGAAGTTGGGCCGGTGGTGGGGCAAAAATTTTGGAGTTTTTGTGACAAAGTTCTTGCATGGCCCAGAAAAATCTCTATAATGAGCGCTGTCGCAAGGCACTGAGCCTTCAGACAGAAAATGTGTTGCCCAGATGGCGAAATTGGTAGACGCAAGGGACTTAAAATCCCTCGGACTAAACATCCGTGCCGGTTCGACCCCGGCTCTGGGCACCAACGCAGACGCAGGTCTGCGCAGCCCACACCTTCTGTCACTCAAACTTGAGACAAAAACTTGCTTGCCCAGATGGCGAAATTGGTAGACGCAAGGGACTTAAAATCCCTCGGACTAAACATCCGTGCCGGTTCGACCCCGGCTCTGGGCACCAAACATGAAAACAACCTGCGGGTTGTTTTTTTGTTTTTGGGCGCCCCAAAAGAAGGGGTCGCACGGCGGCGCCCGCGCCCAGCGCCCGCCCCAACTTCCACCTCCCTGCCCCACCTACGATCAGCTATACAGGCACCCAGTATTCGCGGTTGAGCCAAGACAGCCACATCAAGACGCGCAGCAACGCCAAAAAGCTCTCACATGGCTTGAGCGCATAACGCAGATCGCCTGAGAGCTCATCAAGGCTGACTTGATGCCGCAGACGATAGCGTGCCAAGAGCTCGGCGCCTTTAAGCTCGCGCTGGGAGGCTGCCAGCACCAACAGTCCCGGCTCTTGGGCTGACCGATCCTGCGGCGCGTCATCGACTCCAAACTCAGCCCCATGTTGCCGTATATACGCCTGTATCCTGAGTTGGATGGGCCTCACTTGCGCAGGCCTGCCCGTCCGGTGGGCTAACACTCGCGTAGGGCTTTCCGTCCGGTGGGCTACCACTCGCGTAGTGGCTACCACTATACTTAATTCCGACCACTCTCCCCCAAGACTGCTCAGCTCACCCCAGAGACAAGTAAGGCCCTGCAGCTTGCGCCCCAGAGCCTTGTCCCAGCATCATGCCAGTTAGAAGATGTTGTCGATCACCATATTGGGCTGATTGCCACCGTTCTGCCCGCCGCTATTGGGCGCCGCACCTTGATCGGGGCTCGGTGGCGATCCCGCAGGCAAGAGATTGCCTTGGGCATCAAAGCTTGGGCCTTGGGCCGCGCCTTGACCTGCTGGCGCGGTCGTCGGCGCGCTATTCATGATCGGCATGCCATCCGGGCCAATCTGCATCGGGCCGGAGGCGGTGCCCAACGAGGTATCAGCCGGAGCGCCGTTCGTGCCTTGCACGGCGCTACCTTGCGCCCCAACCGGCAGACCGTCTGGGCCAATCGAGGCTGGGCCGCCGCCCGGTACAAATGGCAGTACCTCGCGTGGTGGCGCCTTTGGGGCCTCCTCGGTCGGAGCGACTGGCTCAGGCTGCGGCTGCGGTGCATACGGGTCGATGACCTGCTCGGTGGCCTTCTTTAGGCTGTAATTCTTCGGAGCATAACCGGTTGGCTCCTTGGACATGTAATCCGGCAGGTACTGCTGCTTGCCGTGATAGGACTGGTTGTAGTTCTGGCAGCTTTGGACGATATGGTCAGAGTAGTCCATGAAGCCGACGAGCGGAATCTCGTAGGTGCGCACGCGATCGCGCTCACCTTGGAGCAGGCCGACCTTTAAGGTACCGCCTTCGCGCATCTGCAAGAAGAGGTCAGAGAGGCTGCGCTCTTGGGTCTTGGTGATCGGCGCGAAGATGATACGGGCGCGTCCGGCGATTTCACCGCGCAGTGAGTACTCTTGGTTGTCGTCGACCATGAAGCGGGCGAAGACGAAGTCGTTGATGGTGTCAAAGAGCCTGATATCCAGCGAATTGACATCGAGCTCAAAGAGCGGGGTGGGGTTTTGCACCATGCACCCAACCTTAAAGCCGAACTGATCGGTCAGCGAGCGCTTGATGGTGATCCCTAAGGAGTGGTGCAAGATGGCCTCTTGAATCGAGAGCATCTGCGAGGCACTACCCTGAGCGTAGGTGTAATTGGGGTCTTCGCTATAGACCCAAACCCCGGTGGGGTTGCCAATGTAGGCATTGGCCGCATAGGCTGGCTCATTACCTCCCAACAGGGCCATCGCGCTGAGGGTGCAAAAGGCAGCTCCAGCTACGGTACAGGCCCATGCACTCATCTTCTTATGCATACATCACCCACCTAATCAACATTCCCTCGCCCCCTCGGCTACCACCAAGGGTGCATACTGCCTGATGCAAGTGCGAAATTCGCGCCACACCCGCCGCCTACAGCAGCCATGATGCCGCAGGCGGCGGCAAGCGAGCGCCGTTAGGCGACGAGCGCTTTACCGGCGCCCGTGCCGCCGGACGCGCCCGTGCCGCGGGACATCCTGCTTAGTACAGGATGCGGCACTTTAAGGTGCCTTCGATCTGCTTTAACAGCGGAACGATCTTTTCCGGCTCATCGGAGTGGATGTCCATCACGACGTAGCCGACATCGCCGCTGGTTTGTAAGTACTGGGCAGCCACGTTGATGTTTTGCTTGGCAAAGACCTCGTTGATCTGCTGCATTATGCCCGGGACGTTCTTGTGGACGTGGAGCAGACGCGAGACACTGGTGCGCTTGGCTGGGAGCGAAACCTCAGGGAAGTTGACAGCCGTCAAGGTCGAGCCATTATCAGAGTACAAAGCCAGCTTTTGGGCAACCTCAATGCCGATATTGCACTGGGCTTCTTCGGTGGCCGCACCGATATGTGGGGTCAAGATGACATTGTCAAACTCACGCAGCGGCGAGACGAACTCAGCGCCGTTGGAGGCAGGCTCCTTAGGAAATACGTCGATGGCGGCACCGGCGACCTTCTTAGAGCGCAGAGCGTCAGCTAAGGCGTCAACATCGACCACGGTGCCACGCGAGGCGTTGATGAAGAAGACGCCATCCCTCATCTGGGCGAAGGTCTGGGCGTTGATCATATTCTTGGTCAGGTCGGTCTCAGGGACGTGCAAGGTGACGATGTCGGCCTGCCCTAAGAGCTCCTCTAAGGTGTCAATCTGACGGGCGTTGCCCAAGGTGAGCTTACTTTCGATATCATAGCAGATGACCTTAAGGCCTAAGCTCTCGGCGATGATGCCGACCTGCGTGCCGATGTGGCCGTAGCCGATGATGCCTAAGGTCTTGCCGCGGGCCTCAAAGCAGCCGTGAGCGGCCTTATTCCAACCACCGCGATGCAATAAGGCGTTACGGGCTGGGACGTCACGTAACAGCTGCAGGTACTCGCCGGTGACTAACTCAGCTACCGAACGGGTGTTGCTAAACGGGGCATTGAACACCGGGATACCCATCGAGGCGGCTGCCTCAAGGTCAACTTGGTTGGTGCCAATGCAAAAGCAGCCAATGCCCACTAAGCGCTTGCAGTGCGCGAGCACCTCGCGGGTTAAATGGGTGCGCGATCTGATACCTAAGAAGTGGACATTCTCGATCTTATCGAGCAGCTCTTGGCCGTCGTAGGCCTTCTTGTCGTACTCGACGTTGGTGTAGCCCGCTTTGTTCAGGACTTCTACGGCACTCGGGTCGACGCCTTCGAGCAGTAAGATTTTGATCTTGTCTTTATCTAAGGACAGGGCGTGCATTTCATACCTCCACGCGCCGCCAGCCCCGCAGAGCCTCTGCTAGGCCTTGCACCTAACTTAGCCTCATAGGCTGATGGCATTGGCTGTGGCAAGCGCCCTAAGGCGCCGCTCTAAGGACAAAGCCCAGCTGGCCAAAGGCAAAACAGCTGGGCTCAAGCTCAGCGCACGGCTGAGCGTTAACTTGGGATTAAGCGTTATGCTTGGCGCGACGGGCAAGGACGGCGTCGTTGAGCTCAGCTAAGATCGCCTCAGTATCCTCCCAACCGACGCAAGCGTCAGTGATGGACTGGCCGTAGACCAACTTGGAGTGGTCGCAGGTTAAGTCCTGACGGCCCTCGACTAAGTTACTCTCGATCATGACGCCAAAGATGCGATCGGAACCGGAGCTAATCTGGGTGGCCACATCGTGGCAGACCTCGACCTGCTTCTTGAACTGCTTGGAGCTGTTCGAGTGCGAGAAGTCGATCATAACGCGCTGTGCTAAACCGGCCTTAGCTAAGAGCTCGCAGGCCTGGCTGACCGCGACGCTGTGGTAATTAGGCTCCTTGCCGCCACGTAAGATGATGTGGCAGTCATCGTTACCACGGGTATGGGCGATCGCGACATGGCCCATCTTGGTAACGGTCATAAAGGTGTGCTCGTGCTGCGCGGCGACGACGGCGTCCACGGCAATCTTGACCGAGCCATCGGTGGCATTCTTAAAGCCAATTGGGCAGGACAGACCCGAGGAGAGCTCGCGGTGAATCTGCGACTCGGTGGTACGGGCACCGATGGCGCCCCACGAGATGAGCTCGTCGATGTACTGCGGCGAGATCATATCCAAGAACTCGGTGGCCGCAGGCATACCCATGGCATTGACGTCAACTAACAGCTTACGGGCAATACGCAGGCCGTTGTTGATATCAAAGGAGTTATCAAGGTTCGGGTCGTTGATAAGGCCCTTCCAGCCCACCGTAGTACGAGGCTTCTCGAAGTAGACACGCATGACCACCTCAAGTTGATCCTTGTACTTTGCGCGCAAAGGCAGCAGGCGCTCGGCGTACTCTAAGGCCGCACGCGGATCATGGATGGAACATGGGCCGGTGATGACGACCAGACGGTCGGACTCACCCTTCATCGAGTCGTGAATGGCCTGACGGGTCGCGCAGACCAGCTTGTCGGCCTCTTCAGTGGTTGGGAACTTCTCGATCACCGCCACTGGTGGTAACAGTGCTAACACGTTGTTGATCCTCGTGTCCACAACACCGGCGCGGAAAAGCGGCGGCTGTGTAATCATTGGTTCATTTTCTAAGGTCATAAAAACCGCCTTTAACTAAAACGAGAAGGTAAATTGATAACGATAAAAGTAGCGGGCTAACGCAGCGAAGTGAACGCGGCACCACTGTACCGCAGCTTGGGATCCTGACAAGTTGTGCCAAGCAAGCGCTTGGCGTCTGCAATTGAGAGGTAACATACTCTTTTGCTCCACACAAAACCCAGCGAGCACCGCTATCAGGAAGGTGCGCTGGCACGTTAGCCCGCAGTGCGCCCCGACCTCCTGTCAGGCCACACTGCCTTAAATCTGCGTTTAGCCAAACCTGCATCATAGCTGCAAGCACCGCCTCATCCCGCAAGCTCAACCTGCGGCAGAGCGGCCTAGGGCGCAAGCCCCCTAGGATTTCAAGCTAAAACAGGCCCCCATTATAGGGGGCAGGCTCTAGACGCTCAAGTTTGGGGCTACAAAGAACCCCGTGAGCCCAGAGATCACGCGCTGCCCGCCGCAGTAAGCCCCAAAGTAAGGCACAAAAGGCGCAAAGCGCCTCCATCAGCACCAAAATCGTGCAAACGGCAAAACTTGCTCACCCAAAGACAGCAAGGCCAAACCACACTGCGGCAGCGAGGTTTGGCCTTGCGCAAGTGACTCTAAAGAGAGTCTGAACTAACCTGACCCAGCTTAACCTTGGGCGAGCTTATCGAGCGAAGCGCCGGTGAAGCGGTAGCCGGTCCAATCGTCCAAAACGGTGCAGCCGAACTTCTTGTAGAAGGCGATGGCGTTGCTATTCCAGTCAAGGCAGGACAGATCAAGGCGCCCACACCCACGCTCCTTGGCGATCTGCGCCAAGGTCTGCAGCAAGAACTTGCCAAAGCCGAGCTTGCGGTACTCCGGCAGGACGAAGAGATCCTCAAGGTAGATGCCGCCCTTGCCGAGGAAGGTCGAGAAGTTGTGGTAGAAGAGCGCAAAGCCCACTTCGTTGCCGCTGTCGTCTAAGGCGAAGATCACCTCGGCGGTTTTGCGGGCAAAGAGCCACTCATCGAGCAGCTCCGGGGTCGCTCTGACCTCGTTTTCGAGCTTCTCAAAGTGCGCCAAGTCCTTGATGAACTTCAAGATAAGAGGGATGTCGTTGCGTGTAGCGGTTCTAAACTTTTTGGTGCTCATAACCCATCCTTAGAGCTTGCAGCCCATGACCAATCTTAGCCCCTATCTTAGCGCCGCGGGCGCCACCGCGCATGGCCCAAGGCCCGTCCGCCCGACTTACGCCTAGATAAACGATGCCAAAAGTGCGAGCTAAATCACCTTCGCCGCCCCGCCGCGATCTCGCAATTGCCCGCGCCGCCCTGCAGCGCCCGCACCTCCCCTGCATCGTCCACACCTTCCCTGCAGCGCAGGGTACCGGTACACCATGCAACTATGCCCCGCGGCATGGGCTTGCGTGCCGAAGACAAGCCACAAGACCCATCACCATAGAGACCTAATGCTGCGCCCATGGATACGCAATAGCGCTGGATAAGCCCATAACGGTACACCACACCGCTACCTGCTCCGCGGACGTGACTGGCGTGCCGAGGACAGGATGCAAGGCCCCATCGCCTTCCAGTGCTGAGCTTTGGAGGGGCCAGCTACGCTGGGGCATCCCATCACAGTACACCAAGTGGCGCCCTACTCCACGGCCGAAGCTTGCGCACCGAAGGCAAACCGCAAAGCCCATCGCCTTAGAGACCAATGCAGAGCCTGTGGATACGCAACAGCGCTGGAGGCGCCCATTACGGTACACCAAGCCGTGCCCTGCCCCGCGGTCTAGTTCGAGCCGAGGACAGGCTGCCGCAGGCCTCATCGCCTTAGAGGCCTATGCTGCGCCATGGATACGCAGCAGCGCTGGGTGTGTCCTTTACGGTACACCACGCCCCTCAGGGTGGCCTTGGTGTGTGGGGCGGCTGGGGGCTAAAACTCCAAGGTAAGGCTGACGGGGCAGTGGTCGGAGCCGAAGACTTGGTCTTCGATGGTGGCGTCCTTGATGTGGGACTTAAGCTCGTCGGAGACAAAGAAGTAATCGATGCGCCACCCGACATTCTTCTTGCGCGCCTGCATCTTATAAGACCACCATGAGTAGCGGTCTTTGACCTCACCGTTGACGTGGCGGAAGGTATCGATGTAGCCTGCGGCCGTGAACTTGTCCAAGAAGGCACGCTCCTGCGGCAAAAAGCCGGTGTTGGCGACATTGTTCTTGGGGCGGGCTAGGTCAATGGGCTGGTGTGCGATGTTGAAGTCGCCGCAAACTACGATCGGCTTGGTAGCACGCAGCTTCTGGGCATAGTTAAAGAAGCAGTCAAAGAAACCCATCTTGTAAGGCACGCGCTTGAACTCGCCCTTGATCGGCTTACCGTTCTCATCGAGCACCTCGCCGCCGCCGTTAGGGAAGTAGCCATTAAAGAAATGGAAGTGCTCAAACTCAAGGTGAATGATGCGGCCCTCTTGGGCAAACTCAGGCTCAGGCAGCTCAATCTCCACGGACTGCGGCTCAAGCTTTGAGAAGACCGCGGTGCCCGAGTAGCCCTTTTTGACCTTGGAGCTGGCAAAGTAGGAGTGATAGCCGGACTTGTTGACGATCTCAGATGGGATCTGCGCCACCTCGGCCTTCGTCTCTTGCAGACCAATCACATCGTAGTGATCGCGGGCAAACCACTCTTGCCACTCCGGCTTTTGCGCCACCGCGCGCAGGCCATTGACGTTCCAAGACGCAAGCTTAATCTCCATGAGCTCTCCTCTCGTTACAAAACCGCCCCTATCTTACCTGAGCGCGGGCGCTCGCCCTATCAGTTGCGCAAATTATCTCACGGTGCTTGGGGGCTTAGACTTGGTGCTTGGCGCTGCCGAAGTTTAAAGCCAAATCCCGATAGAACTGGGCCGGGGTTTGCTCGTAGTGGCGGCCAAAGGTGCGCGAGAAATTGGAGTAGTCGTTGAAGCCTGCCTCAAAGGCCGCCTGCGAGGGCCGCTGTCCTTGCATCATGAGCTTCTTGGCATATGACAGGCGCTTCTGAATGATGAACTGATGCAGCCGCAGGCCGGTCACGCGCTGGAAGCGGCGCATCAGGTAATAGCGGTTGAGGCTAAATAAGGCGCTCAAGCGCCCAATGCTGAGATCGTCGCTCAGATGTTGATTGATGTAGCTGATGAGGTCGTTGACGATGTGGTCGCTGACCACGTCGCTCTTGCTCTCATGCTCAAGGCCCACATAGGCCTGATTGAGCAGCACCAAGAACTCAAGCAAGAGCAGCCGCTGCAAGAGCTCATCGCCCGGCATCATGCGCTTGGCCGCGGGCAAGGACTGAGCTTGGATGATACGGTCTAAGAGCTGGACTAAGTGGGCAAAGCTGGTGCTATCGGGGCGCAGCAAGTTACAGTGGCTGCTGCGACTGCCTTCAAAGCAGCGGTTGAGCGGGAAGTCAGGGCTGAGCTGCTCGGTAATGTGCATGACGAGCTTGGGATTGATCCACACCACAAAGCGATCGTAGCTCGAGCTATCGTGAATGATGGGACGATGCACCTCCATGCTATTGGTGATCACGATGTCGCCTTGGCGTAGCTTGTAACTGCGCCCATCGACCACGTAATCGACATTGCCCCGCAAGAAAAGCAAGACCTCGTAGAAGTCGTGCACGTGCGGCGCCACCTCCACGACTTGGTTCGTGAAGTTGTGGAATACCTCGAAATGCTCATTGTTCATGCGCTGGCGGTCGTCGCACAGCCAAATCGATCGCAGCATCTTCTCACTTAGACAGGTTACGCCGCCCCGAGGCGCAGGGCCTCGGTGCAGCTGGTGGCAGGCATGGGAGCTGTGAGCCTACCGACACTGTCAGACGGTTGCGCCTGCGGGCGCGCAGGTCAGCGGGCGCGTTCGGTCTGCGCAGATCCGTCACTACTGTTTACAGTAGTAGCTCGGGATTTGGCCCCAGCGCTGCTTGAAGTAGTGGGCGGCCATCTTCGGGCGGCGCTCGCGCGTAAACAGGCCCTTCTTATTGCCGTCGACGCGGTAGAGCCCTTGGATCGTGTTGAAGTCGGCAAAGGCCCATGGGTGCTCGCCTACGACGTATGGGTACTCATCTAAGAGGGCGTTCATCGTTTCATAGTACTCTACTTGGTACTCCTCTGAGAACATGCCCGCGGTGCTCTGGTGCAATCCTGGCACCGCATCGGCGCCGTATTCCGTCAAAATCACCGGCTTGTTGACCGCCCGCCAATACTCAAGCTCATAGCGCAGCGCCTGCGCCGCCGCATCCAAGTCACCGCCGAAGATGTACCAGCCATAGTAGCGGTTAAAGCAGATGACATCACACATCTTGGCCACAAGATCATCGACATAGCGGTTGTTGCAAACCACCACCGTCACCGGGCGATTCTGGGGATCTAAGTCGTGGGCTAAGTCATAAAGCGGCTTGAAGTAGTCGAGGGCACTCTGGGCGCGCACGGCCGTGTCCGGTTCGTTGGCGAGCGACCACATGATCACTGAAGGATGGTTCTTATCCCGGGCAATCAGCTCGGTAATGACTTCACGATGATGCTCGGCGGTACGGCAATGATCTTGGTACCAATCGTCCTTGAGGTTGGGAAAGTTCAGGCCTACCGCCGGAGTCTCATCGATCACCGCCACGCCTAAGCGGTCACACAGATCGAGCATCTCCTCGGCGTACGGATAGTGCGAGGTACGCAACGAGTTGGCATTGATCCAGCGCATCAAGCTGAGGTCTTTGACATTTAAGCTCTCATCTAAGCCCTTGCCCCGCCATGGGCTATCCTCGTGCTTGCCAAAGCCCTTCAAATAGACCGGCTTGCCGTTGAGCAACAGCTTAGTGCCCTCTACTTTAACCTCGCGAATGCCCACCGTCTGTGTGTACACGTCCGTGCCATAGCGCACCTGTAGACGATAGAGGTAGCCCGCGCCGAGCTCCCACGGCGTATAGGAGGCCAGCTCAATGGTGCCTATCACGCCTTGCGCCGCTCCAACCTGATGGCCTTGCGCATCAAGCAAAGTCACGGCGCAGTCCACGGCAGGGGCTGAAGAGCCTTTAACTGGGTCATAGGCCCCAGTGACCTGATAGTGGACGAAGGCCTTGCCCTCTTTTTGCTCCGTGGTCACGACGATATCGGCGATGTAGGCCTCCGGCGTGGTATAGAGTTTCACCGGACGGTGAATACCTGCGTAGTTAAAGAAGTCGAAGTTCGGGTAGTTGCGCGGCGTAAGCTTAGTATTGGTGACGCTCGGGAAATCCGGCAGCTCCGCGCCAAACATGGCGGTGCCCTGCTCGTTGCCCACCGGCAGAGTCGAAAAGTCGATGCGATTATCCACCGCTACCGCTAAGGTGTTGACGCCGACTTGTGCTACTCCATTGAGGCGTACCTCAAAGGGCAAGAAGCCGCCCTTATGGCGCGCAATCTCTTGGCCATTGAGATAGACCACACAGTTGTGCGTGGCCGAGCCAAAGCGCAAGAGTAAGCGCTTCTGACCTAAGGCCAGCTCCGGTGTAAGCTCAAAGGAGCGCTGGTAGTAGACATAGCCATAGTGATCGCGCCACTCCTTGCCCTCGTACTGGTCGTTGTACGAGCCCGGTACCGCCATCGGGACGGCATCCGCCAAAGGCGCCGTGAGCTTATCAAGCTCAAGCTCGGTTGAGCCTAAGCGAAAGTCCCAAATGCCACTTAAGTCGATGAGTTCCCGCGACGCGGTAAGCTGAGGCAAAATCATTGCTCTATCCCTTAATCAATCGGTGAAGACGTGGGGCCACCAGCATGGCCCCCTTACGAAGGTATGGCCCCTTTAACTAATGCCGCGTAATTCCCCATGCGTGAGCGTGGGGATGAAAGCGGCTGGTGTCGCACATTTTGATCATGT
>CALXNA010000036.1 GCA_944389615.1 uncultured Anaerobiospirillum sp. | reverse complement strand
GTTAAAGCCTGTGGAGAGCTCCAAGAGTTCGCTGAAGCAGGAAGAAGCCCATCAGCTTTAGCTGATGGGTAGTTCACGCTGACCTGATAACCTCCGGCCCGCAGGCGCTCTACGATGTAGAGCAAGGCTCCGCCTTTGGTACTCAAGAGCGTGCGCTGCGGCTCAGGCAGACTCGCACTGACCGCGGTCGGCACCAAGGTAGCTGACAACAAGCCACGTACATTCTCGAGCACGATATAGCGCGGTTTCAGCTGCAACAACAGGTCAATGTAGTACAAGAAAACATTGCCCCGCGCATCAGCAAAGCCCTTACGTGCGCCCGCGGTCGAAAAGGCTTGGCACGGCGGCCCGCCCACAATCAAATCAATCTCGCGCTCCGGCGCAAAACCAGCAATCTCACGCAGCTGCTTGGCATCGTAGTTACAGATGTCATCAAGCACCGGCAAGTTTGGGCGGTTGGCCTTAATCGTAGCGCGGCAATGCTTATCGCTGTCGCAGGCAAGACACACCTCAATCCCGGCCTGCTCTAGGCCCAAGTCCAAGCCCATGGCGCCCGAAAAGAACGAGAGGGCGACCATGTTATGATCTCTCCCCCGATTGATAGGCGTAGGCACCTCAAGGGAGCTAAGCAGCGGCATACGAGTTCTCATGTACTCGTCTAGGTCGGCTTCATCTATCACCCACAACTTAGATCCGACCCGTGAGCCTTTCAGCTCTTGGCGCCGCAGCAGCTTGCGCACCCACTGTTCAGATTTTTCAAGCTTTTGCGCAGCTTCGCTTACACTTAGCAAACTCATGGTGACGGGCTGCTCCCACTTGAGGTCTCAACTTGCTTTCGTTTACGAAACTAATTATAAACCACTTTGCCTTCGACAAAGTAGTAGCGGTGATGGCTCAAACTAGAGAGTCAAGTTAGCTTCAACACGGCCTTCCTGCGCGTCAATGCAAAGGCCTCTTAACGCCTACCGCGCAAAGGATCTTGAGGAATAGCTCTCATTGCTGCAGCAGGTTTCAACCATGCGCGCAACTTCCGTCAAACTAAGCAGAACTCTCGGAGCGGGTACCGATACGGGCTTAGCCCACGGCGAGCTGCATGCAGGCGGGCGCAGGCAGCGCGCGCAGAGGGCGCAAAGCGCACGGGCGCAGCAGGCGCGGGCGCGAATCCCAGCGCAGAGGGCGCAGCAGTCTGCCGCGGGGCGGCGGCGTTCCTTTTTGTGAGCGGCGGTGCGCTGTGATAATATTGGCAAGCTTAGGCGTGTGGCCCTAGCCATACGCAGGCTTATGGTGCGGCCGTGACATTCGTCAGACCGTGGGGTTAGCGGCAAGTGGAGGCAAGCGTGCGCTTGCCGCTGCCGCTTGCAGGGAAATTTTTGGATGCTTTCGGATACCTTACGTAATGGCGCCAACTCCAAGGGCTTTAAGCTCCTGTTAGCGCTCATCTTGCTCTCATTTATCATCTCCGGTGTGGGCGGCTACTTGATTCCGCGCCTTAACACCGACCCGGTCACCATCGGTGAATACAAGATCTCCTCGTCGGAGTGGACGGAGCAGTACAACCGCCGCGCCCAGCAGCTCCATCAGTACGGCCCCCAGGCCGCCCAGCTGCTTGAAAACCAAGACTATGTGGTCGAGCTCAAGAAGAGCGTGCTCGAGACCATGATCGACAACGTCGCCTTCAACTCCCAAGTTTGGGAGAGTGGCGTACGCATCGGCGATGAGCAAGTTCGTGACGTCATCCGCAACACCCCAGCCTTCCAAAAGGATGGCAAGTTTGACAACGACCTGTACTTAGCGACCGTGCGTAATATGGGTCTGAGCCCAGACTACTTCGGCGAGCAGATGCGCCTGTCGATGATGAGCGAGTCGGTCTCGCGCCCGATCATGAGCGCCGCCAGCATCGCCCTGCCTTATGAGGTGCAGAATGTCGCCCGTTTATTAGGCGAGCGCCGCAGCGTCAACCTCTATACGGTCGACCAAGAGGCGGTCAGCGCCGCTACGACCGTGAGTGAGGCCGATGCTCAGGCCTACTACGATAGCCACCACGATGAGTTCATCGCTCCGGCCAATGTCCGCTTTAACTACCTGCTCTTGTCCTTTGAGGACTTAAAGGAGCAAGTTGAGGTCACCGACAGCGCCTTAGAGGACTACTACAACCTCTACGCCGCTGACTTCGAGCTCGATGAGACCCGCACCGTCCGTCACCTGCTGATCAAGGCCGACGCTGACGATGCCGCCACGCGCATTGCTGCAGTCGAGCAAGGCCTCAAGGACGGGACGGACTTTGTCAAGCTCGTTGAGCAGTACTCAGACGAGGGCAAGGAGCAAGGTGGTCTCTTGGGCACCGTTGAGCGTGGCACCTTAGCCGCCAACTTAGACCAAGCCGCCTTTAGCTTGGGCGAAGGCCAAGTCTCGGGCAAGATTGAGGACAGCTTAGGCACCCACTTCATCAAGGTCGATGCCATCATTGCCCCGCACACCCCGGCCCTTGCGGAGATCAAAGATCAGGTACGTACCGCCTACATCAACGCCGAGGCCCGCAACCTCTACAATGAGCGCGTCACCACCATGTCAGATCTCTCCTTTGAGAACCCTGACTCGTTAGATATCACCGCTGAAGCCGTCAAGCTCAAGGTACAAGACTCAGGCCTCGTCGCCCAAGGTGATGTCAACGCCAAGTGGCCGTTCAACAACCCAGAGCTGCAGAATATCGCCTTTAACCCAGACGTCTACAGCTCGGGCATCAACTCGCAGGTGATCACCTTAGACCCAGACAACTCGATCGTCATCAACGTCTTAGAGCACCATGACGCCGAGCTCAAGCCTTTTGCCGAGGTCAAGGACACGGCTTTAGCCGCCGCTAAGACCCAGAAGATCAACGACACTTGCCACGGCATCTTGCAAAACTACGCCACCAGCCTGCAAAGCGATGCGAACGCTGCACTGCCGGAGCATGTCACGCTGCAAGCTGACGTCGAGGTCGCCATCGGCACTTCCAATGTCGCCCCATCCTTTGGTCAGGCCATCTTCGCCCTGCCGCAGGACACGACCCGCGCCTACACCATCGATGACA
The DNA here is from genome assembly GCA_944389615.1 of uncultured Anaerobiospirillum sp. Lineage (GTDB taxonomy): Bacteria > Pseudomonadota > Gammaproteobacteria > Enterobacterales > Succinivibrionaceae > Anaerobiospirillum. The sequence goes on along the minus strand of CALXNA010000036.1, from coordinate 29,442 downwards.
ACAATGGCGTACAGACCTTAGCGGTCTTAACCGCGGTCAAGGCACCAAGCGAGAGCGAGCTCACGGGCTTAGAGCAAGTAATTGGCGCTCAGTACAGCCAGTACTTGAACTTAGTCGCCCAGCGCGGTCTCTACCGCGAGGCCCGCTCCTTAAGCGAGATTGAGTACAACGAAGAGGCCATCAACCTCGTTACGCGCCAGAGCGAGTAGCCAACAAAAAGGGCCAGCTAAGCTGACCCCTGCTCACCGAGAGCACCATGAAGCCCGGCCTCAGCCGGGCTTTTTGTCACCGGCTCGTGCCGCCGGGCTTGATGTCGCCTTGGGCGCCTACTGGTGCAACTTGACCTCGCCTAACGGCGCCGCCTTTAAGGTGGCGAGATCCTGCGCGGAGATGTGGCCTAAGGTAATCAAGTCGCGTGACGGGTTACCTGAGCGCAAGAAGATGCAGACATTACCCCACGGGCGGTAGATCGCGACCGTGCCCACGGTGGCATCGGAACCGGGCTTGACTTCGGAGTAGTCGAGCTCGTGGTCAAGATAGAAAATGCGCTCGGCGCCGCGCCCGAAGTCCTCAAGCTCAACCGTCAGCGGCAAGCGACTGACCAAGTCGCGCGTAGCGCTGTTGTCATTGAGCTGCAAGGTAATCGCCCCTTGGCCTAAATCCATCACGACCTCAGTCATCTGAACCTCCGCTGCCATGTGATCAGTAGGAACCGCATGCGCTGTTTGGCACCACAGCTGCAAGCTGCTCATGAGAAAAAGGGAGCCACTCAGGCTCAAGCCCACCAAGGCACTCCCACGCAGGGTGTGCATCATGCGCTGCTGCCAGCGTGCCCGGCACTGGGCGGGCACCGAGCCATCACAATCATTCATCATCAACCTCCAAGAGCTAACAAGGCCATTATGCGCAGGGCATGAGAATGATGGGGTAAAGCTGATAGAAACAGACAAAGATTTGAGAAGGCTCAGCGCCCGCTGCGCCAAGACGCGGCAGATTGCGCCACGGCAGCGCACGGCCCCCGACCACTGCCCTAGATTGGGCTATACTGCGCAGGCTCGTTGCATTACTGCAACCGCACTGAGCGTGCGATTTCTGGCCCGGAAGCGGCTGGTAGCTGCAAAAATCTGGCGCATCATGTGATATCAATCACGAAAAATGCTAGCATGGACATCATTTGAACTAATTTGCTTCCGGCACCACCGAGTCCTTGGCCGTCTTGATCAGTATTAGGTTTGCTGACCCATGCGTCGACTACAGTCCTATTGGTCTATCTTCCTGAGCCTGCTTGCCTGCAGCACCTACGCTGCCCCTCCCGCGCAGACCACCACCGATCCCAATATCACCTCCGTCATAGTCGTCAAGCACCTCAAGGACATGCCCACTCTGCCTTCGGCCGATGCCCGTGCTGCCGCCTTAGAGGCAGCCTATGAGCGCGCCATGGACCACGAAGAGCTCGCCCCCCAGCATGACTTCTTGCAGAGCCTTGAGCTGACGCGCCACGACGCCCAGCTCTCTGCTGACACCGCGCCTGCCGTAGCAGAGTCGGCCCAGCCTGCGCCGTCGAACGCGCCTCAGCACCCGCACTCTGAGCTCATCACCACGGTACGCGCCAGCGAACTGGATGCGCCCGCTGCGCCTGAGGCCGCAACGACCAAGATGCCAGCAGCCGCAACGACCGAGATACCGGAGGCCGAGTCCGAGCCGTCACCGCCTGCTGCCAGCTCCACCTATAGCGCGGGCAAGGTACCGCAGTTAAACGCGGAGACGCTCACGGAGGCCCAAGCCTTACTGGCACTGCCCCCACTGGGCGCACTGCCACTGCAGCTTGATTTCATGCGCGACAATCCTGACTTCCTCTTAACCGACGAAGAGCTGCAATATGCGCGCGCCGCCTGCATGCAAGGCATCAACCACGAATGCTATCTGATCGGACGGCATTATGACGCCAAGGTCAGCGCGGTGCTGCAAGCGCGCCTTGCAGCGCGGGCGACGCCCGCTCCCGCGCCTGCGGCCCCGGTGACGGAGCGTGCCCGCACCGAAATCCCGGCGGAGACGCCGTCCGAACTTAAGCTCTCGCACTTGGCGCCCGATGAGGCTCTGACGCTCTATAGCATTGGTGCAGTCGAGGACGAGCCTTATCTTAAGAACTACATCATGTACCTGCTCGCCTTCTACCGGCGCAGCTGCAACGATGGCTCCAAGGACAGCTGTGTCCTGCTGGCTAACGCCAATGGGCGCTTAGGCGTGGCCATTGCGCAGGGCTTAGTTGAGCTTAAAGACCCCAAGATTGCGCTACAATACCTCAAGCAAGGATGCAGCAAGCAAGACCCGAGCGCCTGCGCCAACTTAGGCTTGGTCTATTACAACGGCCAGCTCGGCACGTCAGCTTCGCTGACCATAAGCCGCGCCGCGCTCAAGGAATCCTGCAAGCTGGCACGCAAAGCCAGTAACTTAATACGCAGCAATGACCCCAATATCGCCTTAGGCTGCCTGACCTTGGGCGCCATGGACTTGCAAGGCGTCGCGCAGGGCACACTCAGCGCGGCCCCCGACCTCAAGAGAGCGCGCCACTTCCTCAACTTCGCCTGTGACCTCGACAGCAGCAGCGGCTGCAGTCTGCTCCATCGCCTTGACCACAGTTTAGAGCGCGCCGCCCAATACGACACCAAGCTCCTCGGCACCAAGTAAAGCGCGGCCCAGCCTGCGTTCCGGCCCAAACGGCATAAATATGCAGCTGGCCGTCAACGGCCTTTCCCTGAGGGGCGCAATGGGCTAAGCTACACTCTGGCTTGGTTCAGGTAAGGGAGGTAGTTATGCGTCTGGCCTTATATCTTTGTTTAGGCCTTATGGGCATCGTCGCCTTTGGCGCTCCGGCCTACACCCTGATCTTGCACCTGCTCGATCTCATAGCGGCGCAAGGCAACATCAGCTTGATCGACGTGCTGCGTCATACCTGCGAGAACTTGCTGCGCGCTAAAAGTGGCATCGAGCTGCTCTACTTTATCTTGGGCCCCTTGTGCTTTCTGATTAGCTTTTTGTGGGCCGGGATCATCTTCTTGGTGCCGCTTGCCGCCAAGCTCAAGCTGGTCTTGCTCATCGTCTTTGTCATGGTGCTCGTGGCCTTGGGTACCCACGAAGAGAGCGCTCACGCCAGCGTCCTCATCGGCGCCCTCTTGGGCTTTTGCGCTATGGCGTGCTTAGTCTTAAGCCAGCGCGTCCGTTTGATCGGGCAGCTCCAGCGCCTCTTGCATGCCTACTACCAGCCCGAGCTCGATCTCTTGGAGCGGCCTAAGCACGCGCTGCTCTCCAACCGCCTGCACCAAGAAGACATTGTGCCAGAGGCCGAGCGCGAGCTCTTAGGGGACATCAACGCCCAAGCGCAGGATATGGCTGCCGCGACGCCGGAGCTGTCCAACTCGATGCGCCTTGCGGCCTTGCATGCGCTCAATAGCAGCGACTTAAGCCTCAAGCGCAACCGCGCCTTGTTAGCACTCAAGCGCCACTGCTGGCGCGCCATCGCCCGCCCCCTGTGCTGCAACCTTTGGGGCTATACCATTGCCTTAACCGACCTGCCTTACTTGGTGCGCGCCCTCAACTTGGCAACGCAAGGCAATCTCACGGTCTTAAGGCGCATGTACGAACTCACCTGCGCCTACGAGGAGGCAGCGCACGCTAACCGCTTGGCCCCGAAAATGAAGCGCTTTGCGCGTAACCACTTGACCGGAGACTGCGCCTTAGCGCTCAAGACCAATCTGCGGGTCGTCTGCGAGCAGCTCTTGGATATCATCCCGACCAAACTTGAACTCTTTGCCGCCGAGCGCAATGGCAAGGTCGAGGTCTTGGACGAAGAGTGCCGCTCCTTTTCCACCGAGTCGGTGATGGAGGCGTGGCGCTATGACCAAGACCTAAGCCACTATATGGACGCTCATACCCCCAGCCCCCTGCTCTATCACAAACGCAAGCACAAGTCGCAGCTGACGCCGCGCCAGCAGCACGCCCAAGCGCTGCGCATCGCGCTCTATCATGAGCTGACCTTGCAGCTGACCGCCGGGCACGGAGACAATCCGCCCAACGCCCTGCCGCCGTCGCGCCAGCGCCTGACTGACCTTGAGCTACTACAAATAACTTTCTATGTCACCCCGCAGTTTCCGCAGGACAAGGCAGCCGACACAGGCCAGCCCGCAGGCCAACCCGCAAGCGAGGAGCAAGCAGCAGCAGAAGCGCTCGGCATGCCCAATGCCATGCTCACGGTCGCGCCGATGGGGCGAATGCGCCTCTTAGGCCAGCTGCGGCTGCTCACCCCGATCTTGGATCTGTGCCTCATCTTGCTGGTTATGTGGGGCCTGCTACAAGACCCGACGCTGCGGATGCTGTTGGACTTTCAGGCGCACCACTATGTGATGCTCTTTGCTGAAGCGCTGAACAGCACGGTACCCGAAGTGCTCAACCACTATGGCAGCGCGCAAAATCCTTTTATCACGCACCATGCCTTCATTGGCTTGTCCAATGAGCTGTCGCATCTGCCCCTGACCGTCTATGGCTCAGCGCTCTTATCGGGCTATAACCTGTGGCTCTTGTGCCTGCTCTTGACCTTGATCGTGGGCAGTGCGCTCTTGCTCAGCGGCATTATGGGCTCCGGACGCGTCCTGCTCAAGCAGGCGCGCGCAGGCCTTGAGTATTGGCACTCCCTCAGTTTGCTGCAGATTTACCTCGTCTGCACCTTCGTCTTTGGCGTCATTGCTGTGGGCATGACCTATCAATCTAAGCTCGGGCAGCTGTGGTATGACATCAACTCCGACCTTGAGGTGCTCACGCAGGCCATGACGCCGAGCTTTGAGCTCAAGCCCCAACAAGAAGGGCTCATCACCATCAATGGTATCATCAGCCGCCATGCCGAAGAGCATTCCTTAGGCCCCAACCTTGAGGTCAAGACGCTGCGCCGTATGGGGCTTTATAGCCCCGACACGGGCCATCGCTGGATCAATGTCTACGCGCCGCTGCACTCCAGCTACGTCGCCGGGATCTTATCCGACATTCGCCAAGAACAAGACCGCCGCTTTGTCAGCAATGACGCGCCCTTTACTAAGCGGCGCGCGCACAAGGAGATCAACGCTTCGGTCACACCGTACCGTCTGACCTTTACCCCGAACTTGCACCTTGTGGTCTCACTGCAGCCCATCGTCGTCGACTAATCTCACGATTTCATGAGCAAATCTTGTGAAAAAGTGAGTAACATGGTAAAATTTATAAACGTTTAGCATCTTTGCTTTTGCTTTGTCAGGAGCTTCTATGGTGCTTAACCAAGTCACGAAGGTTCCTGCATACAAGCGAGTACAAGCCATGTCCGTTAGTTATGACAAGTTGTGGAAGCTCTTGATTGACCGGAAGATGAGCCGGACAGAGCTAAAGGACGCATCTGGCATAAGCTTTAATGTCTTAGCAAAGATGGGACGAAACGAATTTGTTTCGATGGAAAGCCTGTACAAGATCTGCTGCTCATTGTCGTGCGACATCGGCGAGATCATGGAGTTCACTGACAATCAGACAGCAAGTCTCGTCGCGGCTCAACCAAGGCCTGAGGGAACGATCAGTCGTGCATAGACCTCTTACTTGTGTAGAAATTTGTGCCGGAGCTGGTGGTCAAGCTTTAGGCCTAGCTATGGCAGGCTTCGTCCACGTGGCCTTGGTGGAGTATGAGGAGAGCTACTGCAAGGTACTCAAATCCAATCGTCCGGAATGGAACGTTATCTGCGCCGATGTACACGATTTTGATGGGCGCCCATTCTGTGGCGTTGACTTGCTCGCCGGAGGCGTGCCCTGCCCACCGTTTTCAGTTGCAGGCAAGCAATTGGGCGCGGCCAATGAGCGCGACCTCTTCCCGCAAGCACTGCGCCTCATCAAGGAAATCAGACCTCGTGCAGTGATGCTCGAGAACGTCCGCGGCTTCCTTGACCCCAGCTTCGATGAGTACCGAGCCTTTATCCTCAACGCCATTGAGCAACTAGGTTATAGCACCCAAATCAAGCTACTCAACGCCTCCGATTATGGCGTGCCGAAACTGCGGCCGCGGGTCGTCATCGTGGGTATAAGAACTGACCAAATTGGAACATTCATGTACCCAGCCGAGCACCCAGAGCGCGCCCCTGCTGTGGGCACCGTGCTCTATGATTTGATGGCCGCAAACGGTTGGAAACAGGCCAAGGCATGGGCCCAGCAGGCCAATCGCATAGCCCCAACCCTTGTGGGCGGCTCCAAGAAGCATGGTGGCCCGGACTTAGGGCCAACCCGCGCCCGTAAGGCGTGGGCCGAGCTTGGAGTAGACGGCCGTGGCGTAGCTAACGAAGCTCCTGCGGTCGGCTTTGAAGGCATGCCACGCCTAACGCCGCGTATGCTGGCGCGTTTGCAAGGCTTCCCCGACACATGGACTTTCGGCAAAGGCAAAACTGAGGCATGCCGTATGATTGGCAACGCCTTCCCAAGCCCTGTGGCGCAGGCCGTCGGTATGAAGATCAAGGAGTGCCTAGACCATGGCAGCATTATTGGCTGAGGCCAGACAGTATCTCCACCAGCGCATGTTTGAAAAATCTGGGCGCGCAATCCCATGACCTTGAGGTCGTGGGTGTGGCAGAAGGGTGGCGACCTGTGCGTCCTAGGGGTCGGAACGCTCCGAAGTTAAAGCCTATGGAGAGCTCCAAGAGTTCGCTGAAGCAGGACGAAGCCCATCAGCTTTAGCTGATGGGTAGTTCACTACCCTGATTCAAGGTCGAAGACTGAAAGATATCTCCGACCTTCCACTTGATCTGGCAGTTTAGCCGCCCCGTGGTCAGGTGACCCCATCATGGGGGTCACCTGCAATCCAAGTTAGGTCTTAGCCTAAGAGCTACTTACCGGCCTTGAGCTGAGCGGCGAGCTCCGTTAAGTTGGCCAAGCGCTCGTCATCGGCTGGGTGGGTGCTGAGCAAGGCGGCCAAACCGCTATTGCTCGAGCCCATGCTCATCATTTTTTCCCAGATCTTGATGCCCTTTTGTGGGTCGTAACCGGCCTTATACATGAGCTCTAAGCCCAACTCATCGGCCTCGGTCTCATGGGAGCGCGAGAACGGCAGGCTGACGCCGACCTCGGCTAAGGTATTGGCGATGTTGAGGGTGGTATTGCTGACGCCAAAGAGCGAGGCGATACCCAAGGCACCTTGCTTTAAGCTCTCGGTGCTCATCTGCTCGCGGACGTGCTCGCGCAGGGCGTGGGCAATCTCGTGGCCCATAACCGTGGCGATCTCATCGTCAGTGAGGTTGAGCTTTTGGACTAAGGCGGTGTACACCGCGATCTTGCCGCCGGCCATGCACCACGCATTGAGCTCATCGGAGGTGATGACATTAACCTCCCAGTCCCATTGCGCGCAGTCGGCTCTGAAGGTTGGGGCCTTGGCGATCAAACGCTGCCCAATCTTTTGGACGCGGGCGGTCAGGCTCTTGTCGGTATTGAGCAGGCCTTTGGCCTTGGCTTGGGCAATTACTTCGTCATAGGCTTGAGCCGATTGGGTCATCACTTCTTGCTCGGAGACCAACATCAGCTGCGCGCGATTAGTCGTGCTCGAGTTGGAGGTCGTATTGCTGACGCAGCCCACCAAGGCAGGAGACGATACGGCAATCAAACCGGCGACGGCTAAGGACAATAAGGACTTCTTGATCTGCATAGCAGCTCTCCCACTATCATTGACACTTTCCCGATTATAGCTGCAAGCTCTGCACCGGGATCTACTGATTGTGAGCTGGGCCACGCCCGCAGCAAACCAGCCCACGGCCCAACAGCACCGTGCACACGGCCAAACAGCGCCGCGCCCTCGACTGAGCAGCGCAGCGCCCGCACCCAAATCGCTTACAATGAGGATATCCCATCACTAAGGAGGAGCTATGAGTCCAGCGCGCATCGTCATTGCCTACTTTTCCCCGACCGGCGGCACCAAGAAGGTCGCCCTTGCCCTCAAAGAGAGCTTTGCTGCGGCGCTGCCGAGCACCGTCAACGCTCCGGGCCTGACGCTCAAGCTCCCGACAAGTCCGGTTACAACCTTCAACTGCTTGTCGGTCAAGAGTCGCCACAAGGACTTGCAGCTCACCCCGAACGATCTCTTTGTCTTAGCCTATCCGGTGTACTTTGGGCGTATGCCATGGGCCTTAAGCGATTGGCCTGCGTTGCAAGGCAACGGCGCCTCCGCGCTGGTGGTCTCAGTCTACGGCAATCGTGCGATCGAAGACGGCGAACGCGAGACTATGGCCCTGCTCCAAGACCATGGCTTTAAGGTGGTCGGCGCCATCGAGGCCATTGCCGAGCACTCCCAAGAGCGTACCTTAGCCCAAGGCCGCCCTGATGCCGCCGACATCGCCGACTTAAAGGCCATCGCCGCGCAAGTCGTCAACGCCTACCGCCAAGGCCTCAAAGCCTACGACTTTGACCGCACCACCGAACTCAAGGCGCCGGGCAAAGCCCCGGCGGTGCCACGCATTTTAGAGCGAAGCCAGTGCGATGACTGCGGGCGCTGCGCGCTCTTATGCCCAATGCAGATTATCAACCCAGAGACCTTTGAGGTGCCTGAGGATAAGGCTGCGATGTGTATGGGCTGCCGCGCCTGCATGGCAGTATGCAAAATGGGCTGCCGTGGCCTGCCTGAGCCCGTGCTCAAAGCCGTGGCCGCACGCATGGCGCAAATCAAGACCGCCAACTCCGCGCGCAAACCGAACGTGCTCAAGCTCGCCTAAGCACCCGTCCCGCCAGCGCAGACGCAACCTGCGCAAGACAGCATAGCACCCTGAAGTAGTGCCGCAACGGCCCTGCGCCTTAGAGACCAATACGGCCTGCCCGGAGTGTGAAACGGCAAGCGCAGCCGCGACCCGAGTGGCCCAACACGTTCCGATGGGATCTCCCGCAGCTGGGGTGATGGCCTGCGCAATGGCCCGGCCGTGGTTGAGGTGTGGTGGGTGGGCCGCCGCAGTGGGAGCTGACGCAACCTGAGGCAGTGCCACAACGGCCCTGTGCTTTAGAGACCAATACGGCCTGCCAACAGCGCGAAACGGCAAGCGCAGCCGCGACCAGAGTGGCCCAGCGCGTATCGTGATGGTTGCCAAAACGTTTTCAACGATCCGTAGCCCTGAAGCGGGCCCCGGCGGGGCAAGCCAGCGCTGATGCGGGCGGCGCCTACGTCGGGGCCTTAGGCAAGGTGTGAGCGCCGCCGCAAGCCGCGGGGCGCCCCGGTCTGATTTGGCGCCACGCCTTAGGGTGCATGCTATAATTTGCCCCATGCGGCACGCTCGGGCGCAGTGCGAGCGCTTGCCTAGATATAACCAATACCGGTTGATCAAACTGTAGCACGACGCAAGGCGGTTGCTAGGTGGGAGCTAGCAAGCTTTGTCTGAGGGGGTCTCATGAAGCTGCAAGCTTGCTCGAAAATCATCACCCTGACAGCACTGGGCTTTACCCTGACCGCTGCCGGTGCCTTCTATGCCTTAAACCAAGCGCAGCAGAACATCACGGCAAGCTACCAGCAGAACCTCGAGCAGCACCTCGACAGCGTCGGTGCCGACTTAAACCACTACGTCCAGCGCATCAACGGTGACTACTACCAGCTCATCAACCAGTCGCTGAGCAACATCCTAGCCTTAGACCAAAGCTACTACCAAAAAGACCCGCTCCTTGCTTTCTTTGACCACAACATCCGCACACCCAGCGCCTATAGCAGCGGCGAGAACCTGCGCTATGCCTTAGATGGCCTCGCCTACTTTAAGATCCCTTACATCTCCCACGATTTCAAAAGCGGCGCCACCAAGGTTCATGGCCTCGACGACACGGAGCTTGCGGCCAACCTGCTCAAGGCCAAGGCCCAAGATGGCACCCAAGTGGTCGACCAAATCAGCAAGCGCCCAGCCCTCGAACATGGCTTTAGCATCTTCTTCTCCGGCAGCGACTTCTTGATTGGCCTTAAGATCTACGACCGGGCCGAAGACTGCAACTACTACGTCTTAACGAGCTACCTCAACGTCCTCAACAACACCGTCGCTAACATCAAGTACGTCTTTGCCGACATCGACCCAATGATCGCCGGGATTTTGCAAGGCGACGCGGTGCAGATCGTGCGCCATGGCACCACCATCTTCTCGACCGACGAGTTTAAGTTAGAGCTCGACACCGGCACGGACAATCTGCGCAAGCTCGTGGGCGTGCACCTCATCGACCCGCAGGGCAATCTGATCGAAGACCCGAGCACCATCAAGCCGGGCTCCGAGGCGGCCATTGTCGCCACCTCCTATCTGCGCTCGATCAACTCTTACCTCATCGTCCAGCGCCCGTTTGACCTATACGCGCCCGATTTCACCTATCTGCACTGGGCCCAAGCCCTCATTATTGCCCTCAGTGCCGTCTTTGTCGGACTGATCTTGCGCCGCCTGCTTAAGGAAGGCAATCAGACCAAGCTGCAGCAACACGACATCGACCACTTAGTCAAAAAGCTCGAAGGCCTCAACGCGACCACCTTCAAGCGCAGCTTGACCCAAGCCCTCGCCCAACTGCGCGCTGCCGCCAGCGCCAAAACTGATGAAGCTGCGCAGGCCGAAAACGCTGCAGCTGAAAGCAGGGCTCCGAGTGAGCCTGAGGCAAAGAACCAAGAGCAAGGCGCGGCTGACCAAGCCTCTCAGAATAGCGCACCTGCCGAGCAAGCTCCGGTTCAGCCAAGTCTGAGTGAACCGGCTGCACCGGCTGAAGCGAGCACCGAGCATGGCACTCATGAGGGCGGCACTGAGAGCGAGCTGGTGAGTGTTGACAATAGCGAGGAGCGCATTGAGCTGAGCGCTGACGAAAGTCAGGCCGTAGATGAGCACATCGTCCAAGACCTGCTCGCAGGCGAGGCCTTTGATGAGCACTCGACCGTGGGCCGGATGCTCAGCTCCACCGTCAAGGTAGCCCGTGAGCTGACTCAGGACTACCACAACGAGATTTGCACCCTCAAAGATGAGTTTAAGGGACGCATTCCGGTCTACCGCAAGGAAGGCCAGTTCATGGCTGCTCGCCAGATGCTGCTCTCGGCGCTGCCGCGCGAGGAGGCGATGCCGTCCTCAAACTTTGTGGACTTTGCCGCCTTTACCGTGCCTGCGCGCGAGCTCTCGGGCAACTTCTACACCATCAAACGCTTAGATGGCGACAATCTGGCCTTTGTCATGGGCGATTGCGCCACCATCGGCATCAAGGCCGCCTATACCGTGGCCGTGGTCAATGTCTTGGTCGAAGAGGCCTTAAAGCTCGACTTAGACCCGCCGCATGTCATGTCCTACTTAAACGAGCGCCTGTGCGACATTCCGAACATCTCCTCGGTTGCGCTCTTTATCGGCATGATCTCCGAGAAGACCGGCAACATCATTGCCGCTAACGCAGGTCACGCCGTTCCGATCTGCGTTGATGACCAAGGCCCGCGCTTTATTGCCGAAGACAATAACCTGCGTCTTGGCGTCAGCAAAGACCTGCAATTTGACCTGATCAAGTGCTTTATGGCCAATGATGACATGTTGGTGCTCTACTCCAACGGCATCATCCAAGTTAAGAATGCCCAAGGCGAAGTCTTTGGCATGGGCCGCTTCTTAGCCCATTGCGACATCGCCCGCGCCCTGCGCGCTGACGAGCTCGTCATCAAGATCTTAAATGACCTCAAGCAGCACAAGGGCAAGCGCCCATTCCGCGAGGACGTCTCCTTAATCTGCCTCAAGCAGCAGCGCATCTCCTTCTAACCGCTGCTAGGGCAGCGCCCAAGCCCCGCGGGTAGTCCCCGCTCCGCGTGGGCAGCGCATCACCACTCCGCTTGGGCGGCGCAGCGCCACTCCGCGCGGGCGGCGCCGCGGGCTGCGCTCGCTCCACACGCTGCGCGCCGTAGCGCCCGCCGGGTCTTGCACCAGCATGGCACAAAACAAGGCGCGGTTCGCGCGCGTTTGTAGTGCAGCGTACTGGGTCAATTTGGTGCTCAGCCCCCATCCCTTGCACCAGCAGGTGGCATTTGCACCTTGATTTTACGCGCCTGCAGCCTACCGCTGCCCTTTGCTGCGTCTGACTTGTTCACCTTTTTGGGGCCCCACGGCGGCGCGCAGCGTGGTGCGTGCATTGCGCTAAAGTGTGGCATAATTGCACAGTTCACAATCATTAAGACGCTCGGGGCTGCCCACGCAGCGGGGCGAGCACGGCGCTGCGGCAGCTCGGGCGGATATGAGAAGGCTCACTGTTTATTATGACCAGACTTACCGTAAAGGAAATCATCTTGCTGGGCATGACCAACTTCGCCTTGTATGTTGGTGCCGGCAATATCATCTTCCCACCGATCTTAGGCTTACAATCGGGCACCAACGTGCTGCCAACGGCGATTGGCTTCTTGTTAACTGGTACGGGTATGCCTGTTATCGCCGCCATTGCGATGGCTCGTTTAGGCGGCTCGATGGAGGAGTTGTGCCGTCCGATTGGCGCTAAGGCTGGATTCTTGGCCACGGCCATCTGCTTCTTATGCATTGGCCCACTGTTTGCCATCCCTCGTTGTGCCACCGTCGCCTATGAGCTGGCCTTAAAGCCCTTCATCAACGAAGACTTCAACATCCTGCCGGGCTACTCAGTCTTCTTCTTTATCATCGCCACGACCTTCGCGATGTACCCAGCCAAGATCTTGGATACCGTCGGTAAGTTCTTATCGCCAATCAAGATCACCGCGCTCATCATCTTATGCGTGACCGCGATCTTCTTGGCCCCATCAGCCCCGCAGCCGCCGCAAGAAGGCTTCGTCAATGGTGCCGGTGCCTTTGGCATTGGCCTCGTCAACGGCTATCTGACCTTAGACACCTTAGCCTCGCTGGCTTTCGCCATCATCATTGTGAACGCGATTCGCACCCACGGTGTCACCGACCCTAAGCCGGTCACCCGCTACGCCATCATGTCCGGCTGCATGGCTGGTATGGGCTTCATCTTCATCTACCTGTGCCTGTTCCGCTTAGGCAATACCTCCTTTAGCCTGACCCCAAGTGCCACCAATGGCGCCGAGGTCTTAAGCGCCTACGTTAACTTGGCCTACGGCAGCTTGGGCAACATCTTCTTGGCCGTCCTGATTGTGGTCGCCTGCATGGTAACCGCCATCGGCCTCATCTGCGCCTGCTCGACCTACTTTGGCACCGTCTGGCCGCTCAAGTACAAGTACTACGCCTTAATCTTTGCCATTGTCTCGTGCGCCATCGCCAACTTCGGCCTGACCAACCTGATCCAGATTTCCGTCCCGGGCCTCATCACGGTCTACCCGGTCTTCATCGTCTTGGTCATGACCTCCTTTTTCCGTCAGTACTTTGTGCAGCAGAGCTTCGTCATCGCTCCAACCTGTGTCTTAGCCCTGCTCTTTGGTATCGTCGACGGCTTTGATGCCGCAGGCATCGCTCTTCTACCTAAGGCTGTCACCGACGTCCTGCCATTCTACGAAAGTGACTTAGCTTGGCTGGTACCATGCGTCGTCATGCTCATCGTACTCGCCATTGTGGACAAGGCTATCCACAAGCGCCCGACCATCCACAACGCAATCGACGCCAAATAAGCCTCAGGCGCCGCAGCAGCGCTACTGCCACTGGCCCCAACGGCGCAAGGACGGTGTACCAGCCTCCTTGCGTCTTAGGCCGCAGCACACGCTGCCCCCTTCCTATCTTCTCCAGCGCCTCCGCTACGCGCAAGTTGAGCGCGCTGAGGCGCGCTTGCGCCCTGCCCCTACTACCGCGCGCCAATGACTTCAGTACCGCAGATTGCACCATAAGACGGCGCTTAATCACGCATTAACCTGCGGGCGCTACAATAAGCCGTTTTTTGGGTCACATGGGATCTTCTATGAACACACAGCTCAAAGGCTCGGTGGCGGGCATGCTCTCGGCCGCCTGCTACGGCAGCAGCCCGATCTTGGCGCTCTTACTCTACCGCTATGGCTTTGATGCCGCCAATGCGCTGCTCTATCGCTATTTGTGCGCCTTAGTGTTGATCTTGCCCTTGCTGTGGTGGCGCCGCGAAAAGCTGCGCCTGCCGCTCAAAGACCTCAAGTGCCTCGCGCTGCCGGGCATTTGCTTTGCGCTCTCGACCTTGTTCTACTTTATCTCTTTTGGCTACATGAACGCCGGTATCAGCGCCACCATTTTGTTCTTGTACCCGATCTTCACCGCGCTCATTATGGTCATCGTCTACCATGAGAAGCTCTCGCTCTCCATGATGCTGGCCATTGCCTTAAGCTTTGCGGGCGTGGCTCTGCTCCACGGCGCCGAAGAAGGCGGCATGTCGCTTATCGGCACTATCCTCGCCATCGCTTCGGCCTTCACCTACGCCCTCTACATCGTGGGCATCAACCGCACCCACATCGTCATCTCCAACGAGAAGCTGACCTGCTACCTCATCCTCTTTTCGGTCTTGATCTCCGGGCTCTACATCCTCACCGCTCCCGCCCTGCATCTGCAATGGCCGCACGTGCCGCAGGAGTACGGCCTCATCTTTATCTTGGGCCTCGTGCCAACCATCTTCTCCTTGGTGCTGCTTAACATCGCCGTCGAGTCCATCGGCTCGACCATGACCGCGGTCTTAGGCGCCTTAGAGCCACTCACCGCAGTGGCACTCTCAGCCCTGATCTTCCACGAGCCTTTGACCTTCAACCTCATCATGGGCATCGTGCTCATTCTCTGCGGTGTGCTCATCGTCATCGTCGGCCGCCGCTTCCGCGCCACTAAGTACCGCGTCATCATCAAGCGCCTCAACCAAGTCATCTACCGCTCTATGCACCGCCGCTGGCGCTGGAAAAGCTAACTGCGCCGCCGCCAAAGACTCTACCAGCCCTAAAGACACCAAAGCCCCCAAGTTTCCTTGGAGGCTCGGTGCGCTGCGCTCTTAACGACGCCGCCGCTTACGACGGCGGGCACTGCCCTCAGCCCCGCCATTGGCCACAGTCTCCGCCGCTACAGCTGCTGGAGCTTCCGCAGGCGCTTCTGCCGCCTTATCCATTGCAGGTGCAACCGGGGTCGTCGCTTCAGCCTTAACCGACTCGGCCTTGGCCTCTGCCTTAGCCCCTGCCGTCGCAACCGCTTGCGGCTCCGCCTCAGCTACCACTGGGGCAGCTACAACCGTTTGCGGCTCGGCCTTGACCCTTTCCGCAGTCTCAGGAGCGGGCTCGCTCTTAGCAACTACCGGCTCCGCCTGAGGCGCAATGGCCTGAGCTTCATCAGCCTTGACCTCGGCGGCAGCACGGGCACGCACGCGCGTCTTATTGCGACGGCTGCGACGGCCCTTAACCGGCTCCGCGGCGCTCGGGGCGCCCGCAGAACTCTCTACCGGCTGCGCCACCTCAGCGGCAAGCTCTGCCTCAGGCTCAGTGGCAGCAACTTCAGCCTCTTCTGGGACAGGCTCGGTGGCAGCCCGTTCGGCAGCTGGGACAGGCTCAGATGGAGCAGGCTCAGCAACCGCTACAGGCTCAACTGAAGCAGACTCAGCTTCTTGCTGGGCCAACTCCTCAGCCTCGCGCTCTAAGTTGTCAGCGGAGACTGGTGCCTCAGCCTGCGCCTCAACGACGGGCGCGGCGACTTCCGGCTCAACTACGGTATCAGCACCGGCCTCAGGTACAGCGACCACCTCAGCCACAGCCACGACCTCAGGGGCAGCGCCCACTTCTGCATTCGCGACCGGCTCATGGGTGGCCTTCGGCTCAGGCGCCTCGACGCGTAGGCGCGCATCAGGGACGTAATCGTGGCCCACAGCCTTTTCCCAGCCTGCGTCTGGGATATCGGCAATTGGCGCAATAATCTGGGCTTGAGCCTCGGCTAGGAGCTCCGCGGCGCTCTTGACCGGGCGCTGCATCACCGCATGACGCGAGATCACGGTAGCAGGGCCCTCATCGCCGCTTTCTGGGGTGTGCTCGTGCTTTTGGCGCTCGAGCTCGGCATCGAGGGCAGCGCTCTTCTCGTAATCGAGGACGGCCTTGCGCGAGTTGGTGACAATGCGCGTGGTGCTATTGCGCACTAAGACCGCATTGTCGATGTGATCGGTGTTGGGTTCTTGGTCTTCGACGCCGTAGGCCTGACGGCGGCGCGCCGCCGCTAAGGCCGCTTGCGCTTCAGCCACGGTCAATGGGCGCATTGAGCTAGCCGTCGGCACATAGAAATCGTCATCAGGGCGCGGATAGCTGGTGTTAAGCGGACGGCCGCCCACGCCCTTTAAGCCGTACTCACCCCAGCGCTCGCGCGTCATCGAATGCTGCGCGATGATGGCATCAGGGCTCGGAACAAAAGTCGGCTTGAGCGTGCGCACAATGCGGACGCCGTCGCTTGAGGCCAATACCTCATTGCGCGGAGCGCTCTCGATATGCGACGCGTGCTCAGCGGCAGGCTGTTCCTTTCCCTCATTAGGCATAGTGGTATTCTCGGCTGGATGATCAGGGCTGGCCTCAGGCTGCGCCTCGGCCACGACCGTCGCAATCACCTCATGCTCGGGCGCGAGCCGCTCAAACGGCTGAGCGTCATAGCTCACCGACTCCGGCGTTGGCGCCGCGGGCATGTCCTGCGGCAGTGCCTGCGCCTGCGGGAACGCTTGCGTCAGGGCTTGGGCCCGTGGGCTGGCCGCGCTCATGGTAATGCGGGTGGTCGCGTTGTTGGTCGGCTCCACATTAACATACTGGCTGTAGCGCTCCGGCTCGAGCTTGCACTCTAAGCCCACGCTCTGGGCCATACCTAGGGTCATACCATAGCTCAGCTCCTTACGCTGGGTGGTGACGGCGCGCGGCGTGCTGTTAGGACGCAGCGGCATCACCGCACCGGAGCGGTAGATGGCATAACGTGGCTTGTTATCAGGAGCAGGCTCAGCCTCAGGCGTGCCTCGGGTCTGGACCCGGGCTTCGTCTTGGGCTTTGACGAACTGGCGTACCCGCATCAGGCTCGCATAGTCCTCAGGGGCGAGCTCATAGTCGCTACCATAGGCATAGGCCTCTAAGGCCGCGGCGCTTAAGGTCGCAAGCTCATCGGAGGCTGGGCTGTCGCTGGGGTCAAAGCCTGGGATATTCCAATTCTGCGCGAAGTTTAAGCTGCTGAACTTGTCTGAGCGCGCGCTATTGAGGGCACGCTGCCCCAATTGGGCGGCAGCTTGAGCACTTACCTGCACCCCCAAGGTACGACCATTGGGCTCATCGAGATAGGAATCTGATGGGCTGAGCCGATAGAGGCTTTGTAAGTTTTTGTTAGTCTGCTCCATAGTGGTCAAATGGGGCCTTGAGCACGAAACGCGGCGTGCTCGACCTTTCCCTCAACTGTATTGGTACGTAACTGAGCAGCTCCCGGAGCTGCCCACGCAAGTGCGCGCGCCGCGCGGCTAGAACGCACGGCACTGCCACCTGCAGGCGGCACAGCGCTGCCGCGCCGCCAAGGCGCTGCAGCTTAAACGGTCACTTAGGCCTGCTTTTCGGCCTTCTCGGCCTTGGGCGCGGCATTGGCGGAGCTGAAGTCACCACTTGGCTTGGCGATCGAACCCGGAGCTGCGACCTCGTTTAAGGGCTGGGTCTTGGTCACGGTAGTGTGGATCGAGCTTAAGCTGTTGTATGGCACTGCGCCGTCGATGTTCGTGGCCGAAGAGACGCCCAGCATATTGTTTAAGGCGAGGTTGCCTAAGTTGGCGTCGTTGAGGTATTGCTCGTCCGAGCAGCCTAAGGCGGTGGCGATCAAGGCCAAAGGCAGGCGCTCTAAGTCTAAGCGCACGCGCTCGCCGTAGATGCCATCGATGAGGCAGCGATACAAGTGGGTCTCGCTTTGGTTGAGCGCTACTGGGGCGCTGTCGAAGGCGCTTAGGTCATCGTTAGTCCACAGGTCTTGGTTGGAGAGCAAGGTCTGCTCATCCATCAAGACCGACTCGATGTTCGGCAGATACAAGCGCAGGTTATGCAAAATGGCAAAGGACTTGAGGTCGATCGAGCCCAAATACTGGCAGTGGGCATTGCCCACCCAGCCGATAGCGCAGGCTTCGCGGATGTGATTGAGCGGCGTGATGATGGCAATGGTGCCCTTGAGATCAGGCAAGGCCACGGCCGTCGGCAGATTGTCGATGAAGACCACGCGGTCAGGACGGATCTTGAGCTGCTCCATTTCTTGAATGGAGGTGGCAAATAAACGCATGCCGCCAACCTTGGCGCGCAGCTCGTCGTCGAAGATCACCATACGTACCAGCGATGGTGGTGGGGTTAAGCCCAGCTGCAGCAGGTCTTTGCGGTATGGGTTGAGCTCTAAGTAGTCGCGCAGGAAGTCAAGCAGCAGGTGGCTGTGGATCTCAAACCAGCGGGTGTCGACGCCGCGGATTGGGATTTGGCGGATCAAGCACTCGCTGTCGCGGTGCTCGCAGAACCATTTGGAGACGGCGACCATGCGCTCAAAGTCAATCCACGACAGATTGGCCAAGGAGCTGATAACGTTGAGGGCCGAGTCGATTAACTCTGGGACTTCTTGGGCGATGAGATCTAAGCAGCGCACGGCCGAGTGATACTCGACCAAGTGACCAGCCCACGTGGCCAGCTCGTCTGGGGTGTCAAAGACCAAGTGGATTGGCACCTTGACCGTGCCTAGCTCGTCGTAGGCCTTGTCGATGAACTCGATGTGACCTGCGGGCAGCACCGTATTCCACTCCGCGCAGAAGCTTAAGAAGGCATCCTTGTTCTCTAAGACCTCTTCGTCCTTGGTCGGTGCACCTAAGTACAGGTGGGTCGGAAAATCCTCGGGCACATCACGCTTGTCTTTGATGTGACTGGCCAGCCAACTTATCACTTTAGCGCGATAGTAGTTGTTAATCTCGCTGCGAATGATGCTACGATTTTTCACGAGAGAGAGCTCCTCAAAATCTCTGTGCGCCCACGACAATCCTGCAGAGATCAAGCTCTGCCTTTCGATCCGCCTATGCGCATGGGCTCCCGCTATCTGACCTCCGCCTCAAGGCGTGACGCCACGTGAAGTTATGAGCCCTAAGGATGAACCGAGGTGAGCGGGCTTGACGCAGCCGCGGACTCACCAAACCGGTGGAACCGGCCGAACGGCTCAACCGGCCGTCCATGCGGTCTGCTTTGGCCTGCTGCGGCCAACTGCGGCCAACTGCGGCGCAAAGCCCCAAACTACGCACCACTTGCGATTATAGCATAGCCCTTGGGCGCAATTGAGCGCAGGACGCGCAAAGCGTAAGGCCGCCCGCACTCTCTACCATTTAAGATTTACACCGCGGGGCTACTCTTGCTGCACGGTCTGCGGCGCGGGAGCCTTAGCCTTGTCGATCCAGCGGCTAAAGAAGGTCAGGTGTGGCATCAGGAATTGGACTAAGGGGCCAATCATGATGGCGCCCAACACTGTGCCTTCGCGGATGCCGATGATCTCGCTGAAGTTAGAGCAGATAAGCGACATGATGGCCGCGGTGAGCACCAAGAAGGCATCGTAGGCGAGCTTGACCCAGCCTAACTTCTTATTGATGCGCGCCGCTAAGATCATGACAAAGGCATCGCATGGGAGCTTAGCGACATTGCCAATGGCCTGCAGCACGATGTTGAAGGCAATGATGACCGAGCCGACGAAGAAGGTGCCAAAACACAGGGCATAGCCCCACGACAGCGTCTCGGGGTGGTAGTCGCGCGTGAGGTACATCCAAAAATCGATCATGAAGCCAAAGAGAATCATGGCCGGGATCTGCAGCATGACATTGAGCAGTTGTACCCGGCACTCGGCGGCGCGCATCACCACAAACTGCGCAAGGAGCATCGAACAGTTGAACAAGATGTTGACCATGCCCATGGTGATCGGAAAGTACACCGAGGTGACGTAGCTAAAGCATGCCACCGAGTTGACGCCCAAGGTCGCGCGCGTGACCATGGTGACACCAAACGAGCCCACAATCAGAGCCAGCATAAACACGGCATAGCGCCGCATCAGCTCGGCCTTCCCCATGCGCATCACAATCTTCATCACTCTCGAGCCTCTCGGCTCCCTTACTCAACCAATCATCCTATCAGTCTGCCTGCGCCACGGCAGCAGACCACTGCCGCGCATTATCCCGCAGCTGACCTAGGCGCAGTGCAGCGCCACCGCTAAACTTGTATATCAGTCACACAATTGCGCCGCCGCTATCAGCCTTGCGCCGCAACTGACATACCAGTTTAGCGCAGAACGTGCAAGTAACATTGCCCCTGCTTGACGGTAAAGCGCTCCAGGGCCACTGCCCCAAGAGCGCCAGAGCGGCTCCCGTAAGCGCTATCGGGGTAACGGCGCAAATTTATAGTGATCCGATGCCGTAGGTCGCCCCCGCCCCAAGTGCGCTCGGCGCATCACTTTTGCGTGCACGCGCACGGCGCACGAAACCGCCTGCCGCCTAAGCTTTGCACTAGCACTTAACCTAAACTTAACATTAGGCGGCGGCGCCTGCTTGTCGGACAAGCAAAAAGAAGAGCGCCACAGCAGCGCGACCAAATGCCCTATTTATGGGCAGCGCGCACAGATTCCACCAAGATAAGCACGGCAATTGCGTTATCATTTGTGTGACATAACACCAGTTTGAGTGGGCAAGTGCTTGTTTTTGCGTGAAGACTGCGTCACCTCAGAGCTAAGCCTGTTAGGGCCACAGCCTGTCAGGGCGCAGCTCGGAGCGGGCTCCAGCTCAGGGCGCAGCTCTTCGCTCGACAGCATGACCTCGGCTCAAGCTCAAAGTGCAATTTAAGAGGCGGTGGGGCCGAAGTGGACGCGACCTTGATTTGATACACCAAGGCCGCCGCAGCGCCCTTCCTTATAGGTGATCTGGTATGCCATCAACTGAGAAAATTACGAGACTTGGCATCTTCTTAGCCACAGGCTATCTATGTGCCGGTATCGTTGTTACCATCTTTGTCGGTTTGCCTCTGTGGGTAAACTTCTTTAGCAGCGAGTTCTACATCGGTGCTCTAATCACGATTGTCACCATGGTCGTAGCAGCCGTGATTGGCATCATCATCATGCGGGCGCTGGTAGCACGCTACGGCTTAAAGCCGATCTTCGACATGGACGTCTTGATCTTGATGATTGGCGTCCTTTTCTTGGCCCTGTCCATGAACCAGGCCATGGTAGTCGTCGGCCTGTTAGTGTGCATCGGCGGCGGCACCCTTTACTTCATCGAGAACTTCTCTGAGCAGATGAAGGCAGCCTCCGCAGGTGGCATCAAGGCCCTGTCCTTGATCGGCTGGGCCTTAGGTCCAATCATCGCGGTGCTGGCCCTCACCATCTACGCTGACCATGGCATCCTGACCTTACGTATCCTCCTTGCCCACTACATTGTCATCGCCTTCTGGGTTTGGGTACAGCGTTTGAGCCTGCACGAGGACTACGCCGGCGCCCCAGAGTTCTTGCACCGCCTGTTTGAGCGCTACCAGCGCGAGAGCGCCCTGCGCGCCGAGCAAGACCTTGAGTTCAAAAAGGATCGCTTCGCCAAGCTCTACAGCGCCCTGTCAGCCGACCCTAAGGACAAGGCTGCAGCACCTGCTGCCCCAAAGGCCGCAGCTGCCCCAAAGGCCGCCGCACCTGCCGCCCCTAAAGCTGAAGTAAAGGCTGAGACCAAGCCTGAGGTCAAGGCTGAGGCTAAGCCAGAAGTTAAGCCAGAGGCTAAGGCCGAAGTAAAGGCCGAGCCTGAGACCAAGTCAACCGCTCCAGTCGAGACCAAGACTGATCCTACCGCTCCGGCTGCCGCTCCAGCCGCCGAGCCTAAGGCTGAGGACAAGGAAGGCTTAAGCGTCGCCGACGTTCTCACCCCAGCTGAGACCAAGGCTGAGGAAAAGACTGAAGCCAAGGCCGAGAATACTGAGGCTAAGGCTGAAGAGAAGCCTGAAGCTAAGCCAGAGAGCGAGGCTAAGGCTGAAGATAAGGCCGAGACTGCCGAGGCCAAGACTGCCGCGATGCCAACTAAGAAAAAGAAGGGCTGGCTCTGGTAGGAGCTGACGCTCTCAGTGTGTATTGTGTGTTGATGTAAAGCCAATGAGCAAGTTTGTGTGGAACTTACTCACACCTAGCTAGGCGGCAGCGCAGGTTGCCGCCTAGTCTCACGCCCCGGATAGCAGCGTCACGCACGCTTACGGCTTCGGGACGGCACTTGGCTTACCCCCTGTTAAAATAGGTATGTTATGCCTCATATCGATAAGTTGTTGAAGATTGGCGCCGCGCTCGTCTTGATGGCACTGGGCGTGAGCACCGCCTACGCGTCGGGCGCTGCGGCCGTAGGTCTTGAGGATGCCGACGGCTGGCTCACCACCACCACTATCTATGGCATCCGCTACGAGATGATCATCTTTGCCCTCATCTTGGTGGGCGTGGCCATTTTCTATAACAAGACCATGCAGGTCGCCCTGATTGGTCTTTTAGCCCTGTGCTTTTACAAGTACGAGTTCTTGGCTGACTTCTCGGTCATCAACCGCTTGTTTGGCCATGTCAATGCCGACGGCGAGTGGGTCAAAGGCTCGTGGAATACCTACCTCAACCTGCTCTTGATGCTGCCAGGCTTCTCGATCTTGGCCAACATCTTCGAGGAGTCGAAGTTCCCGGCCATCCTGCCGCGCTACTTACCCAAGGGCACCTTAGGGGCCATGGTGCTGCTCGGCTTCGTCTTCATCTTATCGACCTTCTTAGATAACATCGCAGCCGCCATGATCGGCTGCTCGATGGCAGCTGCCTTGTACAAGAACAAGGTGCACATCGGTTATGTCGCTGCCATCTGCGCCGCCTCGAACGCCGGTGGTGCCGGTTCGGTCGTCGGTGATACCACCACCACCTTAATCTGGATCTACGGTAAGGATCCGCTGGTCATCGCCCACGCCTTCTTACCTGCGATTGTTGCCTTCTTGGTCGTCGCCTTCTTTGCCGGCCGCGAGCAGCATCGCTACACCCAAGACATCTTCATCCCAGAAGGTGGCGTCAGCGTCGAGAAGAAGCGCATTGTCTTGGTCGGCTGCATCTTGGTAGCTGCCATCTTGTTCAACTACTTCTTGGAGTTCCCAGCCTTAGGCATTTGGATCGTGATCTTACTGGGCTCGCTCTTCGTTAAGATCAAGTTCCGCGTCGCCTTAAGCGCCATGAACAGCACCATCTTCTTAGTGGCCTTGGTGTTCTGCGCCGAGTTAGTCCCAATCGACTCGGTACCGGATGCTTCGATCCTGTCGACCTTAGCCATCGGCTTCGTCTCGGCTGTGTTCAACAACATCCCATTAACGCAGCTGTGCTTGATCAAGGGCGGCTACGACTGGGCCTTGATCTCCTACGCTGTCGGCTTTGGCGGTTCGATGATTTGGTTCGGCTCCTCGGCTGGTGTTGCTGTGTGCGACATGTTCCCGAAGGCCCGCTCGTTCATGAACTGGTTACGTTACGGCTGGCACATCCCATTTGGCTTTGTCATCGGCTTTGGCGTTTACCTCCTGCTCATTGGCTGGGATCCGATGAAGGGCAACCCACCAGATCAAATGCCACAACCTATCACCCAAGAAGAGGCTATTGGTAACACTCCAGTTCACCACATGGCCGATCCAGTGGTCGAGGTTGATGCAGAGTAACTTAAGTGCTCTCATCTGAGTTCTACTCCCAAGGCGAAGCCCCCTCAGGCTTCGCCTTTGGTTTTTGAGCGGAGACTGGTGCTATATTAGCCTCAGGTCTCTGAGCTCAAGGAGATAGTTATGACCGCTCAGCTTACGGCGCCAACTACGCGCCCTGCCGCGCCCTACCGCGCCAGCTAAGCGCCCTACCGCGCCCGCCGCGCCATCTAAGCGGCCCTACACACCACTCAGGCGCGCCTTCTGCCGCCCTGTCCGCAGCAACTGCCGTATTGCCGAACATTGTGCTCGCTGCCAAGATTTCCGCGACTTCCAAGAGCGTGACACGCTCTTTGTCGACAAGACGGCCCAGCTCCAAGCCTTCGTCGAGGATCAGAAGCATGTCTTCTTCATGCGCCCGCGCCGCTTTGGCAAAAGCATCCTCGTGTCCATGCTCGAAGCGCTCTTTGCCCACGCCCCGCAACTCTTTGAGCACCTCGCCATCGCTGAGCGCTGGCATGAAGAGCAGTACCCGGTGCTGCGCCTCTCCTTCTTGACCCTCGATGATCCCGCCACGTTTGCGCAAGACCTCTGCTTTAAGTTGCGCTGCGCCTGCTATGACGCCGGTTTTCACGAGGCCTTCGACTTCCTACCAGAATGCCAATGTTTTGACGTGTTAGCATCGCGCTTTGAGCAGCAAGTGCTGCAAGGCCAGCGCTATGGCCGCGCCCAGCAGGTCGTAGCACGCTGGTACGGCGTGGTCTTGCTCATCGCCGAGGAGAGCAACCCAGTCTGCGCATGGTGCCCGGTCACCTCGCCCCAAGGCGTCAGCCATGGAAGCCCGCAGCAGCCCAACGAGTAATATGGGGATAAGATGCTCCAATAACAGCGCCCGTCCCGCGCTTGCCCCTACGGCAGGAGCTCTTTGCGATATTTATCGCGCTCTGTGCCGCGCCTGCGGCGCGGCAGCGCGCCGCCCAGCCGATTTTTCGTAACTTTTACCAAAAAGGGCTTGCATGGGGCGGCAAAATACGTAAAATGAGCACCGTTCCGACGACAGTGCGACGCACTGAGGATGCGGTGAGATGCCCGAGTGGCTGAAGGGGCCCGCCTGGAAAGCGTGTATACGGATTACCGTATCGGGGGTTCGAATCCCCCTCTCACCGCCATGAACCAAGACTGAGGCAGCGCAAGCTGCTTTTTTGTTGCCTAAAACTCAAACATATCTCCCCATCTTAAGCGAAGGCGCCCAACAAAGCCCACGCCAGAACTGGAGTGGGCTTATGAGTGCGCGGGCTGCGGCGGCAGCTGTTGCTGCGCCTACAGGCTGCTTAAGCCGTAGATGAAGATGGCAATGATGATGACCGGGATGATGTAGCGCACGTAGTTAAACCACAGCTGGTAGAAGCCACTGCGCGAGGCTACCGGGGTGTGATTACTGATCTCATCGACCGCCTTGTCCTTTAAGACCCAGCCGACAAAGAGAGTGGCGCCTAAGGCCGTGAGCACGAAGCAGATGTTGCCTGAGATGTAGTCGAAAGCATCGAAGATCGAACGGTCGATGAAGGTGACCTCCTTCCACGGGCCCGAGCCTAAGATGCACGGCAGATTGCCAAAGACAAAGATGAAGAGCAGCGTGATGTTGATGGCGCCCTTGAGGCGGATGCCGAACTTCTCATTTAAGACCGCGATGATCACTTGGTAAATGGTCAGGCTGGTGGTCAGGGCCGCGATGATCAGAAGTAAGAAGAAGACCACGGCAAAGAAGTTACCAAAGGCCATCTGCGAGAAGGCGATCGGCAAGGTCTTGAAGACCAAGGACGGGCCCGAGTCTGGGCTTAAGCCTGCGCTAAAGAGCGAAGGGAAGATCATGAAGCCGCATAAGACGGCAATGATGGTGTTGATGACGCCGGTGATGGTGGCGGTCTTAACTAAGCTCTCGTCCTTGCTTAAGTGGCTCGATAAGGTAATCATGACGCCAAAGCCTAAGCTCAAGGCAAAGAAGACTTGGCCTAAGACGTCGAGCAAGAGCTTGCCCGTGATCTTCGAGAAGTCTGGGGTGAGGTAAAAGCGCACACCTTCCATCGCGCCATCTAAGGTCAGATTGCGGCCGACCATGATGATGAGGCAGATAAACAAGAGCGGCATCAAGAAGCGCACCGAGCGCTCAATGCCCGCAATGACGCCACGGCGCAGGATGAGCCAGTTGATGAAGACGAAGAAGGCGGTGCAGATGGAAATCGTCCATGGCGACTGCTCGATTTGGTCGACATAGAAGCTCTCGGTGATCTCCTTGGTGACCGGTACCGACAGGTCGAGGCCGCCTAAGCCCACCGCGCCTAAGCAGATGTGATAGATGTAGGAAATGACCCAGCCGCCAATGGGCATGTAGTAGGCCAAGATGCCAAAGGCGCCGACCATGCCAAAGTAGCCAAAGAACTTCCACAAGGGCGAGTGCGTCGGCTGATTGCTGTAGAAGGCATCGACGCTGTTGGTCTGGGCGCGGCGGCCGATGACGTTCTCAACCAAGATGATCGGGATGCCCACCAAGATCATGATGAGCACGAAAGTCGCCACATAGGCGCCACCGCCGTTTTCACCGACTAAGTACGGGAAGCGCCACGTCGCACCAAAACCAATCGTGGCTCCTGCCACCGTCAAGATGTAAGCTAAGCGATTACTCCAAGTCTGCCGTGCCATGCCAATCCTCTTTGTTGTACTCAAGACGCGGCCATCACGACACAGCTATCTCAAGTGTACCAGGTCGCTCCCGGCGCAACGCATAGCGCTAACAGCCAGCCTTAGCGCCGCAGCAATGCAGCTTCGCCCGCCGCCGTGGCCCATACTACGAGTTGTTAGCGCTATGCTCTGCGCAGTACCGAGACGGTACCGTGCCAACCTGCCAAAACCCGATACGCACTCCCTAAGAGCGGTACCAACCAAACGCACCATTCTAGTTGATTAGGCCCGCCAAATAAAGTTAGCCGTCACACCAGCGTCGGCCGCGCCGCGCATTGACCTGCGCAAGCTCTGGCGTTTTGCTATCATGGAGACACCCCAGCTGTGCTGCTGGGCAAGGGATGAGGGACAGCCCTCACGTTTCATTTGATTGGGAGGCGGCGCCGCCACGCTGAGCTCGAGCCAGCCAGCAAGCTGGGCTCAGGCCAGCCTTACGCGCCGGTTTGCGATGATTAAGTTACGCACAGGATTGTTAGCTTTGGGTAGTGCTCTCTTGCTGTCTGCTTGCGCCACCACGTCACCCGGCGGCAACACGACGGCCGCAGGCGGCGAGAACTTCTACGATGAATCGGTGCAGCAGCTCTTTGCGCCGCTCCCGGCCTCGTTTCGCACCGACTACTTCGCCTTAGGCATCCCTGAGGGCTGGAAGGTCTTGTCCTTTAGCGACAAAGCCGACAATACCCACATCTCGGTTGAGAAGCTCGACCACTCGGCCTTAGTCACCATTCGCGTCGACCAAGGCGTCTACCAGAACATCAACGACACCTGCCTGTATGCCCAAAAGGGCTTTGAGGCCAACGGCCTGACCTTCACCAAGAACCCAGAGGTCTCCTTTGGCACCTGCATCATCGAAGGCAAAGAGAACACCAAGGACGTCTCCTTATGGCTGCGCCAGTATGACGACGACAACAGCGTGTATTCGATCACCTTCACCGGCTCGCTGGATGTGGTGGGCGAGCTCTTAAGCTACCTCGTGGGCAACGAGAAGATGATGCAGCTCATGGTACGCCCGCTCTAACCGCCAAAGGCAAGCTGCTCCGCCCCGCTCCGGCAGGTTCAAGCTGCAGCAAAGTTTGAGCTGGGGCTAACTTTTGGGATTAGCCCCGCGCATTGGGGCCTAAGCTCGGCAAGTTGGGGCGCGTGCCTTGAGCACAGCCCTAACTTACGGCACATAAGCTCTATGCCAGACCTAAACGCTCTATGCCAGACCTAACTCTCTGAGATGGCACGTGGTTTGGCCGCCATCAACGTCGTGCCGCGCAAGCCGCGCTGAGCACTACGTCAGTTCGCCGTCAGGCGCTCAGGGCATCAGGCTCTTAGATCACAGCAGGAGCAGACCATGCCAAAGAAAGGTGGTTTTCGGCGCACGAGCAAGCATCCTAATCCCT
Source organism: uncultured Anaerobiospirillum sp. (assembly GCA_944389615.1). Lineage (GTDB taxonomy): Bacteria > Pseudomonadota > Gammaproteobacteria > Enterobacterales > Succinivibrionaceae > Anaerobiospirillum. Next base: position 1,746 of record CALXNA010000036.1, on the reverse strand, counting down.
TGAAAAATTTGGGCGCGCAATCCCATGACCTTTAGGTCGTGGGTCAAGCGCTCCCAAAAATGCTATACTGGCTATGTGACCAAGGCCGTTAATATCCTTCATGAAGGATATGCGGCTGTGGCAGAAGGGTGGCGACCTGCGCCCTATGAGTCGGAACGCTCCGAAGTTAAAGCCTGTGGAGAGCTCCAAGAGTTCGCTGAAGCAGGAGGAAGCTCATCAGCTTTAGCTGATGGGTAGTTCACCATGCCCGCGTATCGCCCTTTCTCTACCTTGAGAAGATCGCCCTCGCCATCGACTCCAAGCAATTCAAAGATGATGATCTGCTCGGCTTTGCCTACGTCTGCGCCCTTGATGCCATCAAGCAGCGCGATGACGAGCCGATGCGCCGTACCGCTGAACTGTTCCACTTAAGCGAGAAGGAGTTCATCGAGCGCGGCGCCCAAGCCGCCTGCGCATGGCTCAAAGTGCCGAGCGTAGACAATCTCTAAGCTCCGCAGCGGCAAGCTGCCCCAGTGCAGCGCTAACTTGAGGCTTGGGCCACGCTCAAGCCTTCGTCGTTTTCAGGCCCTAACCAAAGTGAGGGAAGTTTTGTGTCACAACAAGTGGCAACGGCGCCCACTGAGCGCACCGCAGAGCGTCCAGAAACGCGCAAAGTAGTTCGCGTCGCGGCGGCCTTGATCGTCGCCGGTGATAAGTTCCTGATTGCCCAGCGCTCCGGCCAGCGCCATCTCACCGGCTACTGGGAGTTTCCAGGCGGCAAGATTGAGCCCGGTGAGAGCGCGGTGCAAGCATGCCAACGCGAGATTTTAGAGGAGCTCGGCTGCCGCATTGGCGTCGACAGCTACTTCCTGACCTGCGAGCATGACTACGATGACTTCCATCTGAGCATGGATCTCTTCTTATGCCACCTGCTCGAAGGCGAGCACGAGAAGCTCAACTCCAACGAGCATCAGGCCTTAAAGTTCATTACCCCAGCTGAGATGGGCGAGGTCAACTTTGCCCCGGCCGACTTGGCCTTCCTGCCCAACATCAAGCGCTTGATGCACAGCTTAGCTACCCACCTAGCCTAACTGCACCTAAGGATTGTCTATGAAGTTCGATACCCGCGAGAAATATCCCTTCTTACACACGGGCGAGGTCTATGACTCCGCCCTCCCTGAGCTCTTTGTCGAGCAGCGCAAGTGCCTGCTGGCCCAGCATGAGTTCAACAACACCCTGCCGACCGACTTAGAGCGCCGCGCTGAGCTGCTCAAGGAGATGTTCTGTGAGGTAGGCGAGGACTGCTTTGTCGAGGCGCCGGTCAAGATGAATTGGGGCGGCAACCACGTCAAATTGGGCCACCACGTCTACATCAACTACGACTTCTGCGCCGTCGATGACACCTTTATCACCATCGGCGACTGCACCCAGATTGGCCCACGCTGCGTCATCGCCACGGCCATGCACCCAGAGAATCCAGAGCTGCGCACCGCCGCTTGGCAGTACAACAAGCCGGTCACCATCGGCAAGCGCGTCTGGATTGGCGCCAACGTCGTCATTTGCCCGGGCGTCACCATCGGCGATGATTGCATCATCGGCGCCGGTTCCGTCGTCACCCGCGACATCCCAGCAGGCAAGGTCGCGGTCGGCACCCCATGCCGCGTCCTGCGCGACATCAAGGCCCATGACTTTGAAAAATCTGGGCGCGCAATCCCATGACCTTTAGGTCGTGGGTCAAGCGCCCCAAAAAATGCTATACTAGCTGTG
>CALXNA010000035.1 GCA_944389615.1 uncultured Anaerobiospirillum sp. | reverse complement strand
AAAGCTGATTGCGGAGCATTACTAAAAGCAGTTGCGACGCTGCGAAACCGCTGACGTAAGTCAGTCGGTAGTTCATACCTCGTCCGGCTTACAGGCTTCGTGCCGAGCTTCTGTAAGCAGCCCTTAGCCTGCTGGGGCCCTAAGTTTAGCCGTCACTTGCTCGAGCCCATCTTAGAGCTGTATAAGGTACAGCACGAGCCGCCATATAGCTTGTACCTCAAGTCATACTGCGCCCCCGCCTTACTGGCCCTCGGGCTGTTCTTAGATCCGGAGTATCGCTCTCAGGTCAAGGCGCGTTTGGTTCAGCTCTTGGCCGACTGGGAGCAGGCGCTAGCCCAAGGGAGCTGCCCGCACTGGCCGAGCTTGGTGCGCTATGACAACCAGTGCGCCTACCCTCAATCGCAGCGGCAAAACCTGCAGCTGTTTTTGCGCTTCTTTGAGCGGGCCGACCATCTCACCGCGCTCTGCGCCAAAGAATTGGCGGCCGTTTCTGGAAAATAAATTGCTTGTGCTCAACAAACACGCCTGCGCGCAGCGTATGTTTGCTTTAAGCACAGTGGCTTGAGGTGAGCGGTCGCTGCAGCTCTGAGGAGATCTGCCAATGGAACGTCCTTTCTACGTGAGTGATGAAGTTCTCAACACGGCCTTAGTGGGTATCAATAACAAGCCACTGGAGCGCGCGGCTATACCGGCGGCGCTTCAAGATGCGGCGGCGGCCATTGACTCCTTAGGGCAAGATCCCGCCGATACGGCGTGGGCCCTGACCGGCTTGGTCTTCGCCTACGAATCGGCCTACAACAGCTGTGAGGTTAATACCTTCACGCCCGCGGAGATGGCGCAGTATCGCGCAGCCCAAGGCCAAGCTGTTGCGGCAGCTGCGGCGGAGACTTCGGGGGCTGAGGCGGCGGAGTCTGCAGGTGAGGATGATGCGGCCTCCGTGGACGTTGCGGCCGCTCGGGCGCAGGGGACAGGGGCGCAGGGCGCTGCCTCTGATGCGAGTGCTGGGGTGGGCGCTACGCTGGTGACGCGCATCAAGCTCCATCAGGGGCCGTTGCCGGTCGCGCCCTGTAGCGCCGAGCCTGCGGGGCAGCGTTACTTGTCGGCGGCGTTGCTTGCTGAGCTCAATGCCCTGCGCCAAGATCAAGTAGCGTGGCTTGCCATTTTGGCGCGGCTGCAAGGCACCGGCCTTAAGGTGCCACAAGAGCACCTCATGTCCTACTTCGCGGCTTACTTTGGACTGCGTTCCCGCCTAAATAGCCTCTATGCGGCGCTGCCTTTGGAGTTCTTATCCACGCGCGCGCACTATCTCTTGCCTTATATGTCCGCCACGGCGGCGCGTGAGAGTGCGGGTGACGGGGCAGATGCTGAGGAGGAGACGGTTGCGCTGGACGCTGAGCCGGGGACGGCGGCGTGGTATGAGCAGATTACGCGCTACTGGCGTCACGGTAGTGTCGCTGAGCGCAAGGGCGCAGTCGCCACCTTACTGCAGCGCTATGAGCTGGAGCGGGCGCTGGACTTGATGGAGCCGGACTTTAAGACCTTGTCGGCCAAGGAGCGCGCCGATTTGATCGGGCTCTTGGCTTCCCATTGGATCGCGCAGCTGACCCATTGCTATCAGACGGGGCTGTGGACGGCCAATGGTGCTTTGCCGCAGCGCTTAGCTACGTGGCTTAAGGACTTGGCCGCGCAAGATCGCGCGGCGACGGTCAAGCAGGCGGCTGCTGCCTTGCTACGCCTGTTGCCGCTTGTAGGTCGGGATGAGGAGATGACAGCGCTGGCGCGCACCGTCTTTGTTGCCTCATGGCGCAAGGGCCATTTAGCGCGCTCCTATGGCGTCGATGTCACCAGTGAGGAAGTGGTCACGCCGCTGTGCACTTTGTTCCCTGAACTCAAGGAGGCCCTTGAGTATCGCAAAAAGTACCCCAAGTCCTATCAAAATAACGAAGAGTTCTACTTCGATGAGATGACCTTCTTGCTGCCGCCGACGCTGTGGTTTGAGCTCTTTAAGCTCGAGCGCAGCGGCGATGAGGCGGCCGATGCCGACCTGCTCTTTAAGACCTTTACCCAATACTTCCCCGGCTGGGATGTCTCAAAGGTCAAGGGCGCCCGCTGGCAGTATAACGACTGCATCCCATACCTCATCACCCGCATCCGCTTTGAGTTAGGTTCGGTCTACCTCAAGGCCTTCTATCAGCATTGTGGCTCTCATTTGCCGTACTCCGTACTGCAAAACCTCATCACCGGGGCGAGCTACGCCGAGCGCGAGCTCCTGCCTTTTGTGCAAGAGCCGGAGATCTTCAAGCAGGTGAGCGCCAAGGAGAGCAACCTGATGTGGCTCACCGTGCATTGGGCCGAGGCCTTGTGCACGGAGCCTGCGCACTGCTGGGGGCCGAAGTTTAGTTCCTTTTATGCCGACTTGCTCTTGAGCTGCTTTGAGTCGAACACCTTGGCCAAGGTCGGCAACCCCTTCTACTACACCAAATACCTCGAGCCGAGCTTCAGCGCGCTGGGTTTGGGGCTCGACCCTGAGGTCAAGGCGCAGTTTGTCTTGCGGCTTAAGCAGCGCATCATGGCCTACAAGGCCGAAATCGCTGAGCGTGAGGAGTTGGCACGCAAGCTTGCTGATGCCAAGGCGCGTGAGGACATTGCCCTGCGCGAGCGCTATGAGCGTGAAATGCAGTGGCGTGACAACTCAGTGACCGCCTTGCAGCATATGCTCAAGTCCTGCGCCCATGCCGAGTACCTCAAGCAGCTCTGCGCCGCTGAGGTGGCAGCGGCACGCTCGGCGCGCTTTGAGGCGTAGGGGGCTGTGAGGTATAGGGGCTGTGATGGGTAGTGGGTTTAGGTGATCGAAAAATTTTTCACTAAAAAATATTTGCATCTAAAACCATTATGCTATCATATGGGTGTGGATAAAATTGACGTTATGCCGCGTGGGGCATAACGGGGTGAGCAGAGGAGTGGAAAGCGTGGGAACTGCTGCAAAGTTAACGGTAAGCGAGGTTGAGTCGCTGGCACCCGATGCCTCTTCGCTCAAGGCCGCGCGCGGTTTGGTCAAGCAGGGCAAGTGGCCGCAGCTTGAGTACTCAGAGCAGGCGCTGTGGGGTCAATGCCAAGGTAGTGGCAAGAACCCTTATGTCGCCATGGTCGATCTATCGCAGGCTGACATCGCCTTTAAGTGCTCGTGCCCGAGCCGCAAGTTTCCGTGCAAGCATGGCTTGGCCTTGCTCTTGAACTTCGTGGAGCATCAAGATTGGTTTAGCGCTGGCACCGAGCCGCAGACGGTGGCCGACTGGCGCTCTAAGCGCGCCGCTTCGGCCGAGAAAAAGGAACAGCGCAGCCAAGAGAAGCTAGCCAAGGCTCAAGAGGCCATCGCTAAGGCCAAAGAAGCGGCGATCCAAGCCGCCACGGAAGGGAAGGCTGCGCCGGTCAAGGCCAAGAGCGCGACCCAAGTCAAGCGCGAGACGGCGATTGAAGAGGGCGTAGCCGAACTCAAGCTCTGGCTTAAAGACTGCCTGCGCAATGGCTTGCTCAACGTCCTCGACCAGCGCTTTAAGGACATCGAGCGCCTCAAGCGCCGTCTCGTCGATGCTAAGGCTCCGGCCTTGGCCACCTTGCTTGGTGCCACCTTACAATGCGATTGCTCAAGCCAGGAAGGCCGCCGCGAGTACTTAAAGCAGCTGTCGCGTCTGTACTTGCTTGCCTCAGCCTTCGAGCACCGCGAGAGCTTGGCGCCGGAATGGCAAAGCGAGATCGCACGCCTCGTCGGCATCCCTACGCCTAAAGAAGAGGTCTTGGCTGCCACCATCATCGCACAGGGTGGTCAGGACTCCGCCCCTGAGACCTTGCTGGTCTTAGCCGATATCCCATATCCGGTCTCCAACGGTACCAATCACAAGTACTTTTGCTACCGCGTCGCCTCCCACCAGTTTGTGGCCTACATGCTCTTTGTGCCGTCCAATGCCCAAGCGGCAGCAGCTCTGACTGAGCAGCCCCTGCCGGTGGGCGCGGTCGTGCAGGCCAAGGTTTACTCCTATCCGGGGGTAGCACAGGTGCCGCGCGTCTTGCTTGAAGAGCGCAAGCTTCTTGCCACTGTCTCGACGGCGCAGCAGCTGTGGCCGAACGATCCTTTAGCGATGGACGACGAGCAAGGTGATTTGAGTGACAATCTCACTATGGGCTTTTGTGAGGCCGACTCGCAACACTTAAGCGCCGCCGATCAGGCCGAGCTTGAGGCGGCCTTGACCTGCGATAACCCTACGGGCAGTTATGGGGATAAGCTCGTTGAGCCTGCGGCCACCGATCCGGAGCTGTGGCGCGAGCTTAAGGGCGTGCCTGACTTGGCTGCGGCGGTGGATGCCATGTCGCAGTACTTGGCGCAAAACCCATTTGCCGATTTCTATCCGGTCGTGATTGAACACGCCAACTTCGCCCAGCAAGGCAAGCCGCGTAGCGGCACTTGGTTCCTGTGCGATAACGTCGGCCACGCCCGCGCCTTGTCTGGGCGTAAGGAGCCGCTGCATGACCAAGTGGTATCGTGCTTGGCGCACACCGGCGGCGCGGAGTTTAGCGCCATGGTGCTGTTAAACGACGTCGAGACCATTTTGTGCGGCATTGCCTGTGAGGGGCGTTACCTGCCCCTTACGAGCACGGAGCTCAAAATCTTCGGTGAGAAGCTGCCATAAGCTCCTGCCGTAGGCAGCTGCGGTCGCACCTGCCAGCAGCGTATGCAGCCGCTGGTGGGCGGTCAGTTTTCATCAACAAGGGGAATGTCATGAGCAACTTACTTCGGCAACACGCCGAGCAGCAATTTGCAGCCGAGCTTCATGAGCTCAAGCAAGCCGAGAAGAATCCCGTACCAGAAAACTGGGAGCTCTCGCCTCAGTCGGTCGTGACCTACATCATGGGCGGCACCTTGCCCAATGGCTTTGAGGTCAGCCCTAAGTACATCGGTAACCGCCGCTTGATCGAGATTGCGGTCGCGACCTTGGTGACCGACCGCGCCTTGCTCTTGTACGGCCTGCCGGGTACGGCTAAGAGTTGGGTCTCCGAGCATTTGGCTGCCGCCATATCCGGCAACTCCACCTTGATCGTCCAAGGCACCGCCGGTACTGGTGAGGAAGCGATCCGCTACGGTTGGAACTACGCCAAGCTCATCGCCGAAGGCCCCTCTGAAGGCGCCTTAGTGCGTACCCCAGTCTTTACGGCTATGCAGCAGGGCAAGATTGCCCGCATCGAGGAGCTGACCCGTATTGGCTCGGATGTCCAAGACACCTTGATCACCATCTTGTCGGAAAAGGCCTTACCAATCCCGGAGCTCAACGAAGAGGTGCAAGCCATTCGCGGCTTTAACGTGATTGCCACTGCCAACAACCGCGATAAGGGTGTCAACGACCTCTCAAGCGCCTTAAAGCGCCGCTTTAACACCGTGATCTTGCCGCTTCCAGCTACGGCCCAAGAAGAGGTGGAGATTGTACGGCGCCGCGTCGAGAGCTTTGAAGAGGTGATGCAGCTGCCTGCCGAAAAGCCAGCCTTGGCCGAGATCGAGCGCGTGGTCACCATCTTCCGCGAGCTGCGCGAGGGCAAGACCGCCGACAATAAGTCCAAGCTCAAGAGCCCATCGGGCACCTTAAGCACCGCTGAGGCCATCTCGGTCGTCAACAACGGCCTTGCCATGGCCGGTTACTTTGGCGACGGCGTCATCCATGCTTCCGACTTAGTCTCGGGCATCTACGGTGCGGTGGTCAAAGACCCAGTCCAAGACAAGGTGGTCTGGGACGAGTACCTTGAGACCGTGGTCAAGCGCCGCGATAGTTGGAACGATATCTACCGCGCCGCCCGCGACTTAGCGTAGTCGCAGTTCTATCCGCCACCATCTCTTCGTCAGCTAAAGGGGGTTGCCATGCCCGTCACGTTATTAGGGATCAGACACCACGGCCCGGGCTCGTGCCGCCATGTGGTCGAGTATCTCCATGAGCTCAAGCCTGACCTCATTTTGCTCGAGGCGCCCAGCGATGTCGCCCCCATGCTGGACTATGTGCCCAGCTTAAGCCAAGCCTTAGCCAGCCCACTCCCGTCGCCAAAGCGTAATGAAGACAAGACGACTCAGGCTGCGCCGGATAAGGACGAGCCAACCGCTCCCGCGCTGCCGGAGCTGTTGTGCCCGCCGGTGGCGCTGATGGCCTATCACAGCGATCAACCTAAGAACGCGGTCTTCTATCCCTTTGCCGAGTTCTCGCCGGAGTGGCAGACCATGCTCTACGGCAAGGAGCACGGCATCGAGGTGCGCCCGTTTGACCTACCACTGAGCTATCTGCTCGCTCAGCGTGCCGCGCAGCTGGCCGCGGAAGAGGCGGCCGAACAGCCTGAGGAAACTGCTAAGTCTCCGGATGAAGCTGCAGCCTCTTCAGCTGAGACTACGGCCGAACCGGATGGGGCGGAAGCGCAGGCTGCTGAGCCTAAGGACACGCCCGAGCGTTTGGTGGCGGATCCCTTTGACTATTTGGCGGAACTTGAGGGTTTAGCCGACGGCGAACAGTGGTGGGAAAATCGCATCGAGCAGCGCCTTGAGAGCAAGGAGATCTTCGCGGCGGTGGAGCTGGCGGTCAGTGCGCTGCGTGAGGCCTTGCCTGATCACACTAGTGAGCGTGACTTAGTGCGCGAGGCGTGGATGCGCAAGGAACTGCGCGCCGCAATCAAGGATGCGGCGGTCTTGGCGGCGGTACGCGCTGATAATGATGCGACCGATGGGGAAGGCCGGATCGTGGTGGTGTGCGGTGCATGGCACGTCCCAGCGCTCTCGAATCTCGCCGCCTTTAAGGTCAAAGATGATAATGACCTCATCCACGAGCTGCCGAAGCCGCTGCTCAAGAGCAAGGTGGGCTGCACGTGGATTCCGTGGACTTATAGCCGTCTGTCCTATTACTCGGGCTATGGCGCAGGCATTACAGCACCGGGCTGGTATCATCATGTCTTTAGGCATCCGGACGATGACGGGTCGCTCTGGCTTACGCACGTGGCAGAAGTGCTGCGTGGGGCGGACTTTGATATTTCCGCGGCCCATGTCATGGAAGCGGTGCGCCTTGCGCGTACCTTGACCGCGCTGCGCGGCCTGATGCACCCGACGCTCACCGAGTTTAACGAGGCCGTGACCACGGTCATGGGTATGGGCGATGACATCGTACTGCGCTCGGTGGCGCGCGAGCTCATCATCAACGACCGCATCGGTACCATCCCAAGTCATGTGCCGATGGTGCCGCTGCTCGCGGACATCACGGCGCTGCAAAAGCGCCTGCGCCAGCCTTTTGTCGCCGGGCCGAAGGGGGTGACCTTAGATCTGCGTAAGCCGCGCGATTTGGAGCGCAGCGTCTTGTTCCATCGCTTGCAGCTCTTGGGCATCGACTGGGCCACTGAGCAACAGGTCTCGAGCAAGGGCACCTTCAAGGAGAAATGGGAGCTCAACTATCGCCCCGAGCAGCAGGTGCAGATCATTGAGCGCGCGCTCTATGGCAATACCTTGGCCGAGGTCGTGCCTAACTACGTCAAGGCGCAGATGCAAGAGCATCCTGAGCTCGACTTCATCACCAAGATCTTAGAGCAGGTGTTAACCTGCGATCTGCCGGACTTGGTGGCGGAGATGAGCGCGCGCATCAACGATTTGGCGGCGCAAGCGGCTGACCTCCATGAGCTGCTCAAATGTGTGCCGCATCTGTGCGCGGTGGTGCGTTACGGCACTGTGCGCAAGTTTGACTTGAGCTCGGTGCGCGACATGCTTGAGACCATGTTAGAGCGCATCCGCGCCGGTGGCTTCTTGCTTTGCATCAACATCAACGACGAAGCTGCGCGCAAGCTCAAGGACAGCTTAAGTCAGGTCAACATCGCGCTCAACACCTTAAACGATGCGGCTTGCGCGCAGATTTGGCAGGACTTCATTGCCAAGGTGCAAGCCTCAGGCAAGGTGCATCCGCTCTTATCGGGCTGTACCACGCGCCTGATGCGCGACCACCATACCATGACCAACGAGCTCATCTTGCAGGCCTTGAGCTACTACTCATCGGCCGGTAACAGCCCAAGTGCTATGGCCTTTTGGTTTGAGGGTTTCCTTGAGCATTCGGGAACGGTGCTGCTCTTAGATGAAGTGCTCTGGGGCTTGGTCAACAGCTTTATCTGCAACCTCGACTCAGAGAGCTTTCAGCAGGTGCTGCCGATCTTACGCCGCACCTTTGCCACCTTTGAGCAGCAAGAACGCACCCAGCTCGGCCAAAAAGCCAAGAACTTTGACCCGAACAAGGTCAAGACCAGTTCCAGCGCTACGCTGCCGCGCCGCGGCCTGCCTGATGACAAGCTAGCCCGCCCGGTCATTGCCTTGGTGTGCTCGTTCTTAGGCGTGCCGCAGGCCTCATAACTCACGAGGAGTATCGCAATGGATGGAGAAAATCTGACACGCTGGCGCCTCGTGTTAGGCGGCAATGATAAGACCGACGGCACGGGGGTGCAGTTAAGCGGTGATGCCGCGCGCGTCGACCTCGCCTTAGCCGCGCTCTACGACGGCCAGATGAACCGCTATAAGAAGGGCAGCGGCAAGGGCAGCAAAGGCAAGGGCAGCAGCGACCCGTCGGCGCCCTATGTCGCGACATGGCTCGGTGAAATCCGCGACCTCTTCCCGCAGAGCATGGTGCAGGTGCTGCAGCAAGACGCGATTGACCGCTTGCACTTGACCGAGCTGCTCACCGAGCGCGAGATGCTCGAGCAGGTGGTGCCCGACGTGCATCTGGTCGCGACCTTGATGAGCTTGGGGCAGTTGGTGCCCGAAAAGAACAAGGCCTTAGTGCGCTCCATCATCTCCCAAGTGGTCGAGGAGCTCATCAAGAAGCTGCGTATGCCCATGGAGCAGGCGGTGCTGGGGGCGCTCAACAAGTCCGTGCGTAAGCGTAACCCGCGCGCCCGCGAAATCAACTGGGATGCCACCATCCGCAAGAACTTGCGGAATTATCAACCGAGCCTTAACACCATTATCCCTGAGGAGCTGGTGGGCTTTGGGCGCAAAGGGCGCAAGCTCAAGGACATCGTCCTGTGCATCGACCAAAGTGGCTCGATGGGCACCTCGGTGGTGTACTCGGCCATCTTCGGCTCGGTCTTAGCGGCGCTCCCAGCGGTGAGCACGCGTCTGGTGTGCTTTGACACCAGTGTGGTCGATTTGACCGACCAGCTGCACGATCCAGTCGAGGTGCTCTTGGGCGTGCAATTGGGCGGCGGCACCGACATCCAAAAGGCATTGAGCTATTGCCAAGGCTTGGTCACGCGCCCTGAGGACACCATCATGGTGGTCATCACCGACCTCTACGAAGGCGGCGACAAGACGCGCATGTACCAACGCTTTGCCGACTTGGTCGCAAGCGGCGTTCAGGTGGTAGTGCTCTTGGCCCTAAGCGATGATGGTGCGCCGTACTACGACCAAAGCGCGGCCCAGTTCTTGGCCAACTTAGGCATCTGCGCCTTTGCCTGTACCCCGGACTTATTCCCCGAGCTAATGGGCGCGGTCATCAACAAGCAAGACCTCAGCTTGTGGGTAGCGCAGAACATCACCAGCGATCACAAGGCCTAGCGTGCCTGCGGCCTAACGCGGCCGTCTGCCGCGGCCTTGCGCCCGCGCAGGCCCGCGTCCTTACGTCCGCGGGCCGACGGCAGCGGCTTAGTCGCGGTTGACCTTCTTGAGCGTCAGGATGAAGCTCTGGCGCTTCTTAAAGGAGATGAACAAGAAGAGGATCATGCACAGCATCAAAAGGCCTGCGGTGATGATTTGGCCCAGAAGCTGGCTTGGGATTACGCCCTTTTGGGTCAAAGCCATGATGCAGGGGATGGTGATGAAGAGGAAGCTGATTAAGAGCACGCGAATGTAGCGCACCATGGCTTCGTTGGGGCTATTGCGCCGGGCCCGATCGGTGGGCAGAGCCATGCGCGCGTCACGTGCGGCTTGGTATTTGGGGCCGTTGATCAAGGCCGGGCGCGCGGTATAGCGGAAGAGGGCGGTCTTGACGCCCGGGCGCGTCACCACCTCAAGCTTGAGGTCGAGCAGGGCATTGACCTTGCACTCAAGAGCCTTTTCGATCAGGGCCGAGCGACACTCGCGCTCGGAGCCACCTTCGGCCGCAATCAAGTAGTGGCGCTCATCGCGTACCGTGTCATGCTCAGGATAGTGGGGCGTAGGGGCCAGAGCGACCTTATCATTGGCAAAGTTCAGGGCCTTGACGGCGGTAAGCTGAGCCTTGCCTGGGCCAAAGAAGGAGGGCTTGCCCTCGATTTCAATCTCGGCATCGCTGCCCATAACTAAGGCCGGGTCGGCGGCAAACTCCGCGCTTGGGGCCCGGTAGGTGGCCGCTTCTTTATCGAGGTAGACATCGACGTAGCCCTTGTCCTGATTGACCGCAATGATGGTGCCTAGCATTTGATCCTCCCAAACTCATCGCGCCCGATTATAGCACGCGCCCCCCGCGCCCCCAGTCTGCCTCCAGCCGGAGCGGCTTGCGGGACAGGTCGGGGCCGTCTCCGCAGCCGCCACCGCCACCGCGGCCGCCTGCGCAGCCGCGCCGTCGCCCTGCGGCAGGCCCGCCCTGCGGCCTACGCTGCGCAAAATTGAGGAGGCTAGGTTTGGGCTAAGCGATTTTCGGTAAACTGGGCGCAAGCTGCAGCTGGTGCGGCCTACTGAGAATAGTTGAGGTTCGTATGCGCGTCTTGCTTTTCATTTTGATGCAAGTAGCGGTCTTGGTGGTGGTCGGTATCGTCGGCTCCATCATCATGGCCCTCTTGGGAATTAGGATTACTCCGGGTGCCTACGGCGGCCTGTTTGTCATGTGCGCCATCTTCGGCTGCGTGGGATCCATGATTTCGCTCTTCATGTCGAAGACCATGGTCAAGTCCGCCTATGGCGTTGAGGTTATCACGCAGCCGCGTAACGATGCGGAGGCCTTTTTGCTGCGCGAGGTCGCTTCGATGGCCCAGCGCGCGGGTATTGGCATGCCAGAGGTCGGTATCTACTACTCAGCTGACCCCAATGCCTTCGCCACCGGCGCCTCCAAGGACAATGCCTTGGTCGCAGTCTCCTCAGGGCTGCTCAACAATATGAACGCAGATGAGGTGCGCGGCGTCTTAGGCCATGAGATCTCCCACGTAGCCAATGGTGACATGGTCACCATGACGCTGCTGCAGGGTGTGCTCAATACCTTCGTTTACTTCTTCTCCTACATCGCCGCCCAAGCCGTCTCGGGTTTTATGAATCGCTCCAGCGACGAAGAAGGCAGCTCAGGGGGCAACTTCTTTATCTTCTACATGGTGCAGTCGCTATTTCAGGTGCTCTTTGGCATCGGCGCGACCTTGATTTCGATGTGGTTCTCGCGCTACCGTGAGTTCCGCGCGGACGCAGGCTCGGCTGACCTTGAGGGTACGCAGCGCATGATCATGGCGCTCGAAAAGCTCCAGCAGCTGTCTTCAATTGAGGTGAAAAAGGAAGGCCAGTTCAGCGCCTTCTGCATCAACGGTGGCACCTCCTTCTCGGAGCTCTTCATGAGCCACCCACCGCTTGAGAAGCGCATTGCCGCTCTGCGCGCCCGCGGCCGCTAAGCGTCGCCGCTCGCACCGCCGCGCGCGTCACTAAGCAGCGCTGCGAAACGCCCGCGCTGCAAACTGCCGCGCCCCGGCGCCACCGGTGCGCAAGCCAGCGTCGGTCTGGGCGCAAGCCAGCGTCGGGCTGGACACAAGCCAGCGTCAGTCTGGGCACAAGCCACTTGGGACTTCGGTCTCAGGTGGCCTTTTGTCTGTGGCTCTCAATTGCTTGCCTGATTGGCGCAAAGCCGTGGTAGGCGCCGCCTGCTCGCTATGATGGAGCTTGTTAGTGAGTTAGGAGCATCCTATGGAATATACCAAGTTAGGTCAGTCAGAGCTGCAGGTGTCGCGGCTGTGCTTAGGCTGCATGAGCTTTGGGCAAAAGCAAGGCGAGGAGCGCGCCGCATGGACGCTCAACGAGGCGGACTCGCGCGTTTTGATCAAGCAGGCCTTAGAGGCTGGCATCAACTTCTTTGACAGCGCCTTTGCCTATGGTTCGGGCCTCAGCGAGCAGATCGTGGGGCGGGCGCTGCGCGACTTCGCGCAACGCGACCAAGTGGTCATGGCCACGAAGTTTTTGCCGCGTACCGACGCCGAGATCGAGCAAGGAGTGAGCGGCACGCAGCATGTCATGCACCATGTCGACCAGAGCCTCAAGGATCTGGGCATGGACTACATCGACCTGTACATCTGCCACATGTGGGATTACCGTACCCCGATTGAGGAGATCTTGCAGGGCATGGGACAGGCGGTCAAGGAAGGCAAGGTGCGCTATCTGGGCTTCTCTAACTGCTACGCTTGGCAGCTGTGCAAGGTCAATCAGCTAGCCCGGGACATGGGCATTCCGCAGATGGTGTCCTTACAAGGCCATTACAACCTGATCTTCCGTGAAGAAGAGCGCGAGATGATCCCATACTGCCACGATGCCGGGATTGCCCTCACCCCATACAGTCCCTTGGCCAGCGGCCGCCTGGTCAAAAAACAGGGCGAAGTCACCGCGCGTAGCAGCAATGACCATGTGCTGCACGCGAAGTACGATCGCAGCGCGGCGCAGGATGCGGTGATCATCGCACGCGTCGCGGAGCTTGCGCAGCGTTATGGCCTCACCACCACCCAAGTGGCTTTAGGCTGGCTGCTGTCCAAGGTCACCGCGCCGGTGGTCGGCGCCACCAAGAGCCGCCACTTAAGCGAAGCGGTCGCCGCAGTCGGCGTCAAGCTCTCAGCTGAGGCCTGCGCGTACCTTGAGGAGCCGTACGTACCGCACCAGCTGGTCGGCGTGATGGAGTTTAACCACGCCTAAGAGCGCGTGACTGCGCCACTGGGCGTACGCCGACGGCGCGGCAGGGCGGCAGTTAGTGCAGCAGGGCGGCGAGGCGGCAGGTAGTGCGGTAGGGCGGGCCGTGGGGCGAGGGCTGCTGCATGCACTATGCGGCCTTTGCGGCACCTTGTGCCATGGCACGCGGTGAATTTTGCAAGCAGGCTCAAAGAAACGGGCGTAACTTGTCATAACTGTGCGTAAAGCGGGCGCAAGCGGGGCGTTATTTGGCATAATAGGAGCGCAGCTTGGCTGCATAACTGACTGTAATTGAGCACGTGCGCCCTGTGCACGGGGGCTAATTGCGGCCATTTCTATTGCGCGGCGCGTGTGAGCGCGCCCTGATGATGAGGCGGCGCCTCGCTCACTGTTTTACCTGCGCACGACCTTAGATCCTTTTGGAGTGGGCCGTGGCAGGGTTGCTGGGCGCCGATTGCCCATGCATGTTAAGAAGAGTACCTTAAGCTTAGCGGTCGGTACCGCTTTAGCTTCTATGGTGGCCTGCTCTGGCTCGGCTTTAGCTGGTGATAACGACAAGGCTACCGCAACCAATGTGGCGTTTGCAGACTTTACGCCGGTTGAGTACACGACCAAGGGTAAGCCCAATATCATCGTCCTGACGATGGACGATTTAGGCTACGGCCAGATTCCGTACGACGAGAGCTCGTTTGATCCGAGCACGATGCAAAATCGTGAGCAGGTCTCGACCTTCAAGATCGACGTGGATAAGGCCATTGAGGCGGCCCGTAACTCGACTCCTACCCTGCGCAGTTTGATGGACGATGGCGTGCGCCTGACGCAGGGCTATGTCGCCCATGCGATGTCGGGTCCGTCGCGCGCAGCGATTATGACGGCCCGCGCCCCGTCGCGCTATGGCGTCTACGGTAACACTGACTCGCAAGATGGCATCCCGACTGACGAGGTCTTCTTGCCCGAGCTGTTCCAGAACTTTGGCTACTATACTGCCTGCGTCGGTAAGTGGCACTTGTCGCGCATTACCAACATCCCGGTGCCCGAAGAGCAGCAGACGCGCGACTACCACGACAACTTTGTCACTTACGGTGATGAGCCCGGCCAGCCGCAAAACCGCGGCTTTAGCTACTTCTATGGCTTCCACCCAGCCGGTACCGCTTACTACGACTCGCCTGCATTGTTTGAGAACCGCGAGCACATCAAGGCCGAAGGCTATATCTCCGATCAGCTGACCAATGCGGCGATCAAGGTGGTCAACCGCGCGGCCGCCACGGATCAGCCGTTTATGCTCTACTTGGCCTACAACGCGCCGCATCTGCCTAACGACGATCCGGCCCCGGAGGTCTATCAAAGCAAGTTCCACACGGGCTCGCAGACCGCCGATAACTTCTACGCGGCCATCTACTCGGTCGATCAAGGCGTCAAGCGCCTGCTTGAGCAGCTGAAGAAGAATGGGCAGCTTGATAATACCTTGATCTTCTTTACCGCCGACAATGGTTGCGTGATCGACGGCCCGCTGCCGCTCAATGGCGCCCAGCGCGGCTACAAGAGCCTGACCTACCCCGGCGGCGTGCACACTCCAATGTTCGTCACTTGGCCGGGCCACCTCAAAGCCGGTAACTACGACAAGTTGGTCTCGGCTATGGACTTCTATCCAACTGCCTTGGACGCAGCAGGCATCCCGATCCCCGAGGAGCTCAAGGGCAAGTTAGACGGCGTCTCCTTGCTGCCTTATCTCACAGGTGAGAGCAAGGACGTGCCGCACCAGTCCTTGGTCTGGCTCACCTCGTTCTCGCATTGGTTTGACGAGCGCAACATCCCCTTCTGGGATAATTACCACAAGTACGTGCGCTTTGAGTCCGACGACTACCCGCACAACCCGAACACCGAGAACTTGAGCGAGTTCACCTACACGGTGCGTACCAACGACTACCAGCTCATCTACACGGCTGAAGACAATCAGCTCCAGCTCTTTGCCTTAGATGACCTGATGTGTCAGCATGAGCTCTCCGCGGACAAGCCGGAGGTGGTCAAGGCGCTGCAGCAGTTGGCCCGTGAGCAACTCAGTGCCTCCAAGCCTCCGCTCATGGAGATCAATCAGCCTAAGTACGAGAAGATCGTTCAGGCTTTGGCTCAGTAGCCGTACTTCGGTAGAGCCTGAGCGGTCTTAACCAAGCGTCATGACGCCCTGCGGGCTTTAGCGGGTCATGACGTTCTACACGCCATGGTGCCTTACGCGCCATGGCGTTTTGCTGTCAGGAGATTGGGATGCACTTTACTATCAAGCCGGTGTCGTATCACTGCAACCTCGCCTGCGACTACTGCTTTTACCTGCCCAAGGGGCAGCTGCTGCCGCCGGGGCCTAAGGTCATGCCCGAGGCGGTGCTTGAGACCTTGGTGCGCGAGTATATCGCTGCCTGCGATAGCGATACCGTGTACTTTACGTGGCAGGGCGGCGAGCCGCTGCTGGCGGGCCTAGACTTCTACCGCAAGGCCTTTGCGCTGCAGGCAAAGTATGCCGCGCAGTGGGGCAAGAAGGTTGAGAATGCGGTGCAGACGAATGGCACCTTGCTCAATGAGGAATGGTGCGAGCTTTTGGCGCAGCATCAGGTCTTGCTCGGCGTCTCGATCGATGGCCCGCAAGAGCTGCACGATGCATGGCGCAAGACGCGCTCGGGGCAGGGGAGCTTTGCGGCGGTGATGGCAGGCATTGAGCAGCTTAAGCGCCATCACATCCCCTTTAACACCTTGACCTGCATCAACGCAGTCAACTACCGCGAGCCGCTTAAGGTCTATCGCTTCCTCAAGGACTTGGGTTCGACCTATTGGCAGTTCTCGGAGGTGGTCGAGACCATGCCCGAGCATGACGATATGAGTAGGCCGCTTGCGTCCTATCAGGTTAAGCCCTTCGCGCTGCCCCATGATGCCTACGGTCAGTTTATGCTGCCGCTCTTTAAGCAGTGGGTACGCCACGATATCGGTAAGATTGTGGTGCGCCAGTTTGAGTCGCTCATCGCCTGCGTCCTAGGCTTAGGCCATCACTCCTGCGTCTGGGAAGGCTGCTGCCCTGATAACTTTGTCCTTGAGGCCAATGGCGACATCTACGAGTGTGATCAGACGGTCTATCCGCGCTATAAGCTCGGCAACATCATGGCGCTTACTTCGGATTTGGCATCGTTGCATGCCCAGCAGCTGTGTGCGGCCAAGCAGGCGCTGTGCGCAGAGTGTCAGGCCTGTCCTTACTTACCGCTCTGCCATGGCGGCTGTGTCAAGCACCGCATCGACCGCGGCACGGGGGCAGCTCAGAGCTACTTCTGCGCCGGGTACCGTGAGTTCTTTGCCGGGATCACGCCGTACCTCAATGTCATGGTGCAGCTGGTCGAGCAGCAAGTGCCGTATACGGCGATCAAGGGCCTCGTCGATCAAATCGAGGCGGCACTGCAGTAAGGCCGACGGGCAAGTAGGGGCCGTGCTCAAACACAAAAGGCCTCCGTACGGAGGCCCTTTGGGCACCAGCCCTCAGGCTGGTGCGCGCAGGCGGTGAGCCTGCAATCAAGTTCAGCTACGAACAAGCAGCAATTACTTGCCGGAGTCAACCATGGAGCGGATTAACTCGAGAACCTTGTTGGAGTAGCCGATCTCGTTGTCGTACCAGGATACTAACTTGACGAAGTTGTCAGTTAAAGCAATACCGGCCTTCTCGTCGAAGATGGAGGTGTGGGTGTTGCCTAAGAAGTCAGACGATACAACCTGGTCAGCGGTGTAGTCTAAAACGCCCTTCATGGAGCCTTGGGAAGCTTCCTTGATAGCGTCGCAGATCTGCTGATAGGTAGCAGCCTTCTTTAAGGTGCAGGTTAAGTCAACAACGGAAACGTCAGCGGTTGGAACGCGGAACGACATGCCGGTTAACTTGCCGCTTAACTCAGGGATGACCTTGCCTACAGCCTTAGCAGCACCGGTCGAGGATGGGATGATGTTCTGGGATGCACCACGGCCGCCGCGCCAATCCTTTAAGGATGGGCCGTCAACGGTACGCTGGGTAGCGGTGGTGGAGTGAACAGTGGTCATTAAGCCCAGCTCGATGCCGAACTCGTCGTTGACAACCTTAGCTAAAGGAGCTAAGCAGTTGGTGGTGCAAGATGCGTTGGAGACAATGTCTTGGCCAGCGTAGGTCTTGTCGTTTACACCAACGACGAACATTGGGGTGGCATCCTTCGATGGAGCGGACATAACGACGCGCTTAGCACCAGCCTCGATGTGCTTACGTGCCTTCTCGTCAGTTAAGAATAAGCCAGTCGACTCTACAACGTACTCTGCACCGATATCACCCCACTTTAACTGGGCTGGGTCGCGCTCGGCGGTGACACGTACTACGTTGCCATTTACAACGAGGTTGCCGTCTTGTACGTCGACGGTGCCCTTGAAGGCGCCGTGCATAGTGTCGTACTTGAGCATGTAAGCCATGTAGTCAGGTGGTAATAAATCGTTGATACCGACTACTTGGATACCTAACTCTGGACGGTAAATGGAAGCGCGGAATACGAAACGACCGATACGACCAAAGCCATTAATACCAACTTTAATAGTCATCTACTAATATCACGGCACAGAACCCAGCTGACTAAAGCAGGGAGCGCCGCCTCCTAGGTTAACTACAGCTACAGTTCTGATGGTTACCTACGCCCTCACCTACGAGAAGCGAACCTCTCACTTGTGGCGAGGGTTTCTTGGTCGTACGACCGGAGATCAGTGACCTATCAGGATGTTACTACCACTTGATGAAGTAGTTAGACCTAACATACTCTACTTACCTAGAATGTCAAGCTAGCCACGGCGCCGAAGGGCGGCCCGAGCGCAGATTTTTTGCCATGTTTTTGGGGCGCCTCAAACTTTTGCAATTTTGTCCTTTCAAATTTGCCCCAAACCTCCCCCGATCTGCGCGTAGAAGGCGGAGACGGCCCATAACGACGATGTCTATCGCGCTTATACGCGCAAGGTCGCAGCTGCCCCGCGCCTGCGGTACACGCCCCCTTTGCTCCGCTTTGGTGCTGACGGCGCCGCCACGCAGGCGCTGCGGCGGGCTGTGCTGGAGCGTGGCCGTGGCGCGGCCTAGCCTGCGCCGCAGGCTGGCACTGCAGGCGCCGGGCGGGGGCCGCCTTTTGCTGCGGGGCGCGGCGGCGTAAAATAGGCCTGAGCGCTGACAGTCGTGCTGGGATCAGGTACGATCAGCGTCAGGCTGGGTCAGTTGGCATGAGGGAGGGCGCTTTGCTGAGAGCATGCTCCGTCATGCAGGTTGTGCCGGGCTAAGAGTTGGCAGGCTGCTGTAAGTTGGCAGCTGCTGCCAACGGTTGACGGCTGCCTCGAGGGCGGCGCTGTGCTTTGAGCAATTTGCGTATGTTGGATCTTGAAAAATTTGCCGATCAGGTGGGCATTGCCCGCGATTATATCGATGCCAATGGCCAATACACCGTGATCTCCCATGAGGCACGCATGGCGACCTTGGGCGCCATGGGCTATGACCTCAGCGATCTGGATGCCTTGGAGCGCCGCGCTGCGCTCGAAGAGATGGCTCCTTACAATGATATCATCGACCCGGTCATGGTGATTAGAACCGGCGAGCGTCCTTTCATCACGGTGCGCACGCCTGATGTCATGAGCGATGCGGCGGTGGTCAAGTGGCAGCTGGTGCTCGAAGATGGCCGTGAGTTTGCCGACTCGCTGCTAGTCTCGGAGCTTGAGATTGCCGACTTCAAGGAAGTCCAAGGCCGTCTCTTTGCCCTGCGCCGCTTTATCCTGCCCTTTGAGCTGCCCCGTGACCTTGAGCTGCCTCTGGGCTATCACCACTTCAAGCTCACCATCGACGATGGGGTCAAACATTACGACTCCATCGAGCAGCTGTTGATCTTGACGCCGCTCAAGTGCTATGTGCCGGAGGCCATGGCTCAGGGGCAAAAGCTCTGGGGCGCTTCGGTGCAGCTGTACTCCGTGCGCTCGCGCACCAACTGGGGCGTAGGCGACTTCCACGACTTAAAGCTGCTGCTTAAAGCCGTCCACGATCGCGGCGGTGAGTTTGTGGGCTTAAACCCGATGCACGCCGGCTATCCGGCCAGTCCTGACCCGGACATGATCAGCCCATACTCGCCATCTTCGCGCCGCTGGCTCAACATCCTCTATATCTGCGTCACCGATATCCCCGAGTTTGCCACCTCCCAGAAGGCGCGCGACTTGGTGAACTCCCCGGCCTTTGCCAAGAAGCTGCAGGCCCTGCGCGATCGCGAGTACGTCGATTACAAGGCGGTCTTGGACTTAAAGCTCAAGGTCTTAGAGCTGGTCTACGACCACAATCGCATGGCCGACCGTCGCTCGATCCGCGGTAAGAAGTTTGCCGAGTTCGTCAAGAATGGCGGGCAGTCGCTGCTCAATATGGCGACCTATGATGCGCTGCAGCGCGAGCTCTACGCCAAGGGCATCAATGCTTGGGGCTGGATGAAGTTCCCTAAGGAATACCAAGATTGCAACAGCCCATTCCTCGAGCAATGGCGTGAGCGTAACCACAAGACGATCATGTTCTATTGCTACCTCCAGTTTGTCGCTGCCGAGCAGCTTGAGGCCGCCTTCGCTGCAGCCCGCGCGCAGGGCATGATCTTAGGCACCTATCGCGATCTGGCCGTGGGCGTGAGCGAAGGGAGCTGCGACGTTTGGTCAGATAGCGACAAGATCTACCGCGGCCAAGCTGAGGTCGGTGCGCCACCTGATACCTTAGGTCCATTAGGTCAATCGTGGGGCCTTGCCCCAATGGAGCCGCATGCGTTGCGCCGCAGTCGCTATCAGCAGCTCATCGAGCTTTACCGCTCCAATATGCAAAGCTGCGGTGCTCTGCGCATCGACCATGCCGCCGGTCTCTACCGCTTCTGGTGGGTACCGCCCAAGCGCAAGGCCATTGACGGCGCTTACGTCTATAACCATATGCACGATTGGCTCGGCATCTTGGCCTTGGAGTCGCAGCGCCATCAGTGCCTCATCATCGCCGAGGACTTGGGCACCATTCCGCTCGAGCTGCGCGTAGCCTTAAAGGAAGTAGGGGCCTACTCCTACAAGCTCTTCTTCGGTGAGCGCGCCTGTGATGGCGGCTATATCGCCCCGCAAGACTACGAGCCGCAGGCCCTCTCGGCCTTGACCACCCACGATATGCCAACCTTAAAGGGCTGGTGGTCGCACTACGACTTAACCTTGGGTCTGGAGCTTGGTATCTACACTGAGCAAGATGTCGCGCGCCTTGGTACCGAGCGCGATGAGGCCAAGCAGCGCATCTTAGATAGCCTGCACGGCTTAGGCTCGGTCGGCCCTGAGGTACCGCGCCGCGTCGCGGACATCCCAGAGATGACCGATGCTTTAGTGGTGGGCCTTGAGCGCCACATGTGCCGCGGCTCGTGCGCCTTATTTGCTTCGCAGATCGAGGACTGGACGGGCGTGCTTAAGCCGGTCAATGTGCCGGGCACCTTCCGTGAGTACCCTAATTGGCGCCGCAAGCTCACGGTCAATGTTGAAGACTTAGACAAGCAGCCGCTGGTCAAGGAAGTCACGGCCGCGATGACCGTGGCGCGTATCGAGGCCTCGGAGTAGGGCCGCCCCGCTGCTCCGCCCAGCTACGGCGCAGCGCGGTGTAACTGCGGCGCAAGAGCCGGAGCGCGCTGCGCGGCAGCGGGGGCGATGTCCCATTATGAGACTTTGCCCACGTTATCACCGTCTTGAGGGGTACGAAGGGCGGGCGCTGTATTAAACTTGTATGAGTAAAGAAAGTTGAGCTAGAGGCCTGCTCTTTACGTTGTATGGTTTGCTCGCAGAGCAAATCTGAGAGGAACTGTGGCTGCACCCCGCGCTTCCGCCCCAAGCCAACTTAGCCCCAGCCGTAGGTCATGGTGACCATGGCTGTAAGCTGGAGCCTCTGCCCGTGAGGGCGTCCATACTCGTGTGGGAGTCCATACCCGTATGGGAGTCCATACCCATATGGGGCAGTGTTAGGTAGCTGTTTTGGGGCGGGTGCGCTTGCCCCAGAGGGCATTTGCTTGCCAAACATGTAGGAGCCAAACAATGCTTATTGATGAACTTAACAGTGCACGCTTAACCAAGCCTTTTGAGGTGTTGGGTCTGCAACCTAACCCTAATGGCAATGGTTTAATCTTGCGTGCTTGGCTGCCCGGTGCCAAGGAGGTACGCGCTCTGACCTTGAAGGGGAAGCAGGAGATCTGCACCCTCGACATGACCAATCCAGATGGTCTGTTTGAGAAGGTCTTAGAGAACCAAAACGAGCGTTTCCACTATCTGTTTGAGGTCAAGTACAACGACTCGACCGTCGAGGTCATCGATCCGTATCAGTTCCGCGATGAGGCCTTCTACGGCCTTAACACCATGTATGAGACGCCTGAGAACCTCTACAAGACCTTAGGTGCTCAGTTGATCGAGGTCGAAGTCGATGGCGTTAAGGTTACCGGTACCAAGTTTGCCGTCTATGCCCCGTCGGCTACCTGCGTCAGCCTCATTGGTGACTTCAACTTCTGGGATGGCCGCCGCCACCCAATGGCCCGCTCCTTATTAGGCCACTGGGTTCTGTTTGTGCCGGGCTTAGGCGTAGGCCAGCGCTACAAGTTTGAGATCAAGGACAATAACGGTAACCGTCTGCCGCACAAGTCCGATCCAGTCGGCTTCTACCACGAGCAATACCCTTCCTTTGCCTCGATCATCTCCGACCAGCGTGCCTACACTTGGCATGACCAAGAGTGGCAAAAGTCGCAGCAAAACGACAAGTTAACCCAGCCAATGTCGATCTACGAGGTGCACTTAGCTTCGTGGAAGCGCAAGCAAGATGGCTCGAGCCTCAACTACCGTGAGCTGGCCCATGAGCTGGTCGACTACTGCAAGGAGATGGGCTACACCCACTTAGAGCTCTTGCCGGTCATGGAGTATCCATTCTCCGGTTCGTGGGGCTATCAGCCAACCGGCCTCTTTGCGCCGACCTCGCGCTTTGGCGGCATCGATGACTTTAAGTACTTTGTCGATACCTGCCACCAAAACGGCATTGGCGTGATCTTGGACTGGGTTCCAGCCCACTTCCCAACCGATGCCCACGGTTTAGCCCGCTTTGACGGCACCCCAGTCTATGAGTACGAAGACCCACGTCGCGGCTGGCACCCAGACTGGAACTCCCTCATTTACGACTTTGGCCGCGACACCGTCCGCAACTTCTTGGTCGCTTCGGCCTTGATTTGGCTTGATTACTACCACGTCGACGGTCTGCGCGTCGATGCGGTCGCCTCGATGCTCTACTGGGATTACTCGCGTAAGGATGGTGAGTGGATTCCAAACGTCAATGGCGGCAACATCAACTACGAGGCGGTATCGTTCCTTAAGTGGTTTAACGAGACCGTTTACCGCAAGTTCCCTCATGCCATGACCATCGCCGAAGAGTCGACTGCCTTCACCGGCGTCTCGCGCCCAACTTACACCGGCGGCTTAGGCTTCGGCTTTAAGTGGAACATGGGCTGGATGCACGACTCGCTTGAGTACATGAAGCAGGATCCTTACTTCAGAAAGTACCACCATGGCGAGATGTCGTTTAGCATGATCTACGCCTACAACGAGAACTTCATCCTCTCGATCTCGCACGACGAAGTCACCCACGGCAAGCACTCGATGCTCTACAAGATGCCTGGTGATGAGTGGCAGCAGTGCGCCAACTTACGTGCCTTCTTAGGCTACCAATATGGCCACCCGGGCAAGATCTTGAACTTCATGGGTACTGAGATTGCCCAAGGCAACGAGTGGAACCATGATGCCGGCATCGACTGGTGGCTGTTACAGTACGACAAGCACAAGGGCGTGCAGGCCTTAGTCAAGGATTTAAACAACTTCTACAAGGCCAACCCAGTACTGTGGGCTAACGACTACAACCCAGAATGCTTCCGCTGGCTGGACGTCTCCGACGCTGAGCACTCGATCTTTGCGATGCTGCGTACCTTGAACGGGGAAGGCGGTGAGATCAGCGATGAGGTCATGATGGTCTCCAACTTCACCCCAGTCCCATACGTCGCTTATCGCTTAGGTGTACCACGTCCGGGCACCTATCAGATCATGGTCAACACCGACGACAAGAAGTATTGGGGCTCAGGCTATGCCACCGGCCCTGAGAAGTTGGTTGCCTCCAACATCTCGTGGCAGAACATGTACCACAGCATTGTGTTGGATTTACCACCACTTGCTACCATCTTCATCAAGCGTGTGGGCGACTAAGTCGAGTTACTAGTTAGCTTACAGCGAAGGCCGTAACCGGCCTATCATCATCACGGGCTCGACTTGGTTCACGTAACTGAGACGGGCCCGTAGTGTCTTTGGGCCAGCGTTAGCGGCTGGCCCCAAGACCATACGGGTAAGCCCCGCGGCTTTACCGCAGGGGAGCCGCCGCCTAGGCGCAAGCCCAGTGGGGCGTCCCCGTACGGCAGCAGCCTCGGCCCAGTGTGGTTACCTCTGAGAGTGCAGAGGTAAAGGCATTGCGCTACCTGATTTCATCAGAAACTCTTGTGCTCAGGCCCTAGGGGCCCTTGGCCTTAGGCCTTAGCCTTGGCCTTGGCCTTAGGCCTTCTGGCCTGCGAGGATGGCACTGGTAAGGAGAGCCACTATGCTCGAATTAGTCGTAGAAGATCGCCCGCGTAACGTGGGCCTTGGAGCTGTCCTGTTCCCGGATGGCTGTTTCTTTAGCGTCTGGGCGCCCAACGCCAGTGACCTCGTAGTCCATCTCTACACCAAGAACGAAATTAAGCTTGGTTCCTTTGCCTTGGGACGCAAGAAGGGTGGCATCTGGTTTGGCTTTATCAAGGGCGTGCGCGCCGGTGACTGCTATGCCCTCGAGGCCTTAGGCGAGTATGATCCCAGCCGCGGCCTGTACTTTAAGGCCGGTCACTTCTTGGTCGATCCGTACGCCAAGGCGCTCAACAAGCCCTTCATCTACAACGATGACACCTACAATCAGGCCAATGAGGCCTTTATCCCCAAGGCCATCATCGGCCCTGAGGGCAGCGAGGACTTCAATTGGGAAGGCGTGCCCAAGGTATTCCGTGACCGCGCTGACGTCATCATCTATGAGGCGCATGTGCGCGGCATGACTAGGCTTAAAGAAGAGGTGCCGCCGGAGCAGCGCGGTACGTATTTGGGCCTGTGCCACCCCAGCGTCATTGCGCACTTAAAGCACCTTGGCATCACCACCTTGCAGCTGATGCCGATTGCCGCTTCGATGAGTGAGCCCTTCTTGGTGCGCAAGGGCCTGAGCAATTACTGGGGCTATAACCCAGTGTGCTTTATGGCGCCTAACCCGGCCTACGCCGTCGAGCCGGACAAGGTCTTAGTTGAGTTTAAGACCATGGTGAAGACCATGCACCAAAACGGCATTGCGGTGATCTTGGATGTGGTCTATAACCACACCGCCGAAGGCGATGGTGAGGGGCCGATCTTAAGCTACCGCGGCCTTGATGCGCGCAGCTACTACGCCTACGAGCGGGGCGGCGATGGCAAGCCTGATTACACCCGCAATATCAACGTCACCGGCTGCGGCAACTCCTTTAACGCCGACCACATCGTCTCGACCCGTCTTATCATGGATAGCCTCAAGTACTGGCTGGGCGAGATGAAGGTCGACGGCTTTCGCTTTGACCTTGCCACCACCATCTGCCGCGAGAGCCACGGATCTAATCAGTACTACCAGTTTGACCCCAACAGCGGCTTCTTTAAGGCCTGCTTTGCCAACGAGTTGACCGGCCAGGCCCTAATGGTGGCCGAGCCGTGGGATCCGGGCTTTAACGGCTATCAACTCGGACGCTTCCCGCGCGGCTGGTCGGAGCAAAACGATAAGTTCCGCGATGACATCCGCCGCTTCTGGCGCGGTGAGCGCGGGCGCTTGGGGTCACTCGCGACCCGCCTGTTAGGCAGCCGCGACGTATTCTTAAAGGGCGAGCGCTCGATCAACGCTTCGATCAACTACGTCACCTACCATGACGGCTTTACCCTTGAGGACTTGGTCTCCTACAACGGCAAGCACAATGACCTCAACCTCGATCACAACAACGATGGCACCACCGAAAACTTCTCGACCAATTGTGGCTTTGAGGGCCAGACCCGGGACCCTGAGGTGGTCAAGAAGCGCTGGCAGCTCAAGCGCAATCTGATTGCCACGACCTTGATTGCGCAGGGCATCCCGCACCTGCTCGGAGGCGATGAGCTCTCGCGCACCCAGCTGGGCAATAACAACAGTTACTGCCAAGACAACGACCTTAACTACTACCACTGGAACATCTCTAAGGAGCAGCGCTACTTCCTCGAGTTCATCGTCAACATCAACAAGCTGGTGCGTTCAAGCCGCGTGCTGCGCGAGATCAACCTCTTTGACGACTACTTCTACAAGTTTGAAGACGACTACATCGCCAAGTGGCGTAAGAGCGATGGCACCTTGTTCTCAGACAGTGACTGGAATAATCCCAACATCAATCACCTGTGCCTGTACATCGGTGATCGCAACTTCCGCGGCGAGCGCTGGGTTGTGATGATCAACAACGAAGATCACGATCTGATGTTCCGCATGCCGAGCATCTTCCACAGCCGCTATTGGCACGCCCTCATCGACAGCAGCGAAGCCGACGGCATCCCGCGCCGCTACTCTAACGATGCTGGTCTTGAGAGCTTGTGCGCCGCGCACTCGATGAAGATCTTACGCATGGACACCTTCGCCGATGCCGAGCTCACCAACAACACCAGCCTCACCAATATGATCGATTCGCATATGGTGTCGCGCATGCAAGGCAACACGCACCGCTAGCCCGCGCTGCCCGCGGCGCCTATTCGGGCGCGCGGGCCCGCCGTCCTGTCGGGCGCCCAGCTGGGCCCCGCGCTCCGCCGCCCACCGCCGTGGGCCGCGGCACGGTGCGCTTTGTAGCGTATAATGGGCCCGTTTTTTGTCGCGTAGCATCAGCGGCGCCGGTCAGCTTGGCTGAGTGCGGCCCGGCTGAGGGCCGTTTATTGGGGTTTTCTATGGCTGACCAGTCTTTTAGTTCCTTTGCTGACCTTAAGGAGTTTCGCGCCAAACTCAGGCAAGAGGAGGCCCAACTGGCCCAAGCCAAGGCCGACGCTATTGAGGTCAAGGCCGGCAGCGAGCACTTAAATCCGCTCAAGCGCGAGGCTCAAGCCGCGCAAGCAGCCCTGCGCGCCGACCAGAAAGCCGCCGAGCGCACAGAGCCCCGGCGCGAACCCAGCTCCGAGCCTCCCAAGGCCCTTGAGGGCCGCCCCGAGCGTGCGCCACGGGGCGAGCGGCAGCCGCGGCAGGCGCGCGGTGAGCGTGGCCGCGCAGGCCCGCGCGCTAGCGCCCCACTCAAAGGCCATGCTAAGGACGAAGCCGCAGCTAAGCGCCTCAATAAGGCCTTAGGGCGCCTCCAGCGCAAGGCCGATGAGCTCAATAGCCACCATGATAAGGACGCTCAGGCCGAGTCAGCCCGCAAGCCACGGCATAAGCACCGCGGCCCGCAGCAGGCGGCGCAAGCTCCGCAAGCACCCGCTCAGAAAGTTCCTGCTCCGCAGGCGGCCCTGAAGGTAGCCGCTCAGAAAGGGGCGCCTAAATCTGGTGCTAAGACTCCGGCGGTACCGCAGCTGCAAGGCAAGTACTTTGATCTTGAGAGCTTGAAGCTGGTGCGGGCCAATGCCGACTTGGTCAAGTATCAATCTCGCGGCGAGATGTTTCGACGTTTGGGGCAGTTAGACCAGCTGATCCAAAAGGAAGTGGCGCGCCGCTACCGCGAGGAGCAGGCGGAGCTGGCCGCCGGGATTGAAGGCATTAAGACGCACGAGAGTGCTCAGGACTTCTTGCCTGAGGCGCTGCAGGCGGAGACGGTGCGCGCCTTTAAGGACGAGCTTAAGCAATTTGTCGCGGTCGCTAAGCAATGGCTCGTCGCGCGTGAGACCAATCTGCCTAAGCTGGTCTATCCTGAGTCGCTGCCGGTCAGCCAGCGCCGCGCGGAGATCGTCAAGGCGCTGCAAGAGCACCAAGTGGTGATCATTGCCGGTGAGACGGGCTCAGGTAAGACGACCCAGATCCCGAAGATGTGCCTTGAGGCGGGCTTGGGCCGCAAGGGCCTGATTGGCCATACCCAGCCGCGCCGTATCGCCGCGCGTGCGGTCGCGAGCCGTATTGCCGAGGAAATGGGCCAGCAGGTCGGCGGTGCCGTGGCCTATAAGGTGCGCTTTACCGATATCAGCTCGGACGATGCCTACATCAAGCTGATGACCGATGGTATCCTGCTCTCGGAGCTGGCTCAAGACCGTATGCTCTGGGCCTACGATGTCATCATCATCGACGAGGCGCACGAGCGCAGCTTAAACATCGACTTCCTCTTAGGCTACCTCAAGAATCTGCTCGCCAAGCGCCCTGAGCTCAAGCTCATCATCACCTCGGCCACCATCGACGTCGAGCGCTTCTCTGAGCACTTCAATCATGCTCCGATCATCGAGGTGTCCGGTCGTACCTATCCGGTCGAAGTGGTCTATATGCCACTGATGGAAGATGGCAAGGGCGTCTATGTTCAAAGCCACGATGGCACCGGGCGCTATGAGTCGGCCCAAGTTGCCACGCCTGAGCCGGATTTAGGCGAAGGCCCGGGCGCATGGCGCGATTACAATTACGAGGCTGCCGGGGGCTCGATGGCCGCGCTGCGCGCTGCGGCGCAGGCTAGTGCCGCAGCTAATGGCGCCGCCAATGGTGCGGCCAGTGGCGCGACCGCTAAGGGTGCGGCTAGCCCGAAGAGCCCGGCCCGGGCACAGGTCAAGCGTCCTGTCGATGACGACCGCGATTTGGCCGATACTATGGACTTGCGCCAAGGCATCCTGCAGGCTTTTAACTACTTGCAAGCGCGCGGGCGCGGTGACACCTTGGTCTTCTTGCCCGGTGAGCGTGACATCTTGGAAATTGCCCAGTTCCTGCGCAAGGCCGGACTGCGCGATACTGAGATTGTGCCGCTCTATGCGCGTTTGGCCACGGGCGAGCAAAACAAGATCTTCGCGCCGCACACCGGCGTGCGCATTGTGCTGGCCACCAACGTCGCGGAGACCTCGCTCACCGTGCCGGGCATTCGCTATGTGATCGATCCGGGCCTTGCGCGCATCTCGCGCTACTCGGCACGCACCAAGATCCAGCGCTTGCCGATCGAGCCGATTTCGCAGGCTTCGGCCAATCAGCGTAAGGGCCGCTGCGGTCGTGTCAGCGACGGTATCTGCGTGCGCCTGTACTCTAAGGAAGATTTTGACCAGCGCCGTCCGTTTACGGAGCCGGAGATCTTGCGCACCAACTTAGCCTCGGTGCTGCTGCAGATGTCAGCCCTGCGCTTAGGCGATATCGAGCGCTTCCCGTTTATCGATGCGCCCCAAGAGCGTCAGGTCACCGATGGCTTGCGCCTGCTCGATGAGCTGGGCGCTATCACCATGCCTAACGTCCAGCTGACGCCGATTGGGCGCATGTTGTCGCGCCTGCCGTGCGACCCGCGCCTTGCGCGCATGATCGTCGAGGCTGACCGCTTCCATTGCTTAAGCGAGATCTTGGTTATTGTCTCGAATCTTTCGGTGATGGATCCACGCGAGTATCCGCTCGATAAGAAGGAGGCGGCGACCAATATGCACCGCCGCTTCAATGACGACAAGTCGGACTTCGTGGCCATCTTAAAGCTCTACGATTACATCAAGGGGCTGCAAGAGCAGCTCTCCAACACCGCGGTGCGCCGTCAGTTAAAGCAGGAGTTTATCTCCTTCTTGCGCGTGCGCGAGTGGTTTGACGTCTACCGCCAGCTGCGCGTCAGCTCTCTGAGCATGGGCTTAAAGCTCAACGAAGAGCGTGCTGACTACGAGTCGATTCACCGCGCTATTGTCTCAGGCTTGCTCAGCCACCTTGGCATGATTGAGCCCAACGGCAACCAATACATCGGTGCACGAGGCAGCAAGTTTTTGATCTTCCCGGGCTCGGGCTTGGCCAAGAAGCCGCCGAAGTGGCTGTGCGCGAGCGAACTGAGCGAAACAAGCCGCCTCTTTGCGCGCACCGTGGCCGCGATTGACCCCAGCTACGCTGAGACTCAGGCCGCCGCGCACCTCATCAAGGACAGCTACAATGAGCCGCATTGGTCGAAGAAGATGGGCTCGGTCATGGCCTATCAGACGCGTACGCTCTATGGCCTGCCGATTGTGCAGCGCCGTCTGGTGCAGTACCAGAAGATCGACCCGCGCCTGAGCCATGAGCTGATGATCCGCGACGGCTTCGTCGGTGGCAACATCGAGTGCAAGCATCGCTTCTATCAGCACAATTTGTCCATGATCGACGACGTCGAGTACTTGGAAGATAAGGTACGCCGCCGCGACCTCTTGGTCGATGGCACCACCTTGGAGCTGTTCTATCAAGAGCGCATCCCTGATCACATCTGCAATCTGCGCGACTTCGATACGTGGTGGCGCAGCAAGGAGAAGAGTGACCCGCACTTCCTCGACTTTAGCTATGAGCTCATCGCCAAGGGCGACCTGATGGCGATCGAAGATCAGCTCTACCCGGAGTTCTGGCACCAAGGTGCGCTGCGCTTTAAGCTCAGCTACTGCTTTGATCCGGGCCAAGAGCGCGACGGCGTGACTGTGCACATCCCGATTACGGTGTTAAACCAGGTCAAGGCCGAGGACTTCCTCTGGCAGATCCCGGGCCTACGCTCCGAGCTTTTTGCCAGCCTCATTCGTTCGCTGCCGAAGCGCCTGCGCCGCAATTTGATCCCAGCCCCGGAGTATGCTCAAGCTTTAGCTGAGAGCCTCAAGGGCATCACCGATCACATCAATGTCGAGGACAGCACTCAGCCTGACCCTAAGCGCTATCCGTCGCGCAATCTCTTTGCCGCGGTGGCCCATGAGCTCACACGCATGGGCGGTGAGGTAGTCACGGTTGAGGACTTTGACAAGAGCCTGATTGAGCCATACCTCTTCGTCAACTTCTTGATCGAAGCGGTCAACGGTAGCGAGCTCGCCTGGGGCAAGGACTTCACCTTGCTCTCGGCGCGCCTGCAAAATCAAGCGCGTGCCGCCTTGCACGAAGTGGTCAAGACCCATAAGGTCACGGCCCCAGCGCAAGCGTGGCAGTATGGCGCGATCAAGCGCGAGCAGGTGACCAAGCAAGGCAGCCTCAGTATCACCGCCTATCCGGCGCTCACTGACCGCGGTGAGGGCGTGACCTTGGAGCTCTACGATAGCCCGCAGCGCCAGATGAAGGCGATGCGCCAAGGCGCGATCAAGCTCCTCGCCTTAAGCCTCAAGGCGCCGACGGCCTACCTTGAGACGCACCTGCCTAACCGTGCCAAGCTCTCGATGTACTATCAGCCGCTGGGCTCGATCAAGGAGTTGATTGAAGACCTGATGCTGTGCGCGATCAACAATATTATGGAGCGCAATGGCGGCATCCCATGGGATGAGGCGCACTTTGCGCGCCTGCGCGAGATTGTGCGCGGAGAGCTCAACGATGAGGCCCTCGCGGTGGCCAAGCTCATCGAGCAAAGCTTAGTTAAGGCCCACGAGCTGCGCCGTCTGCTCAAGGGCAGCATCTCCTTTGACCTGACCCGCTCCTATGCGGACATGCAGCACCAGTTAGATGGCCTCATCTATAAGGGCTTTATCAGCAAGTGTGGCATGACCCACTTAAAGGAGCTGCCGCGCTATCTGCAAGCGGCGCTCGAGCGCTTGCAGCGCCTGCAGCGTGACGTGGTGCGCGACCAGATGTACCTGCGCAACATCGAGTACTGCGAGGAGGAGTATCACAAGGCCCTCAAGAGCTATCACGCCGACTTAGTGCCCGAGCAGCTCTATGAGGTCAAGTGGATGATTGAGGAGCTGCGTGTCTCCTACTACGCCCAGCACTTAGGCGTGATTGGCCCGATCTCCGACAAGCGCGTCATCACTGAGATTGACCGCATTCTGCGCGAGTACCCGCCGCAGAAGTAGCGCCGCGCGCGCATGGCGCGCTCCGCAGCGCTCGGCCGCAGGGCCGGGATAGCAAGAGTGCGTGATTAATGGCGTGGGCTATTGCCTCGAAGTCTTAGAGCTGGACTTAGCGTTGTTGGGCAGGGCGCTTTGGAGGGCGGTGAGGGCACGGCTGACGTCAGGCAGCCTAGTGCTGCTTGCTGGCATTGGCATAGCGTTGAGTCGGATGCCTTCCTTTTTGAGGTAGCGCAGAAGCGGATGGTAGGGCAGGCCCAAGTGCTGTGCCAGTGCCTTGGCTTGCCACGTCTTAAGTCCGTACTCCTCGGGTACGGGTTCGGTCAGCGCAGCCCGGATGCGCTGTTGGAGGTGCTCGTCGATCATGCTGTGCCGTCCAGTACGCGGTTGGTCGGCAAGGCCTGCAATGCCATGAGCCTGAAAACGAGAGATCCACTTGCGTACCGTCTTGCGGTCAACCCCTTTCTTCTTGGCCACTTCGCTGATCGACTGGAGCTTGACGAAGAGCCGCACCAGCTCATAGCGCTGGCGTAACTTGGGGCTTAAGCGATTGCGCGTGCTGGTTTGCAGCAGGGCAAATTCCGGATGGTGCTTTAAGTTGCGCGCTTCCTCAGCCGCATCAAAAGAAGATTCACTCATTGCAGAGCATACCTCTTGACCCAGCATGGCTCTTAGCTGCAACCATCAGCTGACGCGCTCCTGACGAGGCGCACACCCTGTTTGATCCAAGGCCTAACCCCCAAACACCGTGGGGCAAGCTGTGGTTAGCCCGGCTGGGCCTGTTATCTATCACACTACTCGTTTGTGGCACCATCACCGCGACTGAGCAGCTACTTTTGGTGAATTATCGGCCCCGTCCAAACAGTCTTTTCGGAGGGGCTTTTGCTGCATAATTTTCTGCTGCGCGTCAGTTAAAATCACCTCGAAGTTAAAAAATGAGGAGATTTCATGCAAATCTTTGGACTGTTCGCGCATGGCTTGGTGGTTGGTTCACTCGCGCATTTTAAGGTAGCAAAAGTCGTTAACGAAGCCCTTGGTAACAAGGATGCCTACAATCATGGGGTGGACTATGGCTCGCTAGTCTCAGCCATGGTGATACAGATGTGCGATGCCCCACATCCGGGGATGTGGGGAGTGGAGGATTTCTTCCTCAAAAGGCCGTTGGCACTGTTGTTAGGGCAGCATATCGAGCCGTCTGCACTTAACCGTCATGCCTTGAGCCGGTGCTTGGACAGAATCAATCTGTTTGGCCCAGAGCGCTTGTTCATGCAGGTATCGAGAACCGTCTTGGATGTGCTAGACATCACCGTTAAAGAGTCGCACATCGACAGCACCTCGTTCCACTACGATGGTCACTCAAGGCAAGATCAATACTGCCTGATTCAAGCCAAACAAGGATATAGCCGAGACCATAGACCTGACCTGAACCAGTTTAACATGGTCATGCTGGTCGAATCCACATTCGGGCTGCCCATTCTCGCCAAGACCATCAGTGGCAACATCAACGACAAGACCTCCTTCAAGGACATAGCCTCTAATGAGCTGAGATGGCTAAAGCGCCAGTTTCAGGAGCTGAGCTACTTTGTCGGCGACTCCGCGGAGTGCACGACAGACATCTTCAATCAGGCGCGTAAGATAGACGTTCATTGCGTTACCCGCATCCCCGACAACCTTAAACTTACGCAACAGTGCTTTGCCTATGCTAAGCAGCACCAAGATGAGTTTGAGTCCTTGGAGCATAAGCCTCGCAATGACGCCTATAGTGCGCTATGGGCGCCTGATGCCGTGCTGTTCGGGCACAAGGTCAAGCTCTTGGTCGTGCGCAACGATGCGCTGCACCGCACCAAGGATCACTCGATCTGCAAGTCTGCGGAAAAGGAGCAGCAGAAGGTTAACCAGCGCCTCAAGAAGCTCCGCACAAGCCCAGCCAAGTGCATGGCTGATGCCGAGAAAAATTTGGACGAGATCAAGGCCACCTGCAAGTTGACCAAGGTGGTGGTCGACGAGATTGTGCCAAATATGGGCTATGCCCATCGTGGCTCGCCTAAGAAGGGGGAGCAGAAGGTCGTTAAGAGCGTGGAGGTACATGCCCATGCTGAGCTCGATGAAGACGCGATCCGCACCAAGCTTAAGGATTCCTTGATGTTTGTCATTGCGACCACCGACGTTGATCGCAAATGGGCAAAGCAGGAGCTGAAGGCGACGTATTCTCGCCAATCATGCGTTGAGCGTGATTGGCGGTTGTCGAAGAATCCGAAGTTTTTTATTGACGCCTTCTTCCTTGAGAAGCCATCACGCATCAACGCCTTGCTCTGGATCGTGTCAGTTGCTATGCTGGTAAACATAGCCACAGAGCAGCTGCTCCACAAGCGTTGCTTGGAGCATAAGGTTCAAGTCCTTAACCCTGACAGGTCGAGCCGAGGGGCGACCAAGCTCACTTTCGAGCGTGTGCGCAATGTCTTCGAGAGCCATTGCATCAGCATTGTGGTCTTAGATGACCTGTCTATTCGCTTGGTTGGTCTCGATGAGGTGCCAAAGCGCATCGTTGAGGCAATGGGAGATGAATGGGAGCTCATTTATGACGAAGCCCACATTCAGCGTGTAATGACGCGGTATCTGTCAGTTAAAGGCTAGAGCCTACAGCTGACTTGTGAAGAATGCGATATATATCCCCTTTTGTAGGGTTTTCTAAAACTAACTACAGAAGGGGACGGTAATTCACCAAAAAAAGTAGCTGCTCAGTCACGGCCATCAGCTTCCGTGCTGGGTCAATTAGGCTCAGTACAAGACTGCGATGATGAGGAAGCTTTAACTAAATGCCGCGAAATTCCCTATGCGTAAGCGTAGGGATGAAAGCGGCAATACCGAGATGATGCTTAGACA
>CALXNA010000034.1 GCA_944389615.1 uncultured Anaerobiospirillum sp. | reverse complement strand
GGTGAGGGTGTCGAGATGGTTATGCCTGGTGACAACACCAAGATGACCGTTACCTTGATCCACCCAGTTGCTATGGCCGCAGGCGAGCGCTTTGCTATCCGTGAGGGTGGCCGTACCGTAGGTGCTGGTGTAGTCTCCAACATCATCGAGTAAGAGTGGCAAGCAAGCTCCGTGTGAGCGCTTGTTAACGGAAAAAGGCCGTGGGGGCTGCGCTCCTGCGGCTTTTTTGTCGCGCAGCGGCACCGCCTGCGCGCAGGCGCTACCGCGCCACAGGCTGCCGCGGGATTTGCGCGCATGGGCCTGCGGTCGCTGGGCGGCATAAGAAAAGGCTCGGTGCAAATGGCTTAAATAAGCGCTTTTGCTGCAGCGCCGGGGCGCTTATAGGTTGACTTGCGAGCCTAGATCGGGTATTTTCTTGTGCTTTAGAACGCTTTGCACATGTGCAAAAAGCCCGAATTTTAGTAGTTTGCATCAGATGGATGGCGCTTTGCCAGGATTTCACGATGAGCGATTCCAAGAACAGCAAGCAGGGAGCCACGGCGGCCAAGAAGAAGGCCGCGCCTGCTCAAGTTAAGACCAACAAAGCTGAGCTCAATGTAGCTCTGTCAAAGAAGGGTGAGGTCAAGAAGGTAGATGCCAAGAAGGCCAAGGCAGCTTCCAATCCGTTAGATGGTCTGTTATGGCTGGTATCGCTGGCGTTGATTGTCGCTGCCATCGGCGGTAACTATTACTACACCCAGTTCCTCATGGTCGATGAGTCCTCGTTTGCCCGCTTAGGCCGCGTCGCCTTAGTGATCGTCGTGATCTTAGCTGGCCTTGGTGTGACCTTGTTTACGAGCAAGGGCAAGCGCCTCTTGGCCTTCGGCCGTGACTCGTACACCGAACTGCGCAAGGTGGTCTGGCCGACCCGCAACGAGGCGATGCAAACTACCGTGATCGTCTTTATTGCAGTCTGCGTGGTCAGTCTGTTCTTGTATTTATGCGACCTGGTCTTCTTGCAGATCGTCCGGGTCATTACTCTGTAGGCCTCTGCCGCCGCGCCACCGACGTGCCGTCGGTCGCGCGCAACGGCAGTGATCAAGCGGCAGCGCTGGGCTGCGGCAGGCAATCTGATCAAGGTAATCTGAAATGTCAGACTTAGAAAAAGAGATCGCACCAGCCCCTGAGGCCCCAGAGGCTGATGCTCCGATGTTAGATGACGTCACCACGCAAGATGACGCGCCATTCTTAAGCGACGAGGGGGCCAAGACCCCTGAGGGCGACAATCCTTTTGCCGGAATGGCTCCTGCCCCAGAGGCTGAGGAGAAGCCGAAGAAGGCCGCCAAGAAGCCTGAGAAAAAGAAGAAGCTGGACTTAAAGGGCCCCCTAAAGAAGCTTGAGCCAAAGGATCCGAGCGAAGTGCCAATGCGCTGGTATGTGCTGCAGGCCTTCTCGGGCTTTGAGCAACGCGTAGCGCAGGCCTTGGCTGAGCGCATCAAGATCCACCACATGGAAGATTACTTCGGTGAGATCTTGGTGCCGAAGGAAAAAGTCAAGGACATGAAGGATGGCAAGCGCCGCGAGAGTGAGCGTAAATTTTTCCCAGGCTATGTCATGGTCGAGATGAAGATGACCTCGGACTCATGGCAGCTGGTCAAGCACACCGAGCGCGTCTTAGGCTTCATCGGTGGCACCCCTGATCACCCATTGCCAATCTCCAAGGCCGAGGCTGACCGCATCTTAGAGCGCTTACGCGAGACTGCCGAGACGCCACGTCCTAAGACCTTATTTGAGGTCGGTGAGCAAGTGCGTGCCATTGACGGCGCCTTCAAGGACTTCTCCGGTATCGTCGAAAAGGTCGACTACGAGAAGAGCCGCCTGACCGTTTCGATCGCCATCTTCGGCCGAGCCACCCCAGTGGAGCTCGAGTTCGGCCAAGTCGAAAAGGAACTCTAGGCAGCAGCGCAAGCAGCGCGACCCGCGCTGCCCCACGCCCCGACTGTGCGCAGGCTGCCCTTGCGTCGCAGCCGGGGCGTTGTCGTCTTAGTACTCGTTTTCAGGCAGGTTGAGCTGAATCGACATGAGGTTGCACTTGGGGTCAGTGATCGGATTGGCTTCAAAGCACTCAAGGTAGGCGTTGATGAGGTAGCGCGCGGCGCCTAAGGCCACGATGCTATCGTCATTGACACTCAAAAGCAGATCGCCCATTTGGGTTTCGTGAGTGCCCACCTGCGTCAACATGCTGCTGCTTTGGGTCAGGGCAAAGGCATTGTGCTCGTTGGTCAGGGCCACGAGCTGCTGTAAGTCGGCCTGCGTAAGATACGGGGCGAGGGCTCCGGTGAGAATTATGGTGCCGTCGATGAGCTTATGCACTTGGCGAATAGCGATGCTCAAATGCTCAAGGTAGCGCTGCCAGATGGCCTGATACTCGGGGTGAGCGACGCTGCGCATTGCGGCAAAGAACTGATTGAGCGGCAGCTGCGCTTGCTGCTCAAGCGCGTGTTTAGAGCAGTAGCACTCGAGGCAATCAAAGTCGCCGCAGTAGCACTTAAGACCCAAGTGGTCGACCTTTAAGTGCTCAATCAGGCCGCCTTGGAAGGCGTTGCCATAGTGCACCGTGTTGTTGAAGATCAAAGCGCCGCCGACGTTCTCGTTTAACAAGAACAAGGCGGCGTTTTCAATTTGGGGATGCTCCCAGAGCGCGGCGAAGGCCGCGGCCTTGGAGTCGTGGTGCAAGGTGCACGGCAGCTTGAAGTAGCGCTGGATGGCGCTCAGGGTCAGCTGCTGGTTGTCTAAGATCTGGCCGTAGCTGACGCGGGTGTTGGCGCCATCGAGGGTGACGATGCCTTGGATCGCCAAGGACACGCCGAGGATCGAATGGGCATTGAGCTCGGGGTGATCACCGATAAAGGCGCTGACCGTGAGCGCAAGGCGCTCTAAAAAGGCCTCATCTTGGCGGTAGGGCAGGTTGACTTCGCTTTGGGCGATGAGGGCGCCGTTTAAGTCGACCGCGCAGATGATGACGCTCTCGGCACGGATAAAGACACCGAGCGCGCTCTTATGGCGCGCGTTGATGCTATAGCCGGTGGCCTTGCGTCCGCCGGTCGATTCCAAGGGGCCCGACGGCACGATCAGACCTTCGTGCAGCAGGCGCTTGACGTTGGAGTCAATGGTCGACAGGCTCATATCTAATAGCTGCGACAGTCTGAGCTTCGGCAGGTTGGGATTGCGATAGATCGTAGCAAAGAGCTTGTGGCGATTAATTTCCTTAATCGATAGATTGTTGAAGCTCAACACGGGACTGGTCGCCATGACACCTTACCTCGCAGCGAGTTAGTTACAAGAAAGCACAGCTCGGCCCACGCTGGTGCGGCGCGTCCAAGGCGTGTGCGCCGTGTCGCCCACACGCAGCACCTGCGGCTCAACCTGCTTTTTTGTCATCAATGCCCTAACCTTAGCACAGCCCATGGCGCGCCCATAAATTTTCGTAACTAGTTTGTAAGTCTCAACACAAAAATGACTTTTGCTGCGCAAGAAAACGCAACTTTAGCGCGCAGCTGTGCTAACCCCCGCGCGCAGGCGAAGGTACGCCCAACCGTTCTAAGCTGAGAAGAGCTGAGCGCTTAGCCTTGGTTATGCGAGAGGGTGGAGTTGCGGTATTGGCTAGGGCTCAAGCCCGTGACGCGTTTGAAGCAGTGGCTGAAGTGGGCGCTGTCGGTGAAGCTTAAGATGGAGGCGATGGCCCCGACACTATGATGGGTATCGCGCAGGAGCTCTTGGGCCAGCTTGATCTTCTCGCCTAAGATATAGTCCGAGAGTTTTTGGTGCAGGCACTGCTTGAAGACGCGCTCTAAGTGCGTGCTGCTCACTTGCAGGCGCGCCGCCACCTCCGCCACCGTGCAGCGATCGTAGATCAGGCGCGAGATGAGCAAGATGGCATTGTGCACTAAGGGCGGGCGCGTGCCCTCGATGCTGTCGCGGTATTCCTTGACCATTTGGGCAAAAGCCTGAGCGCACATATGGCGCAGCTCGATGCATTGGGCGATGGTGGTACAGTGCTCAGCCGCCATAAAGAACTTGTCGGAGAGGGCGTAGGCCTTCTCGGGCAAGATCCCGGCGTTGATGGCGACGCGTGACACCTGCGAGTTGAGGTTGTGCACGTGGTTTTGCATCGAGCGTAGGGGCGTGGGCCCCAGCACCCCGAATTTGCCCTGCAAGGGAATGGCGAAGGCGCGCTCGACCTTGGCGACATCGCCTTGGCGTACCGCATCCATGATGGCAAGCTCATAGCGGTATTGGTTGTGCGGGGCATTGAGTTTGACCTCTTGGGCGATGCCCTTGATGCTTTGCGGCACCAAGGTTGCCACCGAGGAGTAGAGCTCATCTTCGTCATGATGGGGCAGCTCATGGCGCAGCACAATCTGGCCGATCATGGCCAGCCACAGATTGACCACGCGAATCTTCATGCCCCAAATGCCCGCGGCCACCGCGGTGGCCTCAGCCTGCGGCCCGCTCACTGCCCCAGCAGCACGTGTCGCAGCGCGTGAGGCGGCGCGCTCAGACGGCGTAGCCAAACTTGAGTAGTTAAGCGGCCCTAAGACCACGCGCGTGCCGTCAGCGAGCGTCACCGTGCCCAAGCTAAAGGGGCTAACCAAGGGTTCAAAGTCGCCTACCGCAAGGTCGCGCTCGCGCGCGTAGAGCTCCGCAGCATGGCGCGCGGCCTCAGGCAGGTCGTGCGGCTCAAAGTGCGCGATGAGCTGCAGGGCCTCCGGCGTGCCGCGATAGCGGTGAATGGGGATGCCAACGGCGCCGTAGAGATCGCGGATATAGGGCAAGAAGAGCATGGACGCCTCGCAATTTGTCGATTTCGGCCATTCTATGTCTAAAAGCGACAAAGCGCGCGCAGGGCCCCTGTTAGTGTGATGGAGCTCTAAAAAGCTCTGGGGAGCGCTTTTTATCATGACTGCGGTTCAAGTTTGACGTCACTTGGAGCCTCCGCTTTGTTGTGATTTACTGCGCCTGCTGAGCGGGCGCTGTGAGGTAATTGTTATGAGCCCAGATCAGGTCGCCGCGTCCAACAGCGCAGCAGCAGACACGGCCGGGCGCACCAGCTTGCTGTGCCGCTCCTCCTTCTTCTTAACCGACTTCTGCGGTAACTTGCTGTTCTGCATCATCGGTTCTTACTTGCTCTATTTCTACACTGACGTCTTCGGCCTCTCGGTCACAGTGACCGGCATGCTCTTGCTGTTGACGCGTATCCTAGACGCGATTGACGCGCCGATTTGGGGATCGATCGTCGATCACACCAGCTCGCGCTATGGCCGCAGCCGCCCTTGGTTCTTATGGCTGGCCATTCCCTTTGCCGTCTCGATGTGGCTGACCTTTACTACGCCGAGCTTCCTCTCGGAGACTGGTAAGATCGTCTACGCCGTCTTCACCTATCTCATCGCTGGTATCGTCTATTCGGGCGTGCAGACCGCCATCACCTCGATTCTGCCTAACCTCAGCAGCAATCACGATGAGCGCATGATCCTCAACACCTTCCGCATGGCCGGTGGCTCGGTCGGTGCCTTCATTTCCATGTCCTTTACCCTGCCCTTGGTCGGGCTCTTAGGTCAAGGCAACGAGCAGCTGGGCTTCTCCTTGACCGTGGGCATGTTTGGCATCTGCGTTATCATCTTGCTCTTCTTTGCCTTCCGCCACTTACGCGAGCAGCATGCCGAGCACAACGAGGCCATCCCGTTTAAGGACTCGGTGCGCGCCATCAAGAACAATTGGCCGTGGATCATCTTGGTCTCGGTCAATCTGGTCATCTGGATCTGCATCAGCATGCGCCAAGGCACGGTCATCTACTACTGCAAGTACGTGCTGGGCAACGAAGGCTTAGCTTCGGTGCTCAATGGTATTCAGACGATTGCCGGTCTGATTGCCTTTATCTTGATGGCGGTGGTCGCCCGCTTTGTCCACAAGTTTGGCGCCTTGATCTTAGGTGCGGTCATGGTTGCCATTGGCCACTATGGCATGGAGCTCTCCGGGGGCAATAGTGCCATCATCTTCGTGGTCTGGGCCATCGGCGGCTTTGGCCAAGGCCTGATGTGCGGCATGCCGTTTGGCATGTTGGCCGACACCGTCGACTACGGCGAGTATGTCAACAAGGTACGCGCCGCCGGTTTCTTAACCGCGATCGGCTCGGCCTTATGCATCAAGGCAGGTTCCGGTTTAGGCGCCTTCATCCCGACGGTGATCATGAACCATTACGGTTATGTCGCCAACGCCACCCAAAGCGCTGACAGCCTCTTTGGCATCACGCTGTGCTTTGTCTACGTCCCGATCATTCTGTGCGTCATCATCGCGCTGCCGATGTTCCTGTATGCCCGCTATGAGGCCCAAGAGCAGCGCATCGTCGCCGAGCTCCAAGCCCGCGCCGCGTCCTAGCGCCCCGCGCTGCCGCTTAACGCTGCCGCGCGCCGCTGTCCGCGCCTGACGGCGCCGCCTGCGCCGCCTGTCAGCTCTGCCGCCAGCGCCGCTGCCGCGGGCTTGCCGCCCCAGCTTAGCTGGGGCGCCCCCATCACCAAGAGAGCAGATTGCTATGTTAGAGAAC
Organism: uncultured Anaerobiospirillum sp.; assembly: GCA_944389615.1. Taxonomy (GTDB): domain Bacteria; phylum Pseudomonadota; class Gammaproteobacteria; order Enterobacterales; family Succinivibrionaceae; genus Anaerobiospirillum. Next base: position 29,605 of record CALXNA010000034.1, on the reverse strand, counting down.
ATTGAGATTACTTCGCCGTTTTGGCGTGAGCGCCAACAGACGATTGCGCGCCAGATGATCCCGTATCAATGGGAAGTCATCAACGACTTACAGCATGTCGACATCGCCGTGACCAACACCGGTGGCGACAGCTCGGCCCTCGACTCCGATAAGAGCTACGTAGTTGAGAACTTCAAGGTGGCCGCGCGTAAAAAGCAGGGCGACCCTAACCCGGGCAAGCGCGGCGGCATGGTATTCCAGGACTCCGATGCCTATAAGTGGCTCGAGGCCGTGGCCTATACCCTTGAGTGTCAAGCAGCCCTTGAGCTGCGCCATAAGGCCGACCAGCTGATTGAGATCATTGGCGCGGCCCAAGAGGATGATGGTTACCTCAATACGTACTTTCAGGTCAACGAACCCGAGCGCAAGTACCAAAGCCTCTATATGAGCCATGAGCTCTACTGCGCTGGCCACTTAATTGAGGCTGCGGTCGCCTACACCAAGGCCACCGGCACCACGCAGTTCCTGAGCATTGCCAAGAAGTTGGCCGACAACATCGACGCGCACTTTGGCCCTGAGGAGGGCAAGATTCACGGCGCCGACGGCCACGAGGAGATTGAGCTGGCCCTGCTGCGCCTCTATGAGCTCACGCACGAGGAGCGCTATCTTAAGCTTGCGACCTATCTGCTCCTCATTCGCGGCCAAGATCCCGACTTCTTTGGCGCCCAGCAGCGCCGCGACGTGGCCTTAGGGCGCAAGTCTCTAATTCCGGGCCTTGAGATCATCCACCCGGACTTTAAGGCGCCGTACTTCCAAAGCGACAAGCCGGTCTATGAGCAAACCGAAGCCAAGGGCCATGCGGTACGCGTGGTGTACCTGTGCTCGGCCTTAGCCTTAGGCGCGGCCTTAAGCGGCGATGAGCGCCTCAAAAAGGCCGCAGACAACTATTGGCGCAACATCGTTATGAAGCGCATGTACCTGACCGGCGCCATTGGCTCCAGCGCCCACGGCGAGGCCTTTACCGGCGACTACGACTTGCCTAACGACAGCATCTACGGCGAGACCTGCGCCTCGGTTGGCCTCATCTTCTTTGCTCACTATCTGCTGCGCGCGCAGCAAAACGGCGCCATGGGCGATGTCATGGAGCAGGCCCTCTACAACACGGTGCTGGCAGGCATGAACCTAGATGGCAAGGGCTTCTTTTACGTCAATCCGCTCGCGGCGAACCCATACCTCTCACAGGTCAATCCGGGCCTGCGCCACGTGTTAACCCGCCGTCCGGGCTGGTTTGCCTGCGCCTGCTGTCCGCCTAACCTTGCGCGCATGGTGATGTCCTTAGGCCACTACGTCTATCACGTAAGCAACAACGTCATCTACAACGACCTCTTTGTCGCCAGCACCGCGCGCTTCAACCTCAACGGCGCGCACTTGACCCTCAAGCAAAGCACTAACTATCCATGGGAAGGCACCATATGCTACGAAGTGCCACAAGCTGAGCAAAGCTTTACCTTAGCGCTGCGTATCCCGCAATGGTGCGAGCACTTTACGGTGCAGCTCAACGGTGAAACCAAGGCAGATTACCAGCTTGAACAAGGCTATCTCAAAGTGCAGCTGCAGCAGGGCGATAAGCTCGTGCTCACGCTGGATATGCCTGCACTACGCGTCGCCGCCGATCCGCGCATTGACGCCGACTACGGCAAGCAAGCCGTAGTGCGCGGGCCGATCGTCTTCTGCGCCGAGGAGGTCGACAATGGGCCTAACCTGCAATGCCTGCACTTAGGCGCGGATTTAGAGGGCCACTATGACCCGAACCTCTTAGGGGGCGTGTACGTGATCGAAAGCCACGGCCAGCGCCGCACCATGCAAGAGCCAAGCTTAACGGTAGCAAGCCCGCTCTATCACAAGGCGCAGCCTCTGCACTATCAAGCGCAGACCATCAAGCTCATCCCATACTACGCTTGGTGCAACCGCGCCGAAGGCGAGATGCGCGTCTGGCTCAACCCGATGCCTTAACTCCCTAAACTCAGTAAGCCCCTCAACTACTTCAAGCCGTAGTGTCACTCCTGCCGACCTACGGCTTTTTGCGCTGCCGCCCGCCCCGCACAGTAGTGTGGGCCTGTAACGCTTCCGCGCCGCTGCGCCCTCGCCTATGGCTCCGGCGCTATCGTGGGCGTTTGGCCGGGACTCAGAATGGCCGATTCTTGGCCTGCGCCGGTTTCGCTTCTGAAATATGAAAGGATCGCTGGCTACAATTTGGCCACCTTTGAGTCTATTGCAGGGAGAGAGGCCATGGCAGACGAAAGTAACGACGCTTCGGACATCCTGTCCGGCATTATAGGATTGATCGTAATCGTTGCATTGGGGTACTGGTTCTTTGCAGAGGATGACATTGATGATGTCGCCCAGTCTGCGATCGAGGCGGCCTTAGACGGCGATGCCGATGATCTCACGGAGCTCAATGCTCAGTACATTGACTGGGGCGGCCGCTTCAATCTGTGGCTGGCCGGTGATGATCTTAGCCCTTATTATGAGGATATTGGTATTTTTGACGTTTTGTTTGGCTCTGCCATGCTCAATAGTGCGCTTGAAAGCAACTCGGAGTATGGAGTACGAAACTTCGAGAACAGAGTGGAGTACCATGATGGCTGGGATGATGTTGAGATCATCGCCTATGGCTCTAAAGAGCTGCCCCTCCCGGAGCAGTCCTTTTGGGAGTGGATTGTCAGCTTCTTTGCGGACGGCCCTTATGAACCCATTGTTGATGAGGCAGGTGCGGCCGTAGCCAAAGTAACTTATGACGACGACGCCGTCGAGTTCTACTTACTGACGCTTTCTCATATTGATGAAAGTGAGTTCACTCGCGAAGGCTGGGCGATAAAAAGCTGGTCTTTGATCAAGGCGTTTGCTGCCGATCGGGATAATGACGACGAAATCAATAAGCTTGAGGAAAAGCTCATTGAGAAATATGAGAAGGCTTTCGACGATTAAGTCTTCGGAGCTGACCTGCGCCGTTAAGGCTGAGCTGCCCGCGCGCCGCTGAACCGCGGCGCGCCATCGAGGCGGCGCAGCCTTAGCAGGGTGGTCAGAGAGGCGTGGCCGACGTCTTTAGGGAGCGGCGCACCTTCCTCTGTCTGATACCAAAGCTCACGCCTCGGATCCGGAAACGGAAAGTAGGGCATCGGCCTTGGCGCTGCTTGCAGCGCAATATGCGGCTTGGCCCAACCACGACTTTGCGCCGTGGGGTGGTCGCGGTAGGGGCGGGCGCTGAAGTCGCTCATAGACGTAGAGTGGCCGAACCGGCGGCACCGCACAACTGGAGTCACGCCACCAAGGCGGGGCGCACGGGCGGGTACCTGCCGCGATATCTGCGCCTGCTTTGCAGTTCACATCTGACAGTGTACCGATCGAAGTTCACCTAAGGACATAGCAAGATGGCTGAAAACAGAGGAGCTGGTAGTTCATACCACCGCGCTCAGAATCAAGAGTCCGGACAAGCCGCATACTGGCGTTATTTGGAAGGTTCTTTGTCGATGCACGAAGGCGTTTCGGCCTTTGAGCGCGGCAGTCAACACGACAAGTATCACACCATGCAGGGCCATGGCTTCGCAGCTGAGGATGCCAACGCGCTCAATGACATCTTCCATGGGCGCAAGGTCAGCAAGGTCGGCACCAGCAACACCAAGAATGGCGCCGACCGTATCGTCAATGGCGTAGAAATCCAAGTCAAGTATTGCCAGAGTGCAGAAGCGACGGTGGACTCGCTCTTTGATCGAGACGGCACCTTCCGCTATGGCAAGATGAAGGTCGAGGTGCCTAAAGAGCAAGCGGAGAGCGTGCGTCAGCAGCTGCGCGAACGGGCCCAAGCAGGTCGGCTGCGCGATTCACATGGCAATACCATTCGCCCCGAGCAAATCGATGACATGGTGCAAGAGGGCTCGGTGACCTACCAGCAAGCGCAGAACATCGCCAAGGCCGGTAATTTGGACTCGTTGTGGTTTGACGTCAAGAACAGCGCGATTAGCTGCAGCTGTATCTTTGGCCTGAGCTTTGCGGTCAACATGGCCCAACAACTGTGGTCAGGGGCCGACCTGAAAGATGCCGCCATCGCCGCGCTCAAGCAATCTTTTGCTGTGGGCCTTGGGTCGCTCGTGGTTTCGGTGACTTCGCAGCAGCTGTTGCGTACCTCAGCAAGCTCCGTGGGCAAGGTGGCAAGCCGCTATATGGTGCACGGACTGTACCAGACTCAGTTGGGCAAAACTGCCATTGAGAAGTTGGCCTCTTATTCCTTGGGCAAGTCGATTTATGGTGCCGCGGCGGTTAACCATACCGCCAAACTTCTGCGCTCTAACGTCGTCACCGGCGTGATTACTACAGTCGTGCTCACCGCGCCTGATTTGTATCGTGCCGCCATCTCCAAGACTGCATCGTGGCAGCAGCTGGGCAAAAACCTCGCGGTTAATGCAGCTTCCGTAGCCGGTGGTACTGCCGGCTGGATGGTCGGTGCTGCCGCGGGTGCCGCGCTGGGCTCTTTCGTTCCGGGCGTGGGTACTATGTTCGGGGGCTTGGTTGGGGGCGCGCTAGGCGCTTTGGGCGGCGGCTGCACCGCAGGCGCAGTTACCAAGGCTGTGGCCGATGAGATTGTCGCCGATGACAGCCAGCAGATGTTGGAGCTGTGCCAAGATGCGGCGGGCCAAGTGGCTTTTGATTACATGCTCACGATGCAAGAGACTGAGCGCTTTGTGGACAGGCTCCACGACTTAATCAGCGCGGACTTCCTGCGTGATATGTACGGCTCCAGCTCATATAACTGTGACCGCAGGCTCTGGGCTTACCATCAGTTTGAGCGTATAGTCCAAAGCGTGGTGCAAGAGCGCCGCCGAATCATTCTGCCCAGCGAGCAGGATTTGCTCCTCCTCACTGCCCAGAACATCGAAGATCTTGAGCAAGAGCTCTCGGCCACAGCGTACTAAACTGCTATGCGGGCCGCATTCTCGGCACAGCAACGCCACCTGCGGCCTGCTTGAACTTGCCTGCGTCCCGTGATATGGCCGCGGTAGGGGGCGTAGCCCTCCCATTAGAGACCGCTGCTCGCGCTGGAAAGTGGCCCGTATGGACGCAACCCTCCCATTAGAGACCGAACTGCCCTTGAGGTGCCATCGCTTCAGGCAGCCCCCGCAGGCCGCCGCCGACGGCGCCGCTCAGGCGCGGCGCGCGGTGGCCTGCGGGGGCTGAAAAAAATGTGGGGCGGAACGAAAAAAAGCTTTGACATTGGGGACTTGGTTCTATAGAATGTTTTGGATTTACTGCTTTGCGATGGATATCTCATTTTTGGGCGCGGGGCGCTCGAAGTGAGGGCAAAGAGTAACCAGTTTCCTTGTGTCGATCAGCGTCTTGGTAAGCTGCGCTGATTGCGGGAAGCGTGCTGGACAGCCACGCGGCACCGTCTTAGTACGCGCTAGACCCAACATTGAGAGATCAAAAATGGCAAAGAAAGTTTCTGCCTACATCAAGCTTCAGGTTGGCGCTGGTAACGCTAACCCAGCTCCACCAGTTGGCCCGGCTTTAGGTCAACATGGTGTTAACATCATGGAGTTCTGCAAGGCCTTCAACGCCGCTACTGCCAAGATGGAGAAGGGCTCCCCAGTACCAGTAGTCATTACTGTTTACTCCGACAAGTCCTTTACCTTCGTCACCAAGACTCCACCTGCCTCCTTCTTAGTCAAGAAGGCCTTAAACATCCAAACCGCTTCCCACAAGCCAGGTAAGGAAATCGTAGGCAAGATTACTATGGCTCAGTGCTTAGAGATCGCTAAGGTCAAAGAGCCTGACATGACTGGTGCAGACTTAGAAGCTTCTGCCCGTACTATCGCTGGTACTGCCCGTTCCATGGGTATTGAGGTCGAGGAGTAGGAGCCATGGCAAAGTTATCTAAGCGCATGAAGGAGATTCGTTCCATCATCGACCGTACCCGTGAGTACGAGGTCAATGAGGGCTTCGAGACCTTAATCAAGTGTGCCAAGGCCAAGTTTGTTGAGTCGGTTGACGTTGCCATTCAGCTGGGTATCGATCCTACCAAGTCCGACCAGAACATCCGTGGTGCTACCGTTCTGCCTCACGGTACCGGCCGTACCGTTCGCGTTTGCGTCTTCACCCAAGGCGAGTTAGCCGAGCAGGCTAAGGCTGCTGGTGCTGACTTCGTCGGTATGGACGAGTTAGCTCACGAGATCAAGCAGGGTAAGTCCGACTTCGACGTCGTCATCGCTTCCCCTGATGCCATGCGCGTAGTCGGCCAGTTAGGTCAGATCTTAGGTCCACGTGGCTTAATGCCTAACCCTAAGGTCGGCACCGTAACCCGTGACGTTGCTACCGCCGTTAAGAACGCCAAGTCCGGTCAGGTTCGTTACCGTAACGACAAGACGGGCGTAATCCAAGCTTCGATCGGTAAGGTCAACTTCACCCCAGCTCAGCTCACCGATAACTTAAACGCCTTAGTCGGCGCTATCGTTAAGGCTAAGCCAGCTGCTGCCAAGGGCACCTTCATCAAGAAGGTCTGCATTTCCACCACCATGGGTGGCGGCATCAGCGTTGATAAGAGCTCGCTCAACACCGAGCGCGCTGCCGCTCAGGCCTAGTGCCTTAGGCCTAGTGCCTGATAGACCTTGCCCCGTTGGGGCAAAGGTTTTAGGCCTGACCCCGTGAGGGGCAGGGCCGCAGGATCCAGCTTAGCTGGGGCCTGACTTGGGCCGAGCCTTTGTGGCGGGCGGCCCGCTTGCTTGCCCATGGGCACTTGCCCTGAGGCAAGCCCGATTTCGTGCCTTGGGTACGGGCACCCAGATTTGGCCGGGAGCTTTCTCCCACCAAAGACCGCAGGGGGAAGTATCCACTAGTCAACGCTTGCAGCGCAGTTTGCCGCGGGTCGCGTCAGGTGTGCTGGCGCCGTTGCCTATTCCTTAATCATCCTGCGCAGGCGGAATAAGCTCTATTGGAATTTTCCTTTAGACTTGATTTCCGGTATTCCCATGTGGGACTAACTGTTTGGGCACTTTGAGGCCTGTGAGGCAAGTTTGAGTTAGGTGACCTAACGAAGTTGCTGAGACCTCGAAGTTGGACGGCATGCTGCGCATGCTTCCTTGCCCAGACTATCCAGGAGTCACTGCTAAAATGGCATTAAATATCGAAGACAAGAAGCAGATTGTTGCTGATGTTAGCGAGTACGCCAAGAAAGCATTATCAGCTGTTTGTGCTGATTCCTGTGGCATCCCAGTAGCTCAAATGACCAAGCTCCGCAAGGCGGCTCGCGATAACAACGTCTACTTACACGTTGTCCGCAACACCCTCCTTGCTCGTGCCGTCGAAGGCACCGAGTTTGAGTGCATGAAGGATCAGTTCAAGGGCCCAACCTTAATCGGCTTCTCCCTTGAGCATCCAGGTGCTGCTGCTCGTCTGTTCAAGGAATTTGCCAAGCAAAACGACAAGTTCTCGATCAAGGCTTTAGCCTTTGAAGGCGTAGTCTACGAGGGCAAGGACGTCGACGTATTAGCCACCTTACCAACTTACGAGGAAGGTGTGGCTCAGTTAATGGCCACCATGAAGGAGGCCGCTGCGGGCAAGCTGGTACGTACTTTGGCTGCTTTAGGCGACAAGTTACAAGCCGAGGCTGGTGCTGCCTAGGAGCTGCTTTGGCAGCGTAGGCGCGACCGCTTTGCGGTGCCGCGGCTCGGTGGGCGTGAGCCCGCGCATTAGTTTCAAGTCCAACCATCCCATTAAAGCACCTCACTGTGAGGTTCCCTAGCTTGCGTTAGGGGGGCAGGTTGGCACCCCGATTCACTTGAAAGGAAGATTCAAAATGGCTTTATCCAAGGATGAAATCATCAACGCTATTGCTGAGATGAGCGTAATGGAAGTTGTTGAGCTCGTTAAGGCAATGGAAGAGAAGTTCGGCGTCTCCGCCGCTGCTGCTGTTGTCGCTGGCCCTGCTGCCGGTGGTGCCGCTGCTGCTGAGGAGAAGACCGAGTTCGACGTCACCTTGAAGGAGATCGGTGCTAACAAGATCGCCGTTATTAAGGCTGTTCGTACCGCTACCGGCTTAGGCTTAAAGGAGGCTAAGGACTTAGTCGAGAGCGCTCCTGCTAAGATCAAGGAAGGCGTTTCTAAGGAAGATGCCGAGGCCCTCAAGAAGGCCTTTGAAGAGGCTGGTGCTGTTGTTGTTGTTGAGTAATAACAACGACGCCTTAAGACTTGCCCTCTGACAAGTCTGAGCAAGAGGGGCAAGCCCCAGCTTTCCCTTTTTGCTCCTCCGCCCAACCCGCGTTCTCAGTTTTTGAGGGCGCGGGTTCGGTGCCTTAATTGCAGGTGAAGTGTAATCCCTCTTATGGGGCAGACCACAGGGCCCATGAGGCCGCAGACTGCACCATGATGATTACACCTTAGCCCCTCCCAAGATAGCTCTCAGCGCTCGTTTAGACGATGCCTGGGTCAGCTCTGACCTAACTTAGCACAAGAGCTCACTTAATTTGTCGCTGGTGTTGGTCGTCGTGACCTGCGCCGTCTCATCTACCGCTACCGCAGCTTATCTGCCCCGACCTTCAGCTTGTTCGTTAACCTGCCGCCCTCTGACTTATATCTGGGGAGTCACGGCACGAATTAAGCTGGGATAAGAGGTTGGCCCGAGATGAGACATTTTGTTGCCAGCGTCAGCCTAAGTCAGCCGTGTTTTGGCCATCTGGTCTAAAGCCAAGGCTTTCTTGATGGAAGCGCTCACCTAAGACACTGAAGCTGTCAAGACATGGGCCCGCGGCGTAGCCGCGGCGCGCTGCGGGCGAAAGCCCGCGCAAGCACGGCCGCAGGGCCGTGCGCAGCGCATGTTTTGGTGGCTTTGGGCTGTGATTTGTAGCCCCAACCGCGACCAAGATCAACCTGAGGATCCCCCTTCCATGGTTTACTCGTACACTGAGCAAAAGCGCATCCGTAAGGATTTTGGTAAGAGAGTGAAGGTGCTCGACACCCCTTACTTACTTGCCGTTCAGCTTGATTCTTTTAAGCAATTCATCAGCTCTGATCCACAAAACGAAAATGGTTTAGTGGCGGCCTTTAAGAGCGTATTCCCAATCAAGTCGTACTCGGGTAACGCTGAGCTGTGCTACAACAGCTTTAAGTTAGGTGAGCCGAAGTTTGATGTCCACGAGTGCATGATCCGTGGCACCACCTATTCTGCTCCCCTCAAGGTTAACTTAAGCTTAATCCGCTACGAGAAGGATTCTCCTAAAACGGTACGTGAGAAGTTAGACCAAGAGGTCTACATGGGCGAGATCCCGCTCATGACCGATAACGGTACCTTTATCATCAACGGTACCGAGCGTGTCGTGGTATCGCAGTTACACCGCTCCCCGGGCGTCTTCTTCGACAACGATCGCGGCAAGACCCACCCGGGCCGTGTTCTGTTCTCGGCGCGTATCATCCCATACCGTGGCTCGTGGCTGGACTTTGAGTTCGATCACCGCGATAACCTCTTCGTACGTATCGACCGTCGCCGTAAGCTCCCAGCTACCGTGCTCTTGCGCGCCTTAGGCTACAACACCGAGCAGATCTTAGATCTCTTCTTTAACACCGTCGTCATCGAGATCAAGGGCAACAAGCTCTTTATGGAGCTCGTGCCGGAGCGCATGCGCGGCGAGACCGCCTCCTTTGACATCAAGCTTGATGGCAAGTGCTTAGTTGAGGCCGGTAAGAAGATCACTGCCCGTCACATCCGCGAGCTGTCCAAGGCCGGTCAAACTTCGATTGAGATTCCACCTGAGTACCTCATCGGTAAGATCATCGCCAAGGACTACGCTAGCGCCGATGGCAAGGTGCTGTTACCTGCCAACACCGAGCTGACCTTAGAGAAGCTGCCGGTGATCGCCGAGCTTGGCCTTAAGAAGTTTGAAATCCTGTTCACCTCGCAGGTGGACGAGGGTGCCTTCATCGCCGATACCCTGCGCAATGACACCACCCGTGATCTGCGCTCGGACGAAGAGGATCGCATGGCGGCCCTCTTTGAAATCTACAAGATGATGCGCCCAGGCGAGCCGCCAACCCCAGAGGCCGCCGAGACCTTATTCCACAACTTATTCTTCGCCGAGGATCGCTACGACTTATCGTCGGTCGGCCGCATGAAGTTTGATACCCGCTTCGTCGAGATCAATCGCTTCAAGACCGGCCTTGAGCGCGCCTTAGTGGACGAAGAGTTCGCCTTGAACACCCCAGAAGGTGGCGTCTACGTGGTCGGCGGCAATGTCTACGCCTCCTACCCAGATGTCATCAAGACGGTGCGCGCGCACTTAGATGCCTCCGAGAATGCCTGCATCCCAGTGCCAAGCCCAGAGCGCAATGCCGACAAGTTATTGGACTTCTTAGATGGCCTCCTGTACAAGGCCAAGGTCGATCCAATGATCAAGTCGGCCGAGCGCTTCGTCTTTAACAATGTCCAGTTGAAGACCGGCCGCGCTAAGAGCGATCTCATCACCATCGAGCGCTGCATCGTTCTGCCGCTGTCGGCCTTAGAAGGCCGCACCGCTCACGTCAGTGAGCTCAAGGCTACGGTCTTAGGCGCCGATGGCAAGCCACTGGAGCTGCACCGCGATCGCAACGAGATGTACCGCGGTACCCTCTCGCACAACGATATCATCAAGGTCATGCGTTACTTAGTACGCATCCGCAACGGTAAGGAGACCATCGACGATATCGACCACTTAGGTAACCGTCGTATCCGCAGCGTCGGCGAAATGGCCGAGAACCACTTCCGCATCGGCTTAGTCCGTGTAGAGCGCGCGGTCAAGGAGCGCCTGAGCTTAGGTGACTTAGACTCGACCACGCCACAAGAGCTGATCAACGCCAAGCCGATCTCCGCTGCGATCAAGGAGTTCTTTGGCTCCTCGCAGTTATCTCAGTTCATGGATCAAAACAATCCATTGTCTGAGGTCACGCACAAGCGCCGTATTTCGGCCTTAGGCCCGGGCGGCTTAACCCGTGAGCGTGCCGGCTTCGAAGTCCGTGACGTGCACCCAACCCACTACGGTCGTCTCTGCCCAATTGAGACCCCAGAAGGTCCAAACATTGGTCTTATCAATTCCTTGGCCGTGTTTGCTCGCTGCAACGACTATGGCTTCTTAGAGACCCCATATCGTCGCGTTAACGACAAGCACGTCTCCGAGGACTTTGAGTACCTCTCGGCCATCGACGAAGGCCAGTATGTCATCGCTCAGGCCAACACCGACTTAGATGAGAACGGCAACATCATCGACGAGTACGTCCAGTGCCGTTACAAGGGCGAATCGACCGTCCGTCGCGCCAGCGACGTCCAATACATGGACGTCTCGCCGCAGCAGGTTATCTCGGTTGCGGCCGCCTTGATTCCGTTCTTGGAGCATGATGACGCTAACCGTGCCCTGATGGGTGCCAACATGCAGCGTCAGGCCGTACCAACCGTGCGTTCGGAGAAGCCATTCGTCGGTACCGGTATGGAGCGTGCCGTCGCGGTTGACTCGGGCGTTTCGATTATTGCCCGTCGTGGCGGTGTGGTCGAGCACGTCGACGGGGCCCGTATCGTGGTGCGCGTCAATGAGGAAGAGATCCAAGGTACCCATGATGCTGGTATCGACATCTACAACCTCATCAAGTACACCCGCTCCAACCAAAATACCTGCATCAACCAGCGTCCGTGCGTCAACATCTACGAAGAGGTGCGCGCCGGTGACGTCTTAGCTGATGGTAGCTCCACTGACTTAGGTGAGCTCGCCTTAGGTCAGAACTTACGCGTCGCCTTCATGCCATGGAACGGCTACAACTACGAGGACTCGATCTTAGTCTCCGAGCGTGTCGCCGCTAAGGATCGCTTAACCACGATCCATATCCAGGAAATCTCCTGCGTGGCCCGTGACACCAAGTTAGGCCCAGAGGAGATCACCGCTGACATTCCAAACGTCGGTGAGGCTGCGCTCTCCAAGCTCGATGAGTCCGGTATCGTCTACATCGGTGCCGAGGTGGTCGGCGGCGACATTCTGGTCGGTAAGGTCACGCCAAAGGGCGAGACCCAGTTAACCCCAGAGGAGAAGCTGTTGCGCGCCATCTTCGGTGAGAAAGCCTCCGAGGTTAAGGACAGCTCGACCCGCGTACCAAACGGCGTTTCCGGCACCGTGGTCGACGTCCAAGTCTTCACCCGTGAGGGGGTCGAGAAGGATGCTCGTGCCCGCGAGATCGAAGAGATGCAACTCGCCAAGGCCCGCAAGGACTTAGACGAGGAGTTCTCGTTCTTAACCGCCGGTATGATGCGCCAGGCGCGTCACGTCTTAGCTAAGGTCGGCGTCCCAGAGATCGAGCTTGATCACTTAAGCGATTCCGAGCTCTTCGACTATCGCATTGATGACGACAACGCCACCCGCGAGCTCGAGGAGATCAGCGCGCGCATGGACGAGTTCCGCCTTGAGTACAAGGACAAGTACGAGACCATCAAGCGCAAGCTGACCGAGGGTGATGACTTAACCCCGGGCGTGCTCAAGATCGTCAAGGTCTACCTCGCCGTTAAGCGTCGCATTCAGCCTGGCGATAAGATGGCCGGTCGTCACGGTAACAAGGGTGTTATCTCGAAGATCTGCCCAATTGAGGACATGCCATTTGACGAGAATGGCCAGCCCGTTGACATCGTACTCAACCCGCTGGGCGTGCCTTCGCGTATGAACATCGGTCAGGTGCTCGAGGTGCACTTGGGTTTAGCGGCCAAGGGCATCGGCGATGTCATCAACAAGATGTTAGTCGAGCAGCGTGCCATCGCTGAGATCCGCGCTATGCTCCAGAAAATCTACGACTTAGGCGGCACTTCGCAGCATGTTGATATCAGCGCCTTATCCGACGCTGAGGTCATGACCTTAGCCCAGAACCTGCGTGAGGGTATGCCGGTGGCGACCCCAGTCTTCGACGGTGCGACCGAAGAGTCGATTAAGGAGCTCTTAGAGCTCGCCGGCCTGCCAAAGTCCGGCCAGATGACCCTGTACGATGGCACCACGGGCCGCGCCTTCGAGCGTAAGGTCACCGTGGGCTATATGTACATGCTCAAGCTCAACCACTTAGTTGACGACAAGATGCACGCTCGTTCGACCGGCTCGTACAGCTTAGTCACCCAGCAGCCATTAGGCGGTAAGGCCCAGTTTGGTGGTCAGCGCTTCGGTGAAATGGAAGTTTGGGCCCTTGAGGCCTACGGTGCGGCTTACACCTTACGTGAGATGTTGACGGTTAAGTCCGACGACGTCAACGGCCGTACCAAGATGTACAAGAACATCGTTGACGGTGCCTACAAGATGGAAGCCAGCATCCCTGAATCGTTCAACGTGCTGCTGCGCGAAATCCGCTCCTTGGGCATCAACATTGACTTAGTCCGCAAAGACTAATTGACCCCGCTGCCTAGGCCGTGCGCCTAGGCCCTGCCGGGCCCGCGCTGCGAGCCCAAGGGGAGTAGGCCGCGTAAGCGGCCTGCCCCCGGCAGGACGGCATGGACTGGGGCGCAAGCCCCACGATCATCACTTATTCTGGAGAATCTGTTGTGAGCATCCAAGAAAACGGCCAAGACGAAGCCCTGTTAGAGGGCTTAGCCCAACAAGCACCGGCCGCTCCTAAGGACGACGAGTTTGCCCTCGATCTCGATATCTCCGAGTCGCTTGGTAAGCTGGCCAATCGCAGCAACAATGCTTTAAAGCAGAAGCTCGAAGATTTTGATGCCATCAAAATCGGTTTGGCTTCCCCTGAGATGATTCGCGCCTGGTCGTACGGTGAGGTCAAGAAGCCTGAGACCATCAACTATCGTACCTTCAAGCCGGAGCGTGACGGTCTGTTCTGCGCCAAGATCTTCGGACCGGTCAAGGACTACGAGTGCTTATGCGGCAAGTACAAGCGCTTAAAGCACCGTGGCACCATCTGCGATAAGTGCGGCGTCGAAGTCACCCAAGCCAAGGTGCGCCGTGAGCGCATGGGCCATATTGAGCTCGCCTCGCCGGTGGCCCATATCTGGTTCTTAAAGTCGCTGCCATCGCGCATCGGCTTAATCCTCGATATGAAGCTGCGCGATATCGAGAGCGTGCTCTACTTTGAGAGCTACGTCGTCACCGATCCTGGTATGACCGACTTACACGAGCGTCAGCTGCTCTCCGAAGAGGAGTACATGAATGCGCTCGAGCTCTTTGGTGATGACTTCACCGCCAAGATGGGTGCCGAGGCGATCTTAGAGATCCTGCAGCATATGGATCTCAACGAGGAGATCTCGATCTTACGTGAGGCCTTGGACACCACGACCTCCGAGTCCAACCGTAAGAAGTACGCCAAGCGCTTAAAGCTGATGGAAGCCTTCGTGCACTCGGGCAATAAGCCGGAGTGGATGATCATGACGGTACTGCCAGTACTGCCACCAGATCTGCGTCCATTAGTGCCGCTCGATGGCGGTCGTTTTGCCACCTCGGACTTAAACGACCTCTACCGTCGTGTCATCAACCGTAACAACCGCTTAAAGCGCCTGCTCGAGCTGGTCGCCCCAGAGATCATCGTGCGCAACGAGAAGCGCATGCTCCAAGAGTCGGTTGACGCCTTAATGGACAATGGCCGTCGCGGCCGCGCCATCTCGGGCTCGAACAAGCGTCCGTTAAAGTCCTTGGCCGACATGATCAAGGGTAAGCAAGGCCGCTTCCGTCAGAACCTGTTAGGTAAGCGTGTCGACTACTCCGGCCGTTCGGTTATTACCTGCGGCCCGAACTTACGCCTGCACCAGTGCGGTCTGCCCAAGAAGATGGCCCTTGAGCTGTTCAAGCCATTCATCTACGGCCGTCTTGAGATGCGCGGTCACGCCGCCACCATCAAGGCCGCCAAGAAGATGGTCGAGCGCGAGGACGCCATCGTTTGGGATGTCTTAGAAGAAGTCATCCGCGAGCACCCGGTCATGTTAAACCGCGCCCCGACCCTGCACCGTCTGGGCATTCAGGCCTTCGAGCCGATCTTGATCGAAGGCAAGGCCATTCGTCTGCATCCGCTGGTCTGCCCCGCCTTCAACGCCGACTTCGACGGCGACCAGATGGCCGTGCACATCCCGCTGACCTTAGAGGCGCAGCTTGAGGCTCGTGCCTTGATGATGTCGACCAACAACATCTTATCGCCTGCCTCAGGCGACCCAATCATCGTACCGGCCCAAGACGTGGTCTTAGGTCTGTACTATATGACCAAGTCGCGCGTTGGTGCCAAGGGCGAGGGCATGATCTTAACGGACGCCTATGAGGCCGAACGTGTTTACAAGGCCGGTATTGCCGAGATGCAAGCCCGTGTCGCCTGCCGGGTCGCCTTCACCGAGAAGGATCCGGAGACGGGCGAGTTCGTCGAAAAGAACGAGCTGCGCTTGACCACGATTGGCCGTGCCATCTTGTCCTTGATCCTGCCACGCGGTATGTCCTACGACCACATCGACCCACCGGTCGAGGGTGTCACCCAAGACAATATCCGTGAGATCTTAAGCCAGAAGGATTGGTTCACCAAGGTTAGCAACCAGCCTTTAGGCAAGAAGCGCATTGCCGGTTTACTTAACACCTGCTATCGCCTTTTAGGCCTCAAGGACACCGTCATGTTCGCCGACCGCGTCATGTACACCGGTTTCCGCAACGCCGCGATCTCCGGCTCCTCGGTCTGCGTCGACGACATGCTCATTCCAAAGGAGAAGCAGACCATTATTGCTGCGGCGCAAAAGGAAGTCTTGTCGATCCAGCAGCAATACGACAACGGTCAGATCACCCAAGGCGAGCGCTACAACAAGGTTATCGATATTTGGTCGAACGCCAACGACAAGGTCATGAAGGCCATGATGGCCAACCTGTCGGTTGAGACAGCCACCAATATCTTAGGTGACGAGGAGAAGCAGGCTTCCTTTAACAGCATCTACATGATGGCTGACTCCGGTGCTCGTGGTTCGCCTGCCCAGATTCGTCAGCTGGCCGGTATGCGTGGTCTGATGGCAACCCCAGATGGTTCCATTATTGAGACCCCAATTATCGCCAACTTCCGCGAAGGCCTGAACGTCCAGCAGTACTTCATTTCGACCCACGGTGCCCGTAAGGGTCTGGCCGATACCGCCTTGAAGACCGCTAACTCCGGTTACTTAACCCGTCGTTTGGTCGATGTCGCCCAAGACTTGGTCATCACCGAGGACGATTGCGGTACGACCGATGGTCTCGAGATCACGCCACACGTCAGCGGCGGTGACGTCATCGAGAACTTACGCGACCGCGTCTTAGGTCGTACCTTAGCTGACGACGTCTTAAAGCCAGGCTCCAAGGAAGTGCTGCTGCCTGCCGGTCTGCTCTTAGATGAGAAGTGCTGCAACATCTTAGAGGAGTACAAGATCGAGAAGGTCAAGGTACGCTCGCCTATCACCTGCGCCACCAAGTACGGTGTCTGCGCTAAGTGCTATGGCCGTGACTTGGCCCGTGGTCACTTGGTCAACGCCGGTGAGGCGGTCGGTGTTATTGCCGCCCAGTCGATCGGTGAGCCTGGTACCCAGCTGACCATGCGTACCTTCCACATCGGTGGTGCGGCTTCCCGTGCCGTCGCCGAGTCGGGCGCTACGGTCAAGAACTCCGGTACCATCCGCATCTTGAACTCCAAGACCGTAACCAATACCGATGGCAAGGAGGTCGTTACCTCGCGTCAATCCGAGTTATTGGTCATGGACGAGTTTGGGGCCTCCAAGGAAAGCCACAAGATTCCATACGGTGCGATCTTCGAGGTTAAGGATGGCGAAGAGGTCAAGGCCGGTACCGTGGTTGCGCGCTGGGATCCTCACACCCACCCAATTATCTCGGAAGTACATGGTCGCATTAAGTTCATCGACATCATCGAAGGCGTGACCGTCGACCGCAAGGAAGATGAGTCCTTAGGTATCGCCTCGATCGAGGTTCGTGAGCTCGCCGCGCGCCCATCGCAGGGTCGTGACAAGCGTCCTGCCGTTAAGATCATCGATGCTGACGGCAATGACGTTATGATCCCAGGCACCAATGTCCCTGCTCAGTACATGCTCCAAGGCAAGGCCATTGTCCAGCTCTTGGATGGCGCTGAGGTCAACATCGGTGACATTATCGCCCGTATTCCACAACAGGCTGGTGGTACCAAGGATATTACCGGTGGTCTGCCACGTGTCGCCGACCTGTTTGAGGCCCGCGCTCCTAAGGAGCCTGCGATCTTGGCCGAAATCTCCGGTACCGTATCCTTCGGTAAGGAGACCAAGTCCAAGCGTCGTCTCATCATCACCCCAGAGGCTGGTACCTTAGATGAGACCGGAGCCCCAATGGCCCAGTACGAGGAGATGATTGCGCTGTCGCGTAACCTCAACGTCTTCGAGGGTGAAAAGGTGCAAAAGGGCGAGATGATCGCCGAAGGCCCAGAGTCACCACACGACATCCTGCGTCTGCGTGGTGTTAACGCTGTCGCCAACTACATCGTCAACGAAGTTCAAGACGTGTACCGTTTGCAAGGCGTTAAGATCAACGACAAGCACATCGAGGTGATCGTCCGTCAGATGCTGCGCAAGTGCGAGATCTTAGATCCGGGTGATAGCACCGAGTTCTTAAAGGACGAGCAGGCGGAGGTCGCTTACGTACGCACGGTCAACGAGCGCTTACGCCAAGAGGGCAAGCGTGAGGTCAAGTACCGTCACATCCTGATGGGCTTAACCAAGGCTTCGCTCTCGACCGAGTCCTTTATCTCGGCGGCATCGTTCCAAGAGACCACGCGTGTCTTAACTGAGGCTTCGGTCGCAGGTAAGGTCGACGAGTTACGTGGCCTCAAGGAGAATGTCATCGTCGGTCGCTTAATCCCGGCTGGTACCGGCTTTAAGTACCACCAGCAGCGTCGTGAGGAGATCGCTCGTGCTCGTTCGCGCAGCGATGCCTACGACAGCACCATGACTAACGACCAGGTCGAAAAGCAGATCTCCGAGGCCTTAGACAGCCTCAACTACGCTGCCGCCTTAGGCTCGACCTCGTCCGACAGCATCTAGCCTTGCCTTCAGCTGGAGCCTCAGACCCCAGCTTTAAGCAGGCGTGCTGCGGCTGACGCCGCATTTTGCCCCGCTACGCGGGGCCTTACAGGGCCGATGTACCAGCTTGCGCTGGCACACCGGCCCTTGTCATATGCGTTAACTCAAAATCAACCAACACAAGGATAGAAGCAGAAGCCCGCGCCGTTCAAAAGCTGCAGCTCTTAAGCCGAGGACAGCTTGGGCCACTAGGGCGACCCGCCCACCCACCCTGCGACGGCTGGGCATGTTCCCACGTCAGTAGGGCCGGGAGTCGAGCTTCGCATCTGAGTCCGCTGGGCTGAGGCTGCGAGGCTCTGCGAGCTGGGGTGCCACGTGGCGTCTTAGTCTCTAAGGGTAATGGGCTGGGCCTCTGCGGCTATTAAGCCGAGGACAGCTTGGGCCACTAGGGCGACCCGCCCACCAACCCTGCGACGGCCGGGCCAGTCCCCATGTCAGCAAGGTCGTGAGTCGGGGCTGGGCGGTCTGAGGCCGCTTGGCTTATGCTTTGAGGCTGGGGCGCCGCGTGCGTCTTATTCTCTAAGGGCTAGGGGCAGTAGCCACTGCAGCTTTTAAGCTGCTTGCTGCCTTGGGCCATTTAGGCGACCCGCCCACTCACCCGGCGACGGCTGGGCACGCCCCCTATGTCAGTAGGGGCGGGCGCTGGGGCGCTAAGGGAATCTGCGCCGTTTGGGTTGAACTTGGGTTAACGCCACGGGAGCGAAGCGAAGTGAGCGTTACCAATGCAAGGTCGTGTCCGCCGGTCACGGCCTTAGTGATTTCCTTACCGGCTGATTGTGTTGCTGGGCATGAGCATTTGCTGGCTCTGCTGCAGGCAGGAGAGTTTCCGCTGCTTAGCACCATCATCTTGGTGGCGCGGGCCGCGCCTTTAGCCCAGAGGGTTGAAGATGAGTCGTCGCTGGCAGCGCGCTATCAGGCGCTCGCAGCGGCGCGGGGCCTTGCCCTAAGGGTCTGTGGGCAAGCAGCTGAGCACTATGGGCTGCGGGATCCGGCCGCGCGGGGCTATGGGGTTGAGTTGACTGGCTTTATGGAGCTCGCGGCACTGCTCGAGCGAGCGGCCGTCCGTGCCGGGCAGGAGAGGGTTTTGACATGGTAGTAGTGTGCTTAGAGAGCACCGATCCCTTTGCCTATGAGCAGGGGCTGGGCTTAGCGTTGACGGTGGCGGATGTGGCCGCCGATTGCACCGATGATGCGGCAGGGCGGGCGCTGCTTGGCGCGGTAGTGCTGATCCGGGCGCTGCCTGAGGGCGCGGAGCGCGCGCGCACGCTCAAGCGCTTAAAGCAGCTTGAGCTCTTTGAGGTGACGTGCTTTGGCCCGCCGGAGGTAGCGGCAGTCCTGCCCTTTGTGACGGTGCTTGCAGGCGATGCGTGGCAGGATAAGTTTGCGGCTTTAGCGGCGCTACCTGCGACCTTTCTGAGCTATTAGGTGCGCAAAAGGGCGAGCGAAGCGCGCATGCTCTTGAGATTGTCTTGGTATTGGGCGCTACGCAAGAGCGTCAGGCGGGTGTAAATGACATCGCCAATGGCCATGTAAATGAGCCGAGAGGTTGCCGCCTCAGTGTTGTTTTTAAGTTCGGGGCAGACACCGAGTAAGACGACATCGGCTTGCTGCGCGACCGCCGAGTTGGTGTAGCTGGTGAGCAGGATCACTTTAGCGCCGCGGCTGCGCGCAAGGCGCAGAACTTCATCTAAGTGCAGCGAGCTGCCTGAGTAGGAGACCGCTACGATCACGGTGCTCGGGCCGCAGAGAGCGGCAATAGTCATTTGCTGGTGTAAGTCGGAGATGACTTCGCAGCTTAAGCCAAAGCGCACGAAGCGCGTACCTAAATCGTGGCAGACTACGGCCGAGTTGCCATAGCCAAAGAAGAGCAGGCGGGAGCCTTGGTCGATAAGCTGCGCGGCCTGATCGATGGCGGCGTAGTCGATGAGCTTTAAGGTCTGGTTGAGCCCAGCGCTAATCGAGGCGAAGACCTCGGTGCAGATCTGCTGGGTGCTATCATCCGGGGTAAAGGGGCGTTGGCGGGCGCCGAGCTGCGCGCCGATTAAGGCGGCATCTTGGTGTACGTGCGGCCCATCGGCGGCGGTTGCCTCGGTGCTTTGAGTTAATGAGTCTTGGGGCAGGTAGTAGGCAAGGCTGATCTTGAGGGCGTGGACACCGGCGAGCCCTAACTTCTTGCAAAAGCGCGAAATGGTGATTTCCGAGAGCGCGGTGGCGTTGGCCAAGTCCAAAATCGTCATGTGCATGAACTGCTCAAAGTGGCAGGCAATGAAGTTGGCCAAGGCCGTATCGGACTTGGTGAAGAGATGGGCGTACTTGGCAAATAAGGCAATCGCTTGGGCCTTAAGGCAAAGCTGCCCTTTCTTTACTGCGATCTTGAAGTCTTCAGTCATGACGCCCATCTCCTAGTAACGATTGAGTTAGCCTATTAGGTTCCGGCGCTATCACCGTGCGCTTGAGCGCGCAGTTTGCACTGGAGTGCTCTCTGGTTGCACTGTGCGCTGCGCTGAGCGCGCGCCTTAGAGCTCTAAGGCGGTGAGGTATGGCGTGCCCTCGCGGAAGGCCTTGAGGTTGCCAATGACTAAGTTGGCCATGAGCTCGCGCGTCTCGATGGTGGCCGAGGCAATGTGCGGGGTGAGCACGACATTGTCCATGGTGAGCAGGGCCTCCGGGACGTTAGGCTCATGGGCAAAGACGTCAAGGCCGACGCCACCTAACTTACCCTCTTGCAGTACCTTAACTAAGGCTGCCTCATCGACCAAGACGCCGCGGGCGATGTTGATCAAGGTGCCCTTAGGTCCTAAGGCGGTCAGCACCTCTTCGTTGATCAGGCCATGGTTTTCTGGGGTGGCGGCGGCGCAGACGACGAGGTAGTCGCAGTTAGCGGCAAGCTCCACCAAGTTGTCATAGCGCGTAAGCTGAGGGGCGACGCCGAGCAGCTTCTGCAAGTCAGCTACGGCCTTGTCCTCGCTTAGGAAGCGATCGTAGTAGGCAAGGCTCATGTTAAAGCCATGGCAGCGCTGGGCGACGGCCTTACCGATGCGGCCTAAGCCGACAATGCCGACGCGCTTGCCTGAGACCTTACGGCCTAAGCCTAACTTATTCTTGCCTTGGGCCCAAGCGCCTGAGACCACTTCGTGGTGGGCTTTACACATCTGGCGCGAGAAGGCGAGGATATGGGCTAAGGCAAGGTCAGCCACATCGTCAGTTAAGACACCCGGGGTGGTGCAGACCGTGATATTGCGGCGCTGGCATTCAGCGATGTCGATGCCATCAAAGCCTACGCCGAAGTCATCGATGAGCTTGAGATTAGGCAAGCGATCGAGCAGCTCCTTGGGCGCCTTGCCGGTGCCATTGGTCAGTAGCACTTCAATTTGAGGGGCATTGGCCTCGGTCAGCTCATCGACGGCAATCACGTCGTAGTACTGGTTGACGAAGTCAGCCACCATCGGATTGAGGGTGACGTTACGCAAGATGAGAGGTTTCATCCCAAACCGGCGCTGCGGCCTCAGCGAGCGCAGGCGCCGCCTCCATAACAAAATCATGCCAAGGCTAAGGTCAGTCCTTAGCCTACCTGAGGTGCCCAGTGGTCTTAACAATAAACAGGACAGGTCTCGGCCCGCGGACACCCAAGGAGCGGGCGCTGAGCGCTTCTGCAGCCTTACGGCCGCCTAAGGGGAATAAAAAGGCCGCTCCTGCCTTCAGTGGAGTCAGACTAAGAGCGACCAAGCTGTGTTGATGTGAGACGAGACGTGCTGCGTCTTAGAGATTGCGGTCAGCTTCGATTAACTTGACCACGGTGTCGCCATGCTCCTTGACGAACTCGTCACGGACGGCCTTGGTGGCCTCAACGAATTGATCGAGATCGACGTCGTCGTTGATCTCCAGACCGGCCGTTTGCATCTCAGTTAAGAGCTTTTGATCCTCGGTGTAGTTGAGGTCGCGCTGGAATTTGGCGGCTTCCTTAGCGCAGTCTAAGAAGATCTGCTGGTACTCTGGGCTTAACTTGTCGAACTTGCGCGAGTTCATGACCAAGGTGACCGCAGCATAGCCGTGGTGGGTCATGCTCAGGTACTTTTGTACCTCATAGAACTTACCGGCATAGAGGGTCGAGGTTGGGTGATCTTGCGAGTCGATCGCACCAGTCTCCATGGCGGTGTAAAGCTCGCCATAGGCCATTGGTACTGGGTTGGCGCCTAAGGCCTCGAAGGTCTTAACCAAGGTCTGCGACTGCGGGACGCGGATCTTCAGGCCCTTAACATCCTCAGGTTCCCGGATCGGCTTACGCGAGTTGGTGATGTTGCGGAAGCCGTTTTCAAAGAAGGCCAAACCCGTTAAGCCGACCTTATCGAGCTCGGCGAAGAGCTCCTCACCGGCTTTGCCGTCTAAGGCGCGATAGACGTGAGCGCTATCTTTGAAGATGAAAGGCAGGTCTAAGGCTAAGAAGCCCTCAGCTAAGCCACCTAAGTTGACGGTACCGATCATGGCAATGTCGATATTGCCGGTGCGGGTGCCCGAGACAATGGCTTGGCTGCTGCCCAAGGTACCATCAGGGTAGAACTTGATCTGGACGTCGCCGTTGGTCTTCTCGGAAACGAGCTTGGCAAAGTGCTCAGCGCCGACTGCTTGCGAGTTGTCGCGCGAAACGTCAGTGGCCATACGTAACACGGTCTTGGCCTCAACCGAGGTAGCAAATACTGCAGCTAAAACTGCCGAAGCTAATACTGCAAGGGCCTTCTTCTTCATAGAACGAAATCTCCAAATGTGCCGCCACACCGCGGCGGCAAGTGAACAGAGCAAAGTAAACCTTCAGGGCCCCGGCGCGCGCCCTGCGCAGCAGGCGGCGCGTTCGTACTACGCGCCCAGCGCGTCGAAGCCCAAGCACCAGAGCTCGTCCCCGGCTAGCGTGCCGTGAGGTACTCCATTGGTACGATCACGATATCAGGGAAGATGAGCAAAATGAACATCAAGACGATCAGAATGCCAGCATAAGGCAGGATACCTAAGACTGCGCGCTCAAATGGCACCTTGGTGACCGACGAGACGACGTTCAAGACATTGCCGACTGGTGGCGTAATCAGGCCAATCGAGCAGCATAAGATGAACATGACGCAGAAGTAGATCTCGTTGATGCCCGCTTCGCGTACTAATGGCAGCAAGACCGGGACTAAGATCAGTACGATCGGGATTAAGTCCAAGACCATGCCCATGACTAAGAGCACCAGCAAGATGAGGCCCATGAGCAGGCGTGGTGAATCCGTCAGTGGCGCTAAGAGCTCGGCGACCAAGAGTGGCAGGTCGGCGATGGTCATGAGGTAGGCCGAGACCTGCGCGGAGGCGACCATCAGCATGATGACGGCGGTAGTCTTGGCTGTGCCTAAGAGCGCATCGTAGATTTGCTTGAGCTTGAGTTCACGGTAGACGCAAATCGACACGAACAGGGCATAGACCGAGGCGACGGCACCGGCCTCCGTTGGGGTGAAGACACCGGTCTTAAAGCCACCGATCACGATGACTGGGAGCAGCAGAGCCCAGATACTGGCCTTAAACGCCGCCCAGATCTCAGCGCCGGTGGAGCGCTGCGAGGTGGTGAAGTGGCGCGACTTTAAGTACCACATGATGCACAAGGCCACGCCCATCAAGATGCCCGGGACGATACCGGCCATAAAGAGCTGGGAGATCGAAACGCCCGCAGTCACACCAATGACGATGAATGGAATCGATGGTGGAATGATTGGGGCGATGATACCGCCTGCGGCAATGAGGCCGGCTGAGCCCGGGCCGTTGTAATTGGCCTTGGTCATCATTGGGAACATGATGGCCGCGATCGCAGCGGTATCGGCGGCAGGCGAGCCCGAGAGCGAGGCCATGATCACGGCGGCGATAATGACCACGTAGCCAAGGCCACCGGCCTTATGGCCGACTAAGCGCATCGGCAGGTCAATCAAACGCTTGGCTAAACCGCCTACGTTCATGATTTCACCGGCGAAGACGAAGAATGGGATCGCGAGCAGGGTGAAGTTATCAGAGCCGTTGATGAGATTCTGCGCCACCAGCATCGGGTCGAACATGTCCAAAAAGAACATGAGCGCAAGGCCGCACATCATGAGCGCAAAGGCGATCGGGATGCCAATGGCGATGCTCAGGAGCAAAACGCATAAGAAAATGGCAACTTCCATGGTTAAGCCTCCTTATCAGCCGAAGGGGCAGCATCAGCCGCAGTAGCCGCATCAGCGGGCGTAGCCGAAGGGGCCGGAGCAGCCTTGAGCCACGAGCTAAACGAGGTGATGTGCTTGATGATACGGATGATGAGCACGATCCCCATGCCCGCCGCGCCGATGGCACCGGCAAAGTAGATATAGCCCATTGGGATGCCCGCGACCGGGGACTTATCCACCATGTTGTACTCGCTCAGCTCAACGCTGCCTAAGAGCAGTACGTAGCAGCAGTAGAGCATGCAGCAATTGACCACAAGCTTGAGCACCCATTGAATCGGGCGTGGGAACGCCTTAGCAATGAAGTCCACGTAGATGTGGCCATCTTCTTTGAGCGCGACAATCGAGCCCAAGAAGACGATGTAGATGAACATAAAGCGTGAGAGCTCCTCGGAGACGACGATGCTCGAGGAGAAAAAGAAGCGCAGTGCCACGTTGACGATGACGAGGATCGACATCACTGATATGAGGCCGACAATCACCACCTCAAGGCATTTCATCACTGCGTTGCCGAGGCGTTCCATGACAACTCCCCCAGAGAAAAGAAATAAGCGCCTAAGGGTGTCCAGCGCCAAGCTGAACCTGACTTCCAGAGCTGCCCCCGCCTGCGGCGCCTGCGCCTGAGAGCGCCGCGCCGTACCTGTGGTGGCTGAGCCTACGCGCGCCGCACCTGCGGCACGGGAGCGAGCAAATGAAAGTTTGTTGTCATTTACTTTAGCCAAAAATGATGGATTAATTTCAGACTTGCTTCACACTTTTGAAGTAAAACTACCAAAACTTCATAAGAAGAGCTTTACTATCACGTTTGTTACCTGCTGAGTGTCATGATGGATGTCTATCATTTGCTCCCTGCGCGGCAGGCAGCGCTTCTCCCTTCTAAACTCTCAGCGCCCCCGTACATGCCCTTGGGGTGTAACATGAGATGGTGCTTTAGTGCTAAGTTGCAGCATAAGGAGGGGGCTATGATTGGTGCTATCTTGGGCGACTTGGTCGGCTCGCAGTTTGACTTCCGGCCAACCAAGCGCAAGGACTTTGAGTTGGTGGGCCATCGCAGCCACTACAGTGACGATTCGGTCATGACCATTGCGGTGGCAGGCGCGCTGGTTGAGGCCCTGACCAACCCCGACGGTTCGCTCAAAACCGGGCCCATTGACTATCAGCTGGTCTCAGAGCGCGCCCGCGCGTGCATGCGCAAGTTAGGGCGGGTCTACCCGCAGGCCGGTTATGGCCCCAGCTTCGCCGTCTGGCTCAACCAACCTGATGCTGCGGCCTACGGTAGCTATGGCAATGGCGCGGCCATGCGTGTAAGCAGCTGTGGCTTTGCGGCTCAGAGCCTTGATGAGGCGCGTGATTTGGCGTATGCCGTCACCGTGGTGTCGCATAATCACCCCGAAGGGCTGCGCGGCGCCCAAGCGACCGCTGAGGCGGTCTATTTAGCCCGGGCTCAGTTACCCAAGGATGAGATCAAGGCGTATCTGGAGGCGACGTACTGCGACCTGAGCTTTACCTTGGACGAAGTCCGGCCGAACTTCACCTTTGACAGCTCGTGCCAAGGCACCGTCCCTTACGCCCTGCGCGGCTGGTATGAGGCCACTTCGTGTGAAGACGCGATCCGCAATGTCGTTTCCTTAGGCGGCGACAGCGATACCTTAGGTGCGACGGTGGGCGGCATGGCCGCAGCCTACTTTGGACTGCCCAAGAAGTGGCGTGAGGTGGTCTTATCCGGCTTAGACGATACGCTGCGCGCCATCATCCTCGCTGCCGAGCAGTGCTTTAGCGCCCGCGCCCAGCGCGCCGCACCAAAGCAGCTCCCGGCGTTGGATCCTAACTTCGCCGCATTTGAACAGTCTGTACGGCTCGATCCTGAGAAAGTACGCGCCGAGATGGCACAGGTCTTAGCCGATAAGACGGCCGCCGCCCAGCGTTACGGCCATGCACCGGTTTAGTCGCAGCCGCCGTCCAGCAGGCACCGCCAGCTAGCTCCACTTCATGGTCACCACTGGACGTCCTTAGCGCATGTAAAGCTTTGAGGCCGTGTATGACAGCTGGGGGATAGTGTGGCCGTGCAGAAGTCGCGCAATAAAGGGGCTGAGTGGCCACAAACGCACAAGGCCCTACCTGAGGTAGAGCCTTGGAGAGAGGGGGGCGAGCGCCACCAAGTTAGGCATTGAGGTCAAGCGCGCCCTAAGAACAGGTCGCGCTCGGCAGTGCGCCTTTGGGTTAAGCCCGGCAGGGCGTTACCTGCGACCTTATTCCAGCGCAGGAACTCATCAGCTGCACCTTCGTAGTCGCCGCGATTGAGCTTCTTGAGCAGAGTCGAGGCCTTGAGGTTATCAAGCCCAAGGTGGAAGGCAAAGGAGACCAAGGCATCAAACTGGTTTTGCGTGAGCGTCACCGCCACTAACCGGTGGATGACTTGCTCTAAGCCCTTGAGGTCGGAGCGCAAGAGCGCATCGGCCTCAGCCGGGCTGATGGTGTGCCCTAAGGTTAAACCAGCGGCTACATGGCTGTAGCCAATGGTGAGCACCCCGGCTGGGCACATATAGCTGGTGAGAGCGCAGCCCTCAAACTCCTCAATCAGAGAGATCCCCTGATCGGAGGTGGTCAATGCCATAACAGCTCAGATTAGCCCAGCATCGAGAGAGCTAATTGAGGGCGGGCGTTAGCCTGCATCAGCATCGAGGTAGCAGCCTGCTGGATGATGGACTGCTGCGACAGGTTGGCAGACTCCTCGGCGAAGTCAGCTTCACGGATACGCGAGCGGGCGTCAGTGGAGTTGGCCGAGACGTTCGACTGGTTGCGGATCGACGACTCTAAGCGGTTCTGGATGGCACCTAAGTCAGCGCGCTGCGAGTCAACGACCGAAATTAACTTGTCGATTGATTCAATGGCTTCGTTAGCATCGGCCTGTTTGCTAAGGAAAAAGCCGACTGAAGCGTTGTAATCGGTGTCTGCTAAACCGGCCGCTGAGGCTAACTTACTAAAGACGAAGTTATAGACGTCCATAGTGATGGTATTGTCGGTGTTAGCGCCCACATGTAAGGTGAGCTGAGCTCCGGTAATGTCAGTACCGCCTAAGGTATTCAAGGCAACGGAGTTTGCGTAGATCGAGGTGCTGTTGGTCTTGTCGTAACCGGCCAAGATCGTTTTGCCACCAAAGGTGGTCTCTTTGGCAATGCGAGTGACTTCCGAAACCAGCGAGTTAGCCTCGTTTTGGATCGCCTCGCGGTCGGTACTGCCCAGAGTGCCGTTAGCCGACTGTACTGCGAGCGTGCGGATGCGCTGGAGCATGTTCGAGATTTCGTCGAGGCCGCCTTCGATGGTCTGGGCTAAGGCGATACCGTCGTTGGCGTTGCGGTTACCTTGGTTGAGGCCATTGATCTGCGAGGTTAAGCGGTCGGCGATTTGCAGGCCTGCGGCGTCGTCCTTGGCGGAGTTAATGCGAAGGCCCGAGGAGAGGCGGGTGTAGGTGGTGTTCAGGCTGGTCTGAACATTGTTGAGGTAACGCTGGCCATTGAGCGAGCTTACATTGGTGTTTACGTATACTGCCATTTTCCTTGTCCCCAATTGCCTGTTGCGGACAGTGACCTCGCGGTCAGCGCAACAAAGGGTAAACCAAGCGACGCTCTGTATCAGCGTCATCTGCTTTAGGTATGGGGCAAGGAGTGCGCAGCTGCATCGCGCCGAGGTAATTGGGGTCTAAGGCTGACAAAAAATTACAAAGTTGGAGGGCGCTAGATAAACAGTTGGTACACAATTTGCTCTATCTATCTATCTATCTATCTATCACATCGCCTCAAAGACTTTAATACAGTTTAGCGCATACCTGCGCCAAAAGCAAGGTGTGCGAAAGGCCCCCAGTTCCGCTCTACCCCCAAGCAGCGCAGGCTTTGAGCGTGGTATCCGCAGCTCATGGCTATGTGCTGCTCGCGGCACATCGGCGGGAGCCTTTGGAAGCTGCTGCGGTGCAGAGCGCTTGGTTGCGCTCAAACGCACAAGGCCCTACCTGAGGTAGAGCCTTGGAGAGAGGGTGGCGAGCGCCACCAAGTTAGGCATTGAGGTCAAGCGCGCCCTAAGAACAGGTCGCGCTCGGCAGTGCGCCTTTGGGTTAAGCCCGGCAGGGCGTTACCTGCGACCTTATTCCAGCGCAGGAACTCATCAGCTGCACCTTCGTAGTCGCCGCGATTGAGCTTCTTGAGCAGAGTCGAGGCCTTGAGGTTATCAAGCCCAAGGTGGAAGGCAAAGGAGACCAAGGCATCAAACTGGTTTTGCGTGAGCGTCACCGCCACTAACCGGTGGATGACTTGCTCTAAGCCCTTGAGGTCGGAGCGCAAGAGCGCATCGGCCTCAGCCGGGCTGATGGTGTGCCCTAAGGTTAAACCAGCGGCTACATGGCTGTAGCCAATGGTGAGCACCCCGGCTGGGCACATATAGCTGGTGAGAGCGCAGCCCTCAAACTCCTCAATCAGAGAGATCCCCTGATCGGAGGTGGTCAATGCCATAACAGCTCAGATTAGCCCAGCATCGAGAGAGCTAATTGAGGGCGGGCGTTAGCCTGCATCAGCATCGAGGTAGCAGCCTGCTGGATGATGGACTGCTGCGACAGGTTGGCAGACTCCTCGGCGAAGTCAGCGTCGCGGATACGCGAGCGGGCGTCAGCGGAGTTGGCCGAGACGTTCGACTGGTTGCGGATCGACGACTCTAAGCGGTTCTGGATAGCACCTAAGTCAGCGCGCTGCGAGTCAACGACGGCGATCATCTTGTCGATGGACTTGATCGAAGCGTTAGCAGCACATTGATTGGCTAAGCAGAAGCCAACAGCGCCGTTGTAGTCAGTTGCGGCTAAGCCTGCTGCAGAGGCTAAGGCACTGAATTGGAAATTGTATACTTGCATGTCGATTCTGTTGTTAGTATTTGCGCCGACATGTAAGGTTAAGGTGCCGCCCTTAGTGTTGGTTTTGCCACCCAAATCAGTTAACTTTGAGCTGGTCTTGTAGATGGAACTAGCGTTGAAGCCCATCAGAATGTTCTTGCCGCCGAAGGTGGTATCCTTGGCGATACGAGTGATTTCTGCGGTGAGCGAGTTTGCCTCTTTTTGAATGGCTTCGCGGTCGTTCGCGCCTAAGGTACCGTTAGCGGATTGAACGGCTAAGGTACGGATGCGCTGGAGCATGTTCGAGATTTCGTCGAGGCCGCCTTCAACAGTCTGAGCTAAGGCGATACCGTCATTGGCGTTGCGGTTGCCTTGGTTGAGGCCATTGATCTGCGAGGTTAAGCGGTCGGCGATTTGCAGGCCTGCGGCGTCGTCCTTGGCGGAGTT
>CALXNA010000033.1 GCA_944389615.1 uncultured Anaerobiospirillum sp. | reverse complement strand
TACTGGCTAGTTGCGAAAAAAAACGTACCAGCTTGGGGCAGCTAAGTCTAACCAAAGAAAACGGATGCATAATGAACCCACGTTCTGAACAAAACCTAAGCAAAGAACGTAAAGCGCAATAGAAAATGGCCTTGTTCACCAGACAAGGCCTTTTTTATGCTCGCGCCCCACCTTCGCTTGCGCGCGCACAGCACGGCGCAAAGTGCGATGCACTCCCGCTCTTCACGGCCCTTTCATTGCAAGGGCACGAAAGTTCGGGCTATAGTTAGCTTAACGCACCGTCATTGAATGCGGTGAACGCCTGCGAGCCTAGAGCGTCGCAGGCGCCCCCGACCGCCCAGCAGCAAAACGCTTGGCGCAGGCGGCCAAGGTGGGCTCATTGGTTTTGGATCTGACTGGGGGTGGCGCTATGGCAGAGCATCACAGGCTGACACGCATATCAGGGTGGGGCTTCGGGCTTGCCTTGATCTTGAGCCTAGCGCTGGGCGGCTGCCAACTTGAAGAGCAAAAGGACGCGGCCGCGGGCAAAAACCCGTCCTTGGCCGAAGTCGTCTATGACATCAGCACCATTCACCCTGAGTTTAAGAACCGCGAGCGCTCCTTTAACTTAAGCGGGCGCATCAGTGCCTATACCCGCGCCGATGTTAGGCCGCAGGTCGACGGCATCATCTTAAAGCGCCTCTTTGAAGAGGGCGCCGAGGTCGAAGAGGGCACGCCGCTCTATGAGATTGACCCGGCTATCTTCCAAGCTCAGCTCGACCACGCCCAAGCTTCGTACGACCGCGCGGTAGTGCAGCGCAAGATGGCCTATAAGGACTATGAGCGCTTTGCCCAGCTCTACAAGCGCCGCAGCGCCTCCGAAAAAGAGCGCGATGACGCCCTGCTCACCTATGAGCTGGCGCAGGCCGACGAAAAGCTCTATCTCGCGGCCTTAACCAGTGCCAAGATCTCGCTTGATTACACCACGGTGCGCGCCCCGATCGCCGGAATCATTGGCGCCTCCAAGGTCACGCGCGGTGCCTTAGTCACCGCCAACCAAAGCGAGCCCTTGGCCACCATCATTGACCTCGATAAGGTCTATGTCGACATGGAGCAGAGCGCACTGCAATGGCGTAAGCTGCGCGAGGGCCTGCTCGATGGCACTATCTACTTAAGCGATCGCGCCTACGATGTGTCCTTGTACTTTGAAGATGGCTCGCTCTACTCGCACTTAGGCGTGCTCAGCCTCTCAGAGGTCATCGTCGATGAGGAGTCGGGCTCTTTGGCCTTACGCGCCATCTTCGATAACCCCGACCACCTGCTCTTGCCGGGCATGGCCGTGGTGTGCAAGGTCAATGGCGGCGTGGCCCAGAACATCATGACCCTGCCGCCACAGGCGGTAATGCGTGACCCGAAGGGCAATGCCTATGTCTATACCGTGCAAGGTGGGCGCGCGGTACAAACCAACGTCACTCTAGGGGAGCTCTATAACGATGGCTGGCGCGTCTTAGATGGCCTCGATAGCAGCTATGAGGTGGTAGTATCCGGCAGCGGCTCGCTGCGCCACGGCTCCAAGGTGCGCGTGGTCAATCGCGATGGCGTTGATATCACCTTAGATAACAAGACGGAGCTGACGCCGAAGGCGCCGAGCTTGCCTGCGGCCTCGGGCCTCAATCAAAGCGCGGCGGTCGCCCCGACTACGGTAGGTTCGTGACATGATCAGCAAGTTCTTTATTGACCGCCCGGTGGCGGCATGGGTCATCGCTCTTATGATCATGATCGCCGGTGCGATCTGCCTGCCGCGCATGAAGATCTCCCGGCTGCCTGAGATCGCCCCGCCTTCGGTCAGCGTCTCGTGCACCTACTCCGGTGCCTCGGCGCAAACGGTTGAGAACTCGGTGGCGCAGGTCATCGAGCAAGAGATGACGGGCCTCGATGGCCTGCTCTACTTCTCGACCACCTCGACCTCGGACGGCTCCGTACGCCTGCGCTTCTCCTTTGATACCAATGTCGACGTCGATGTGGCACAGATGCAGGTACAAAACCGCTTAAGCGGCATCACCTCGCGTCTGCCCGATCAAGTGCAGCGCTCAGGCCTACGCGTGCGCAAAGTGTCCGATGACACGCTGCAGACCATTGCCTTCTACACCCGCAATGACTCGATGAGCCAAGAAGACATCGCCGACTTCTTGGTCTCGGTGGTACAAGACCCGATCTCGCGCGTCAATGGCGTCGGTGACGTCTCCGTCCAAGGCGCGTCCTACGCCATGCGCATTTGGCTCGACCAAAACAAGCTGTTCCAGTACAAGCTCAACCCCTCCGAGGTGGTCAGCGCCATTGAGAACCAAAACAAGCAAATCTCAGTGGGCCAATTAGGCGACCTGCCCGCAGGCCCCAACCAAGCCATCAACGTCACCATCAAGTCACGCGCCCTGTTAAACGAGGTGTCCGACTTTGAGAACATCTTGGTCAAGGTCACGAGCGAAGGTGCCACGGTCTATCTGCGCGATGTCGCGCGCGTCGAGATGGGCCGCAGCTCCTACACCTACTTTGGTAACTACAACAAGAGCCCGATGGCGGCCCTTGATATCAGCCTGACCGATGGCGCCAACGCCGTCGAGGTCGCCCAGCTCGTCGCCGCGGAGCTCGAGCGCCTGCGCCCTCTCTTCCCTAACAATCTCGAGTATGCCATACCTTATGACACGGTGCCCTTTGTCAAAGCCTCGCTCTCGGAGGTGGGCAAAACCTTAGTTGAGGCGCTCTGCCTTGTCTCCTTGGTGATCTTGCTCTTCTTGCGCGACCTGCGCTCGACCCTGATCGTGGCCCTGACCATCCCGATCGTGCTCGCCGCCACCGTGGTCGTGCTTTATGCCCTAGGCTATTCGCTTAACACCCTGACTCTCTTTGCCATGGTGCTGGCGATCGGCCTCTTGGTCGATGACGCGATCGTGGTGGTTGAAAACATCAACCGCATCATCGAGACTGAGCACCTCAGCCCCTACGATGCCGCGGTCAAGTCGATGGCGGAGATTACCTCGGCGCTCTTTGGTGTCGGCCTCGTCATCGCCGCAGTCTTCACCCCGATGTCCTTTTTCTCTGGCGCCACCGGCAACATCTACCGCCAGTTCTCGGTCACCATTGTCAGCGCCATGCTGGTGTCGATCCTAGTCGCCATCGTCATCACCCCGGCCCTCTGCGCCACCATCTTAAAAGACCATCGCAAACAGACGCGCCGCGAGCGCGCTAAAGCGCAGCTACAACACGATACGGCCAAGCCCACCAGCGAGCAGGGCATCTTGGTCTTCTTCGACCGCGGCTTTAACCTGTGCTTTCGCGGCTACCGCGCCCTCAATGGCTTCTGTCTCACCCACAAGTTCCTCGTCGTCTTAGGCTTTATCGGCGTGACCGCGGGCGCGGCCTTCCTCTTTACCAAGATTCCCTCGTCCTTTCTGCCTTCAGAAGACCAAGGCATTATCTCGGTGCGCATCGTGCTGCCCTCCTCGTCGACCATGACCCAGACCGCCCGGGTCGGCCGTGATGTCGAGAACTACTTCTTAGAGCACGAAGTTGACAATGTCGACGGCATCCTCCTCTCCTTAGGCTCGGCCGGTTCCTCACGCGGCCAAGCTACCGCCCGCGCCTACATTCGCTTAGTGCCGTGGGAGCAGCGCCCGGGCGAGGACAATACTGCCTTTGCCATCTTAGATCGCGCCAAGCGCTACTTTGATCACTACCCCGACGCGGAGATCAGACTCAATCTGCCTGCCGCCATCTCCGGCATGGGCGGCAGCTCCGGCTTTAACGTCTACGTGCAAAACGTCATGGGTCACAGCCACGAGCAATTCATGCAGGATGTCGCCGCCATCGTCGAGCAGGCCCGCCAAAGCCCGCTGCTCTACAACGTGCGCTCTAACGCCCAAAACGATGCCTTGCAGCTGAACATCAACATCGATGACCAACGCGCCGGGCAGTTCAAGCTCGACCCGTCCGTCATCAACCAGAACCTGCAGATCGCATGGGGCGGCTCCTACGTCAACGACTTCATCGACCGTGGCCGCATCAAGCGCGTCTACGTCCAATCGGACGCCCAGTTCCGCTCGCTGCCTTCGGACTTGAGCAAGCTCTACTTTAAGAACAGCGATGGCAAGATGGTGTCCTTTGATACCATCGGCTCGATCGACTGGAGCTACGGCCCGCAACAGCTCGAGCGCTTCAACGGCATCGCCTCAGTCTCGCTCTCAGGTGACCCGGCCCCGGGTGTCAGCTCGGGCCAAGCCATGGACGAGATCGCGCGCATCATCGAGCAGCACCCAAGCGAGTACGGCTATGCTTGGAGCGGCATCTCCTACCAAGAGAAGCTCACCGGCTCAAGCCAAAGCAGCCTCTACCTGCTCTCCGCAGTCGTCGTATTCTTATGCCTTGCCGCGCTCTACGAGTCGTGGTCGATTCCATTAGCGGTGATGTTGATCGTGCCGATCGGCATCTTCGGCGCCCTGCTCTTTATCTTCCTCAGAGGCATGGAAAATGACGTCTACCTGCAGGTCGGCCTGCTCACCACCGGTGGCCTCTCGGCCAAGAACGCGATCTTGATTGTCGAGTATGCCCACCAGTTCCGAGTGCAGGGCCGCTCGCTCTTAAAGAGCGCCCAAGAGGCCGCCAACCTCAGATTTAGGCCCATCGTCATGACCTCCGTGGCCTTCTTACTAGGCGTCGTGCCGCTCATGGGCGCCAATGGCGCCGGTGCCGGGTCGCAGCAGTCGATCGGTACTGGCGTCTTCGGCGGCACCCTCACCGCGACCACCTTAGGCCTCATCATGGTACCGACCTTCTTCGTGCTCGTCACCATGCTATTCCACCCTCTGCCCCGCCGTCCCGGCCTCGGGCGCAGCCTCGGCCGGGACGGCGCGGCAGCGCCGGACACCCAGCCCCCAGAGGATCAAACCAAGGTCTCTAAGGAATAGCAGCGGCCCACAAGCTGCGGGTGGCCTTCAGGTGCTGTAGTGGTCTCTATGGGATGGCAGCTTAGGCGCTCGCCCAAAGCTGCGGACTACCCTCAGGTACCGAATTGGTCTCTATGGGGTGGCAGCTTGGGCACGCCTTCAAGACTGCGGGCGGCCTTCGAGTGCTGCAGCAGTCTCTAAAGGGACGGCAGCTCTGGCACGCACCCAAAGCTGTGGGCGACCCTCGGGCAATACAGAGGGCTGGCTGTGGGCGCAAAAAAGCCCACCAAGGCGCGGCGCAGAGCCGGTCTTGCGTGGGCCTAAGTCAAGCAGCGGGCGACTTACTTCTGCTCGTCACTGCCGACTGGAGGTACGACCTCGACTAACTCAATCTCAAAGATCAAGACCGAGTTGGGCTTGATCAGATCACCAGCCCCCATCTCGCCGTAGGCAAGATCCGATGGGATGTAGAGGATGGCCTTGCCGCCCTCCTTCATCAGCTGTAAACCCTCAGTCCAGCCTGGGATGATGTTGGCCAATGGGAAAGCGATCGGCTCCTTTTGCTCATCGAAGACTTGGCCGTCGATCGTGGTGCCCTTATAGCGGACGCGTACCGTATCCGTGGTGGTTGGGCTCTTGCCCGAACCTTCGGCGACAATCTTGTATTGCAGGCCCGAAGCGGTGGTCTGCACGCCTTCGGCCTTAGCGTTATCAGCTAAGAACTTCTTGCCGGCCTCTAAGTTTTGGTTGGCCTCCTCGGCTGCCTTCTTCTCCAAGCCCTCACGTACCTTTTGGTCTAAGGCCACTAAGGTATCGGCGATATCCTTCTCCGAGAGAGCCGTCTTGCTGTTGATGGCGTCGATAAAGCCTTGGATTACGAGGTCTTGGTCTAAGTTGCCAATGAACTCGCTTTGGTCACGCTGAATGGTGGCAATGTAGGTACCAACGCTGGCGCCAATCGAGTAGGAGACCTTATCGTCAAACGACGACTCCGCGGAGATCGCAGCGCTCGGGCGCTCCACCCCGACGGCGGCCGTGGCGTTCTCGGTGCCCGCGCCTTGGGCGGCTACCGCCTTATCCTCACCACAAGCCCCTAGCATCAGCGCGGCGGCACCAAATACCGACACGGCTAACAGATTCTTCTTCATAACCAACAAAATCCAATCAGTGAAAAGATCACGGAAGCATAGCTTACCACGGAGACCTTATGCCTGACTTAGGTGCGCGCAAATTACCTTGCGCTGTGCGCGCAGGTGCAGCCGCGCTCATCGCGCGGCGCCGCTACGCCGCTGCGCCCGTGGTTGCGCTAGGCCTTCGGCGAACGGCTTAGTCCGGCAGCGAGCTGTTGGTCAGGAAGTGGTTGTACGACCCCGTGCCGAGGCGCAAGGTGGTTGGCTCGCCGTGGTGGTTGACGATGGTGATGAGGCCCCCGTCCGTTTGCAGGAAGCTTTGCGCCCAGTCGCGCTCTTGCTCACTTGCCACCACCTCACCGATGCCGGTGCACAAAAAGCCCGCCAAGGCCGGATCGGCCTGCACTTCGGCTTCAAAGGCGGCCTGCTGCACCGCTGGGATGGTGAAGACGAGGTTGTAGTCGCCCCCGGCGCTTAAGGCGAGCTTGAGCAAGGACTTCTCGGAAACCTTAAAGGGCGCTAAGAGCTCGCGGCAGAGCTCATCTAAGGGCAGGCTCTCGTAGTCGAGGCGCGCGGCGCACTGCGATTGCATCAGGATGTGGCTGAGGTCGCCGAGCAAGCCATCGGAGACATCGATGCCACACTTGCTATAGCGCATGACATGCGGAATCAGCCGCGCAATGCGCTCATCGTAGTGGAAGGCATGCTCTTCAAAGCGACGACGCTCCTCAAGCTCAAGGTTACGCAGGGTATTGTTATAGACCGTCTTGACGTACAAGCCATTGGCGCCCAAAGAGCCCGTAACGTAAATGCGATCGCCGACCTCAGCGCCATTGCGGCAGAGGTTATGTTCAGCCACATTGCGTCCAAAGGCGGTCGCGGAGATAGTCAGCGGCGCATTGCGATTGCTGCTGTGCGTGACATTGCCGCCGATAAGAAAGCAGTTGTGGCGCGCAAGGCAGTCTTCGACGCCTTGAGCAAAGGGCTGCCAGAACTGGGCAAAGTCAAGATAGCGCTCGGGGATGTCCAAGGAGAGCGTGATGTACTGCGGCAGCGCGCCCATGGCGTAGACATCCGAGAAGTTGACCTCCAAGGAGCGCGCGCCGAGCAGATAGGGGTTGAAGTTGGTAAAGAAGTGCACATTCTCCACGAGGGTATCGGTGGTAATGGCATAGGAGCCGTCAAGCTTGAGAATGGCCGCATCATCGCCAATGCCCCGCACCACTCCGGCCTCTGCCGCCGCCCCATTCTCCTGATAGGCCGCATGCGGCAGCCGCGCAAAGTACTGCTGGATAAAGGAAAATTCGTCGCGCACCATCGCCTCACCCCATCACAAAAAATTAGACCCCGCAGGGTCCAATCTCGTCGCTCCTATCTTTACCACGCGCTGCGCACCTGCGCGCTAGCGCCGCAGGCGCCGCAGGCGCCGCTGAGCTGCGCTTAGCTCTTTTGCGCTTGGATGCTCTTAATCACCTTGTCTAAGACGCCGTTGACGAACTTATGGCTATCTTGCTCGGCAAAGGACTTAGCTAAGACAATGGCCTCGTTGATCACGACCTTGAAGGGGACTTCTTGGCGGTACATCAGCTCGAAGGTGCCGATGCGTAAGATGGCCTTGTCCACCTGATCGAGGTCTTTTAACGGCCGCGATAAGAACGGAGCAAAGGCAGAGTCCAAGGTATCGCAGTTAGCGATGACGCCCTGAATCAAGTCATGCATGTAATCAAGATCGGCACCGGCGACCGGTTGATCTTCTAAGAACTGCTGCTCAATGGTCGAGGCTGACATGCCCGTCAACTGCCACTGATAAATCGCCTGCAGCGCAAAGTGGCGCGCCTTATGACGCATCGCCGGAGTGACTGCACCCTCAGTTTGATCCATAAAACCAGAACCTCTAACAAGAACACAAACCCAAGCCGCGCTCAGGCGGCCGAAGGCCACCTCAGCTGCAGCTTGGGCTCAATCACGCCGCCTGCGGCCTTACGGCCGCTGGGCCGAGGCCGCAGGCCAGACTCGGGCCTCGGGCCGTGGCCAATAGGCCGAGGCCGAGACCAATAGGCTTAGGCCTTGAGTTGGCGGGTGACGTTAATCATTTCTAAGGCGGCCGAGGCAGCTTCGCTGCCCTTGTTGCCTGCCTTGGAACCAGCACGCTGGACAGCTTCATCGATGGTGTTGGTAGTCAGCACACCATTGGAGACGATGCAGTCGTGCTTTAAGGTAACTTGGGTAATGCCCTTGGCGCACTCGTTGGCGACCACCTCGAAGTGATAGGTCGCGCCGCGGATGACGCAGCCTAAGGCGATGAGCGCGTCGTACTTGCCGCTCTTGGCCATCAGGTCTAAGGCCAACGGAATCTCGATGGCGCCCGGTACCCGTACCACGGTGACGTTGGAGTCCTCAACTTGGCCTTCGCGCTTTAAGGTATCTAAGGCGCCCTCTAACAGACGCTCGCAGATGAAGCTGTTGAAACGCGAAACGACAATGCCGACCTTGGCATCAGAGCAAGGCTTAATGCCCTCAATAAAATTAACTGCCATCGCAGACTCCCGAAAAATACCAACTTAGGGGGCAGACCCCCATCGCACCGCATTTTGCGGCCGTTAGTATAGCAAGAAGGCCCTACAAAAAGCCATTTGCTTGCAGCGAGGACAGGCTGACGCGACTGCCCTGCTCGCCTGCCGCCGCCACAGGCGGCGTCACCGCGCCCGCGCCGGGCAGGGCGCCTGCCACCATCAAGCGCTCAAGATAGCGCGCGATGACGTCGACCTCGAGGTTGACCACCGAGCCCGGGTTAAAGGTGGTGGCCACTTCGCCTTGGGTATGGGGGATCAAGGTCAGGCGGAAGTCGCAGTCGCGCACTTCATTGACGGTCAAGGAGATGCCATCGACCGCGATCGAGCCCTTCATCGCAATGTAGCGGGCCAAGGCCTGCGGCGCCTTAATCCAGATGTTGAGCGCCTTATCGACGCGGTAGCGCTCAAGCACCGTACCCACGCCATCGACATGCCCCTGCATGATGTGGCCGCCAAGGCGTGTGACCGGCGTGCACGCCAGCTCCAAATTGAGTTTGACCCCCGGGGTGTACTGCGCGAAGGCGGTGAGATTGAAGCTCTCAAAGGACAGATCAGCCTCATAGGCCGTATCCCGTAAGGCTGTAGCCGTCAGGCACACACCATTGGTGGCAATGGAGTCGCCCAGCTGCACCTTGCCCGGCAAGAAGCCCGGCTCAGTGGCAACCACCACATGCGCGCCCTTGCCTTGGCGCACAATGCTCTGCAACACACCGACGCTCTGCACAATTCCCGTAAACATCACACCCCTCGCTCAACGAAAACCACAAAGGCCCCCTATCTTACCCTAAGACCCACGCTCCGTGCGCGGACGCGCGCGGTGAACGCACAGCGCGGACGCGCACACGGGGTGGCGCCGCGGCACCTACTGCGCCGCCTGCGCTTTAGGAGCCCGCTTGGCCGGAACCGTGGCCGTCTTAGTAGTGGCCTTGGTAGAGGCCGACTTCTTGGCGGTGGTCTTCTTCGGCGCAGACTGAGCCGTTTGAGCCGCTTCCTTGGCGGCGCTCGCCTTAGGCGCGCTCTTAGGAGCCGTCTTGGTGGCGCTTTTAGCCTTAGCAGCTGCCTTGGTTGTCGTCTTGGCAGCCGCCTTAGTCGTGGCCGACTTGGTCGTGGCTTGGGCTGCAGGCTTAGTGTCAGACTCAGCTACAGTTGAGGCTGCCGCCTTGGTGGTCGCCTTGGTCGCCTTCTTGGTGGTCTTCTTAGCTGGGGCCTTAACCTGCGGGTGCACCGGCTGGGATAAGACCACTAAGACGTTGTCGCCGATGACCGTACTGTCCATATGGGCAAAGCGCTGGGCAGCAGCCAAGGTCGGCGGTTCGGGGAGCTTGAGGCCGCTTTGGGCGCTGTGGCCTAAGAACATCGGGGCTAGGTAGCAATAGCACTCGTCGACGAGGCCTTGGTTTAAGAAGGCCGAGGTCAGGCCCGCACCGGCTTCGACCATGGCGACGCGCAGCTCCTTGGTGCCCAAGAAATCAAGCAAGGCCTCTAAGGAGACGTGATCACGCTGCTGCGGCAGCACCAAGATCGAGACACGCTCGGCAAAGCGCTCGAGCACGAAGTTAGGGCTGGAGGCGATGATGCGCTCAGCGGAGACCTGCCAGCCCGACTTAGTACGCGCGGCCGGGAGCTTAAGCTCCGTCCTGGCCTCTTGAGCGGCCTGCACGGCAGCGTGGATCTTTTCGAGGTTTTGGCGTGTGCCGACCGCGATAAAGCACTCACCTTGGCTAAAGATTGAGAAAGGCCGCAACAGCGCCTCGTCGTAGCCTTGGCATAAGGTGCCCTGCGTGTCGATCACGACTTTAAGCGGCTGGCGGATCAAGGCGGTATCAAGCCCGGACATGACCTCAGCTGGCAGCTCATCGATACGTACGTTATAGCGCGGGTTATCAACGCGCACGGTGGCGGCTGTAGTGATGAGGACATCTGACCACAGGCGCAGGCGCTGGCCGTCAGAGCGGCTTTGCTCGTTCGTGATCCACTTCGATGAGCCATCGGAGAGGGCAATCTTGCCATCGATGCTCATGCCGAGCTTGGTGATGACAAACGGGCGCTTAGTGGTGATGCTCTTAAAGAAGGCGCGGTTGAGCCGGTAGCACTTGTCAGCAAGCTTGCCCCCGGCGAGCACGACCTCGACCCCGGCCTCTTGGAGCAGGGCAATACCGCCGCCTGCGACTTTAGGATTAGGATCGCGCGTGCCGATTACGACGCGCTTGATGCCCGCCTCGATCAAGGCCTTGGCACAAGGCGGGGTGCGCCCATAGTGGCAGCACGGCTCCAAGGTGACATAGGCCGTCGCCCCTGCAACGTCGCCGCCTGCGTCCTTGAGCGCCATAATCTCGGCATGAGGCTGCCCCGCGGCATGGTGAAAGCCTTGGCCGATGATGTCATCGTCGCGCACCATGACGCAGCCCACCGCCGGATTAGGCGAGGTGGTATAGCGGCCGCGCTTGGCTTCCTTGAGCGCGAGCTTCAAAAAGTGGGCGTCCTTATCGGACAGCTCCACCGGGGTAATGACCTCAGCCTTGCCCTTCTTGTCCTTACTCTTCTTGCCCTCAACTTTGCTCATAGCCCCTCCCAATGACCAACTTGCCCCATTTTATGCCGCTTAGGCCCATGAAAAAAGCCCGCCGTCGAGAGTGAGTGCGATAACTCAAACTTTCCGGGGGCTTTTCAGCGGCGCACGCTGCGCCGCAGCGTCAAAGCGCCGCAGCATCAAAGCGCCGCAGCATCAAAGCGCCACAGCGCGTTCAGCGCCTAAGGAGCGCTGAGGCCAGTCCTACTTCTTGTAGACTGGGAACTTAGCGCATAAGGCCTTAACCTTCTCGCGGGCAGCGGCGATTACGGCCTCGTCCTTGTAGTTGTCGAGGATGTCGCAGATGATGTTGGCCAGCTCACGAACCTCGGCCTCCTTAAAGCCGCGGCGGGTGCAAGCTGGGGTGCCAAGACGCAGACCGGAGGTGATGAATGGGCTGCGTGGGTCGCCTGGGACGGAGTTCTTATTGACGGTGATGTGGGCCTGACCTAAGGCGGTCTCGGCATCCTTACCGGTCATCTCAAGGCCGATGAAGTCCAGTAAGAATAAGTGGTTGTGGGTACCGCCGGAGACGACCTTGTAACCACGCTTCATGACTTCTTCGCACATAGCCTTAGCATTGGCGACGACCTGCTTTTGGTACTCAACGAACCAAGGCTCCATGGCCTCCTTGAAGACGATGGCCTTAGCGGCGATGACGTGCATCAGTGGGCCGCCCTGCGAGCCCGGGAAGATGGCGCTGTTTAAGCGCTTGTAGAGGTCTTGGTCGTGGCAGTTGGAGAGGATAAAGCCCGAGCGTGGACCACCTAAGGACTTGTGGGTGGTGGAGGTGACGACGTGAGCGTAGTCAATTGGGCTTGGGTAGACGCCCGCGGCGATCAAGCCTGCGACGTGGGCCATGTCGACCATGAGGTAAGCACCGACTTCGTCGGCGATCTCACGCATTTTTTTCCAGTCGACGATGCCCGAGTAGGCCGAGAAGCCCGCAACTAAGACCTTTGGCTTAACCTCTAAGGCCTTGGCGCGGATGTCCTCGTAATCGAGCTCACCTGCGGCATTGACGCCATATTGAACCGAGTGGTAGACCTTGCCCGAGAAGGAGACAGGAGCGCCGTGGGTTAAGTGACCACCGGCGGCCAGCGACAGACCTAAGATGGTATCGCCCGGGTTGCACAGAGCCATGTAGGCAGCGCAGTTAGCCTGCGAACCAGCGTGTGGCTGGACATTAGCGTAATCGCAGTGGAACAGCTTGCAGGCGCGCTCAATGGCTAAGCGCTCGACTTGGTCGACGTACTCGCAGCCACCGTAGTAACGCTTGCCCGGGTAGCCCTCAGCGTACTTGTTGGTCAGTTGCGAACCTTGCGCCTCCATGACACAACGGCTCGCGTAATTTTCCGAGGCGATGAGCTCAATGTGATCTTCTTGGCGCTGATTCTCAGCATCCATAGCAGCGAAGAGTTCTGGATCGTATTGAGCGATAGACGGGGCAGAGTTAATCATCATAAGCAAAGCGCTGCCCGCTCCCCCACTGTGCGAGCGCAAGCTCCGCATAGGATTGAGAGCAGCTTATTCCTCTAATCAGACGAAGACCAAGGCAGGTAGGCCGACCAGCAGCACGCTGGTGGCACCAACTGACCAACGACCAAGCTAAGCTAGACCACCGAAGGCATCACCAGCGGGCGCAAAGCTTGATCTGCGCCACAAATTTTACCATAAGCCCGGCCTTTTGCCCCATAAAATCGCATGGCTATCGCATAGGCCGCGCCGCGGTTACATTTGCAATCGCCCCGAGGGCATGCCATGATGATCCATCATTTGAGGAGATGCACCATCGTGCCGACAGATCCATCACTCCAAGTCATTGGCATCCTCACCCTCGCTGACCTGAGCAACGCCAACTACG
This sequence comes from uncultured Anaerobiospirillum sp., assembly GCA_944389615.1. Taxonomy (GTDB): domain Bacteria; phylum Pseudomonadota; class Gammaproteobacteria; order Enterobacterales; family Succinivibrionaceae; genus Anaerobiospirillum. The sequence goes on along the minus strand of CALXNA010000033.1, from coordinate 24,823 downwards.
GCGCTTTTATGTAGGCGTGGGCGCTCAAGACCGCCTTAGGCAAGGTCGCGGCGGCTAATAACGCCACCAATAGCATTAATAGCCGCGATGGAGGGGGGGGGGGTACTAGCAAAACTGTAGTAGGAATTATCCCCTATTCCAATTGGTATCCGAGCAAGTTAGCGCGCCAGCACTCACTGCAAGTCTTCGCGCAGCATCCCACCGGCAAGCTCCACGAAGATCGTAAGATTGCGCTCAGCGACTTTAGGAACGAATTAGGACGCCTCAAGCGCTTTGCCGCCTTTGCCCCGAGCCTGTGCCTTGACCTGCCGGTCGGCACCGAGCTCCAGCTCGACCAGCTCAAGCTGGTCATCGGCTCCGACTGGGTCTGGGACTTTGACCAAGTCAATCCCGTCCACCCCATCTTCTTAGGCGACCTGCCACAATGGCGCGGGGTGCGGCGCTACGCCTATGCCGCCAGCTTCGGCATCGCCCGGCCCGAGCATGAGATCTACCAAAAGTACGCCCCGTATCTGCATGCCCAGTGGGCCCAGTTTCGGGAGATCAGCCTGCGTGAGCCGACGTGGCTCCCGGAGTTTGAGCGTCTTCAGCTCAATCTGCCCTTAGGGCCGGTCAGCCACGTCTTAGACCCAGCCCTCTTGCTGGACAAGCCTGACTATCAGGCTATGGTCGCCCAGCCGCTCTGCGCTGACCCTTACGTGCTTATCTACACCCTGCCCTTTGAGCATAAGCTTGAGGACGTCGACGCTCTGCTTGAGGTCTTAGAGGCCTATGTGCAGCAGTGCGGCATCCCTAACCTCAAGATCATCGATATCTCCTCGTACCACATCTTGAGCCACCCGCACTGCGCGGAGCGCATCAAGGCCTTGGGCTTGGAGTATAGCTTCCGCTATGCCACGGGCCCCGACGAGTTCGTCAACTACGTGGCGCACGCGCGCATGTTCCTGACGCCATCCTTCCACGGCATGGTGTACTCGCTCATCTTCGGCACGCCGTTTAGCTACTTCTTCTTGCGCGGCCCCGACCCCCGCGTCATCACGCTCGAGCAGCTGTTCCACATCGCAGCGCTCAAGATGAGCCGCGGCCAGAGCTTTGACCTCACGGCCTTCACCGCGGCCCGCGCCCAGTGCCAGCACACCTTTGAGGCGTACATCGACGAGCTGCGCCGCCACTCCTACCAAGTCTTAACCAGCATCGTGCAAGATTAACCATGAGCGCTCAACGCCACAAAACCATCACAGCCACCAAGCACTGTACCGGCTGCTCGGCCTGCGTCGCGGTCTGCGGCCTGCGTCACGCCCTCACCATGCAGCCAGATCACGAGGGCTTTCTCTACCCGCAGGTCAACGCGCGCCGTTGCAACCACTGCGGCAAGTGCTACCGCCGCTGCCCGAGCGCCCAGCTCGAGACGGGTAAGCAAACGCTTGCTGATTTAGGGGCGCAAGCCTTTGCGCCGCGCTACTTAGCCCTCAGCCTCAAACCTGACTACAAAAACCTCAAGGACAGCGCCACCACCGGCGCGGCCTACCGCATCTCCTATGCCTTTATCCGGGAAGGCGGCAGCGTTTGCGGCTGCCGCTTTAACTACGACAAGGGCGAAGCCGAACATGTCCTTGCCACCACGCTGCCTGAGCTCGACGCCTTATGCGGCTCCAAGTACGTCCAGAGCAACAAGCACGACGTCATGGCCCACATCAAGGCTCAGCTCAAGAGCGGCCGTAAGGTGCTCTTTATCGGCACGCCCTGCGAAGTCGCAGGCCTCAAGCAAATCCTCACCAGCGCCGAACAAGAGCTGCTCTTTACCATCGACCTCATCTGCCATGGCGTCCCTGACCCGCAGAGCCTCAAGCTCTACCTCAAGGAACTCAGTGCCCAAGTGGGCCCCGTCCAGCACCTCAACTTCCGCGCCGAGCGCTGGGCCGATTCGCTCATCACCGCCAGCGGCCCGCAAGGCACCTTCAAGGCTTTAGGCACTAACACCCACTACTACTTTGCCTTCATGCAGTACCTCAACCTGCGGCCAAGCTGCTACCACTGCCCGTATGCCAGCCTCACGCGTGTGGGCGACCTGACCTTAGGCGACTTCTGGGGCGTCAAGAGCATCATCCCCGACTTCCCATACCCCGATGAAGGCGTCAGCGCTGCCATCATCAACAGTCAGAAAGGCATATCCCTCATTAACACCCTGCACTACCACACGCGCACCGTGCGTGAGGTCAGCGCCGCACAGATGCAAGTGACCAACCTCTCCTTGCGCCAACCAGCCCCGGAACATCCTAAAGCCCGCGCCTTGTACTACGCCGAGCGCGACCGCACCGGCAGCGTGGTCGCGAGCGTCAACGCGGTCATCGCGCGCTTTGGCCAGCGCACGTAGCGCAGAACGGATCGGCGCTGTCTGCGCACAGCAGCGCAGGGAACGCGCTGAATTGAGGCAAAAGGCGGCCGTTCGGCCGCCAACTTTTCCCAAAAGCCAAAGAAGATCACAAGTTCTAACGCTGGCTCACCACTTTATGTTAGATCGCGTCCTACGGGCTTATTTATGCGGCGCAGGCGCGCCTCTCGGCGGAAGCGCTTCGGCGACGAAGGCTGGCGCACGGCCTTCGGCATGCCGGGCGGCAAGATGCGCGCACCGGGCATTGGGTGCATAATGGCAGATCACCGCCTGCGTGTTGTAACTAGCGCGCAGCGAGCGCGCCTTTTGCAGCTTGAGCCGTGGATTTTCGCAAAAATCAGCGCCAAGTTGCGGAAAAATGCAACGAAGTGCGCTAAAACTGGCAATTGTTGGTAGAATTGAGCCACATTTCAGACGGAGATAGAGATTGTCTAACACGCCGAACATTCTGGTCATCAATGGCCCCAATCTCAACTTCTTAGGCATCCGTGAACCTTCGGTTTACGGCGCTGATAACCTAGCGACCTTGCTTGACTCGCTGAAGGCGCAGTCTCAGGAGTTAGGTTGCAACTTGGAGCATTTCCAGTCCAATAGCGAAGGCGCCATCGTCGATCGGATTCAAGCGGCCTACGGCAACACCGACTTCATCTTGATCAATGCCGGTGCCTACACCCACACCAGTGTGGCCATCTTAGATGCCCTCAGTGCCGTCTCCATCCCCTTCATTGAAATCCACATCTCCAATGTCCATGCCCGCGAGGAGTTTCGTCATCACTCCTACCTCTCGGCCAAGGCCATGGGAGTCATAGTCGGCTTCGGTCTCAATGGCTACCGCTACGCCTTAGACCAAGCTGTGTCATACCTCAAAAGCAAGTAGAAGTAGCTTGCTAGGAGCCTGAGCGCCTCGGCGCCTCGGCTCACCTATGAGCTTGCATCGCAAGCTTATGCGCCAGCTGCGCTGGCCCAAGACGCAAGCTGGCCTAAGACGCAAGCTTACGCATCTGAAGCGCTCATGACCGAGCGCCTTAGCTGTCTGAGTGATCGGGCAGATGGTCTGGAGCGACCTGCGCTTGCCTTGAGCGGTTCGCCGTGCCCCCTGTGGGAACTAAGCTGAAGCGCTTAGGTCAAGTAAGCAGGTACTATGGTCAAAGCCATAGGCTCCTCAACCTAAAAAGCACCGCTGCAAGTGCCGCCTCGGCCGCATGGCAGTGGGCATTGCGCTTGAACTTACGAGCCTGAGGCTCAGCTTAACTGAGCCCATTGCCTTCTTTGAGGGCGCGTCTGCGCTTTCTCAGAAGGGCGCCTGCGATCGCAGGTGCAAGTCCTAGGAGGCCAACTAGCGTCAGCTGCGGTATCCTGCGGGCAGGGCTCATCAGTGGTTGCTTTTGTTTTGTCTGGGATTAACCATGGAAATTGACATTCACAAGATTGCTAAATTGATTAACCTCGTATCGAACTCTGATGTCGCGGAGATCAATTTAAAGCAAGGTGACGAAGAGCTTCGTATTTGCCGTCAGAGCACCCCGGTAGCTAGCGCTCCAGCCGTCCAGACGGTAATCGCCCCAGCTCCGGTCACCGCTGTAGCTGCCCCGGCCGCCACAGCACCTGCTGCCCCGGCCGCTGCTCCAGCCCCTGCTTCAGCATCTGCTGCTGTGGATGATTCTAAGATCATGCGCTCCACCATGGTCGGTACCTTCTATCGCGCTGCTTCGCCAACGAGCGCCCCATTCGTCGAGGTGGGTGACACGGTCAAGGAAGGCGACACCCTGTGCATCGTGGAAGCCATGAAGATGATCAACCAAATCCCATCGGATCGCGCCGGTACCATCAAGCGCATCTTGGTCGAGAATGGCTCTACGGTTGAGTTTGACCAGCCAATCTTTGAATTTGAATAGACTCAAACCGAGGGGGCTCACCTTGGGCGCACGCTCAGGGCATGTGCAGCCTGACTGCACTTGAGCCAAGGCTTGCTCTTGTGGGAAAAGTTTATGCAAATTGAAAAGGTGGTCATTGCCAACCGCGGCGAGATCGCGCTGCGCATCCTGCGCGCCTGCCGTCAGTTAGGCTTAAAGACGGTCGCGGTGCACTCTAGTGCCGATCGCGACTTAATGCACGTCAAGCTCGCCGACGAGACGATCTGCATTGGACCGGCTGCGGCCAAGGATTCCTATCTCAACATCCCAAGCATCATCGCCGCCGCCGAAGCGACCGGCGCCAACGCCATTCACCCGGGCTATGGCTTTCTCTCGGAGAATGCTGACTTTGCCGAGATGGTGGAGAAGTCGGGCTTCGTCTTCATCGGCCCGAACGCTGACACCATCCGCCTGCTCGGCGACAAGGTCTCGGCCAAGCGCGCCATGAAGCGCGCAGGCGTACCATGCGTCCCGGGCTCAGAAGGCGCCTTAGGCGATGACCTCAACGAGAACATCAAGCTCGCCAACCAGATTGGCTACCCGATCATCATCAAGGCCGCCGGTGGCGGTGGTGGCCGCGGCATGCGCGTCGTGCGCCGCGATGAGGACTTAGCCGAGGCCATTGCCTTGACTCGCCGCGAAGCGGACATGTTCTTTAACAATCCTGCGGTCTATATGGAGAAGTTCCTCGAGAACCCACGCCATATTGAGTTCCAGCTACTCTCCGACGGCCGCGGCCATGCCGTGTACTTAGGCGAGCGTGACTGCTCGATGCAGCGCCGCAACCAAAAGGTGTTAGAGGAGGCTCCAGCCCCATTTATCACCGAAGAGCAGCGCCAAGAGATCGGCAACGCCTGTGTTAAGGCCTGTGTCGACATCGGCTACCGCGGAGCGGGCACCTTTGAGTTCTTGTACGAGAACGGCCAATTCTTCTTCATCGAGGTCAACACCCGCATCCAAGTTGAGCACCCGATCACCGAGATGATCACCGGCATCGACTTAGTGCGCGAGATGATTTCCATCTGCGCCGGTGACCCGCTGACCTTAAAGCAAGAAGACATCAAGCTGCACGGTCACGCCTTCGAGTGCCGTATCAACGCCGAAGACCCTAAGACCTTTATCCCAAGCCCAGGTCTTATCACCCGTCTGCACATCCCAGGCGGCCCGGGCGTACGCTGGGACTCGCACATCTACGAAAGCTATCGCGTCCCGCCCCACTACGATTCGCTGGTGGGCAAGCTCATCGTGCACGATGACACCCGCGAGCTCGCCATGGCCCGTGCGCGCGAGGCCTTAGATGAGATGATCATCGAAGGCATCAAAACCAACATCCCGCTGCACAAGCAGCTCTTGACCGACCCAGTCGAGCTGCGCGGTGGCGCCTCGATCCACTACCTCGAGCAGATGCTCGAGCACGGCGCCCCGGTCGAGCCAAAGCCAAATGAGGCAAAGGCAGAGCCGAAGGCTGCAGTAAAGGCAGAGGTAAAGAGCGAGGACAAGCCTGCCGTCAAGAAGACGGCAACCAAGGCTGCGGCTAAGACCGAGCCCAAGGCCTCCGCCAAGGATGCTCCGAAAGCCAGCGCCAAGGCCGCAGCCAAGCCGACCAAGGCGTGCAAGGCCAAGAGCACTAAGGCTCCGGCTAAGGCTCCCGTAAAGCGCACCAGCAAGCGCTAACGCTCCGACCTTCTCTTTTCAGCAAGCGCCTTCGGGCGCTTGTTTGTTTTCAGCGCCCGGCTATACCTGCTCGTCGGCGCGCAGCTTATCGCTCGGGCGGGCGCGCGCGCGCTTGAAGTGATTGTCCTCAGCGGCCCCCGCGGCTTGGTGCTTGGTGGTTTGGCTTTGCACCTTACTGTAGGCGTCAGCATGGTCTTGCGCGTGGATTTTGTCGGTCTGCGCGGCGAGCTCATCCATCTTCGCTTGCGACGGCGTGTCGTCGACGAAGGTCAGCTCGCGCTTGAACATATCTTCGCGCTTTTGGGCGTTGATCACGCGCTTAGAGCGCAGCTTCGGTGCCGTCTGGATGCTCTCGATGCCGGGGCTCGGCAAGACCTTAGGCAAGGTATCGCGGCTGGGCCCCACCACAGGCTTGGTGCCCGCGACCACTTGGCGCAGCGGGCCGTTATCGCCCAAATGGGCGCTGGCAAGCCCCGGGCGCTGCATCTGCGCATTAAAGGCGGCGCGATTGCCCGGCGCGGTGAGCTTACCGCCGGCCGGTTTTTGGGTCTGGGTGTTCATGTTAAGCCCAGTGACCGAGCGGTTGGTGGCCGCGGCCACGTACTGGGCTTGGGCCGTGGCCTTCGGCGCTTGGGCGCGCCCTAAGGCGCGCTCGCGCGCATTGGCCTGATAGGAAGCAAAGTCCAAGGTATTGGCCTTACCGCGTTCAATCGTGGCGTCGTTTTGCAAGGTCGTACCAAAGGCCGCACCCGCCATGCGGGCATTAGGAATGCCTGCCGTAGCATTACCCTGACTTGTACCTACGCTCATGGCGCTGCGCGTCGTGCTCGAGCTTAAGAAGCGCGCGCCGCCGACGCTGGAGACGCCCGCGCCGCTCTCTTTGACCAATTGCGGCGGGTTAAACGGCACCGGCCCGGTGCTCGGGGCGCCCGGCACGCGCTTTAAAGCCGAAGTATCAAGGCCCGCCCCACGCTTTGGGCGTTGGTGGCCCTTTAATCCCGAAACATCGACATTGTCGGTCTTCGGGATGATGAGCTGATCCATAAAGCCCACCCCGGCACCTGCGGCTGGGCCCTTGGCCTGCCCCTGCGCCTCGGTCATATCATGGGCTTGCGCTTGGAGCTTTTCTAAGGCCGCCACGTTCTTAGTGCCACCGGTAGCCGCCTTAGCCTCATGCAAGAAGGCCGCGGTCTCCGCTGCCGTGCGCGCGGCCCCCGCCTGCACTGCCTTTTGCTCTGCAGCCTTTTGTTGCGCGGCTTTGCGCTCAGCGGCCTTCTTGTCCGCTGCAGCCTTTTCTGCGGCAGCTTTCTCGGCGGCTGCCTTTTCGGCCGCGGCCTTCTCTGCTGCTTTTTGGGCGCTGAGGCCTTGTTCCTTGATCTTTTGGGTCTGGGCCTTGACCTCGGCGCGCGCAGCATTCGGGTCGAGGCTCTTTTTGAGCTGCTCGTGCTGAGCTTGGGCCTGCTGGGCTTGCGCTTGCTTGGCCTTAGCGGCGGCCGCTTCCTTAGCTTTACGCTCCTTGAGCTCTTGTTCTTGTTTGCTCTGCAGCTTAGCCTTGTCCTCTGAGGAGATCGCCCCTAAGGCCTCAATCTGAGCCTGACGGCGCGCCCGCGCTTGCTCTTCTTGAGCGCGCTTTTGCGCTGCGCTCACAGGAGTAACCGGGGTATTAGGCTTGCTCTGCGGCTTGAGCTTCGGCTGGGGCTGGGCGCGCTCTTGGGCCTTGAGCATCTGGGCATGGGCCTTTTGGACAAAGTCGTTAGGGTCGCCCAGAGACGCGTTTTGCAGCGCAGCTTTGCCCGACTTGAGCGCCGCCCTAGCACGGGCTTCCTTTTTCTTCTCGGCGCGCGCTGCTTGCGCTTGGGCCTTAGCATGGGCCTTGGCGTAGGCCTTCATGCGCTCCTTTTGCTTTTTGAGCTCTTCTTGGCGGCGGCGGTTCTGCGCGCTCTGGTAGAGATGATTGTAGGTGGCGCGGTTTTGTTTGAGACGCTCGCGGTTGGTCGCGGCAATCTCACCTAACTCATCGGGGCTTGAGCGCGCACGAGCGCGGGCGCGCGCCCGCGCCATGGCCACGGCACGGGCATTTTGGTTACGCACCTGAGCTTGATCCATGCGCGCAATCTGCTTGCGCATGGCATTGAGCTCATGGCCGACCTCCGGGGTGAGATCAGCGACGAAGCGCTTGTCGATCGGTTGGCCCTTATCGATGGCATCGAGGATCTTCTTCTTGGCCACGAAGACGGCGGCCGAGAGCACGACCGAGAACATCAAGGTATGAGGCAGCGCCGAAGCGATGCTCTGCATCGAAAACGGCTGCGCAGCGAACAATACTTCATTAAGGGCAATGATGATGGCCCATACGCTCAAGAAAAGTAAAATCATGCGCAAACCTACCGTCGTTGTGCCATGGGCGACCAACTCTCATCCCGCCCGAGCCTACCGCATCAAGGGCTGCCGCCCGTCCCCTTCACTTTCCTTAACCTGCCTGGTGTAGCGCGGCACCACATGCAAAGTAGTTGCCATACCCCATGTTCCAAATTGCACTAAGAGCGCACAACTGTCAACCCAAAGGACGCGCCCTGCTCCAAATTAGGGCATAGTTCGGCCAAAAAAAGAGGGCCGTAGCCCCCTTCCCCGTCAAAAACAACAGCCTACGCCAAATGCGTCTCGTAGGCCTGCACCGTATTCTCCATCAAGGTGGCGACAGTCATCGGCCCTACGCCGCCCGGCACTGGGGTGATGTAGGAGGCATGCTCCTTGGCCTCATCAAAGCCGACGTCACCGCAGAGCGAGCCATCGTCCAAGCGATTGATGCCCACGTCGATGACCACGGCGCCGTCCTTAACCCACTCACCCGGCACTAAGTGTGGCTTGCCGCAGGCGACGATCAAGAGGTCAGCCTGCCGCACATGGTGCTCTAAGTTCTTGGTGAAGCGGTGGGTCACGGTGACAGTGGCGCCCTCAAGCAGCAGCTCTAAGGCCATCGGACGGCCCACTAAGTTGGAGGCACCGACGATCACGGCATTGATGCCCAAGAGGTCTAAGTTAATGGCCTTGAGCAGGGTCATCACGCCCTTGGGCGTGCAGGCGCGCAAGAGCGGAATGCGCTGAGTCAGGCGGCCTACGTTGTAAGGATGGAAGCCGTCGACATCCTTATCCGGGGCGATCTTCTCGATGACGCGGCGCTCATCTAAGCCCTCCGGCAGCGGGAACTGCACCAAGATACCGTCGATCTCCGGGTTGGCATTGCACTCGTCGATCAGGGCCTCCAACTCCGTCTGAGTCGTAGTGGCAGGTAAGTCATAAGAGAAGCTCTTGATGCCGACTTCGTCGCAGGCCTTGCGCTTGTTGCGCACATAGACCTGCGAGGCGGGATCTGCGCCCACTAAGATCACGGCAAGGCCCGGAGCCCGCAGCCCGGCGGCACGCTTTTGTTCGATCTTAGCCTTGAGTTGCTGGCGTAATTCTTTTGCAATGGCTTTACCATCAATGATCTGAGCGCTCATCACCATCTCCACAAGAAGCTAACACAGTGGCGCCATTATACACGCGCCCAAAGAAACGCCCCAAACAGCATCCTGCTTGGGGCGAAAGCCAAGCACTAACGCGCCCAAGCGCGCAGCGCAGGCGCGCAGAACGCGCGCCAAGCGCAGTGCGCGCTATAAGGTCTCGCAGTCGAAGTTGACGACTGGGTTGACGTCGGCGCTGTAGTCGACGCCTTCAACCTCAAAGCCGAAGAGCTGCAAGAACTCGTGCTTGTACTCTTGGTAGTCGGTGATTTCCTTTAAGTTCTCGGTGGTGACCTGAGCCCATAAGTCCTTGCACTTTAACTGAACGCTGTCGCGCAGCTCCCAGCTGTCCATGCGGATGCGGCCTTCGGCGTCGAGCTCTGGGGCGGAGACGCCGTATAAGGCATCGTGGAAGAGACGGAAGATGTGCTCAATCACGCTCTCGTGGATGCCCTGCTCGCGCATGACACGGAAGCATAAGGAGATGTAGAGCGGCATGACCGGAATGGCCGACGAGGCTTGGGTGACGACCGACTTTAAGACGGCAACGCGGGCATCGCCCTTGAGGTCAGCTAAAGCCGTGCGCAGCTCACCGGCAGCGCGGTCTAAGTCTTCTTTGGCCTTACCTAAGGCGCCATGCCAGTAGATCGGCCAAGTGATCTCGGTACCGATGTAGCTGTAAGCGACGGTCTTGCAGCCCTCAGCTAAGACCCCAGCGCCCTTTAAGGCATTGAGCCACAGCTCCCAGTCCTGACCGCCCATGACGGTGACGGTGTTCTTGATCTCCTCATCGGTGGCAGGCTCGACCGTAGCCTCGATGATGGTGTCATTGTTGGTATCAATGGCGGTGGAGACGTATGGCTTGCCAATTGGCTTTAAGCACGAACGTACCACCTCACCGGTGCTTGGAACCTTGCGCACTGGGGCGGCCAAGGAGTAGACGACTAAGTCGACTTGGCCTAAGTCGGCCTTGATCATCTCGATGACCTTAGCGCGGCACTCATCGGAGAAGGCATCGCCGTTGACATTCTTGGCATAGAGGCCTTCTGACTGAGCAAACTTGGTGAAGGCGGCGGTGTTGTACCAACCGGCGGTGCCCGGACGCTTCTCGGTGCCCGGCTTTTCAAAGAAGACGCCTAAGGTGGCCGCGCCCGAGCCAAAAGCAGCGCTAATGCGCGAAGCTAAGCCGTAACCTGTGGAGGCACCGATCACTAAGACCTTCTTAGGGCCATTGTCGACCTTAGGCTGCGACTTAACGTAGTCAATCTGGCGCTTAACATTCGCCTCACAGCCCGTAGGATGGGTCGTAACGCAAATAAAACCGCGAACTTTTGGCTCAATTACCATAAAAACCTCAAATCTCGTTCAGGCAGCTTCCTACAAGGCGCAGGAACAGCTAAGACATAACCAAAGAGCGCAAGTCTGCATTATAAGCGTTTTTGCGCTGCCACGGACAAAGCCGCCAGCGTGCAACTCTCACGCTATAATGGCTCGGGCCGTACCAAGGCCCAAGGCCCTAACGCCAATGCAGCGCTCCGGGCCACGCGGCCGGGAAGGCCGCCAGTATGACCACACGTCCTAGGCCTAGGATGGGCCTAAAGCGAGGATTGCCATGTTTCGTCAGCTTCTTATCATGGGCGGCTTAGCCCTGAGCCTTATGGGGGCCTCCCTGTCTGCTCACGCCGTGCCCGCCAGCTCCACGCCGCTTGATGGCGCCCAAGTAGGCGTGGCCTACAAGCTGCCGGGACATAAACGCGTCTACGGCGTCAACCAAGAGCTCTACTTCCACCCAGCCTCAACCCAGAAGCTGGTGACCGCCTTGGCGGCTATGCTCTATTTAGGCCCGGACTATCAGCTCACCACCAAGCTGCAGGTGAACTCCGACGCCATCAACGCCCAAAAGAAGCTCAAGGTCGACCGCGCCGGTACCTTGCACTCGGACGTCATCGTGACCTTTACCGGCGATCCGACCTTACGAGTTGACCATTACCGCAGCCTGCTCGCGATCCTGACCAAGCACGGGGTCAAGCGCATCGACGGTGACGTCATCTTGGATGTCAGTCGCTTTGGTGGCCCCAGCCGCGCCAATGGCTGGTCGTGGGACGATCTGCCCTCGTGCTTTACTGCGCCATCCGCCCCGATCATCATCAATCGCAATTGCACCTTCGCCCAGCTCCAAGGCCAAGGTGTGGGCACTGAGGCGCGCGCTCTGATTCCGCAGGGCGTCCCGATCGACATCAAGTCTGATGTTACCGTGGTCGCAAGCGAAGACTACGGCGGGGACTGTATCTTAGAGGCCAACCTCTACATCGACAACAAGTACCACCTCACCGGCTGCATCCCGACCACCGCCAAGAATCAGCCATGGCCTTTGTCCTTGGCCATCGCCGATGCTGAGCGCTGGGGCGTCGATTGGACCCGGAGCATCCTCGAGCGCCTGAACATCAAGGTTAAGGGCCAGATTGCCATCAGCCATACCCCTAAGGGCAACACCACGACCATTGCGCAGCGTCACTCGCCTAAGCTCAGCACGCTCATCGAGTACATGCTGCAAAAGTCCAACAACCTCTACGCCGACTCGATCGCCAAGAACGTCGCGGCCGACTACTTCGACCTCCCGGCCACCTACTATCGCGCCAATCGCGCCATGCGCTCGATCCTCAAGCAGTACGCCAACATCGACCTCGGCAGCTCCTACATCGTCGACGGCTCAGGCCTGTCGCCGCACAATCTGCTCACCCCAAGCAAGCTCTTAGAGCTCCTCGACTACATCAATCAGCACAACGACCAGCTAGGCCTCATCGAGCTTCTGCCGGTCTCGGGCAAGTCGGGCACCTTGCAATGGCGCACCTCGACCTTTAACGAGCCCTTAAAGGAGCATGTCATCGCCAAGACCGGCACCTTGCAGAACGTCTCGAACCTCGCAGGCTTTGTCATCACCAAGAGCGGCCAGCGCGTGCCCTTTGTGATGTTCAGCAACGCCATCACCTACTCGGAGACCACGCGCGATCGCGTCAAGTACCGCCGCATGCCATCGCCGCACTACGCCTACGAGCGCTACGTCCTCGAGAACATCTACAACGAGCGCGTCATGGGCCGCGACTTCTAACGCCGCCGCGCCGCAGGGCGCATACCGCCGCCCTCTCCGCCTTGGTCTCCACGAGGCCAAGGCCGCTCCGGCGCTCAATCGGGTAGCGTGAATCCAACTGCGGCGACCCGCCCACCCACCCGAGCCACGGCCGGGCCATTCCGCACGCCCAAAAGCCAAGTTGCGGGCCAGCGCAAGGTCAGCACGGCCGTTGCCACCTCCTCTTAGCAGCCTTCAGGTTGCGCCTATCTCCAACTGCTGCAGCGGCTACGCTCGCCCCGCTTCACGCCCCGGAAGTTCCTTAGTCTCTAAGGGGAAGGGGCCACTTGGGCCACGCTCCAAGCTTTAGGCAGCCCCAAGGTAACCTTTTGGGCCACTTGCGCTGCATTCTACAGCCGGACAGCCCTACTGGGCCTCTTGGGGCCACTCTTGCAGCGGCTACGCTCGCCGCTAGCCGCTTCACGCTCCGGAAGTTCCTTGGTCTCTAAGAGGAAGGAGCCACTTGGGCCACGTTCCAAGCTTTGGGCAGCCCCAAGGTAACCTTTTGGGCCACTTGCGCTGCATTCTACAGCCGGACAGCCCTACTGGGCCTCTTGGGGCCACTCTGGCAGCGGCTACGCTTGCCCCGCTTCAAGCCCTTGGAAGTGACTTGGTCTCTAAGGGAAAGGAGACGATTGGGCCGTGCCTTGCCCCGCCCCGGGCCACTTGGGCGGCACCACGGGGCTCAAAACTGGGACTGTCCTCTCCTTGTCCCACAAGCCAAGTGGCCCCGGGGTGGGGCAAGGCGCGGCTGTCCAGCATAAACATGGGCGCGGTGCTACAATCGATGCGACTGAAGCTGTGCAAGTTGCGTAAGCGGCCCGTAGGGCCATGGGCTGACAGCCCGGCTGAAAGCGATGCCGGGCGCGGCTGTAGGCAGCAAAGCAGAGGCGTAGCACCTGCACTTACGTGGTTGACAGTTTCGCGGTTACACCGATAAGGAGGCCAGCTTAAGCTGGTACTGGCATGAAACCAATTGAGAAATCCCATAAGTTAGATCACGTCTGCTACGACATCCGTGGTCGTATTCACCAAGAAGCTTGCCGCATGGAAGATGAAGGTGTGCGCATCTTAAAGCTCAACATCGGCAACCTCGCCACCTTCGGCTTTGAAGCGCCGGAGGAGGTGATCCGCGACGTGGTACGCAACCTCCCCAACTCGCAGGGCTACTGCGAATCCAATGGCATTTTCTCGGCCCGTAAGGCCATCGCCCAGTACTACCAGCAAAAAGGCCTCAAGGATGCCGACGTTGAGGACGTCTATATCGGCAATGGCGTGAGCGAGCTCATCACCATGTCGATGAACGCCCTGCTCAACAATGGCGATGAAGTCTTAGTCCCAGCCCCAGACTATCCGCTGTGGACGGCAGGCGTCACCTTGGCTGGGGGCCGCGCCGTGCACTATGTGTGCGATGAAGAGCAGGACTGGTTCCCTGACCTTGAGGACATCAAGCGCAAGATCACCCCGCGCACCCGCGGCATTGTCATCATCAACCCGAACAATCCGACCGGCGCGGTCTACAGCACCGAGTTCTTGCAGGACTTAATTGAGATCTGCCGCCAGCATGAGCTCATGATCTTCTCCGATGAGATCTACGACAAGATCCTCTACGATGACTACGCCCATCGCTCGATCTGCACCTTATGCGATGACTTGCCGATCATCACCTACAACGGCCTCTCCAAGGTCTACCGCGCCTGCGGCTTCCGCCAAGGCTGGATGATCTTAACCGGCCCGAAGGCCAAGATGCGCGGCTACATCGAGGGCATCCGCATGATGATGGCAATGCGTCTGTGCGCCAACGTCCCGCTGCAGCACGCCATTCAAACCGCCTTAGGCGGCTATCAGAGCATCAACGAGCTCATCGTCCCAGGTGGCCGTCTGCACCGCCAGCGCCAAGCCATGTACGACCGCCTAAACGCGATCCCGGGCGTCAGCGTCAAGAAGCCTTATGGCGCGCTATACATGTTCCCAAAGCTCGACATCAAGCGCTTCAACATCAAAGACGACCAGAAGTTCTGCCTCGACCTCTTGCGCCAAGAGAAGATGCTCGTCGTCCAAGGCACTGGCTTTAACTGGATCGCCCCGGATCACTTCCGCGTCGTGTTCTTGCCGGACGTCGACGTCATCGACGACGCCTGCAACCGCTTAGAGCACTTCCTCAAGACCTACCACCAGTAGGATACCGCCCCAGCTCGAGGGCATAGCGCCGCAGGGGTAAAGCCTGCACCAGTAAGGCCCGCACCGGGCCCACGTGGGGCATCACTCAAGGTGACGCCCCACTTTGTTATCACGGGAGTTGGTATGGACAAGTCAGAGCTAGCGCTGGGTACCACCACCTTTGCGCAGCTGCGCGCCGCCGGACAAGTCTACGTGGACAAAACCGAGTGTTTGTACTGGCTTACCCTGTTCGATCGTCCCCAATGCCTCATTAGGCCACTCCATATGGGCTTGGGGCTCTTGGTCTCCACCTGCGAGGAGCTGTTCTTACATGGGGTGGAGCCGTATGACGGGCATGACTCCTACTTTAAGGGCCTTGCCATCGAGCAGCAGTGGCAAGATCATGGCGGCTATCCAGTGCTGCATCTGAACTTTGCCCAGCTCAGCGTCGGCTGCGCCACCTGCGCCGAGCTTAGGGCCAAGCTCTACGCGCAGCTGGAGGCGTTCTGCCACGACCATCAGCTAACCCTCACCGACGATCCGAACGATATCATTGAGCTCTTCACGGGCATCATCCAGCAATTGCCCCATCGCACGCTGGTCTTGTTGGTCGAAGCGTACGATGCTCCGCAGCTGCACTTCCTCACCAACGAGCCTGAACTCAAAGCATACCAGTCACTGATGGGGGCTTTGCTCTGCTGGGTCAAGAACAAAGGATACCGCTGCCGTTTCATCTTGTTCACGGGCATGACGCGCTATCAGTCGATCGAGTGGTGGTTTGCCGGTGACCTTGAGGACAGCACCAACGATCATCACATGGCCACCTGCTGCGGCTTTACCCGCGCCGAGCTCCACCAGTACTTTGCTGAGCAGTTGCGCCAAGCTGCGGCCAGCCGCTTAGGCTGCGCGCCTGAGGCGGTCAGCGCGGCGCAGATTGAGGCGCTGTTAGATGAGCTGGCCGCGCACTATGGCGGCTATAACTTTTCGGGGCGTCCGCAAGATCAGGTCTATGCGCCACAGCCCGTACTGCAGTTTCTATCCAACCCTCAAACGCAGCTGCAGCCTTATGGCCGCACTGAGGCCAAGATGCATCAGTTCATTGCTGACACCTTGGCACGCTGGGGCTTGATCGATCTCATCGAGGAGGTGGCGCGCAGCCACTTCGACATAGACAGCAGCACTTTCATGGTGACCGCGCCGGTCTATACGGAATTGCATCCTTTTGCTCTGATGTATCAGGCCGGCTATCTGACGCTCGTGAGCCCCTTCGATAACGATGACGATGCGCAACTGATGTGGCCTAACCAAGAGGCGCGCCGGATCTGCACCGATTTGATCGGCTCCTGCCTGTTCCCGCACCGGGACTTCTATACCCCAGAGCGCAGCCGACGCACGCTGGAGGCGCTAAGTAGCTGTGACCCCGAGGCCATCCGTAAAAGCCTCAATACTGCGCTGAGATACAAGCAATACCCCATTCACAATCGGCACATGGTCGCTGCCGCCATCCACGCCCACCTGCGTTTGCTGGGGTTTACCCCTTACCTCGACCCAGATCCTGGCTATTTTGTTATGCGTCCACATATGATGAAGGAGGGCTTGGACCGAACACCGGCCATCGGCACGATTGAGCTGCCTGAGCAGCAGCTCAAGCTGGTCTTGGTCTACCAGTACGCCCAGAGTGAGGCTAAACTCGCCGCCCACGTGGCTGAAGCCCAAAAGACGCTCTCAGATAGCCCCGCCGAGTGCAACAGCCCGCGCTGTGCTCAGGAACTGTACTTAGCCGTGGTGTACAGCGCACCGCAACGTAAGCTCGCTTGCGTCACCTTGCTCGACGCCCCCAGCGCCCCGGCCGAACCGACCGCTATGGCCTAACCGAGCGCTGCGACGCGCACTAAAAAGCGCCACCCCCATATGAGGATGGCACCATCAGGTATGACTCAAACTGTAGGCTGAGGCTTAGACCGCGTTAGCACGCGCGGCAGGCTGCTGCGCAAGCTCGACGACCTCACCCTTCTGAGGCTGGCGGTTTTGGGCCCTAGCAGACTTCTGCTCCGGCTGTTCCGCGCCTTGCTGGGCGACCAAATCAGGCGCCTCCTCCTTGTGCTCTTGAGCCATCAGCTCAGGGGCGTGGGGCTCAGTGCGTGGCTCGGCCTTGGGCTGAGCTGGGTTCAGTAAGGCGGCCATGAGGTTTGGCGTGTAGTCCAAGGAACCCAAGAAGAGCTGGGCTTGGTTGTACAAGCGCGTCCAGCTTGGGTCTAAGCCGCGCTGCGAGATTTCACCGCAGGTTTGGCACTTGGTCTCGTCCATGACGTTACCCTCAATGCTCGGGCCTTGCGGCTGAGGCTGCGGCACCGGCACTACCGGTTGGGATGGTGTATCAGGAACATCCGGCTCCAGAGGAGTGTCCGGCAGCTCTGGCTCAGGATCTGGAGTTGGCGTCGGCTCTGGGTCTGGGGTTGGCGTCGGCTCGGGATTTGGCTCCGGCTCCGGCTCTGGGGGCTCGGTGAGCGTGACCTTTCCGGCCGTGATGGTGACCTCGTAGTTATCGGACTCGTAGGAGCCCACAATCTCGCCGGTGTTGGCGTCGTAGCTCAGCTTGAGGCCCAAGTCCTCAAGGGTGTCACCGCAACCTTCCAATAACGCCGTCAGATCCTTGAGGTTGTCAATGGTGTCAGCACTGACCGTCAGGTTGAGGCTATCCTCATCCCCGCGCATCACGGTTTGCTCGCCAATGACCACCTCTACCGGCTTCTTCTTGATGACAATGGTGCCATGGCCCGAGAGGACATCCGGGCGCTCACTGCGCGTGTCGGCATCAGCACCGGCCCACGTCTCACCTGCGTGGCTGTAGGTGACGTAGAAGTTCTCGCCAAAGTCCGTCACCCCGACCCGCTCTGAGCCAAAGACGCTCTCCGGGCGCCCTGCCAAGGCAAAGTTATACTCCCCGGCGTTCGAGCACTCGGAGTCCCAGTCGATCTCGAAGTAGTCGTTGAGGTCAAAGCCCTCATTGACCGCGTCGGTCAGATCTTGGTAGTTGTGGTTGGTGCCATCATAGGTGAAGGTGTAGTCATGCACGAAGTACGGCTTCAAAAAGCCCTTAAGCTCGCCTGCGCCCTCTGCAGTGACGTAGAAGTCCTGCCACACGTCGCCGCGCCCATCAGCCGCTTGCGCCGCTTGATCAAAGCTGGAGGCGATCTCCCAGCCCAAAGCATCATCGGCTCGCTCGCCCAGTGCCTGCACCTCCAGCGCCTCAGCACCGCCTGCCAGCACTATGCCGTGCTGGACGAGGTCGCCGCTAGCAAAACCGGTCAGGTGGCCGCAGGTCACGCTATCGGCGTAGGCGTTATGAGTTAAGTCCCGCTCCGCACGACCCAAGTTGGCGCTGACGTTGGTCAGCTCCGTGTGTCCACCAATGGTTCCGGCCAAGCCGCCTACCTTGATGGCGCCCAGCTTAACGTCAGGGGCGTAGCTGTAATCGCCCGTTACCGTGAAGTCCTGAACCGCGACATTGTGCAAGGTAGTGTCGGTCATGGTACCCGCTAAGGCGCCGATCTGCAGATCGAGTTCCTGATCACTTGGCAGGTTTGAGGCCAGATGCAAGGAGGAGCCGTAGATCTTCAGGTTGGAGATGTTGGCGCTATTGAGCGCCCCAAAAAGCCCGTGGGCGCCCGCGGTGGTCACCTCGCCCTTATAGACGATGGTGTTGTAAGCGCCATCCAACTCCAGATTGCCGCGGTAGCCAGAGGCCGTGCGCTCTGTGAGGATCGTTTGGAGCTTGGCATAATCATCCTTGTTTAGCTCCAAGTCATCGACCAACCAGAGCTTAGGGGCGCTCCAATCGATTGCCGCCTTGTCAAAGTCACCGACGTTGCCGATGGCCACCTGCGCGCTGTGGTCGACATATTGCCCCGGCTTCAGTGCTGCCTGTAAGGTTGCATCCGGCTCCGACGCCGCCTCTAAGCCCTGCGCTTTGAGATAGTCCCGGTAGGTGGTATCGGTACCGGCAATGGTCTTATCGAGCTGGCCGCCGATGTCGATACGGTTGGTGGAGCTGACCAGCTTGACCGAAGCAGGCATCTTGGCCTTATCGGCATCGCTGAGCACATCCTCAACGTCGTGGATGATGATCTGCGAGCCATTGACCAGCAGGTTCTGGGCTTGTACTTTGCCCAAGAGGCGTACCTTACCCATGCCCTCACCGAGGTTGAGGTCAGAGCAGTCGGCTGCGGTCAGCTCCGGCAGCGTCACCGCACTCTCAGCGCGATCAAAGCGCTGCAGCAGGTCACTTGAGACCTGTTCGGTGCTCAAGTACACGTCGTTGAAGTTAAGCATGGAGCCTTGGAGGCTAATGCCATTAGGGTTGATGAGGTAGAAGTTAACCTTGGGCAGGTTAGCATTGTCAGCACTATCCAAGTAGCCCGCCTTGATCTCGCCTTGGATGAGCGAGCGTGGCCCGCCCTTGACGATGTTCAAAAAGGAGACTTCCTTTGGCCCGTCAGCATTCGGGACATATTGCAGGGTATGGCCCTTCTCCAAATGGAAGTCCTGCCACAGGAGCTTGTAGTTGGCCTTCTTATCCAGCGCCTGAATGTAGGCAAAGTACTCTGAACCCTCATAACGGAGACCATGAGCCTTGAAGTCGTACGAGGCGTGGGACTGAGGGAAGTTTGTCGGTGAAGGCGTCGCAGCAGATGCCAGCTGCGTGCCGCTGAAGAGCAACGCTAAGGCCAAAGCCAAGGGCTTGATGCGCCCTAAGAACTGGTGCCGAGGGGCGGGCGCTGGATTCAGGGCTACGGTCTGAGGGGCGCACGGCGCGGCTGGGGTGGAGGTCGGCGCATCGGACAAGATGCGCAAGGTTGGGTCAGTGGCAAAGGCGCTGGTGGTGGTGCGAGGTGACATGGCGATACTCCTCTAGTTAGAAGGTGTAGCTCAAGGAGAAGCTGATGCGGCCTTCCTTGTCGGCGTAGGTTGGACGTTTGCCGATACCGTGGCTGAAGTCGAGCTCGGCGTTGAGGCCGTGGCCACTGTAGGCTAAGGTGAGGCCGCAGCTGGTGCCGCTGTCGTTACCTAAGGTCGAGGTGCGGTCATAGACCTTGGCGTATTCGATATGTGGGCTTAAGGTCAGGGCTTCGTAGCTGTCGTAGCTGCGGGTGCTATCGGCGGTGCCCTTGGTGCTGCGCTCGTTGGTGTACAGGCGAATGTTCAGGGCATTACTCCAGATCACACCGCTGTCACCGACGAGGGCTGAACTCGCGTACGCGCGCAGGCCGCGGCTGCCTCCGGCTTGCATTTGCTCGGAGCTATCGAGCGGGGTATTGGTCAGCTGCAGCTGCAACTGCGCGCTATAGCTCAGGGCATCGTTCCACCATTGGTTAAAGCCCAGATCGAGCTGCGCCATTAGGTAGTTGCGCTCCTCAGTGAGCTCATACTCGTCATCGCAGTAAAGCGCGCCGTAGGAGAGGCGACCGCGATAGGAGAAGATGGTGTGGTCAGCAAGGTAGGCCTTGTAGCCGGAAAGTTCGGTGTAGCCGGTGAGCGAGTGCTTTTGAAACTCCAAGTCAAAGGCGCGGAACTCATCGGTCAGGTCGCGATAGCGCAGGCCCGAGCGCCAGATGCTCTTGGCCGAGGCGGTGCGGTAGATCGGCTCTTTGACGTAGAGCTCGGCCGAGTACTCATGGCCTTGGGCGCCTAAGACCTCATAAGCCTGACTTAACTCGTAGTTGCTGTAGCAAAAGTCCAAGCCCAGCACGGTTGGATGGGAGTTGATAGGCAGCTCGTAGGTGAGGCTGTAGTTGTTTTGCTGCTCGTTGCTGCGGGCATAGAACAAGGCCAAGCGGTCGGCGCTGCCGGTGACGTTGATGAAGTCAGCCAAGGCGCCGAAGCGATAGCGCCCTGAGCTCTCAGTACCTTCGTTGTCAGCAAAGAGCGAGAACTCAAAGCCCGAGCGCTGTGGCTCGGCCACCAAGTCGAGGTCATGGCTTAAGCCATGGGCATCGGTGGCGCTAAACTCGCCACGCAAGGAGAAGATGCCAAGGTCGGTAAGCTTGAGCAGCTGGTTGTTGAGCTCCTCATGCTCAATGGGCAGGCTCACCTGTTCCTCAACCCCGCCCAGCAAGTAGTCCAAGTACGAGTCGCGCACCCCAGACTTATTCTCGGCGCTAACCCCGGTCAAGACCGGAGTGGCCACCACCAGCGCGAGCACGCCGTCGGAGGCCGTCTGTACCGGGAAGTACGCCTGCGCGCCCAAAAAGCCTTGGTCGCGGTAGTAGCGCGTAACCTCAGACAAGGCCCGCTGCAGCAAGGCTGCAGTCACCGTCCGACCGCCTAAGGCCGCAAGCTTATCCTCGGCCCCACGGGTCAATGACGAGTGCGCCTCACTGTTCAGATACGGAGCTGCAATCAGCTTGATGCCGCGCAACTGCCCCGCCGTACGGCCCGCATAGGCGGCTGAAGCAGCAGCATTGCGTGCCAAAGCCGCCGCGCGCGTACCGGCCGGAGATGTGGCGCTAAGACCACCCCCAACTGCCGCGGTGACCGCCCCTTCCGGCGCGGCACTGATACCATCAACCACCCCATCAGCCGCGGCACTACCAGCAACCCCTTCATCAGCGGTCGCAGCAGCCGTCGCAGCAGCCGGAACGTCCTGATAGCTGACCTGTTGATCGACAATCTGAAACTTACGGCGTGCCTCTAACACTGGGGCAGGCAGCGTGCGCTCTGCCGCAGCCGCCGTCGGAGCGGCGTTAGTGGTAGAGGTCGCAGCCGGGGCGGCCTCCGTGGTGACGACCGGAGCGGCAACTGCGCGCGGTGCCGCGGCGCTTAGAGCGCTCAGGGCCAGCCCCAACAGGGCCGCGCCCCAGCGCATTGCAGTGAATTGAGCCATGGCCAAACTCCTTACAAGCTCAGGAAACGAAAACGCCGTGACATCACAGCGACATCACGGCGTTAATCTTCATTGACCATCAGCTTAGCAAAGAGGCAAGAAGGCCCATCTCGCCCCTAATAAGGCGAAGGCGCCGCCCCCTACCGTCCACAAATCCCATAAAATCGGGCTTTTTGCGCCCAAAAGACCGTCCAAACCATAGATACAGCACAAAACACGCACTTTTTCTTTGGCCCAAACCGGCCCCGTGTATCTAGCTTTTAGTAAACTTACTTCACTAAAACACCCAGATCTAAGCACTGAGCAGCTCACCAAGCCTTATGCCACCGCGGTCTTTGCCATACTGCCATACCAGAGCAAAACCACCAAAAGCGGCAAGTTAAGGCGGTGTGTTGGAGCTAGGCGCGATAACCGTCTCAGCAGCTTTGGCTTATCTATGGGATCAGGGCCAAGAGGCCCTCAAGCCGCCTGATGCAACTTTGGCTTATTTAAGCCTAAAGTTTTGTGAGCAAGCGCACTAACTTTCTGCTGCCGCGCCAAGGCCTTCAAAGCCCAAAACGTGGCTCCAAAGACGGTCTGTACACCTCACATATGAAAAGATTACGCCCTACTCACCGCGGCCCATGAGCAGGCGCACTGACATACCAGTAAAAGTTGACTCAGCTAAACTTGCTCCAGCGAAGGCGCAAAGACCTGCATAAAGGGCCCATGGCCGGGGCTTCTTGATACAACATTTGCAACTTATGTTTTATTTCGCGCAAGCGCGAAGCTAGATTCCATGCGGCTTAGCGCGCACTCAGAAGAATCTTTTAAGCAAACCGAAAGCTCCGCCGCCGCGGCCCTCTTTTGGAGGCCAAACTGCCCCTACTCCGACCGCAGCGCACCCAAGCTCCGCTCCAAGCCGACGCCCGTCAAGGAAGGCTTGCGCGCCTTGGGGCAGCTCACGGGTACCACACAGCCCTGCAGGAGAGCGCGCGGCGCCGCAAGGATGGTAAGCGCAGTGGGCGGCCTGCATTGCAAGAAGGCCCGCCACCAAGACCTGCTTGCGCCCAGCAATCAGATACAGACGCCCTTTTGTGGTACGATGGTGCCGTTGCTGCTAGGGTGCAGCGATAGTCCCAGAGCGTTACCGTCTGGGGCATACAGGAGACCGCATGGATTTTGATGACTTAGACGTCAAACTGCCCATTGGGCAGCAGGATTTTGTCTCCATACGCCACGATGGTATGGTCTACGTCGATAAGACTAGTTATGTGTACTGGCTAGCCATGCAGCCAAGACCGATCATCATCACGCGGCCGCGCCGCTTTGGCAAAAGCACCCTGCAGTCCACCTTAGAGGAGCTGTTCTTACATGGCGTGGCGCCCTATGACGGACACGACTCCTACTTCAAAGGACTGGCCATCGAACAGCTGTGGCAGGATCAGGGTCAGTATCTGGTGTTGCATCTTGATCTGTACAATCTCAACTCCCCGTGCACCACGGTCGCGGAGTTTGAGCGTAACCTGATGGATGCCATAGTTCAGTTCTGCCAAGCCCACGAGCTTAAGGTTCCGGAGGCTCCGTCTCGTTTTTGGAATCTGTTCCATGCCGTGCTTGAGCAGCTACCAAGGCGCTCCCTTGTGCTGCTGGTCGACGAGTATGATGCTCCGGTAGTCAACTATGCTGACAACGAGCGCGAGCTTGCCGCAGGCAAGACCTTGCTCCGCTCCTTGTTTAGCTCGGTCAAAAGCAATAGTGGCAAATTCCGCTGCGTCTTCTTCACCGGCATCACCCGCTATCAGGATCTGGATATCGGGGCGGCGGGCAACAGCTTCACTGATTTGACCAACGACGAAGACTTCGCGGCCTGCTGCGGCTATACGCGTGACGAGATCAAGCAGTACTTTGCTGACTACCTGCGCTACGCGGCATCTGTCCGTGCAGACTGCGCTCCCGATGAGATCAGCGCCGAGCAGATCGAGTCTCTGTTAGACGAGATGTCCGTATGGTACGACGGCTACTCCTTCGATGGCTCGCCGCACAACAAGGTCTTCTCGACGTGGTCAGTGCTGCGGTTCTTTTCTAACAGCCAAGCCATCATTGACCAATACTGGAGCCTTGAGGAAAGCTTCAGTATGATTGAGTTCCTCAAGCGCGTAGTAGCACGGAGCGATCTCACGGAGTTGCTTTCTGCGCTTACCGGCGACGATGATGACATCTTGGACGGCAAAGATTGCTTTGTGTGGTCTTCGCCCGTCAACCCTGAGGCCGATCCCTACTCCGTGCTGTACCAGTTCGGCTATCTGACCCTCTGCCAGCCCTTTTCCAGCAGCCAACTGGTGCAACTGAATTGCCCCAACAAGGAGATTCGCCTTGCCTTAAGCAGGATAGTTGCGGGGTATCTGTTCCAGAAGGCAGATGTCTATTCGACTGAATCCGTATGGAAGGCGCTTGATACTCTCAGTCGCCATGACCCAGATGATCTCTTGGCTCACTTCAGGGCTCTCTTCAACGCAGTACCTTACGATCACTTGGCCATTGATTGTGAGAGCCTAGTGTCAGCGCTGATTACCTTCCACTTGATCACCTTGGGCCTCAAGCCGCGCTTGGAGGCGATTAACAACAAGGGCAGGGCCGACTGTATCTTTGATATCCCCGATCACGATCTCACGATCGTCTTTGAGTACAAGTACGAGGAGAGCGACAACCCTGCGATCTGGGATGCCGATCTTGAGAAGGCCATCGCGCAGATCAAAACGCGCGACTACGGCAACAATGCCACCAGTATGCGCACGGTGGCGCGCTTTGCCCTGATCTATTGCGCCCACCCAAGTCAGCGCACGATAGTACGGGTTGGCCAAGAAAGCGTGTTCAACCGGTACTAAGCCCTCTGAAAGGAAGGCCCCGGTGCCCTAGCCCACTACGCTGCCGCAAGTGGGCACAGCTCGCTTACACCCCAACGCCTAGGGCCGCCCCCCAATGAGGTGAGGTCTCTAAGGCGAAGGGCAGCTCTGGCCCTTCCTATGAGCTGACCCGACCCCAACGAGCGCTGACAGGCCTAAAGGCAGGCATGCGGCGGCGCTCGCCGCTTGCCGCCCCACGCCCCGGGCCGCCCCCAATGAGGTGAGGTCTCTAAGGCGAAGGGCAGCTCTGGCCCTTCCTATGAGCTGACCCGACCCCAACGAGCGC
>CALXNA010000032.1 GCA_944389615.1 uncultured Anaerobiospirillum sp. | reverse complement strand
TTGAGGCATTGCTCGTAGAGACCTTCGTTGTGGGCCAAGTCGTGTTCAAAGACCACCAGCTGCCCCGAGCTGAGCTCTGGGCCAAACAGCTGTTGGGCCTTCTCAAGGTTGCGGCACAGGGCCACCACCCGATCGCCCTGCTCAAAGCAGCGCCGGGCGCAGGCCTCACCGATACCCGAGGTCGCGCCCGTAATTAAATAGGTCTTCATGCGGCTCTCCTTAATAGACGAAATCGTTGTTGAGCACCACGGTTTGGCCGCTCATGTATGGGTTCTCTAGGATCTCGAAGATCCAGTGGATGATGACCTCGAGCGGGATGTAGTACATCTCATCGAGGATGTCCTCGCTCCCACCTGCCATAGGAGTGTTGATCATAGCCGGAGCCAAGGCATTGATGCGCAGTCTCAACCCCGCTTGGGTCTTAGCCAGAACCAGCGCATGCTCCCGCTGAGCTGGATCGGTCATAGCTTCAGCCGCAGCCAGTGCCTCTGTCGGTGGCGCTAAGCGCTTTTGTGGCACCGCATTGAGCTGCTTATTGAGCTGCTTATTGAGCAGGCGAATGTAGTGCTCGACACTCTCCTTGCTCATGCCATAGGCGGCACTCTGAAGCAGGCCGCCATGTGCTGAGACCGAGGAGAGCGCAACCACGGACAGCTCATGATGCAAACGGCTCAAACGCACCAAAGCCCGCATGATCTCGCTTAAGGCAAAGAGATGCAGCTCATACATACTAAGCCACTCTTGATGTGTGGTGCGGTGAATTGGTTTAAGGTAAATCAAGCCTGCGCAGTGGATGAAGCGGTCGATCTGGTATGGAGCGAGCTCCTTGAGGCATTGCTCGTAGAGACCTTCGTTGTGGGCCAAGTCGTGTTCAAAGACCACCAGCTGCCCCGAGCTGAGCTCCGGGCCAAACAGCTGTTGGGCCTTCTCAAGGTTGCGGCACAGGGCCACCACCCGATCGCCATGCGCAAAGCAGCGCCGGGCACAGGCCTCACCAATGCCGGAGGTCGCTCCGGTGATCAAAAACGTTCTCATTCCAATCCCCTATATACAACATGCCCCAGCGTCAGGGCAGCGCCATGAGGCGGCGCTATCCTAACCTGCTGGGGCACGGAGCCAAGCAGTACCACGTCAAGCTCACGCAGCACGCGCTAAGTTAAGCCGCCTGAGTCTTGCTTTGGGCTAAAGCCTTTTGGGCCTCCTTCTTGGCGCGCTTGGCCTCCGATTTAGCCCCGCAGGCGCGCGTCCACATCTTCAGGCTAAACCATAAGGAGATGTACAGGCCGATGACGATGCCCACTACTAAGCCGACCACCATGACCATGCCTAAGGACAGGTCTGCTTTGACGAACAAGAAGTCAAAGGTAACGATGCTTTCGTTGGCCGAACCAATGGTCAAGCCCAAGACACATAACAGAACCAGAACAATGATATAAAGCCAAAACTTCAGCATAACGACCTCTAGGCAAACAGGAGCTCTGGGGAATCAGAGCCTCAAGGGAATCCAATTCCAAGCCGGTGGGCTCATTATAGCAAATTTGCCCAGACGCCACCGCGCCCGCGCCGCAAGCTGCGCGCAAGCTGCGCGCAGGCAACGCGCAGCCCCACCCCGCGCCACAGGCAGCGCGCAGGCTCAATCTAGGGTAGTATAGTAACAACAAGCGTGCCGGAGGCGCGGCCACCAATATAGAGTTTTGACTCACCTCAAATGCGCGCAGTTTGAGTCGTTATGTTTTACAAGCAGCACTGAGCTGCCGAGATCAGATCAAAGCAAGGATGCGACCATGGCCATTAAGATGACGAGTGCTCAGATTGAAGTCTTCAAAGCTAATCTCGAGCGCTTGGTGCCTTATCAAGACCATGAGCTCTTAAACTCCCTTGCTAAGGGCCTGTACACTAGCTCGAACTACCACTACGAGCGCATCAAGGGCCTGCAATCGGCTATCGTCATCAACCAAATCCAGCTCTACTCGCGCCATAATGTCGCCGAGGAGTGCGCCCGCCTGTGCGCGCACCTGCCACTGCCGAAGCTGCACCAAGAGCTGGCGGCCTCCAAGCAAATCGATGAGGTCGAGTTTGCCTACTTCCCAAAGCGGCGCGAGCAGAAGGCGGCAGCACAGGAGCTCTTTGCGCAAGCGAGCGCGGAGAATGAGCGCCGCCTCCATGCCCACCCTGAGCCTAAGCCGCTCGATACCAGCAGCTTCCCTAAGATTGCGCGCTCCTTAGTCATCACCAATGTGGCCGACCCGGCCTTTGCCCACGGCTACGAAGAGCCACCACGGGTCACGGTCTATGGCGTGGCCGCAGGGCATGTCGTGGCCTACCTACACGAGGTCTACCCTGAGCTTGAGGTCGATGTGGTGATCTTAAATCCGGAGATTACCGCGATCATGCTGGCGCTCGATGAGAAGATGGGGGCGCGCCTTGCCTCGCCGCACACGCACCTCATCTTGGGCAGCGACGGCACCGAGATTGTGCCCAACCATGTCTTCTTGCTGCCGGAGATCATCCTCTGCCCGAACAGCAATCTCAACTTAAAGCAGCGCATCATGTACCATGAGGAGCGCACCTACTCGCGCCTGATTGGCGTCAAGCGCCGCCATGACATCAATGAGCTGTTAGCCCAGTACAATTACCCGTACTACCGCATGGCCGCGCAGCTGCTCAACAACACCTTCAGCCCATGCCGCGACGTGGTCTTGGTCTTCTCAGGCCCCTCGCTCAACGAGAGCTTTGAGCGCTTGCTTGCGCTCAAGGAAGAGGGCGCGCGCATCATCGCCTGCGATAGCGCCCTACCGTTCTTGGAGCGCCAAAACTTTGCCCCGGACATCGTGGTCACGGCCGATGTCGGCATGTACATGATTGCCGGTGAAGACTGCGAGCTGGGCAAGCCCCAATGCTTCATCAAGCGCGACCTCTACGAGCACAGCGCCTTGATCTTCACCGCCAAGACCCACCTGCGCTTAGTCGCCCTATTCTCCGGCAAGCGCTACCTGCTCTACACCAGCGACTTGGGCCAACGCAATGTCGTCAAGCAAGAGCATGCCTTGACCGACCTTGACCTGAGCAGCGGTAGCGCCAGCATCATGCTCTCGCTTGCGCTCAAGCAACAAGCATGGAGTATCTACTTCATGGGCCTTGATACGGTCGCCCAGCAGAGCACCTTCCACGCCGGACTTTCCAGCGAGCTCGATCAAGCCATCACCGGCACGGCCCAAACCGACCCGGTCGAGTGCAACGACGGCAAGATGCGCAAGGCCCTGCACAGCTACACCGCCTCGCGCCTCTATGTCGAGAGCGTCATCGCCAAGCACCCGCAGGTCGAGTTCATCAATTGCTCGAGCTTCGGCGCCGTCATCAAGGGCTGCTCCCAAGACTTCTTCAAGCGCAGCGTCGAGCTCGACGACGTCGATGAGTAGGACGCGGCGCAGTTAAAAGGCCACGTCCGTTAGGAGGTGGCCCTGAGGCTTAACTGTTCTTGAGATGGGCTTCGTAGTCGGCAAAGGACTCAACGCCCAAGATGCTCTTGGCCTGCGCGATCGACTCTTCCGATGGCGCAGGCGTGTCCTTGAGCTGATATGGGATCTTCATCTCTTCCCACTTGAAGGCACCAAAGCTGTGGTACGGCAGGACTTCGACACGCTTGACGTTATCTAAGGTCGCAATGAAGTCGTGCAGCTGCTGTAGCGAGGCCTCATCGTCGGTGTAGCCTGGCACCAAGACATGGCGGATCCAGACGTCCTTGTTGATCTCGTTTAAGTAGCGCGCGCAGTCGAGGATGTTGGTGTTCGGGACGTGGGTGAGGGCCTTATGCTTGTCATTGTCGATATGCTTGATATCGAGCATCACCAAGTCGGTGTACTGCATCAGCTCTTGGAATTGCGAGAAGAAGGGCTCTTCGCGCGTGAACGGGCCAGCGGCCGTGTCGATCGTGGTGTTAATGCCTTGAGCCTTTAACGCCTTAAAGAACTCAATCATGAACTCCATCTGCAAAAGGGGCTCACCGCCGGAGCAGGTGACGCCGCCCTTGTCGCCCCAGTACGGGCGATAGCGCAGGGCCTGCTTGATGATCTGGTCGACGGTCTTCTCCTCGCCGACATTCTGCTTCCACGTATCAGGGTTGTGGCAGTACAGGCAGCGCATCTTGCAGCCCTGTAAAAACACCACAAAGCGCACGCCCGGGCCATCAACCGAACCAAAGGTTTCAAAGGAGTGTACAAAGGCAGAGGTCATCGCAACAAATCCGTCTACAACATTGATCAGAGCGCACAGCGGCGCATGATGCGCGGCAGCACGTAGCTGGCCTGCACGAAGGCGCAGGCTGCGTGGCAGCGCAGAGCGCGCGTGAGCACACAGGCGCTGGGGTGCCCGCGCGCCCTATTCTACCTGCTCTGGGGCTCTGGCCCCGGCGCGGCGGCGGCAGCTGCAAAACGCTCTCAATCGTTTCACTGGGTCTAAAAACACACAAGGCACCTGAAGCTTGCGCCTCAGGTGCCCGTTTAGGTATCTAACCTAAGTTGTAATCGCCGTAGGGCAGATTACATGGCCTTGTGGCAGGTACGTGCGATAACGTCTAACTGCTGCTCACGGGTTAAGTCGATGAACTTAACGGCATAGCCCGAGACGCGGATGGTGAAGTTAGCGTACTCTGGCTTCTCTGGATGCTCCATCGCGTCGATGAGCTTCTCAGTACCAAAGACATTGACGTTGAGGTGGTGAGCACCCTGCTCGAAGTAGCCGTCCATAACTTGGACTAACTTCTTGGTGCGCTCGCCTAAGTCGTGACCTAAAGCGTCAGGCGAAATGGTCTGGGTGTTGGAGATACCGTCTAAGGCAAACTCGTATGGGAGCTTGGCAACGGAGTTTAAGGAGGCTAATAAGCCGCTCTTCTCAGCACCGTAGGATGGGTTAGCACCTGGGCTTAATGGCTCACCAGCCTTGCGGCCATCAGGTAAGGAACCGGTGGCCTTACCGTAAACGACGTTCGAGGTGATGGTGAGGATCGAGGTGGTTGGCTCGCTGTTGCGATAGGTGTGATACTTCTTGATCTTGGTTAAGAAGGTCTTGAGTAACCATACTGCGATCTCGTCGGCGCGGTCGTCGTCGTTACCGTAGCGTGGGAAGTCACCCTCGGTCTCGTAGTCAACTACGATGCCCTGCTCGTTGCGGATGCACTTAACCTTGGCGTACTTAATGGCGCTTAAGGAGTCAACTACGTGCGAGAAGCCGGCGATACCGGTAGCGAAGGTACGACGTACATCGGTATCGATCAAGGCCATCTCAGCAGCCTCGTAGAAGTATTTGTCGTGCATGTAGTGGATCAGATTCAGTACGTTAACGTACAGGCCTGCCAGCCAATCCATCATGTCGTCGTAGCGCTCCATGACCTCGTTGTAGTCTAAGTACTCGGAGGTGATTGGGCGATACTTAGGGCCGACTTGGGCGAAGGTCTTCTCGTCAACGCCACCGTTGATCGCGTAGAGCATGCACTTAGCTAAGTTAGCGCGGGCGCCGAAGAATTGCATCTCCTTGCCGGTCTCGGTAGCCGATACACAGCAGCAGATGGAGTAGTCGTCACCCCAGATTGGGCGCATGACGTCATCGTTCTCGTACTGAACCGACGAGGAGATGATCGAGACCTTAGCGGCGTAGTCGCGGAAGCCCTCTGGTAAGTTCTTGGAGTAGAGAACGGTTAAGTTAGGCTCTGGAGCTGGGCCCATGTTCTCTAAGGTGTGCAAGAAGCGGAAATCGTTCTTGGTAACCATCGAACGGCCGTCCATGCCGATACCGGCCATCTCTAAGGTAGCCCAGACTGGGTCGCCCGAGAAGAGCTGGTTGTACGATGGGATACGGGCGAACTTGACCATACGGAACTTCATAACGATATGGTCAACTAACTCCTGAGCCTCGGACTCAGTTAAGGTGCCCTCAGCGATGTCACGCTCGATGTAGATGTCGAGGAAGGTCGAGATACGGCCGACCGACATAGCAGCGCCATTCTGGGTCTTGATGGCAGCTAAGTAGCCAAAGTACAGCCACTGGAAGGCCTCACGGGCGTTGGCAGCTGGCTTGGAGATGTCGTAGCCATAGGAAGCAGCCATCTGCTTCATCTGGCCTAAGGCACGGATCTGATCGGTTAACTCTTCGCGCTGACGGATGACGTCATCGGTCATGATGCCGCAGCCGCAGTTAGCGAAATCTTCCTTCTTCTTGGCGATTAAGTAATCGATACCGTACAGAGCAACACGGCGGTAGTCACCAACGATACGGCCACGGCCATAGGTGTCTGGTAAACCGGTGATGATCTTGTTCTTGCGGGCAGCACGCATCTCAGGGGTGTAAGCGTCGAAGACACCCTGATTGTGAGTCTTGTGGTACTCGTTGAAGATCTGCTCGAACTTAGGATTTGGGGTGTAGCCGTAGGTGGTGCAAGCCTCTTGGGCCATCTTGATGCCACCGTATGGCATGAAGGCGCGCTTCAATGGCTTGTCGGTCTGCAGGCCAACAACCTTCTCTAAGTCCTTGGTGCCCTCGCCGATGTAGGCAGGACCATAAGCAGTGATACCGGAGACAATCTCAGTCTCCATGTCGAGAACACCGCCCTTGGCACGCTCTTGCTTTTGGAGATCCTGTAAGATGCCCCAGAGCTTGTCAGTATTGGCGGTTGGGCCAGCGAGGAAGGATTCATCGCCGTTGTACTGGGTGTAGTTGTTTTGGACGAAGTCGCGAACGTCTACTTCGTCTAACCAGTGAGTGCCCTTAAAACCACGCCATTCAGTTCTCATAAACGTCTCCACGAGATCCCGCGAGGGTATCAGAAAGTCACCAGCCGAACTTGCGTTCCTCGGAGGCGCTCTGCGCTCTGCAGGTCTTTGACCTGCGCAGCTTGCGAACTTAGTCGCTTGCGCTCCGTGGCTGTGAAAACTCAATCAAATCGAACGAGGCCTATTATTCCCTGAGGTCGCCCAAAAAACAAGCAAAGTGCCTCATGGCCTACGCTTTTTTACTCCGGCGCATTATCACCTGCAAAAACGGGCAAAAACGCCGCCAGCCCTGATGAAATCAGGCTTCCCGCCGCGCAGGCCGCAAGATCCCTGCCGCCCCGATTCTCATCTCTAGTCGCACCACCTGCGTTCCCGTAACCGTTTGCGGAAGTTGCGACGATTCGGCAAAAGCTGATAAACAAGCACTTTGTTCTGTGATAGAGCGCACGGCGCGCAGGAAGTTGCGCCATTTTTCTCACTTGATAGCCTGCGCTCAGGTGATACTGCAATTTGTTAAAGTTTGCTAAACACTTTAATAAAAGTCATTTACGAAGCCAAACAGGCCCCACCCCCAGCACCAAGCCTGATAAACACAGGCTTCTCCGCCTGCGCAGGCCCGAGTTTGCCCCTGACAAGCTAAAGCTAAACCATCCACCCAAATTGCCAAGACGCTCCCGCCGAAGACCTAAGCGCCAGTAATCCTTCGCCTCAAGCCGCGCGCAGCGCCGCCGCAGCGCCCGCAATATGAGCCATAGAAGCGCTTATCTATCACTTTTCTTGTGACAAACTTCAAACTTAGGCAGAAGGTCACCGCCCAGCAAGCCCACCTGCGACCCTGCGCTCCGCCCGATCGTCCTATTGATAAGTTTTACTTATACAAGTTCACGCCCTACCCCCAAACAAAAGGCCCAGCGACCTGCGGCCCCTGAGCCCATGAAATCCTCATCTCCAGCGCCCGCCCCGCCCAGCATGCACAGCCCGCACGCGCAGAACGGGCACTGCGCAGAACGCGCCCTGCGCGCGCGACGCGCAGCCGCGCGTGGTGCTATGTGCGCTCCGGAATGAGGCCGTTTTGGTAAGCGTGGAGTAGCGCCTCGAGCTCGGCGATGGTGCGCTTGATCTTGCGCCCATTGTCGGTGGAGGCGACCTTGAGGCGGTCGTGATAGTGCTCGACTTCGGTGGCCTCGGACTCAAGGTCGATATGCTCGTAGATGGCCTTGTGGATGCTGTCAAAGGCGCGGTGGGCCTTGAGCACCATGCCGTGGCTCGAGCAAATCAAGGTGTAACCGGCGATGCCGGTGGTCTTGTGGTAGGCCTGACAGAGGCCACCGTCGATGACGAAGAGCTTGCCATTGCCGCGTACCGGGCTTTCGCCCTCACGTACCTTGATCGGGGTGTGACCATTGATGATGTGGCCGGTGTCTTCGTTGAGGCCGAACTCGCGCAAGATCATGCGGCAGACGTCTTCGCGGTAGTAGTGCTCGTAGTACGGGTCACGCGGCTCTTTATGGGTGGCCTTATCGTCGATGAAGTAGCGCTCAAACGGTTTCATGACGCGCCCGGCGAGCGGGCTGAGCAGGCCACACCACAGAAAGTACATGAAGTCGAGGCTGCGCTCATCGCGCTTGAAGTAAGCCTGCCGCGCCACCTGCTCGCAGTAGTCCAAATACTTGCGCCCGCTTAAGACTTGGCCATGGCAGTTGACCTCCCGGAACTTGCCCTCCGGAGTCATCGGCACACAGCCGTGATAGAGCAAGTTGCCATTGAAGATCTTGTAGATCGAACCGTGGCTAAACAAGAAGGCAACTTCACGCTGGAGCTGGCGCGACTGTAAAAAGGACTCCTGCAACCGCTTCATGATGTAGGCCTCATCGCGGCTTAAGGCAAAGGGATCTTTAGGGTCAATCGTCGGCAGGTCGGTGGTATTGAGCTGATACTCGACGTCCCCGATCTTCACCGTACCACGCTCTAAGTCCATCTTGTTGAGGAGCAGGCGATCGTCCATGCCAAACTCGGGGTTGCGCTTGATGAGCTGGCCCTGCAGCTTGAGCGCAATCACGGTGATGGCTTTGACCATCTTGGCCCGATTGTCATCGGCGTAGGCATGCATCATGAGCTCATAGGAGTGCTCATCCTCCGGGACATCTTCGCCCTGCGGGGCAAAGGCACTACCACCGTGGCTCGCCCCGGCCCCCTCCTCATGGGACGTCCCTTCCTCAAGGGACGCCCCTTCCTCATGGAATGCCCCTTCCTCATGGGACGCCCCTTCCTCATAGGGCGCTGCTTCCTCATGGGGCTTAGCCGGTGAGGTATAGGTCTTCTGGGCGAAGTCATTGAGCTTGCGCAGCGAGATGCCGTAGGCGCTCTCTAAGAGCGAGCAGTTGAAGTAGTTGATGTTGTTGCGCAGCACCGTGGCGATGCAGGCAGGCGAGCCCAAGGCGGCGCCCATCCACAGGATGTCGTGATTACCCCATTGCAGGTCGATGCTGTGGTAGTCCATGAGCAGCGCCATGATCTTATCCGGGTGCGGGCCGCGGTCATAGACGTCACCGACCACATGTAAGTGGTCAACCGCCAAGCGCTTGGCGAGAGCGCACAGCGACATCAAGAAGTGGGGCGCAGCGTTGGTGCGCAAGATGGTGGTGATAATGGCGGCATGGTATTGCGCGCGGCTGTTGCTCTCGCCTTCTTGGGCGTGCAGCAGCTCATCGATGATGTAGCTGTAGTTTTGGTTGATGGCCTTACGTACCTTCGAGCGGGTGTACTTAGAGGAGAGGTACTTACACAGCGTAATCAAGGCCCCGAGCTTCTCTTGGTACCACTCATCAGTGAGCAAGCCCTGCTCGGAGGTCAGCTTTATCACCTCCTCGGGGTAGTAGATGAGGGTGCACAGCTCGGCCTTGGCCTGCGGGGCCATGGCAGCAAAGAGCTCATCGACCTTGTCGTGAATTACGCCTGAGCAGCTATTTAGGATGTGGCAAAAGGCCTCATACTCGCCGTGCAGATCACTGACGAAGTGCTCGGTGCCCTTAGGCAGATTCAAGATCGCTTGGAGATTGATGATCTCCGAGAAGGCCGCGACCTTATTGGGGTAGGACTGCGACAGCAGCTCCAAGTAATGCAAATCCACTTCAGGAGCAGTATCAAGCGCAGCAGCCCCCGCTGCAGCCATACCTGCGGCCATATCTGCGGCCATATCTGCGGCCATATCTGCGGCCATATCTGCGGCCGTACCCACCGCTAAATCCTGTAACGAACTCATATCAATCCTTCCTTGTCTCAAACGCCACCCACACTCGTGGCGCGGCGCCTTGCGCCTGTCCTCAGTTTAGCAAAAGCAAAAAGCACCGCGGCATCAAGCCCCCTCCCCGCGCATGAGCCGCACCTCACGCTCAAGCCAAAGGCCAGCAGGCACTCTTGAGCAAGCCACCGCTACGGCTACCCCAAGGAGCCATCAGGTCTCTAAGGCGAAGGTAGCGGGCCAATCTGGTACACCTTCGAGACTGCGCTCAGTGTGCGCCTGCGGTTGAGTTGGCCTTGGAGGTGGAAGCAGGGGCGCTCCGGAGCCGATGGGACAGCTGCGGTTGAGGCGGTGCCTTGGCTAGATACAAAATATAGCGCCCAGGTACAAAAGTTCATCCCCAGAGGATACGCGCATAAACGGCCACGGACTGGGCTTGAGCGCAGGGGGCGCTTGCTCTAAAGTTGTGCCTGCACTGGCCGATATAAGAAGTGTAGAGATACACATTGATGCGCATAAGCTGCGCGCTCCTGTGTCCTAAGGGGAGCGCCACCTTGACCCTACCACCCGCGGTGACGTGGTAGCCTTTGGTTCTTGGTCATGGTAAGCAAGTCGCAAGGAGAGCAAAGTGGCACTATATCTGACCAATATCGCGTCGATGCGCGCTCAAAACTATTTGAGCCTCGCGACGAGTCAACTCAATACCGCGATGCAACGTCTGGCGTCGGGGTATCGTATCAACTCGGCCAAGGACGACCCAGCCGGTCTGCAGATTGCCAATCGCATGACCAGCGAGATCAATGGTTTGGGCCAAGCCAACCGCAACGCGGCCGACGGTAGCGCCTTAGCTGCGACCTACGAAGGCGCTTTGGATGAAACCGTCAACATGCTCCAGCGCATCCGTACCCTCGCCGTCCAATCGGCCAACGGTACCTACAGCCAAGCCGAGCGTGATGCCATCACCCAAGAGATGAACTCACTGGCCGACGAAATCACCCGTATCGCCGAAGATACTACCTTCGCCGGTGAAACCATCTTATTGGGTGAAGACAGCTCAATGTTTAACAAAGGCATGTTCACCCTGCAAGTGGGCCCGAACACCGGCAATACCATCACCACCGACTTCACCCAGAGCATGAAGCTCAAAGATATCGCCACCGCGGCAGGCCTCAATGACGATAGTGTAGTCGATGCTAATGGTCACTTCGTCATCAAAAATCAGGATGATGCCAACGCCCTGATTGACCACGTCGATGCGATGATCGGCGTCGTAGATGCCCAGCGCGGTCAAGCTGGTGCCCTGCAAGTACGCCTTGATTCGACCATGCGCCTCAACAGCACCATGCAGGCCAACCTCTCCGATGCGCGCTCGCGCATTCGTGATACTGACTACGCTGAGGAAGTCTCCAACATGCTCTCAGCGCAGATCCGCCAGCAAGCTTCGTTGCAGATGTTTATGATGGCCAACCAGCAAGGCAACCTGATCTTGCAACTGCTCGGCGGCATCTAAGATTC
Source organism: uncultured Anaerobiospirillum sp. (assembly GCA_944389615.1). GTDB lineage: Bacteria > Pseudomonadota > Gammaproteobacteria > Enterobacterales > Succinivibrionaceae > Anaerobiospirillum. The sequence continues at coordinate 27,422 of CALXNA010000032.1, read as the reverse complement.
AACTCAAAATAACAAAGCCTGTCCCCTATCCACTCTCCAGATAGCGCGACAGGCTTTTTTGTGTCCGCAGCCTACGCCGCGTCGTTGCGGCGCCCAGCCCGCGGCGCAGCTGCGCGCCGCGGTGGCGGCGCTGGGCCTGCGCGCAGGCTAGCGGCGGCTGGCCTGATAGGTCAGGAAGGAGATGAAGCCGTCCAAGTAGTTCTCGGTCTTTTCGTTACGCCCGGCGATGCTCAAGAGCACTAAGTCGCCATCGTCGCCATAGACAATGGCCTCGATCTCGCCATCATCGCAGGTAAACGACCAAGCATGGCCGATGAGGTTGGAGTGAATTGGCAAGGTGCAATTCATCTGCTCGGCCGCGACGCGCGCAAAGGTCTCAGAGCTGACCTCCGAGCCGCTTTGATCGGCGATGTAGGTAACGCTAACAGCGAGGTCGCCCGAGTCGTGAACATAGGACAGTGAGTTCTCAACGCTTGGATTCGGCTGTACCGACCAGAACGATGGGCATGGCAGCTCAGGGACTGGGGGCAAGTCCAGCTCAGCGCTATTGTCTGAGCCTTGAGCTGCGCCCGTGGCTGCGCTCTGAGCAGCACCGGTGGCGGCCCCATTAGCAGGCGCCGACACTTCGGCGGCAGATGCGGCCGAGCTTCCTGCGCTCCCTGCCACCACTAAACCCAGCGCGAGGATCCAAGCACCAAATCGCTTCATCACTTACCAGCGCGGATACCCCCTTCTGGGAGCGCAAGCGCCGCCTCCGATCAAACCAAGAAAGATTAGCCCGTCGCGGGCCCCATCAGCTGTCAAGCCTTGCCGTATTGTAGTGGCTTTTGGCGCAACTAAAAAGCCCTAACGCCAGAGACGTCAGGGCTTTCCTCAAGATTAGGCGGCGTTACAGCCGCTCAGCTTGGGGGCTTACTTGCCGCAGTTGGCCTTTAAGGCGCTGACCATTTCCTCGGCGATGGTCTCGACCGGACGGTCACCATCGAGCTCTAAGTAATAGGTCTGGCCCTTGGCGGCTAAGTCCTTGTAAAAGGCAACCAATGGCTCGGTTTGCTTGTGGTAAACCTCAAGGCGGCTGCGGACGGTGTCTTCTTGGTCGTCGGCACGGATTACTAAGTCCTCGCCGGTGACGTCGTCCTTGCCCTCAACCTTCGGTGGGTTGTAGACGATGTGGTAGGTACGGCCCGAAGCTAAGTGCACGCGACGGCCCGACATGCGCTTGACGATCTTCTCATCAGGTACCTGCAGCTCGACTACGGCGTCGATGGCGATACCGGCCTCAACTAACGCCTCAGCCTGCGGAATGGTGCGTGGGAAGCCATCGAAGAGGAAGCCATTGGCGCAGTCGTCAGCGGCAATGCGCTCCTTAACTAAGCCTAAGATAATCTCATCGGAGACTAACTTACCCTCATCCATCACAGCCTTGGCCTGCAGGCCTAATGGGGTGCCTGCCTTGATGGCAGCACGCAGCATGTCGCCGGTGGAGATCTGCGGGATCGAGAAAGCCTTAGTTAAAGTTTGAGCCTGAGTGCCCTTACCAGCACCTGGTGGTCCTAACAGAATAATGCGCATGTTCGCTCCTAGAAAAAGAAACCTTGCCAATTATAGAAAACTTTGGCCCAAGATTAAGCCACCATCACCCCAAAGTGCCAACTTTGTGCCCCACCGCCCAAAAACGCCCCGCAGGCTGCCACCCAGGCCGCGCCGCACAAGGCAGCCTGCTGGCCGCTGCGCGGACTGGCCTGCGCGGGCCCGGCGGCGCAGGCGCGCGGCACGCGGCGCAAGCCGCCGACTCTGCGCGCAGCGTCGGAGCGGCCCAGATAAGGAAGGCCGTCACTGACGGCCTCCTAAGTAAGGTAATGGGGTTTAGAGGATCTTGTTTAAGAACTCTTGGGTTCGCGCCTCTTGCGGGTGCTCGAACACCTGCTCGGGCGTGCCCATCTCCAAGATCTTGCCGCCGTCAACGAAGATGACGCGGTCGGCAACCTCACGGGCAAAGCCCATCTCGTGGGTCACGATCATCATGGTCATGCCCGACTCGGCAAGGCGCTGCATGACGTCCAAGACTTCCTTAACCATCTCTGGGTCTAAGGCCGAGGTTGGCTCATCGAAAAGCATGATCTTAGGCTGCATCGCTAAGGCGCGCGCAATGGCCACACGCTGCTGCTGGCCACCGGAGAGCTGGCTGGGGAAGCTGTCGGCCTTGTCCTTGAGTCCGACGCGCTCTAAGAGCTCGAGGGCGATCTTCTTGGCCTCGTCCTCGCTCTTCTTGCGCACCATCACCGGAGCCATGGTGATGTTCTTGAGCACGGTCATGTGCGGGAAGAGGTTGAAGTGCTGGAATACCATGCCCACTTCGGCGCGAATGGTATTGATGTTGACGTCGCGGGTAATGTCTTGGCCGTCAATCGTGATCATGCCGTCAGAGGGCACTTCTAAGTAGTTGACGCAGCGCAGTAAGGTACTCTTACCGGAGCCCGATGGGCCAATGATCACCACGACCTCGGACTTGGCGACGTCTAAGTCGATGCCGCGGAGGATCTCGTTTTGGCCAAATCTCTTGTGCAGATTGCGAATCTTGATAATAGCGTCTGACATGGTTCTACCTCGTAACTGGGCCCGACTACTTGAAGCGCTTCTCTAAGAAGGCGACAAAGCGCGTGATGGATAAGGTCATGATGAGGTAGATGATGGCTACCGCGGTCCAAATCTCAAGCGAACCGTAGGTCGAAGCGATAACGAGCTGGCCCTTGCGGGTTAACTCCTCAAAGCCGATGACCGAGACCAAGGACGAGTCCTTTAACATGGCGATGAACTCATTGCCTAGCTGTGGGATGGTACGCCGGAAGGCCTGTGGGATCACGATGTAGCGCATGGTCTGCGTCCAGCTCATGCCCAAGGAGCGGCCTGCTTCCATCTGGCCCTTGTCGATCGATTGGATACCAGCACGGAAGATCTCTGCGACGTAGGCGCCCGAGTTAATCGAGCAGGCAGCAACTGCGGCGATGAACGGCTCGATACGCGTGCCTAAGATGATCGGCAGCGCAAAGTAGATGATGAAGATCTGGACTAACAGTGGGGTACCACGGATGAAATCCACATAGATCTTGGCGGGGATGCGAATCCAAGGGTAGCGCGCTAGCTCGGCAATGCCCACCATTAAACCAATGCAGGTACCTAAGAACACCGAGACCGCCGTGATCTCAATGGTCACTAAGGCACCGATACCAAGCAGCGGTAAGCTGTCGAAGATTAAGGACAAATCAAAGGGAATCGACACGTGGTAACACTCTCAAAAACTTAGGCCCGGCCCTACCTTCTATCTCATCGGGGCGGGGCAAGACCTAGTGACCTTCGCTGGACGCGACGCCTAACGGCGATGCGCCAGCCCAAAGTTGGCACAGCCGCAGGGTAAAGACTCTGCGGCTGGCAGGCTGCGGCAGGCGCAGCATCAGTGGCGCTTACTTCTCGCTTGGGGCGAGCTTAAACCACTTCTGGTAAATCTTGTCGTAAGTACCGTTGGCGCGGAGCTTCTGTAAGCCTTCATTGATCTGAGCTTGCAGTTCCTTATTGTCCTTGTGGGTGGCAATGCCATACTTCTCGGCGGTCAAGATTTCAGGCAGCTCGGTGACGCCCTCGGAGGCATTGGACTGAGCTAAGAAGTAGAGATTGATTGGACGGTCGTTGACCACGCCCTCACAGCCCTTAGCCTTGAGCTCCATGAAGGCCTCAGGCTCGGTGTTGAAGGCCTTGACCTTGCCCGGAGATAACTTCTCGGCGGTCATGGCGCCAGTGGTGCCGATCTGCACGCACAGGGCTTGGCCCTTTAAGGCATCGACGTTAGGGTACTTGCTTGCGGTCTCCTCACGGATTAAGACCGACAGGCCTGAGGTGTAGTAAGGCTCGGAGAAGGCCACGCGCTTGGCGCGCTCTGGGGTGATCGACATAGCAGCGATGATGGCATCGATCTGCGAGGTCATGATGGCAGGGATCAAGCCATCAAAAGGCATGTTGACGATCTCGACATCATAGCCGATTTCCTTGCCAATGGCCTGCATTAACTCGACGTCAAAGCCCGTGAGCGAGCCGTCTTCGGCGGCAAACTCAAACGGCGCATAGGTCGCCTCCGTACCGACGCGTAAGGTCTCCGCCTGAGCTAAGGAAACAGCACAGCACGATAAAGCAGCGGCACAAGCCAATGACTTCAGGGCACCACTTAAAGTAAACGACATATCATATCTCCCACCGATGCGCCTAAGCGCACCAGCGCAACTGAGTTAAGGTAAGAAGATCAGCCGCGCAAAGGCGCGGGGGCTGCTCTTACCGTGAACCAATTTGAGCTATGGGGCAGTGCCACCTTGGCACTTCTTGCCCTGCTTTGAGCTACGCTCTTGCCCATTTTACGGCAGAATCAAGCGCACATTATACGATGTACGGCCAAGCTTTGCGCTTTCTCACGCAAAAATAGCCCGCAGGACCCAATTGGTGCGCCCGCCCGGCGCGCCTCGTTCGGCGCGGCGGTGCCGCCGGGCTGCGTGGCCTTGGCAGGCCCGGATACGGCAGCGCCGCGGCCGCCTTGAGTTGTGAGGCGACCGCGGCGCGGCGGAAGGTACGGTGCGGCTTGCTCTCTGGCTCTATTCGGCCTGCGGGGCGGCACCAAACCACTTGGTGTAGAGCTCGTCGTACTTGCCGTTGGCCTTTAAGGAGGCTAAGGCCTTGTTAACCTCAGCTAAGAGCTCGTCGTTGCCCTTCGGGATTACCATGGCCATATCCTCGGCGTCTAAGACCTGAGTCAACTCGACTAAGCCCTCAGCGCCCTTGGAGGTCTTGATAAAGTACTGGTTGACCGGACGGTCATTGACCATGGCGGCGCAGCCGCCCTGCTTTAACTCTAAGTAACCGGCGTAGGCGTCGTTAAAGGTGGTGACCTTGCCCGGGCTTAAGGTCTCAGCCTTCATGGCCGAGACCGAGCCGAGCTGCGCGCACAGCTGCAGGCCCTTTAAGGCATCAGCCCCGGCGGCATACTTTTGGGCGTCATCAGCACGTACCACGAAGGTGATACCCGAGCGATAGTACGGGTCGGAGAAGTTAACGCGCTTGGCGCGCTCGGCGGTGACGGTAAAGGAGGCGACCGCCATGTCCACCTGTGAGGTCAGCATGGCTGGGATCAAGCCATCAAAAGGCATCTGTACCCACTCGATGTCATATCCCAGCTCGGCGGCGACCGCTTCGGCCAAATCGATGTCAAAGCCGACCAGCTTGCCCTCTTGCGTGAACTCAAATGGCGCATAAGAAGACTCCGTCCCGACGCGCAAGGCACCTCGGCTCTCGTCCTGCGCCCAAGCGCTAGAGCTAAAGGCTAAGGCAGCAGCACCTGCCAACAAGGCCGAGCATACCAAGTTACGACTGAAATGGGACATCGCTTCATCTCCTCACAAACCAAGATCGAACTAAGCCTGCGCGCAGTGCGCCTGCACTCAGTGCGTCTGCGCTTAGTGCGCTTGAGCTTAGTGCGTGTGATCATACTCACCACGCGCAATTTCGGCACACTCGCACCAAATTAGCCCAGCAAAAGACCTCGGCCCCCCTGCCTGCACAACTTTAAGGCAAGCACGGCGCAGGGCGTGACAGAGCACGGTGACATGACCTTCGCCGCAGGTCGCATCTTTCTCTCAGTTCTATTCTCAAGCACCCCCTAGGTGCGCTATGCTTGAGTTACAGCAGTGAGACGGGCGCAAACGGCTACAGCTCAAGCGGAGAGCTGGACGTATCAGATCCGTCGTGATAGGAGTTTAGGCTGTGAGAAAAAATGTAATTTTCGACTTTGGTGGGGTCTTATTGGATTGGGATCCACGCTACCTCTATCGCCCTTACTTCAACGATGACGCCAAGATGGAACAGTTCTTAGCGGAAATCTGCACCGGCGAGTGGAACTCCCAGATGGACGCAGGTAAGCCTTTTGCCGAAGGCGTGGCCGAGCTCAGCGCCCAGCACCAAGAGTGGAAAAAGGAGATCGAGATGTACCACACAGGCTGGCCGCAGATGCTGCACGGCGAGCTACCTGATGGGGTCAACCTGCTCAAGAAGATCAAAGCCGATCCGCGCTTCACGGTCTATGGCCTGACCAACTGGTCGGCCGAAACCTTCCCGTACGCCTTCAACCACTATCCGTTCTTAGAGGAGCTCGAGGGCATTGTCGTTTCGGGCGAGGAATTGATGAAGAAGCCGGACAAGCGCATCTTCTACACGCTGCTGGAGCGCTACCACTTAAAGGCCGATGACTGCATCTTCATCGACGACAGCGAGACCAACATCGCTGCGGCCAACAAGCTCGGCATCCATGGCATCATCTGGCGCCATAACCCAGAGGAAGTCTGGGCCGAGATCGAGCGTCTCTACCACGAGAGCGCCGAGGCGCACTAAGTCGGCGCTCGCGCCGAGACCCGCGCCTGCCGCGCAGCAGGCACCAAGAGAAACGGCCGCTACTGCGGCCGTTTTGGATTCTGAAGAATCTGCTTGCTACTTGGAGGCAATCAGCTTGACGATGTCACCTACGGTGTTGCAAGGGATCAGATCGTTCAAGGTCAAAGCCAAGCCCTTCTCTTGCTTGTAGAAGAAGACGATATTGAACAGCGCCAGCGAGTCGATGTCAGCGCACTCGCGCACTACCGTCTCTAAGGTAATAGGATCCAGCGGATCGACGATCTCAACAATCTTGTCGAAAATTTCAGCTTCAGTCATACAACTTTCCTTAGCAAACACCTCAGAGTGCAAAAAAGCCTCCTCAGATTGTATCTGAGGAAGCTATTTCTATGCCACGCCTGGGCGTAGCGGCGCCTGCGGCGGCGCTCTGAGCAAGTGAGCGCCGCGCTGAGGGCCTCTGGCTGAGGCTAATGGCTTAGTCTAAGAAGCCCTTGAGGCCGGCCGAGCGGCATGGGTGGCGCAGCTTGCGCAGGGCCTTAGCCTCTATCTGGCGAATCCGCTCCCTCGTCACACCAAACTGACGGCCCACCTCTTCTAAGGTGTGGTCGGAGGTCATGCCGATACCAAAGCGCATACGCAGCACTTGCGCCTCCCGTGGTGGCATCTCGTCTAAGACAGTGTTGATCGCCGCCTTTAACGACTCGGAGGTCGCAGCCTCCGATGGCACCTCGATCGAGCTGTCCTCAATAAAGTCGCCCAAGTGCGAATCATCGTCGTCACCAACTGGGGTTTCCAGCGAGATTGGCTCCTTGGCAATCTTCATGACCTTGCGGATCTTCTCCTCAGGCAGGCCCATCTTCGAGGCTAACTCTTCCGGAGTTGGCTCACGGCCCTTCTCCTGGAGCATCTGGCGCGAGATACGATTGAGCTTGTTGATGGTCTCAATCATATGTACCGGGATGCGGATGGTACGGGCCTGATCGGCGATGGAGCGGGTGATCGCTTGGCGAATCCACCACGTGGCGTAGGTCGAGAACTTGTAGCCACGGCGGTACTCGAACTTATCGACCGCCTTCATCAGGCCGATGTTGCCCTCTTGGATCAGGTCAAGGAACAAAAGACCGCGGTTGGTGTACTTTTTGGCAATCGAGATCACCAAACGTAAGTTTGCCTCGACCATCTCCTTCTTGGCCTTCTTGGCCATGGCATCGCCCATCATGACGCGACGCGAAAGCTCGCGCAGGCGCGCAATCGAGATACCGGCTTCCTGCTCGATGTTCTGCAGGGCCTCGACGCACTTCTCGATCTGCGGACGATATTCCTTTAAGCGCGTGGCGTAGGCACGGCGCGGCTTGATCGCCTTCTCGTACCACTCCATGCTCGACTCCTTGGCCGAGTCGGTGTAGTAGGTGCGCAAGTCCTCAACCTTCATGCCGCAGCGGGTGACCGCGATCTCACGGATGCGCCGGTCTTGGGCCTTAACACGCTCCATCATGTCGCGCATGTGGTTGAGCAATGCCTCAAGCTGCTGCGGCACTAAGCGGAAGGTCGAGAAGAGCTCAGTTAAGCGCTTTAACTCTTCTTCGTACTTGCGCTTGCTGACCGCACTGGTCTTCTCGCGCAGGGCTTGCACCTTATCAAATTGGACGCGCAGCTCTTGGAACTTCTGCTTGATCATCTCAGGATCAGGGCCGGAGTCATTGCTCGAGGACGAGCTCTCGCTTTCGGAGTCAGCCTCTTCGTCCTCATCGGAGCTTTCAGCTTCGGCGGCTTTGCCCTTAGCACCCTTACGCTTGGCCTGAGTCTTCTTGCTCTTGCTCTCCTTTGGCTTTTCCTCTTCTTGAGTCTCTTCGCCCTCTAAGCCCAAGTCTTCGTCGTCGAGATCGTCAGCGGCGATATCGCCCGAGTCGATATCCGAGCCGATGGCGGCCAGTTCGGCGTCATCAACGAGCTCGGGCTCTTCGACTACCTCAACCGTCTTGGCGGCCTTCTTGGCCTTTTCGGCGGCCGCAGCGGCATTGGCGGCGGCGCGGGAGCTGGCCACTTGGGCAATGGCCTTCTCTAATTGCGCATCGTCTTCTACGTAGGGATCAGTAAAGCCGACAATGATGTCGCTGTAGCGCAGCTCCGTGTCCGGGGAGCTCGCTTCCTCAAAGCGGGCAAAGAGCTCGCGCATCGCCATCGGGTACTCGACGATGCACTTCTGGACATCGTTGGTACCGCGCTCAATGCGCTTGGAGATCTCGATCTCGTCTTTGCGCGTCAGCAGTGAGACATTGCCCATCTCGCGCATGTACATGCGCACTGGGTCAGTGGTACGACCAATATCAACCGAGCTGTCCAACTGGGAGGCGACCGTCTCCACGTCCTCGGAGTCAACGGACTGGGAGTTCTCGTTGATTAAGAGCTCATCAGGATCTGGTGGGGTTTCACAGACTCTGATGCCCATATCAATAAAGGTCTGGATAAAGACCGAGAGCTGATCTCCTGAGATGATATCAGGTGGGATCAGGTCATTGATCTCTTCGATGGTGAGGTAGCCCTGCTCCTTACCACGGGCAATCAGTTGCTTAAACTCGGTGCTTGCGGAATTGTCCATCAAACAAATATCCCACGAAAACTAGACTTGCTAATAAGGGTCAAACGATCATTTTAGCAACTCTAGCGCGGCTAAACAAGCCACTAGGTCATGCACAAAGCGCCACGAAGCCCACACAGACGGGCTTTGCGCGCATCACCTTCACTTGGACAAGAGAGCTAAACGCATGATTTGGTGCCGCCGTTTGCAGAAGGCGCGGCCTAAGGAGCATCAGCCCAAGCAAGATGAAAAGTTGGTTGCCTCCGCCGCAGGCACTGCCTGCGGCCTGCCGCGGCGCTGCCCTACGCGGGCCCGCGTAGAGCAAGCCCGCTGGGGCCAAGGCCCCGGGCCGACGCAGGCGAACCTGCGCCGGGCCGACGGCGGTTAGGCATAATTGGTCGAAGTTTGGTGGCGGCTCAGATAACGGAATGGGCAGATCACCGCACGCGGCACCTTGATGAGCGCGCCGACCGACAAAATCCGGGTGCCGATGCGGTAATTGTGGTTGATAAACATCAGGCGAAAGATGCCCTCGGGCGCCTCGCTCTCATCATCGAGCACGATGTAGTCGCTGACCTTCTGATCACGGGCATAGAGCGAGGCCACCATCCCGCGCTTGATCTCATAGGGCTTACCCTGATAAGGCTGGAAGGCATGGGCAATGGCACATTTGGGTGGGCGCACGAAGCGGTAGCAGGCCACGGCATTCAAGGCGAGCTCGACGTTGATCGAGATGTCATCAGCTCCGGCATTGTCGCGCACGCCGATGGCGCTCAGGCCCTTCATGTAGTCGGACAAGAGTTGGCCGTCGAGGACGCAAAAAGGCGTGCCGTTCTCAGGGAACACGGCTAAGTGCTCGACTTTGAAGTTGGTCTTAAAGAAGTAGCGCACGCCATTATCCAGCGTCAGCCGCAGGCCAAGATAATCTTGGCCATTGATGTTTTGATAAGACCAATTTCCAGACTCGCCTGGACTTATCCTCATGCCACATACCTTAGAGCATCAGCTCATGCCCCTTATGGCCCCGTCAGACCTAGGCCTTCGGTCACTACTCAACACCTGAGAGCTCACGCCCGTCCTGCGCCCGCCGCGCAGTTGAGCGCTGGCGTGTTATGCGCCCCGCGCGCGCAGAGTGCGCTGCCGCCCCGGGCACGGCTTACGCCGCTGCGCTGCTGCATTGCTGCGTCGCTGCGCTGCTGCGCCGCTGCATTGCTGCACTGTTGCGCCCCTGTTACTACCGCGGTGACGTGCTTGCACCACCACCAAAGCTCCAGCGCCCATTCATGATACCAAAGCCCTGCCCCGACAATGTCCCGTCGCCTCACAAAACGCTGAGGCATCTATGACAAACCTTACGCGCTGCACCAAGCTTGTGATCCTGCCCATCCCCAAGCTCAGTTCAGAAGTAAGATTTTGACTACGCACAAGGGGTTGAGGTATCAATGCAAGTTTTTGGCCGTGCCCCACGCCGTGGTAGGGCTAAGCTACCGTGGTTAGAGATTGTCCACGATATCCTTAATAACGGCCGGGCCCTGATAGACGAAGGCCGAGTACAGCTGCAATAGGCTCGCTCCCGCGTCAAGCTTCTCGCGTGCGGCGATGATGCCGTTGATGCCACCGACGCCGATGAGCGGGATCTTATCGCCCACCATCTCATGGACGCGGCAGAGCGTCTTGGTCGCCAAGGCACGCAGCGGCTCACCGGAGAGGCCACCCCATTCGCTTGCGTGCGGCAGGCCGTAGATCACGTCGCGGCTCGTGGTGGTATTGGTGGCGCTGATGCCATCGATCTTCAGGCGCAGGCAGGTATCGCAGATGGCCTCAAGCTGCACCGGCGATAAGTCCGGCGCGATCTTGACCACGAGCGGGACATAGCGTCCGGCGCTGCCGGAGGCGGCAAGCTTGCCCTGCTCAGCCTTCAAGCGCTCTAAGAGCTTGACCAGAGGCTCGGCCTCTTGCAGCGCGGTCAAGTCCTTGGTGTTAGGGCAGGAGATGTTGATGGCGATGTAGTCGCAGTAGTTGTAAACCTTGTTCATGCAGATGAGGTAGTCATCGACCGCATGCTCAAGGGAGGTGAACTCATTCTTGCCGATGGAGACGCCGACAATGCCTTGGTAGTGGCGCTGCTGGAGGTTCTTGACCAAGTGGTCGACCCCGGCGTTGTTAAAGCCCATGCGGTTGATCAAGCCCTGCGCCGCCTTGATGCGGAACATGCGCGGCTTGGCATTGCCCTTTTGCGGCTTAGGGGTGACCGTGCCCAGCTCCAAGTGGCCAAAGCCCAAGGCGCCAAGGTAGTCGATGGCATCGCCATTCTTATCCATACCCGCAGCAAGACCGAGCGGGTTATTGAACTTAAGGCCCATGACCTCGACGGGCTTATCGGCCACCTGCTGTGAGAAGAGCTTGATCAGCGGCTCTTTGCCTAAGAGCGAGCCCAGCTTGATGGTCAAGCTGTGCGCATTCTCCGGATCGAGACAGAAGATCAAAGGCCGCACTAAGCTCGGATACAATCCATATAACGACATGTTAAAACCTGTTCTAGGGCCGCGCTGCTTGCGGTCGAGCCGCAGGCGGCGCGGGCGCGATTAGATGCGCTCTAAGCGCAAAAACTTGTTTTCGGCGCTAATCACCAAACGAAAGTCCCCTTGGACGCCGGAGCGCGTGGTATAGGCCCGCAGGTGATTGGCGTCAAGATCGATCACCAAGCCCTCGACGGAGCGCACCCGCAGCCGGTGCGCGGCACCGCGGTAGACACGCATCAGCTCGTCGGGGTCGATGTTCAAATGAAAATGAAAGTAACGCTCTCCTGCCATGTCCGACTCCTGCGCAGCGCCCAACTCAGGCGCCTGATATGCGCCTGCTATGCGTTAGCTCGGGCGCCTGAGCTGGGCGCGGTTGGGATTAGTTGTGCTCTTGGGTCAGGGCCGCATTGACCTTCTCAAAGACCGCGCGGTTGAGGCCATCGATGTTGCGGATCTTGTTTAAGTATTCCTCGGCCTTGGCTTGGCGTACCGCATCGAAGCGGCGATAACCCATCATGCCATCTAAGATGCGAGCGGCCATCGATGGGTTGATGCTGTTGAGCTGCTTGACTACGTCGTAGATCAAGAGATAGCCCGTACCATCACGCCGGTGCAGTGCCACTGGGTTGTTGTAACCCAAGGTACCGACCAAGGCGCGCACGCGGTTAGGATTGGTCAGGTCAAAACGTGGGTGCTCTAAGAGCTTGCGCACCGTCTTGACCGTATCCTCCTTGGGCACCGCCGCCTGCATGGCAAAGAACTTGTCGAAGGTCAGCGGATCGGAGCCGTAGCTGTCCTCAAAGTGCTCAAGCAAGGCCGCCTTACACGGCAGGTCGAGCTTGACCGCAGTCGTGATCGCGCCATAGCGGTCGGTCATATTGTTGGCGTCGTAGTAGGCGCGCGAAATCAGGTCGTCCGCGTGCATCAGGGCATCCGAGTCGTCCTCGGAGCTGTCGGCTGCAGCGACATAGCCCAAGGCCACCATGTATTGGGCGGCATTGTGGGCGGCACGACGCGCCGCGTTCGCGACATCGTAATGGTACTTGCCGCTAGCTCTCGTGGCGTGCTCTAAAGCCTGATAATCATCGTGTAAGGCCAAGGCCAACTTGCGGCTTAACTTGCGGTAGATCGCGGATAGGGCGTCTAAGTTGACCTTCTTGAAAGTCTCGATCACGGACTCAAAGCTCGGCAGCACGATGAGCAAGGCCTTCAGCTGCAAGTCGAGCGCTGCGTCTTTGAGCACATAGCCCACCGCATTGATGATAGCGGTTGGCTCCGGCAGCTCGCCTAAGTCGGCCTTGTCAATATTTTGGTGGATGTAGGCGTTGACCAAGGAGCGCTGGGCATCGACCCGGATAAATGGGTCGTCGCAGTGCTCAAGCAGGTTGAGATAATCCTGCTCCGTGTAGAGTGACGAAAGTTTGACAGGGGCCGAGAAGTCACGGAATACCACCGGGATCGTGCCCTGCGGGATCTGCGTGAACTCAAAGGACTGCTCCTTGTTGGTAAAGAGCAGTACGCCCGACTCAGGCAACTCCGGCGGCACTACCTCAAGGCCCGAGGCGCTCAAGAACGAAGTGCGTACCGGAATCATGAACGGTTCCTTGGTCTTTTGGCCCGGGGTGGGCGGCGTCGACTGCGTCAGAGTCAAAGTCAGCTTGCCCAGAGTTCCGGCGGCAGGCTCGGTGCCCGCAGCAGGCTCAGTGCCCGCGGCAGGCTCGGTGCCCGCGGCAGGCTCAGTGCCCGTGGCAGGATCGGTGCCCGCGGCAGGATCGGTGCCCGCGGCAGGATCGGTGCCTGCCGCGCTCTCAAAGTGCCACTTGGCGTAGACCTCTGGGGTACCCGCTTGCGAGTACCAGCGGCGGAACTGCGCTAAATCCTGCATCGAGGCGCTTTCCATGGTCAAGATGAAGTCCTCGATGGTGGCGGCCGAGCCGTCGAAGCGCTCTAAGTACTGGGCGACACCCTGTTGGAACTTCTCCTCACCTAGGATGGTGTGGATCATGCGGATTACTTCGGCACCCTTGTCGTAGATGGTGACGGTGTAGAAATTGTTCATCTCCATCACCTGCTCCGGGCGCACTGGGTGGGCCATCGGGCCTGCGTCTTCGGCAAATTGCTTGGAGCGGATGAGGTCGATAGCATCGAGGCGCGTTAAGACGCGGCTGTTGACGTCCGACGAGAACTCTTGGTCGCGGAATACGGTCAGGCTCTCCTTGAGACTGAGCTGGAACCAGTCGCGTAAGGTGACGCGGTCACCAGTGTAATTGTGGAAGTATTCGTGGCCGATCACGCCTTGGACGCGATAGTAGTTGGCGTCAGTTGCGGTCTCCTCATCGACCAGCACGCAACTTGAGTTGAAGATATTGAGCGACTTATTCTCCATCGCACCGAAGTTAAAGAAGTCGACCGCGACCACCTTGAAGTTGTCTAAGTCGTACTCGAGGTTAAAGCGGCGCTCGTCCCATGCCATGGCGTCCTTGATCGCCTGCATGGCAAAGAGGCCGCGCTGATAGGCCCCGCGGTCGACGTAGAGCCCGAGCTCGACCTCGCGCCCGGACTTGGTGACGAATTTGTCCTCGATGATGTCAAAGGTGCCCGCGACCAAGGCAAAGAGGTACGAAGGCTTCGGGAACGGATCTTCCCACACGGTGTAGGCGCGGCCGTTCTTGGTGCCCGAGTCGACCAAGTTGCCGTTTGAGAGCAAGACGCCGCAGCCGTACTCCGGGCCAATCACGGTGACGCGGTACTTGGCGAGCACATCAGGGCGATCTAAGAAATAAGTGATGCGGCGGAAGCCCTCAGGCTCGCACTGGGTACAAAAGCAACCGCTGCTCTTGTACAGGCCCATGAGCGAAGTATTGGCCATCGGGTTGATCACGACCTCGGTGGTGAGCTCAAAGTCGTTAGGGACATCAGGCACGATGAGGCCACCCTCGACCTCTTGGTACTTGCACGGCTGGCCGTTTAACAGTACCTCGTTTAAGGTCAGATCTTCGCCATCAAGGCGCAGCGGCGCGCGGCTATCGGAGGTCAAGCGCTCATAGTGGGCGCTGGAGCGCACGACGGTCGCCTCATCGGACAAGGTAAAGGTCAGATCGATATCAACTGCCGTAAAGTCAGGCTTCTTGTAATCTAAACGCCGTTTGACCTGAAACGAGTTTGCTGCCATTTCGTCCCCTCTTCCTCAACCGGGCCTGATGCCCGGGATGCCAAAAAAGGCAGGAAGCCCTGCCTTTTCACCTAAAACTGGTATCAGCCGTTAAGGCGCGTTTCACGCGCAGCGGCCCCTGATTAATCTGCTTGCAGCACGATGGTGCCATGCGCCTCAGTGGCGACGGTGCCCTTGCGCAGCACCGACGGATAGCGGCTATCTTCAAGGTACTGGCTCATCGAGCTTTCGGTGCTGCTGCGCACCAAGTCACGAAAGTCCTGATCGCTCAAGCGCAAGAAGGTGTCATCTTCGTTGACGGTGCGCCATGGCCCCAAGAGCGCGCCATCGTCCGCGACATTGTCCATTTCCTCATAGACCTCAATGACACCATTGTCCGCTTGCGCCGTGGCCGCCGCCCCGGCGACTACCTCCTCCGGCGTCGCTACCTCATCCGCGCTGAGTTTACGGCCCGGCTCGGTCTCAACTGTCACCGCAGCAGCCGCAACCGCATCAGTCAGCGCCGCGGCCGCGCCCTCAGCAGACTCAGCTTGCTGCGGCTCAGCTTGCTGCGGGGCGGTCAGGGTGCCCGCGTCAGCGGTGCGCTTGACCAGCGGGCGGGCCGGCATCGCGGCCGCGCCCGGCGGCGAGCTTAAGCCGCTGCCCTTGGAGATGGCGTCGGGCTCGACCTGATAGCGCGTCAGCACTGGCGTGTTCTTGTCCTCGTAGAGCTTTTGCTTTTGCGCCGCGGCAAAGTCGCTGGCGATGGCGACGGTCTCATCTAAGATGGTGTCGTCAAACTCGAAGTCCTCGTCTAAGTCCTTGAGCTTCTTGATCTTGGGCTCGCCCATCGCGACTAAGCGCTCGTTGATGGTCGCTAAGCGGTAGGCATCATCCTCTTCCTTTAAGGCCTCGCGCTCCTTTAGATTGACCGACAGGACTTTCTTGTCCTTGAGCTCGTAGTAGCGCTTGAGATCGGACTCCATGACCTTAAAGAAGACGTTGTCGCTGCTGCGCGCCTGCGACAGGCGGGTCAGCTCCGGCACGTAGGCGGCGATATTGAGGTAGCCCTCATACGGTACCGCGCTGATCTTATCCCACGGCAGAGCGTTAGGCTCGCTCGACTCGCCAAACTCGGTGTTGTCGACATTGGTCGGCAAGTAGATGTCCGGCGAGACCCCCTTGAGCTGGGTCGAGCCGCCGTTGATGCGGTAGAACTTGGCGATGGTGTAGTGTATCGAGCCAAACTCCGAGTCGTTGAAGTCGTAGACGCGCGCAAGCGGCTTGGACTGCTGCACCGTGCCCTTACCAAAGGAGGTGTCACCAACTACCAAGGCGCGGCCATAGTCGCGCAGCGCTGCGGCCATAATCTCTGAGCTTGAGGCCGAGAGGCGGTTGATCAACACGACCAACGGGCCGTCATAGGCGACCGATGGATCAGTATCAAATTGTGGGATGACGTTGCCACGGGCATCGCGCACCAGCACGATCGGGCCCTGCTTGATAAAGAGGCCCGAGGAGAGCGTGGCCTCCGGCAGCAAGCCACCGCCGTTATTGCGCAGATCAACGATCAAGGCGTCAAGCTTAGTGCCATCTTGCTGCACCCGCTCTAACTCGCGCTTAATGTCCTGGTGCAAGTTGGTGTAGAAGGATTTGATGCGCAGTACGCCGATCTTCTTGCAGTCGGCGCCCAATTTGGCAATGGCATCGGCCTTAGCCTGAGCCTCGTAAGCGGCGCGCTCGGCCTCAGCAACCTCATCGGCGCGCTTTTGCTCCTCTGGCGTCAGAACGGCACTATCCTCGCTCTCTGCGCTCTTAGTCTTATCCTTCTTGTCGCCGATGGTGATGATGGTGCCATCGGAGCCTAAGAACTTGAGCTCGATCTTGGCCTCGGAGTCTTGCAGGCGCACCTTATCGCGGATGATATCGACGCTAAAGGTGGTCATCTGCGAACCTTCGCCGCGCTCGATGTCCAAGGTGACCTTGGTGCCCTTGGGCCCCTTGATCTTCTTGACCACGTCATTTAAGCGCCAGCCGATGATGTCCTCGTAGGTGCCGTCTGCTTGACGCACGCCTACGATCTTATCCTTGGCCTTGAGCTTCTTGCTGCGCTCAGCCGGGGAGCCCGGCAGGATCGAATTGATGACGGTGTACTCGTCCTCGGAGGTTAAGACCGCACCGATGCCCTCAAGCGACAAGTTGAGGTTGTCGTTGAAGTTCTCAGAGTCATCAGGGCTGAGGTAGGAGGTGTGCGGATCGATGGCGGTAGCAAAGCTGTTCTCAAAGATCGAGAATACGTCCTCGGAGGTGGTCTGGGCAAGGCGCCCTAAAGCCGCATTGTAGCGGCGCAGCAGACGCGACTTGGCCTCCTCAGGGGTCTTATCTGAGAGCAGCTGCAGAATGTAATCGTTCTTGAGCTCGACCAGCCACTCATGCTCTAAGGCGGCGTTGTTAGGTAAGAAGTCCGCATCCTTGCGGTCAAACTCGACTACGTCGTCCGCGGTCAGATCGAGCTTATCGTGGGTGATCTGATCGACGAAGAAGGAGTACTTCTTGAAGCGCTTCTTGATCGAGCTGTTGAAAATCTCGTACGGGTAGCTCAAATCGCACAGCACCAAGGCCCGGATGATGCGGTCGCGATTGTTATAGATCGCGTCGACCTCGTCTTGGGTAAAGAGACTCTTGTTGTAGTCGATGAGGTAGAGGAGCTGCTTGATCACCTTGTCGGCAAACTCGTTGTTGACCTCAATGGCCTTGTAGTGAGCCCGAAAAAAACTGTTAGCCGTACGCGTACACGACGTCTGGTGGATCCCCTCCGGCTCAAGCTCAGGGAGCTCTTCGTAGGTTGGGATCGACAATTTGGCCTGCGTGCTCACTGCAAACAGTGCCGCGGTCAGCCCCAGCGCAAGGTGAGAAAATTTAAGCACAGCTAACGCTTCCTCTGTTCTGATCAAACAACCAGAATGTGACCAAGAAACCATGATGCCCCAAGGCAAGCCCGCTCAAGGCGTCGCCCTTAAGCACCAAATTCAGAATTATAAGCTTAGCGCACCCCTCTTAGCGCACGCTTAGCCGCAAAAGTGCAAAATGCGCGCAATCACCCGCGCAGCTCGCACCGGGCGTAGCCCGCAGCGCGCGGGTTCGCCCCTGCGGGGCGGCCGGGCCCGCGGCGCAGCCTGCGACGGCGCCAGACACGCCAAGGCGTCACCCCTCCTAAGACGGGCAACGCCTTGCACTAAATCACCCTGCAGGCCGCAGCGTCCGCGGCCTTAAGCGCACGGAACGTTAGGCCTGAGGGGCAGCCGGAGATGAGGTGGCCGCGGCTGGGGCCGCCGCCGGGGCGCCGCTGCGCGGGGCATGCGGACGGCCCCCTTGCCCACCGCGATTGTCACGGCGTGGGCCCCGGCCTTGCGGACGGCCATTGAATGGGCGCTTGCCTTGACCTTGACGCCCCTGCCCCCCTTCGCTTAAGAAGACCTGGGTGAGCGGGATGCTAAAGGACACGCCATTGGCCATGGTGACATTGACGTTAGCCCCACGTACCGCCTCAGTGACCGTAGCCTGAACATAGCTGCTGCGGTTGGAGGAGACATAGACGCGGCGGCCCACGCGGATATCGCTTTCCTTGGCCGGAATGTAACGGCGCTGTGGGCGATTCGGGCGATTGCCGCGCGCCGCGTCTGGACGTGCCCCCGGACGGCCCGGACGGCCATGACCCTTGCCCTCAGGGCCCTTAGCGCCCGGACGGCCCGCCTGCGCCTTCGGCTTCTTCGGCTTAGCGGGGCGGCGCTTGGCGTTGATCTCGCTGAAACGGCTGCGGGCATACTCGGCGTGCTCGGCGGTGACCGGCTCGACCTCATTGCCGTTTAAATCGATGCGCATCGCGCCTTCGCGTACGGCGTAGAAGTAGCGCAGACGGGTCGTGTAAATACGTACCGCGGCGCGTACCTTGGAGATCGACAAGCCCTCAATTCCGGCAATCAGCGGCTTTAAATCCTCTAAGATGCCGACCTTCAATGGCTTGCAATCACCTTCCTTGATAAAGGCCTTCGGGAAGTGCTGATAGAGCAGCTCCAAGGCTTCCTTGACATGCTCTTGATGGGTGCCGGTCTCGCTTTCAGCCTTAGCAGCTGGGTTCGCCTCCGGGGCGGCCGGTGCAGCCGCCGGGGCCACCGCCTCTGGGGCGGCGGCAGCGGCTGGAGCCTCATGGGCCGCAGTGACCGTAGCAACTACTTGCTCATTAGTTTCCACTAAAATTTTCTCCAAATCGTTAGGCGACCAGCGCGGGCTCAAGGCCCGAATTGCGTGCAGGCTAGTCGCTGCCTAATCGCTTCCATAACCTGACAGGAGGCACGCTCCCGTCGCTGGCGCCCAAGGGGCTTACGCCCCGCGCCGGATTAGGCTTCTCAGGCAAGAAGATCAGCGCATCTTGCACTTAAAGCGCCATTGTAGCAAAAAGCACCGGGCACGCCACGCCAGCGACGGCGCCCGCCACGCGAAATTGCGCGCCTTGGCCGAGCGCACGCAACAAGTGCGCTCCCCGCGTGCATCGCGCATGCGCGTTCTGCGCGCTCCGCGGCTCCTGCTCGCGCTGGCGGCGCGCCGTCGGCACGCGCGCTAGAACAAGTAGTTGAGCTGGGCATTGACCATATAGTCATCGGCGTGGAGCGAGCCGTTATAGCCGAAGTTGACGAGCGCGGCGAACTTACCCGACTGGTGCTTGAGGGCAAGGCCGGTCGTGACCGAGTAGGTGAAGCTGTCGATGACCTGAGTGCAGTAGTTGAAGTCCGCGCCGGTGACGCCATCAAAGCGCGTGCGCGAGTTCATGTCAGTGTCACCGAAGTTGGCACTGATGGTCAGGTCAAAGGCCGGACGTACCATCCACTGGGCAGTGGAGAAGTCACGGGCAAAGGAGACGCCCAACGGCAGGCTCCACATGTCCATGCTCTGCATCGAGTTAGCGGCCACGGTGGTGCCGTCGATGGCGACATCGTAGTCGTCAATGGCGACATGGTGATAGCGCAAGCTCAAGTGCGGCGAGATCTCAACTTGGGTCTTCGGAGCCCGTACTGTGACTTGCGCGCCGACGCCAATGTTGAGGTTGGAGCTGTCGGTGTTACTGGTCATCAAGTTCCAGTCGGCCACGCCCGTCCATGCGCTCAAGTCGTTATCGACTTCGGCATAACTGATATCGGCGACCAGCTTGACGTCACGTCCTAAGTCTAAGCCCGCAAAGAGACCTAAGCTGTAGAAGCTCATGTCATTGCTGATACCTTGACCGGCGTTCTTGCCTTGGGCATCGCCCTCGCCCACGCTGAACATGGCGCCCACGCGCAAGCCTGCAAGGCCGGAGCCTGAGAGCAGCTCACTGGCGCCATCTTCGTAGTGGTCAAGACCTAAGATCGCGCCGTAGAGCTCGATATCCGAGCCGTACTCGCGGCCTTGGGCATCGAAGTCCTTGGCCTTGTAGCTGCGGTAGATCGGGTTGAGCCAGAGCGAGTTGTGCTCAAGGCTCGAGGCGCGGGCAATGCCGGAGGTCAGCTCCATATTGGCGCCCTTGCCAAAGCCCAAGCGCAGGTTCATGGCATCAACTGAGCTGGCCGAAACTAACTGCACGCCCTGCACTGCGCCGCCGAAGTTGGCCATACGGGCCACTTGGTCAATGGCCTCGTAGTTATGCGAGCCGATGGCATCGCGCAAGAACTTAAAGCCCGCCGCTGCCGTCTTAACCGTGACGCCATTGCTGGGGCGCAAGGTACCCGCGATGTTATTAGAGAGCGTGCCTGAGCCCGAGCCGCCAGTGGCCGAGCCGCCTTCGCTCGTGCTACCGGTCAAGCTATCGCTGGCCGTGGTCTCACCCAAGCCATTGTCAGTGCCTAAGTCCAAGCTCGTATCGGCGGTGAGGTTGCCGTCTAAGCTCCCGCTAGTCGTGTCATCGGTGATGACGTTGGCGCCATTGTTGCCACCGGCTAAGCCATTGCTCGGCAGCGAGTTGGCGTCGTTGCTTGGGGTGCCATTGTTGGTCAGGCCGCCGTCGACCGAGCCGTTCGGCTCTCCGGTGATGATGCTATCGCCGACAGTCGAGTCGCCCCCGGTCGAGTCATTGAAGTCGCTGACCAAGCTATCGAGGCTCTGGCTGGTGCGCTCATAGGTGCCGATGAAGGCCGACTCCGGGCTCATGATGTTCATCAGGGCATCATAAGTAGGATCGGAGAGCTTGCGTAAGATCTCACGCGAGTTCGGCGCCAGCTTTAAGTTCAAGCTCGCCTTACCCTGCAGCTGGGCGCTGGTGGTAATGATGCCGCGATAGAGCCCGTTTTCGGTGGCGACATTGATGCGATCGCCCTCCTTGAGCTTAACCGCAGAACCGAAGATGGTGCCAAGCTCCGCGCTCGACGTCAGGGCCGGAACCAAGAGGTAGCCCGAGTTCGAGGCCACGGTCTTGCCCGCCATGCCCGTGATGACCGAGCTGCCCTGCGCAGCCGCCTCACCTAAGGCCCGTGCCGTCACTTGCAGCCCACCGCGGGCGCCTAAGTAAACGGAGTTGGAGCCCTTAAGCTCACGGCTGAGCACCGCCTGATTCTCCGGGCCCACAATCAGCTTATGCGGCCCCACCTCGAGCCCGGCGCGGTCAATATAGGCCAGCGACGACAAGCCGTAGCTCTGACGGCTGCGCTCTTGAGCGGCGGCAAAGGCGGAGCGCTCGGAGGTGACGCCGAAGGCGGCATTAGCACCGACGACTACGTTGCCCGAGAGCTTGAGCGTGGATGCAGCGCCCAGGTGCGAAGTCTGAACGCTCGCGCGCTCACCGTCTGGGGCCGCAAGCCAGAGCAAGCCGCCCTGTAAATCGAGGTCGCGCGTGACGATATTGGTGACCACTGGATTGGTGCCCACCGAATTGGTGCTAACCAGATTGGTGCCCACCGAACTGGTATCCACCAGATTGGATCCCACCGGAGCTACGCTCTGCGGCTGCTCCGTGCGCTCCGTCTGCGGCGCGGCACTCGGATTATGGCCGACCGCCAAGACACTGTTGATGCCACTGAGCTTAATCGTGTCGGCGTAAACCGAAGTGCCCTGATGCAGCGCCATCTGATGGGCGCGTACCGTACCGACTTCAACTTGCGAAGCGGCAAGATCGGCCATGCCCTTGACCCGGCTTAAGTCCAAGCTCTTGAGCTTGAGCTGCGAGCCCTGCGCGCTGAAGCTGCCCTCATCGCTGACCTGTAAGCTCTCAAGATGCAGCGCCGAGTTCAAGCTCTCAAATTGCTTGACCTTAAGCTCCTTGGCCTTGAGCTCGCTGCGCTTGAGCTTGATTGCCTCAACGTCCACCGCGGCCGGGGTGTCGTCCTCGGGACTTACCACCATGACCTCGACGCCGTTTAAGTTAACAGTGCCCTTACCGGTCAAGGAGCCAATCTTACCGGAGCTTTGCAGCTGCAAAGCCGACCCGGCGCCGAGCTCAATGCCGACCATTTGCCCGGCACTAGTGGCCGCGAGCGGCGCTAAGCGCTCCGCCGCAGACTCAGCACTTTCGACAGCGCTTTCAGCCTGCGGCAAGGTGCCCTGCAAGGCCAGCGTCTGTCCGGCCCCGACCTTAACCTGCGTCGTGTTCGGCTCAGCCTCTAAGGCCTGCCACTCACCGGCCAGCTCATCTGCAGCGCTCACGCCCGTGAGTACCTGCTCTGCAGTATTAAGGGCTGTGCTGGCCATGCCCCCGGCACGGGCCTCCAGCAGGTCGCTGACGGCGACACGGCCGCTGCCTTGCAGCGGCAAGGCGATATCGGCGCCATTGATGGCCAGAAGGCCAGTCTTATCATCGCGCGACAGCACGACCGCCAGACGCGTGGCGTCTTGGCTGATAGCGATCGTACCCTCGCCTAAGGCCGACATGTCGAGCATCACTGGGGTCGAGCGCGCGAGCACAAACTTGACCGTATCATCAGGCTGGGCAACCGGCTGGGCGCTGCGATAAGTTAGCGCCAGCTGCGTCTCTTGCTGCGCATCAACCGCGAGATCAATGCGCTGCGGGGCATCGTGCGGGGCAAAGACGCTGGCACTTGGTGCCGCGGCCAGTTTCGGGCGGGCTTGGTCGGTGAGTACTAAGGTCGTGCCGCCGCCCATAATGAGATCGACCGCGAAGGCCTCAGCTGGGCCCTGCGGCGGCGTGCTCAAGGAACCTAAATCCAGCACTGCCGACGTCTCAGGACGCTGCACGTTGCTTGAAAGCACGAGCGGCGAAGTAAGCGCCTGATCCTGCGCCTGCAGCTGCGTCCGCTCCGCCATCCCCGGCAGCGGGGCCACAGTCAGGCCGTGGCTTAAGTCCGCCGCTTGGGCAAAACTGAGCTTATCGGCAGCGCGCTCAGCAGCCATCTGCCCAAAGGCCTGTGAGTTGCGCGGCTCAGATGCTGCCAGCAGGTCACTGACCACGACTTCGTGCTGCGGGAACTGATAGTCGTGCACCGAGGTGGGGGCTACGTTTGGCCGCGGCTCCCAGTTCGGCGTGGTTGGGCCAAGCTTTAACAGGCTCGGGCTTGCCAGCTCGCCTAAGGCAGAGACATCGACGATTAAATTGCTCGAATCTTCGCTTAAAGACAGGTCATAGGCGGCAAGAGCCGACTCATTGAGCGCTAAGGCGCCG
Organism: uncultured Anaerobiospirillum sp.; assembly: GCA_944389615.1. Lineage (GTDB taxonomy): Bacteria > Pseudomonadota > Gammaproteobacteria > Enterobacterales > Succinivibrionaceae > Anaerobiospirillum. Next base: position 4,107 of record CALXNA010000032.1, on the reverse strand, counting down.
TCAGCGTCGATGCTAATGGCATCAGCCACCCCATCAATGCTCAAGGAGCTCCCCGAGAGCAGCTCAACCGTGGTGTCAGGCTGCACCTCAAGCGCATACGAGCCCAGCACCAAGCGATAGTGGTGTTCTTGGGCCGTGTAAGGGCGTAAGGTCAATAAGGCGTTCGCGCCTTCGCCTAAGGTAATGGTGCCATCGGCGCCAATGGTCACAGTCGTGCGCCCGCCGGTGGCATCACTCACCGGACGAGGCTCAGCTAAGTTCCATTGGGCAAAGACTGAGTCATCTTGAGGCAGGGCGCTGGGCGCAACGCGATTGCTATTGAGCTCGGCATCGCAGCCGAAGAGCGAGCCATCTTGCGCCAAATCAAAGAACTTACCGGCCGCACGCGGGGCTGGGACTTGCCCTTTAGGGACTGGTGCGGCTTGAACTTGTGGGACATGGACAATCGGCGTACCCGGAGCCACCCGGATAAAGGGCGCAGCAGGCCCTGACTCCACTTGCTGAGCAGCATCAGGCGGAGCGACCTGCGGCATTGCCAGTGCGAGGGCACTGGACAAGGCAAGGCCCGTCACAACCCACGCCCGACTCGAGCGTAAGGCACGCAGCCACAGCGCACGGTAGTGCGCCTGCAAGAAGGTTAGAGCATGATTAGTTTGTCTCATGAGGTGATGCGCCGAAACCAACCACCATTATCCCAAAACGGCAAAAACGAACACACCCCTGAAGTCCCGTCAGGCCTGCGTCCGTCGGCGTAAACCTGAAACCTACCGCTCAAAGAAGCTGGCAAACATCGGGTTTACGGCCATTTAGCCTAAGCTAACATTGTAGCAGCTAAAGCATACTGCCACGTACTGTAGACTGGCAAAATGCGCAAAATATCCCAAAACCCGTGCCAAAGCGCGCCGCGCCCGCAGCCGCGCCTGCTCCTCGCATTCGCTCGTGCTTTACCCTAAGCCCGACCCTAAAAGCACTGCCCCGCCCGCAGCGCCGCAGGCAACAACCTACGGGCTCCGGGCGGGGCAGGCGCAAACGCGCGTAAAGGTGTGCGCGTTAGGCGCTAACCGAGTCGACTTGGCGCTCTAACTCAGCCTGCTTGGCCTCTTGCTTGGCCTTCTTACGGGCCGCCGAGGCTAAGGTGTTGTTTAAGGCCGTTAGGTTGAGGCGGGCCTCAAGCAGCGCCTGCAGGATGAAGGTGTAGTGCAAGAGCACGGTCAAGGCGGTCAGGCGGCGGGTCGAGGTCTGGGTGACGAAGCGCGAGACCGAGCCTTGGCGGCGCAGGTGGGCCGAGGTGCACTCCGAGCCGAAGTCGCAGTGGTAGATGTCGTAGATCTGCTTCATGGTGAGCTCACGGCCCTTGGAGGTCTTGGAGATCGCCAAGACATAGTAGAGCTCGGCGTCCACCGCGCTCTTGATCTTGGCCGGATCCATGGTGATGTCAAAGACACCACGCATGAACTGCGGCTGCGGCTGGGCACCCCGGGCCGGGCGGCCGACCGAGCTAAAGCCGGTGACCTCACCCCACTGCTTTAAGGTGTAACGACACCAACGGGCCTTGCTGAAGATGCGCGCGGCCACGGCCTCGACGTCCTCGCGTACGGCGCCCAGAGGCAGGATGATCTTGTTTTGGCGCTGCAGGCGAGCTTGCTCGCGGCGGGCAAAGTCAAGGCAGTAGGAGCTGTAGGTCATGCGCAGCTCCTTGGCGTTGATGAAGAGCAAGTCGAACTCTTGGCCGTTGATCTCAGTTGCACCGGCCCAAGCGCCCGAGATGGTGTAAACCGGCAGCACCTTGGTGGTGGCGCGGGCCTGCTCGTAGTTGACGATGGAGTTGGTGACCTCAAAGCGCTGGAACTGGAGCTCGTTGTTGGCAAAGCGCTCCTTGATGGCGCGAACCTTCGGGTCATTGTCCGGCAGGCGCATGATGACCTTGAGGTTGTGGCGGCCGCAGATGGCGGCGACATCTTCCATCGGCACGTACTCAACCGCGTTGTGCTGGAAGCCGGCGTTGACCTCCTTTAACTCCTCGATGCTGGGCAGCACATAAGGCTCGCGCGGGGAGTTGTGCAAGAAGACGCTCTCAACCGGCACCGCCCCATGCTCGCGGGCCATACGGGCGCGCTGGCGCTCCATGGCTTGCGCCTGCAGCTGTTCCGGCGTGAGCTCCACCTCAACGTCCTCAGCCTCCACGGATGGAACCTCCACCGCTGGAACCTCGACCACTGGGGCCTCAACCACAGGAGCTGCGGCTACCGGATCTTCGAGCTGCGGACGGCGCTCCTCAGGGCGGATTACCTCAAGGCCTTGTGGGCCCATCATCAGCGGCAGGTAATCCAAATTCTCAAAGAGCTCTTGTAAGTCACGGCGGCGTAAGCTGAAGAAGTCAAGGTAACCTTGGATGCGCTTAGCGCTGATCTTATGGAAGGTCAGGTCGTAGACTTGGGCTTGCTCCTCTTCGGTCAACTGAGCCCCGGAGGCCAGCTTATCAAACAAGGAGTCGACCAGCTTGAGCTCAGCTAAGGCGCGTGGGGCGACCGTGGCCAAGAACGGCACGATGCCGAACTTGACGATACGCATCATGGCGTCTTGGATTACGTCACGGTTGATGTGGTGGGCAGCAGCATGGCCCATCTCCGAGTACATGCGCTTCGGCAAGAGCTCCACGAAGTCGCCGATGCGATTCCACGAGCGGCCTAAGTCGTCGCACAAATAGTGCAAGACCATGATGGTGACGGCGTCACCGAAGAGGACGTAGGCCATGTTCTTGCGCTTGGTACTAAGCTGATTGAGGAGCGAACGTAACTGCACCTGCGTACAGACCCGATCGACTAGATTGATACCAGCACTATCTGTTAAAACCCCTGTCAGCTTAATACGACCCATGGTTACGACCTCAGGTTGAAGATATCCCAAACTGGCCTTGGGCAATACAACTCGCCCCGCACCCGCCATCCTAGCGGCGCCGGTACGCCTGCTCCCAACTAAACCATGCTAAGGCAGCGATGCTGCCTCAGTTGGAGCGCAGGCCCCACCAAGACCAAGACCATGAAAGTTAGCACACACCGTGACGATAAGAGCCCTCACCAACCAGCAGGCCGCGACCACGATCGCGCACTCCGCTCTTATCGCATCCAACTTCCGTCCAAAGAATGTTCCGACTGACTCGCCTCAAAGGCCGTAAATATCGCAACGACGACGCTTTGTGGTCAAGATCACAAAGTCAGCGGCCGCTTATTATAGCGCAAAGTTCCCAAATGTCAGCTAACTTTGTGAAATCCGATGAATATCCCCTTCGCCGCGCCCCCAAAACACGCCCCCAGTGATGGTATAGATACCAACTTTTCAGCCACTCCACGCCGCCCCCAAAGCCCGCGCCAAGCCCCATCGCCCCACGCTGCGGGCAGTTCGTAGGTCTCTAAGGCAAAGGGCCAACTGGACCCTATTCGAGCCTTGGGCCGCCCCGTCTGTCTAACTGCTCCAGCGGCTGCGCTCGCCGCTTGCCGCCCCACGCTGAGAACAATTCGTGGGGCTCTAAAGGTCGGGGCCAACTGGGCTATGTTCGGGGCCTTGGCCTGCGCAGTCTAGAGTACAAGGGACGGACGGCCAACACTCTGTCCCCGTAGAGACCAATACTAACGGGACGCAGCGTGAAGCGGCGAGCGTAACCGCCGCAAGAGTGGCCGAAACTCAACTGGACGGCCCTGCTGCTTGACGGGGATGGCCGTTGGGCGGCGCGCAGTTTGGGGTCTCGAAGGGGAAGGTTGAGGCCACTTTAGCCCACTATTTCAAGCTTTAGGCTGCCTCGGCTGGCCCACTGCTCCAGCGGCGGCGCTTGCCGCTTGCCGCCCCATGCTGCGGGCAGTTCTTGGGTCTCTAAAGGGATGGCTGAGGCCACTTGAGCCCCCTATTTCAGGCTTTAGGCTGCCTCGGCTGGCCCACTGCTCCAGCGGCGGCGCTTGCCGCTTACCGCCCCACGCTGCGGGCAGTTCTTGGGTCTCTATGGGGAAGGCTGGGCCACTTGAGCCCCCTATTTCAGGCTTTAGGCTGCCTCGGCTGGCCCACTGCTCCAGCGGCGGCGCTTGCCGCTTGCCGCCCCACGCTGCGGGCAGTTCG
>CALXNA010000031.1 GCA_944389615.1 uncultured Anaerobiospirillum sp. | reverse complement strand
TCCAGCAGGTTTCCTCACCTGAGAAGGCCAAAACGTTTGACCGCAGTTACTTAGTGCAAGATTTGGTGGCCTTGCTCTCCAAGGTGCTCTAAGCGCTCACCGGCGCCGATGACAGCTCCTCAGGCTGGGTCTACGACAAGCTACCAAAGTGCAGGCTGGGAACGTAGGTCTCTAAGGGGAGAAGGGCCAACTGCGCTGCAGGCCGGGCAATACTCAATCCGTCCTTAGCCGAACTGCAGGCGCAAGGAGCTCAGAGGAAGGCGTAGCCTTCAGGGCGGCGCGGCGCGCTCCAAGGCTTGATTTAGCTGCGATACATCGCTAAATTAGGGGAGGTCAAAAGCCTTGGCGCTTCTCGATTCAAAGGATGTGATATGCAGCAGATATCTAATGAGCTCAAGACTGAGCTGGTGCAAAAACTGATCAACCACGACCTGACGGTCTTTGATGTCGCCTCCCACTATCACATCAATCCGCCTATCATTTACCTCTGGCTACGTGAACAGGGCCAGCTCTACCCGGAGTCGGAGTTGGTCACTCCTGAGGTGTTCAACTTAAGCGGGCAAGCCCACTACGTGGTCACGCAGTCTAGCATCGCGGCCGCAGTTGCCGCTCAAGCGTCGGCTACGGCCACTACGGCATCGGCTTCAAACAGCGCAGCGCCCGCCCCAGCACCTGAGTCAAGCACCAGTGCTGAAAGTAAAGCCACCGAAAGCGTGACAGCTCCTGAGGTCGCCGCTCCAGCCGAGCCTGCTCCGAAGATAGCAGCCTCCGCTGAGCCAGTTCCTGCCACTTCGGAGGTAGCTGTGCCTGTAGCTGAGACCGCGCCGGAGGCAAGTGAGGACGCGGCCGCCCCAGTAGCTCCAACCTCAGTGCCATTTGAGGTTGCGGCCGCCGATACTGCCAACTCAGAGACCATGGCCTTCCCGATTCCGAAGGCGGATAAAGCGGAACTGCAGGACTTAAATGCCGAGCTTGGGCTCAAGAGCGCACCAGCTCAGAATGAGTATGCCCCGGCTAAGACGATCAAGGCGCATGCCGCTGAGCCGCTGCCGTTGGCCGAGGAAGCTGAGGAATCCGATGGCGAAGACGATGACTTCTCCGGGGACGACTGGAACCAGATCGACCTTGATAAGGTCGACCTTGAGTTAGCGCCGACCCAAGAGCCGGAGGTTCCTGAGACTGCGACAGCCAGCGCTACTGCGGAGAGCGCTGACGACGAAGACGAGGACGAAGACTCGGCTTTCGACGCTGAGTTTAAGGCCAAACTCATGCAGCGCCTCGATCGTAAGGAAATCACGGTCAATGCCGCCAGTGACTTCTACGACATTCCTCAGTTCATGATTTACCAGTGGATTGCCGAGCACAAAGCGCAACAAGCGCAGGCCGCGGCCGCACAAGAAGCAGCCGAACAAGCCGCAGCGCAAGAGGCAAAGACGGCAGCACCAGCACCGGCGGCTGACGCAGCTTCGGACATTCAGCCTGATGGGTCACAGGCGGTAGAGTCGCAGGAAGGTGCTGAGAGCAAAGTAGTACGCCGCGGGCCGATGTTTGTCAGTGGCGATCGCAAGATTAAGCTGGTGGCGCTGGCATGCGCTGGTACTATGCCTAATTCCAAGATTGCCGCGGGCTTTCATGTATCGATGAACTTGCTCTCGAAGGTCGTCAGTGAAGCCAAAGAGCAAGGCCTGCTGGCTTGGTGTACTAAACAGCGGGCGCTCGACCAAGAGCATCCTGCAGCTGCAGGCGTATTGGAGCGCGAGCGCCAAGAAGAGGTACCGCAGGTGCTGTTTGGCAAGGTCAAGGCCTTTAAACTGGCTGCGGTCGATGCCGTGCTCAATCATGGCCTCAGTGGCCCGCGCGCCGCCCAGTGTTTTGGGCTCTCGCTGCCAGAGCTCTACAGTTGGACGCAACAGGCCAAAGAGCAGGGCTTTGACTCATGGGCTCACAGTATCGGTTGCAGCGCCTCCGACTTTGCGAGGGTCGGATACCATCCGGCAGCGAGCATAGCTGAGGACGCCGCCGTGCAGGAGACGCAAGCTACTGAGGCTCATTACATGCACCGCGGCTCGATGTCTATCAGTGGCGATCGCAAGATTAAGCTGGTGGCGCTGGTCTGCGCCGGTACTATGCCCAATGCCGAGATCGCTGCGGGCTTTCACGTATTGCAGAGCTCGCTTACGCGGTGCGTCAATGAAGCCAAAAAGCAAGGACTGCTTGCTTGGTGCACCGAGCAACGAAAGCTCGACCAAGAGCATCCAGCCGCGGCCTCGGTCTTGGAGCGCGAGCGCCAAGAAGAGGTACCGCAGGTGCAGCTGGCCAAGATCAAGGCCTTTAAGCTGGCCGCGGTGGACGCGGTCTTGCGTCGAGACATGGGCACCATGCAGGTGGCCCAGTGCTTTGGGTTCTCGTATCACTCGCTCTATAACTGGGTGCAACAGGCCCAAGCGCAAGGCTTTGAGCTCTGGGCCCGCAACATGGGCTGCACCGATGAGGACTGGGCGTGGGTCAAGGGGAGCAAAGATCCTACGACCCAAGAGCAGACTTCCGACGAGTCCAGTGAGTCCTAGGAGGGCATGATGAGCCAATCGGTTGCAACCATGCCGTCTGAAGCCGAGAGCGTAGAGCTACCGGTACGCGAAGCGCTGCCTGATAACCCCGAGCAGCTTGAGGACGAAGGGCCGCTGCTGCTCAATGAGCGGCAAACCTTTTTGGTGGTTGCCTCGGCCTTAGGGGGCGTGCCCTATGATGACATCGCCCAAGCCTTTAAGGTGAACCCGGAGACTATTGAGCAATTGCGGCTCCAAGCACTGCGCCAAGGTTTGATCTATTGGTGCTTGCATCCGCAAGAGCGCGTGGTCGCGCCATCGACTGCGCCCAAGCCTATCTCCAAGCGCGGGCGCCCGCGCCGTCCCCCTCAGGTCAACTGCGCCTTAGTGCCGGAGGTGGTACTGGCTGCCGTTACTGTCGTCAACGACCGACAGCTCGGGGTCAATGAGGCGGCCGATCTCTTTAACCTCGCGCCGACCTTCCTGACTGCCGAGTGCTTAAAGCTCAAGACCATGGGCTTTGAAGCATGGTCAGCGCAGGTACGAGCCATTTCCGCTGAGCCCAAAGAGATTCTGCAGTATCGTCGGCCCCGCCAGAAGATCCCCGGACGCAAGGCGCCCAATCCGCCGGGGCGGGCCTTACTGAGCCATCAGCGCCGCCTTGCCATCTTCGGCACCTACATGGGCAAGATTATGAGCATGACGCAGCTGGCGGAGGCCAACGAGCGCACCATCCAAAACATTGCTCATATCATTGCCCAAGCCAAGGAAGATGGCTTGATTGCATGGTGCTTACAAGAGCGTACCCTCGCCCAAGGGGCCAAGCTCAGCCCGGCGGTAGTCAAGTTTGAGCAAGAGCATCCGCTCACCGAGCCTAACTTAGCGACGATTCCCGAGCTGATGCGCGCGGCCGTCGTGGCGGTGACGCTGCAGCATATGGAGCTTGAGCAAGTGGCCTTCGCCTTAGGTTGTGACCCGTCATTGGTGGAGTCGTGGATCCAAGCGGCCAACGAGCAGGGGATCCATCCATGGTTCTTGTCTCTGCCTCCCTGCAAACCGCGATTTAGCCACAAGCCCACGAACACCAAGCCACGCCATAGCGGCTACTTCCGCATCAAGTTGGTCGGTGCCTCCTTAAGCGGGCGCTGGACTAACTGGAACTTGCATGAGCTCTTTGGCGTCAGCCCGAACACCATGCCGCGCTATGTTAATCAAACGCAAGAGCAGGGGCTCTTTACGTGGTGTCAGGCGTTGCGGGAGTTTGACCAAACGCCGTTAGGGCAAGCGTACCTTGAGGTCGAAAGCAAGCTCAACTTGCCCGAAGTCGACCTCAGTACCGTGGCCGAGTTCCAAGCAGCGGCCCGTGAGGCGCTCAAGGCGAAAGTGCCTGCGGACGAAGTTGCCGCGGTGCTGGGGTTAGACCCTCAGGTGGTCGCGCGCTGGGCGCGGGCGAGCAAGCGCAAGGCGAGCGAGCCGGAGGTCGAGGTAGCGCGAGCCGATCAGCCTGTGGGTGCTCAACTAGGGGACGAGCAAGCGCTAGACGAGTTGACGCCAAGGGAAATCAGCATGATGCTGCGCCGTCATGCTCATATCAACTACAGTGGCAACCGGCGCATCGAGATGCTCGGGGCCTTCTTGCTGGGCAGCACCCAAGTTAACCTCCAGTTGGCCAAGCGCCTGCGTGCTAAGGCCCAAGAAATGGGTTTGTACGCTTGGTGCCGTGAGCTGCGCCGCGTCGACCAACTTTCGCCCCGGGCCCAAGCTTTGCTCCTCAGCGAAAAAGAGGAGCTGCCGCTTAAGGTCAACTTAGCACAGGTTCCGGCCTTTCAGCTGGCAGCAGTGCACGCCATTGAGGTGCTGGGCCTCGACCCCAAGGAGGTGGTCACCACCTTTAAGCTCACGCTTAAGCAAGTTAAAACGTGGTGCACCGCCGCCGAGCAGGTGGGCTTTGCACAGTGGGCGCAACGCTTCACCCCCTCCCAGCGCATGCTGGTCGGCCTAGAGTGACTATATTAAGCCAATCGATAGCGTTAATATAGCAACAGGAGTAGCCGCTATAGGCAAAAGATACGATCCGGTCTTCAAGCAGCAGGTCTGCGCGCGCCTCGTCAGCCGCGGGCCCGATCGGCTCACGGTGGCGCAGGCCGTTCAAGAGTATGGGGTAAGCCAGCCGACTCTGCAGAGCTGGGATTTTACAGACCTGACTGAGTTCTGCCGCGCGCAGGGGTGCACCGTGGATGAGATCAAGGCCTTTTGGATCTGGTCTGAGCTCTACGGGGAAGAGACTTTAGTGCAGCTTTACACCTTGCCGCAGCAGCTCGCGTCAGTCTTGGAGCAGGGGCAAAGACTCAAGCAGCGCGCCGCCGAGCTTAAAGAGGCCATTGCCGCCAAAGATGCCCAGATTGCCCAGCTGCGCATAGAGAACGAGCAGAGTCGGATCAAGCACAAGCAAATGCTGGCGAGCCTGAGCAGCACCGAGAGCCAAAAGCCTGCTCAGAAGCGCCGCGGCGCCAAGTAGGGGCGTACCACTTAAGGCAGGCTCTAAGAAAGGCTAAAGGGAGGCCTAATGGATTTTCACCAGCTCACCGCACGGCTGCCCACGGGCAAGGAGTCTTTTGTTGAAATCCGCCGCTCCGGAGCGGTTTATGTCGATAAGACCCCATTGGTGTACAAGATTGCCCGGAAGATGATGAGGCCGATCATTGTCACGCGGCCACGGCTCTTTGGTAAGAGCACCTTGGCCTCCACCCTCGAGGAGCTGTTCTTACATGGCGTAGCAACTTATGACGGTCATGATTCCTACTTCAAGGGGCTGGCCATAGAGCAGCTGTGGCAGGATCAAGGCCAGTATCTGGTGCTGCGCTTTGACTTCTCCGAGCTGACTTGCGGCTGCGCCACCGCAGCAGAGTTTGAGCGTAGGTTGCAGGGCGCGTTCGTGGCGTTTTGCCATGTGCATGACCTCCCTGTGCCAGATGAGTCGCTGCGCTTTGCTCTGCTGCTGCGTGAGCTGCTCAATCAGGTAGCCTACGGCTCCATGGTCTTGTTAATTGACGACTATGATGCTCCGACCTTATGCTACCTGAGCGAAGAGCAAGGAAGCGCCGCCTGCCACCAGCTGATGGAAACCTTGTTTAGCGCCATTAAGACTTACAGCGAGAAGTTCCGCTGCGTCTTCTTCACCGGTACTACGCGCTACCTAGGAGTAGGACTGAGTACGGCGGCCAATAGCTTTGAAGACGTGACCAACAGCAAAGCTCTTGCCTCCTGCTGCGGCTATACGCGGGACGAGCTCAAGCAGTACTTTGCTGACCACCTGCGCTACGCGGCAGCTGTCCGGGCAGGTTGCAAGCCTGAAGAGGTCAGCGTCGCTCAGATCGAGTCTCTGTTAGATGAGCTGGCTGCATGGCATGGGGGCTACTCCTTCGATGGCTCACCGCACAACATGGTATTCTCTCCTTGGTCGGTGCTGCGCTTCTTTGAAGACGAGGACGCCGCACTGCAGGAACGTTGGAGCCTCGAGGAAGGCCTTGGTCTGCCGCAGTTCCTCGAGAGATTGTGGGAGCGCATCGATCTCACCGAACTGACTGAGCTTACCACCGGAGATGGTTATATCGAGGTCAGTCCAGAAGAGTTGGATCGGTCTTCACTGTCCCATCCGGCGGCCGATCCTTATTCCGTGCTGTACCATATGGGCTATCTGACGATCAGCCCGTCGATGTCCGACAGCTGTGTGAAGCTGGGCTGCCCCAACGAGGAGATCCGCCGTGCCTTAAAGCGCTTGGTAGCGAAGGCTAACCCTAGCCTGAGCTGACCAAGGCTCACGGCATCGCCCGTGCCGCTCAATGGCTGTATAACTGCTAACGCAAGCCTTTTATACGCGTATAAGCGCTTTGGGGCGAACTTGACCGTTGTAAGCAAGGAGTTACAGGTAAAGAAGCGTCTAAAGCGGCCCAAATAGGGCCGGTGTTGGTGGCCGTGGGGCCTTAATCAACGTGAAGGCCAAGGGGTCTTCGGCTGATGCCGCCTCAGAAGGGCCGGAAGCAGTTAGACGCAGGGAATAGGGGTAGGATCAGTGACTTGCTCGACCGTGGTCACCTCGTGATGACCGACTGAGCCCTAACCCGAACCCATGTGGGCTGCCCTCGGCCAAGACTACCCCTAACCTGCCAGAGGCTGGGGGCTACCCTTGGCCTAAGTGGGTTGGTGGCTCAGGTTGAGACCACTTCTAACTTAGGGGGCGGGCGACCAAGAGCCGCTCCTCAGCTGGCAACCATGGTCATGAGTTCCGGAGCTACCCTATATGGTAGCCGCTACCGGCGCTGGACTAGCTCGCCATTGACGATCTGCGACGGTGGGCCTAAGTTGGGCCGACTTGAAGTCAGGAGGTCTCGGACGGTCTGGGTTAATCCGGAGGTCGAGTGCGGCTTAAGCTACCAGCGGCTAAGGCTCACGGCGTCGCTCGCCGCTCAATGGCTGTATAACTGCTAATGCAAGTTTTTTATACGCGTATAAGCGTTTTGAGGTGAATTTAACCGCAAGTAAGGTAGTTACAGGTAAAGAAACGCCCAAACAGGCCAAAACAGGGGCGGTGTTGGTAAGCCGGGGAGCATTGGTTGCCGCGAGGTTAAGGGGGCCTGCGGCAGATGGCGCCTCAGATAGGATCGGGCCTGTATCCGTTAAGACGCAGGGGATAGGGGTATGGTAGTGACCTGCCAGACCGAGGTCAACTCGTGGTGACCGACTGAGCCCTAACCCAACCCCATATGGGCCGCTCACGGCCAAGAGCACCCATAAACCTGCCGTAGGCTGGGTCTACCCTTGGCCTAAGGGCGTATAGGTTCAGGTCGAGGCCACTCCTAACTTAGAAGCCGACCGACCAAGTCTGCCCCGCAGGTGCGGCCATCGTCACGAGTTCCGGAGCTCCTGTAGATGGTGGCCGCCGCCTCCGGCGCTGAACATGGCTTAACCTTGATGACCGGCATCGGTGGGCTTAAGTTGGGCCGACTTGGAGTCAGGTGGTCTGGGTTAGTCCAGCGGTCGACCGTGGCTTCAGCCATCAGTGGTCAGGGCTCATTGTGCCGTCCGCGACGTTTAATGGCTACAAAACGGCTATTGTAAGCGTTTTATACGCGTATAAGAGCTTTAGAGCTAATTTGACTGCAAGCAAGGTAGATACAGGTAAAGAAGCGCTTAAACCGGCCAAAACACGGCCAGTGTTGGTGGCCGTTGGTCCTTGGCTGCCGCGAGGTTAAGGGGGCCTCGGCAGTGGCGCCTCAGATAGGGCTGGGGCGGAATCTGTGAAGATGCAGGGAATAGGGGTTGTGGCCTGCCCGACCATGGCTTTCGAGGACTACTCGCGGTGACCAACTGCGTCCTAACTCGAGCCCATCCTCATTTGGGGTGCCCGACCACCCCTAACCTGCCGGAAGTTGGGGCCACCCTCAGCTAAGGCTACTTGGAGCTACCCAAGGCCTAAGGATGCCTAGCTCAGACAGAGCCCTAACTTAGAGGTCGGCCGACTATGCCCCATTCCGCAGGTACAGCTACTGTCATAAGCTTCGGAGCTTCCCTTATATGGTAGCTGCCTCCGGTACCGGACTAACCTTAGATGGTGACCTGCGCAGACTGCCCAAGTAGACGGACTTGGGTTGGGTCGGCTGGTTTGACTTGAGTTGGCAACGACTTAGCCGAGGTGATGGCCGGATGGATCAGGTTGATCGGGCTGCGGACTGGCGCTGGTTTGGGGTCTTTGTTTTGGGGGCTATGCGGCGCGACGCGAACTTCGCATAATGGGGGTTATGTTAAATTAGGTAGTAAAAGCAGCCCCAAAGCCGTACAATCGACCCAAACCCCAAAACCAACCACAGACCACCCAAGTAGCCAGCGTCCAGACTCCGAAAGTCAAGAACCAGCACTCCAAACCCAGACCCAGCTTCCAAAGACCGAGCTGCGCAGCTCGAACCCGCCTATAGACTATAACTATCAAGATTTAACATAATTTAGCAGGGGTCGGCAACCCAAAACAGCCGACCACTCGCCCAGTCAACAGTCAAGCTTGACGGTCACAGCCATGGCTGCGCCTTAAGAAGAGCCACAAGGTCTAAGTGACCTTAGCCCAGTCATGACCATCTTGGTCAGTAGCCTTAAGGTCGAAGCCTTAATCATGGGTCAAAGGTCGACGGTCAAGAAAAGGTCTTTAAGGAGGTGACCTTGGTCGCAAGGTCTCGCGCATCCAGTCTTGGTCAAGTTGGTCTCTAAAAGGTGAGCCTTCGGGCAGCCATACAGGCAGAGGTCGAGAAACTTGAGCTACCAAGAAGGCGCGGTCAGGTCAGCTACTGAGATAATTCGACCAAGACAAGGTCGCCCCTATCCCCATATCCCAGAAACCCCAAGACCTAAAGGGCGCGACCTGCGCGGAGCAGATGTTGCAAACAGACCTTTGCTTGTGAGCCTAGAGGCCGGGCTCTCCCTGTCCGAAGTCAGGGCAGCCACCCTCTCCCAACTGCGCCAAGGCCAAAACGAAGGTCGTGCCACCCTAGCTGCCTCTATTTGGGCCGCTTTGAGCTCTTCTTTACCTGTAACTACCTTGCTATAACCAAAACACGCAATCATGCCTATATGCGCGTATAAACAGCTTACGATAGCCGTTTGGTAACAACAACCAGCACAACAGATGTTGCGCAGCGCCCGCCCCGCATAAGACTGGCTGCGGCACTCTGCAGGCTGCGACCAAGGAAGCCGCGGCTGCGAAGGCGCCTTAGTTCTAAGGTGTTGGGCTTGATAAAGTACGCTATAAGAACGCCGCCCTGCCGCGACGGAGAGCATGTACCTCCGCTTGTGTGAATTGTACCCACCCAACCGACTCAACGCCAGACCGTTTCTGTGTTGGGGCAGGCGCCCTGCGCCTGCTTACCAGATAAGGAGACCTTAGGCCCTCGCAGATGGAGGGTCTCTAAAGTGGTCACGGTTGCCATACCCTCAGCTTGGTACACTTGGTATGGTCTCCGAGCAGGCCGAACGTGTGAACCTGCGCGCGGGCCAAGTCTCGGGCCGGAGCTTGAGGCGGCCCAGTACCCTACCTCTCACAGACTAAGGTCAGGCCTAAGCCTATGAGGGGTGTCCAAGGGTTAGGGGTAAGCCTAGGCTAGCCCTCCCTTATAGGGCGATAACATACCCTTGAGGTCGGCGCCAAGAAGGTCGCCTTCAGCTACCAGCTGCAGGCAGCCCATACCCCTATCTCTAAGGAGAAGACTGCGTGGCTATCCGCCCTGCGGCTATCGTCGCTTGCAGTGTAGTAAATTACAGTACTGTAATATTGACCGACCTTAGCCCTGACCACACAGCGCGCCGGAGGTCGCTGTCAACCTCCGGTATCACTTGAGGTCGGCTCCAGACCTTCTCCCTCTAACCATATCATTGGGCGGGCATCTGCCTCCGCGTCAAGCTCCGAAGATGTCACAGCAATCTTACAGAACGGCCTGAGTTTATCTGAGCCCAAGTCGACGGGCTGCGGCAGCTATTGAAGTGTGAGTCGGAGGGGGCAGCCAGTAGCGCCCGCCCATTAAGCGCCCTAAAGTCAGGCACTGTGGTCAACGCGTGTGACAGCACGGGCCCATGCTATGATCGAGCCTGTCCTAAAGCGTAGACCATGCTCCTATGATTCATCCAGCCCTACCCCTGAGCCCATACTCACAGGCTACCCCTCTCACACTTGGGTTAAGCTGCAGACGAACCGACTGCCCTCCTGCTCCTGATATGGAATGTAACATTGGGTTACAGACTCATAGTCTACGGCGCCCGCACCTGCGGAGCCTTTGCATTCGGAGGCCAAGGGTACGGGGTTTGGGACATGGGTACCCTACCCCTGTTAGGCTAGGATTAGACCTAGCCCTAAGGAGGGGTAGCCTAGGGGTTGGCCTAACCCTATCAGACTCTACCCCACCCCGAGGCAGGGTACTGGGTCGTCTCTATCCCAATGCTTACGTTCTGAGACTGCTGGCCTTTCCGCAGCTTGATCGGCGGCTCAAGAGTCATAAGGTCTCAAACCGCATGGACTACAGCCCTTCTTTGAGACCAAGGCGACCCAGCCTGAAGGTGCCCTCTCTCCTATACCCTGACCAAGGGCCTACTGAGACATCGTCCCGCTGACGTTTTGGAACTTCTTTGCCTGTACTTACCTTGTCTACAGCAAAACACAAGCTCGAACCTTTATACGCGTATAAACAGCTCAAACAACGTCTGTGCTTGATTTAAATCGCGACCCCACGTCAACATGCGCCCGCCCTGTCCTTAGCAGCGGCCAAGCCGAAGACACTACAGAGCGTTAGTACTTTCATATCGGAGCCAAGGGCCGCAGGTTAGCAGACCTGCGCCGCCTCTGCTCTCTAAGCCAAGCGCCGCAGTGGGGTTGCGCTACATTCTGCGCGCTCAGCCGAAGGCTCCCTTCTACCGTCCAAGCGCCCGCCCCTATTGCTCTACTCTACGCCAAACTCCTTGAGGCTGCTTAGCTGCTTGACCCCAGCTAAGAGCTCCTCGAGCTTGGCCACGATACGGCGCTGCTCTTCGAGCGGAGGCAGAGGGATGTACATGGCATTAATTACGTCGAGGTTGACTCGTTGTTGGCCTACCGTGCCTTTGAAGGTTCGTTTGCCGAGCTCGATAAAGTAAGCCGTCTTAAAGAACCAAAGCAAGTACTGGTTAAGCAAGGGTTCCCTGCAGCGATAGACGCAGTATTCGGTTGAGCCACATCCAATGCCGTTGCGCGCCTTGGTTACGAGTCCTGATTTGCGGTTTTGGAACGAAGGATGGATCTTGGCGAAGAGCACATCTCCGTCTTGGAAGCGCTTATAACCCTTCTTGACCTCTCCCCATCGCCTTACTTGGTCAAAGGTTAGTTCGTGGCCGAAGCCATCACTTAACTTCTCAAGCGGGGCAAACGAAACCTCCAACTCATCGTCGGCGCATACATCTGGGTTATACAGCGCAACTTCCTTAAGCTGTACCCACTTCCACTTCTCTGGAATGGCAAACGGCACCTCGTCCGGGGCGGGCGCAGGCCCGACCTGTTCAACCTCAGGCTCGCTATCCAGCTGCGGCACCAGCTGCCCGCTGATAGCCTGCTGCAGCACGAGGCTGCGGAAGTGGTCGCTCATCGGCCCAGTCAGTTCGCTGTAGGCCTGCTCCATCTGGTCTAAGCGAGCCATCAGGTCATCGAGAACCGCTACGATACGGCGCTGCTCCTCAAGCGGCGGCAGAGGAATAAGGAGTTGCTTGACCTTGGCCAAGGCCAACTCCTGCTGTTTGGTGGTACCTGTGCCAGCATCAATTATGATTGCTTGGAAGGTGGTGCTACTGAGCGCATACTTGATCAGTGATGGGAGGATCAAGCTTTGGTCTGCTCTGATGACAGTAACGTGACCGTCTGCGACGGCCTGCCCATACGGGTTTAAGGCCACATCGTACATGCCCACCCGTCCTAAGGTACCAGTACCGGTCGAGTTAAGCAGAACATCGTTTTGCTGCAAGAAACGCTCTGCTTGGTAGGAGGCGATGGTTTCCGGGGCAATAAACAAGGCCAGCTCCATGTGCAAGCCATCCCAGCGGTTGCACTTCTGCGCCACAACGGGCAGCTGTTTGATCTCTGAGTACTTGGGAGATTTGCCCCGTTGGATATACGTGCAGACTTGCTCTAGCCTTACCCACTTCCACTTCTCCGGAATGGCAAACGGTTCCTCATCTGGGGCGGGCACCGGGCCGATTTGCTGTACCTCAGGCTCGGCAGCGCGTTGCTCAACCAGTTGGCCGGTGAGGGCGAGAGTTAGGATCTTATCGCGCAGCGGACTAAACTTCATGGCGAACCTCGGCTGACTGTGCTGGGGCTTTGGCCGCTGGGGTGAAGCTTAGTACCTCCTTGATGTGGGCAAAGCCCGCGGTGACGAGGTCGAGGTTACGCTGCATCGCGGCCATTAGTGTAGGCAAGTCCATCTGCTCGACTGGGATCTTATCAGCACTAATCCATGTTGGAACGTTGAGGTTGTAGTTCTCGGTGGCGAGGAACTCGTCTACGCTGAACCTGCGCCAGCGGCCATTAGGGTTAGTAGCCAGATCGTAGGTCTCGTGGCGCTCAGTGTAGCGGCCTTGACCTGCTGGCTGATAGCATTGGACGAAGTCGTCGAAGTCGCTGCGCTTGAGCGGATTTTGGACTAAAGTGAAATTTTTGCCAGTACGTAAGTCATAGTACCAGATCTCTTGAGTGGCCTCGCCCTTGGTGAAGAAGAGGACGTTGGTCTGGACTCCTGTGGAATAGAAAATGCCTTTGGGTAGCCGCAAAATAGTATGCAGGTTGAACTTGCGCAGCAAAGCCTCACGGATGTGGGAGCCTTCTGTATCAAACAGCACATTGTCCGGCAGCACGACTGCGGCGCGGCCTCCGGTCTTGAGTAAGGACATGATGTGCTGCAGGAAGTTGAGCTGGTTGTTGTTGGTATCGTAGATGAAGTCGTCGCGCTTAATATCAATAGAGCCTGCGGGACGGGCGCCGAACGGAGGATTGGCCAGCACCACATCAGCTAAGACCTCAGGACGGGCCCGTAAGGAGTCACCTAAGGTGATGGGCGACTTGGTACCACTGATGCTATGCAAGAACATGTTCATCGAGCCTAAAGTCACCACCAGAGGGGTGATGTCTTGGCCGCGCAGGCCCTGCTCACGCAGCTTCTTGAGCTTGGTGGCCAGCTTGGACTGGGTACGCATATGCTCATAGGCCACCATTAAGAAGCCGCCCGTGCCGCAGGCGGGATCCCAGACTAACTCGTCGATTCTTGGGTCGGTGACATCGACCATGGCCTGAATCAGGGGGCGCGGCGTAAAGTACTGACCGGCACCGCTCTTCTTATCTTGGCCATTCTTCTGCAGAATGCTCTCGTAGAGGTCACCCTTAACGTCGGCACTCAGGTCAAACCATGTCACCTCGTTGATCATGGCGATGACCTTAGACAGGTACAGCGGGTTGTCGATCTTGTTTTGGGCCTTGGCGAAGATGCTGCGCACGAACTCGTCTTCGTTGCTCTCGGCGGCCAAGGTCTGCAGGATGCTGTTATAGCGCTCCAGCTGCTCTTGCGGAGTGATCTTTTGGATCTGCCCTAACAGCTCATCGCCAATCAGCGTCGGCCAGCGGCACTCCGGCGGCAGACGCGATTCCTTGCCCGTGTTGGCACTGACCTCTTGATCCATCTTCAAGAAGAGCAAGTAGGTGAACTGGGTTAAGTAGTCCGTACTACCGATGCCTTGGCCTGCAAGGACATCAAACACATCCCAGACCTTCTTGGTGAGGTCGACTGATTTGGCCGCAGTTGAGTTCATGGCAAAGTTTATCCTTGTAGAAACCGTCGGTCGGCCGCCCTACCCGCTTAGGCCTGCCACTGTCTTGAGGCGGGCGCTGACCGTAGAAACCGTCGGGGGCTTAATCGGCCGCCCTACCCGCTCAGGCCTGCCCCTATCTTGTGGGCGGGCGCTGCCTTAGGCGCGCAGCAGCAAGAAGCGATTGAGTGAGTCAAGCGGCTGCTGACAAGCGGCGCCAAAGTGCGCGCGCAGGTCTTGGCATAAGCCTGCATCCAGCTCATAGAGCGTGCCGACATCGCTGATGGCGCCGTTGATAGCAATGTAGTTGGCCAAGTGATGATACAGCTCTTGATACTCCGGCGTCATCGGCAAGTCGTTTTGGGTTTGGCCGCACCAGAGATTGAAGAGCCGCGCTTGATGCTGGTGGTTAGCCAAGGACACCAAGGTTGAGCAATTATGCCACGCAAAGCGCGTCAGTTGCAAAAAGTTAGTGGCCGCGTAGCACTCATCTTCGTTGCTGCGGTTAAGTGGTACTACGCGCGGAACGGTGGTGCTAGCGGCTGGTTCGCGGCGGGCGCGGTCAAGGAGCTCATAGCAGCCCCACAAGCCCGGCACGGTGAACTTAGGCAGCTTATCAGTGAGCGCGGCTTGCAGCTCCTCTAAAGTCTCAGCCGAGAGCACTTGGGCCTCGATATCGTTGGTGCGGATGCCTTGCAGCACTTCGTTCTCTTGAGCCAACTCATTGAGCGCCAGCTCAAAGCTTTCTACCTGCGCTGCGGCGCTTTCAAAGGAGAAGTCGGAATAGAGCAAGACATCGCGTTGCTGCGGCAGTACCTTGAGGTAGCCGCGGGCAATCTCGACTAACTTGCGGCGTGCCGGTACATCGTTCAGGAGCGGCGCCAGTACGGCCTTGCGCTCACGATTAGGCTCATTGCTGTCGCGATAAGGAGGAAATCCCTTGACCTCTTCATAGAGCTCGGGCGCACAGCCACGGCGGATGGAATCGGCCAAGGCAAGGAGGTCGAGTGCCGGGGCAATGTGCTGGAGCGCGATGAGCTCGTCAGGGTCGCCGCGCTGGGCGAGCGTCGTAAGCTTCTGGGCTAAGAGCAGCATATTGTCATCTGAGACCACGCCCCGGGCGAGCTCTTCTAATAAGCGCTCAAGGCTCAGCGTCAACGGCGTATTCGAGCTCAGGCACGGCAGTCCCTTTTCATGCTCGGTCACACCGACGGCGTCCACTAAGACGAAGTGGTCTTTATGCTGCGCATTGGGCGTGACCTCGCGCAAATGGTCATCACTGATGGTGCGGACGCCCCGCCCTTTCATCTGTTGATAGAGCACCTGCGAGCGCACGTCGGTCAAAAACAGCAGTACCTCAAGGGCGGGCACATCGGTACCGGTGGCCACCAAGGTCACGGTCACAGCAATACGGAAGTCCTTGTCGTTGCGGAAGCTGCGGATCAACGCGTTGCTGTCAGCGGCAGAATAGGTAATGGCTTGGACGAAGTGATGGTCGCTGGCAGGACGGCCAAAGACCTCATGGGCGATGGCGACAATCTGGCGCGCATGCTCCTCGCTGCGTGCGAAGATCAAGGTCTTGGGCAGGTAGTCAAAGTTGGCCGCGCGCTCACGATAGAGCGTGGTGAAGACCACGTCACGATACTCGCTTAAGATGGTGCGGATCTGATCGGGAGCCATAATGGCGCGCCCCAAGTCGCTGGGGGCAAAGGCCTGCGCCGTCGTTGCTGTCTTGTTTTGGGTGCGTCCGGTATAGTGGGAGGTGACCTCAAGGGCCTCGCCCGGTTGGATTTCGCCGCCCTCTTCACTCAACTCGGTCTTGATGCGGTACACGATAGGCGGGACATTGATGCCGTCATCGATAGACTGCTCCAAGCTATAGTTTACGACCACGTTGTGCTCGAAGAATGCCAGCGACTCCGGGATCGGCGTGGCGGTCAGGCCCACGAGTAAGGCATGCTCGCTAAAGTAGGCCAAGACCCGGCCCCAGCGCGAGTAGATGGAGCGATGGCATTCATCGATGATGATGAGGTCGAAGGCGCGCGGTGAGAGCTCCTTGTGCTCGGGCAGCGGCATGGGGATGTCGCTGGCGGTAAAGTCATCGTCGTCGGGTGGGGTGTCAGTGCCGCCTAAGATGGAGTACAGGCGCTGAATGGTGCTGATATGTACCGCGATATTGCTGCCTGCGAGGCGCGCGGCTGAAGTGAGCAGCTCGACCCCATAGTTGGTGCCAAAGGGGCGGTCGCCCTGCACTTCGTAGCTTTGAAAGGTATGCAAGGCGGCCGCGCCTAAGTTGGTGCGGTCAACCAAGAAGAGCACGGAGCGAATCGACCGGGTGAAACTAAGCAGGCGGTGCACCAAGGTACAGGCGGTAATCGTTTTACCGGCGCCGGTGGCTAAGGCGATCAAGGCGCGGCGCTGACCTGCTTTGAGCCCAGCCTCGAAGTTCTCAATGGCTTGCACTTGGCAGGCGCGCAGGCCGTGCGACGCTAAAGGCGGCAGCAGCTGAAACTCGTTGTTGAGCACTTGCGCTTCGGGCAGTTGCGCCTGCACCTCATAAGGGTGCTTAAAGCGCGGCTGCGCAGTAAAGGGCGCATCGGGGCGCTGTGGCTCTGAGCACAACAATATGTCCTTGCCATTGGCAAGGTATACCAAGGGCAAAACTTTACGCCATGCGGGGTACTTGCGCGGTAAGGCCAAGGCATAGCCCAAGGCCTGCCCTCGAAAGTCCGCTTGGTCGAGCGTGACGTCGGCGCGCTTGGCCTCGACAATGCCCACCGCCTTGCCATGGAGCAGCAGCAAGTAGTCCGCCTCGCGCTGCCCCGTCATCAGAGCTTCGCGAATGGCGGCCGCGCCCAAGTTCGGCGTAAACTCGTCGCGGTCTACGACCACCCAACCGGCCGCGGTCAGTTGGGCATCAATGCTCAGCCGAGCTTTCTCTTCTGGTTTCATCGGCCCCTCCCCTTGCCCTTGAATCATAGCAAGTTGGCGCCACGAATGCGCATGATGAGCGCTTAAAGCCCGGCCTATGCTTCGCTAGGACTGCGACCTAACTTAGTGCAAAATCACAAAGATCTTGACATGTAAGTTGCTTTGTACATGATTGTTCCGTACGAAACAGGAAGCGCGCCCTTGAGGAAAAGGCCCCGCTTATCCCTACCCGCGCACTAGTGCGCCACTTCAACCATCATCCCTGCTCGCCCTCATGGGCGCTAGCCGGTCGACCTTAAGCAGCGCTGCCACGCACTGCGCGTTCTCTACCCCTACTGCAACTACTACTGCGCCCGCCCCTTGCCTTGAGAGCAGCTGCGCGCGGTTAACCCTAAGCGTTCTTTATCCCAAGCCATGTTGAGCCCTGCTCAGCGAGGAGTATTCCATGCACATGTACAATCCGCCCCATCCGGGGACGGTATTAGCCGACAGTTTTGATGAAGACTTCACCGTAGACGATGCCGCGCGCAAGGTCGGCATCCCGGTTCAGATGTTAACGGACATCATTAACGGCACGGCTCCGATAACGCGCGAGATTGCCTTCTTACTTGCCATCATCTTCCCCGGCGACCAGCCGCGCACTTGGCTTACCCTGCAAGCAGATTATGACGCGTGGCAGGCCACCACAAACCTTGCGTGGCAGAAGCAGGTACTGGCCCAGCATCAGCTCTCCCCTGACCTATTAGAGGGCTTGGGCCCGTGGCAGTAGTCCCGACAACGGTGCCCGCTCCGTTGCATCAGGAGACGGAGTGCGCCCCACTACCTTACTTAAAGGGGGTTCACATGCGCATGTACAACCCGTCTCATTCGGGCAAGATACTGGCTGCTTGTTTTGATGAGACTTTCACCGTCGCGGCGGCGGCGCGCCAGATTGATGTACCCGTCTCCGTCCTAACTGACATCATAGACGGCAAGGCTCCGGTCACGCCCGAGCTGGCCTTGCTCTTTAGCACTATCTTTCCGGGCGATACGCCGGAGCTGTGGCTTGGCATGCAGGCCGATTACGACGTATGGCAGGCCACTCATAACCGTGAGTGGCAAGCACAGGTACTGGCCCGCCACCAGCTCTCCCCTGACCTGTTAGAGGGCTTGGGCCCGTGGCAGTAGTCCCGATAACGGCGCCCGCCCTGTAGCGCCCGCTCCGCCTCGTTAGGAGACTCGGTGCATCCCACTACCTTTAAGGAGACACTATGAAGATGTACGACCCACCCCATCCGGGGCCTATCCTCGCCGCCTGCTTCGATGAGACGCGCACGGTCGCGGACACTGTCCGCCGCATGGGACTGCCGGTCTCGGCCTTGACCGACATCATCGCGGGCCGGGCCTCTATCACCCCGGATATCGCTATCTTGCTCTCAACCGTCATAACCCAAATCCCCGCCAGCATGTGGCTGCAGCTGCAAGAGCGCTATGACAGCTGGCAGGTAGACCACAATCAAGAGCTGCGCGCGCAGGTCTTAGCGCGCCACCACGTCCAAGGAGACCATCATGCTAATGTATGACCCACCCCATCCCGGCCGAATCTTGGCCGAGAACTTCGACGCTCACTTTACTGTGGCCGATACCGCCCGTAAGAGAGGCGTTCCTGCGTCCACTCTTGCCGCTGTCGTGGCGGGCCAAGCCCCTATCACCACGGAGCGAGCCTTGCTCTTGGCCGGTATCTTCCCGGCCGCCCCGCCCTGCCCATGGCCCGGCCTGCAAGCCGACTACGACGCAGGACAGGCCACCCATGACTGTCAGGTACTGGCCCTGCACCACCTACCCCTGAGTTTCTTAGATGGAGTCTCTAAAGCGCTGTAACAGCTGCTTGCCGCCGGTGAACCTGAGCCAACGGCGTCCGCTCCAAAGCCGTACTAAGCACCCTCTTACCGCCGCTCCCCGCCTTCCCTCTTAAGCCTCCCACCCCTACCCCCATTCCCGTACCTGATTCGACCATCCTTCCAACTCCCAGAACTGATGCCGCTTTCCTACCGCGGTCACTCCCCACTTGTCCGACACCTCAGGCCAAGGGGCGGGCGCTGTACTCGGTCTTGATTGTGCTCACTGTGCTTTTGCATATTACAGTACTGTGATACTATGGCATTGCACGTGCCTGCTCCGGCAGGCTTAATCCTAGCTATACTGGCCGGATATGACTAATGAAGCGGGCCTGCCGCCCTGCGGCGCGGGCTTCTACGAGCTGAGATTGCGGAGCTGAGAAGGTGAGAGAGAGTACCCGTGAGACGCTGCGGCGCATCGTCATAAACCGCCGTTTTGAGTACTGGGCCATGCTGGTCATCTTGGCCAACAGTGTCGTCATCGGCATTGAGACCTATACCTCCAATCACATCATCCACGTCCTCAACTACGTCTTCTTGCTGGCCTTCACCTTGGAGCTGGGCCTGCGCTTTTTGGCCTGCTACAACCTCCATGAGTTCGTAAGCAACCGCTGGAACCTTTTTGACTTGGTCATCGTAGTCGCAGGCTACATCCCGCCGTCCATGGTGGGCGACCAGTTTGCCATGCTGGTGATTTTGCGCGTGCTGCGCGTCTTTAGAGTGCTGCGCTTGCTGCGTACCATGGAGGAATTGCGCCTCATTGTCTCGGTGCTCTTGCGCTCGCTCAAGACCCTGACCTACAACCTCGTAGTCATGGCCATCTTCCTCTACGTCTTTGCCATTGTCGGTATCTACCTCTTCCGCCTGCCCGCAGTAGCCCAGATGAGTCCCGAGCAGCTTGCCGCTCTCGAGCAATTGCGCGAGATTGCGCCGTGGCCGAGCTTTGAGCAAGAAGAGCCCTACGCCAACTTAAGCGAGGCTATCTTCACCTTGGTGCGCTGCATGTCCGGCGATGGCTGGTCAGATATCCGCTATCAGCTGTGCGCGGCGGCACGCTTGGGCCTCATCCAAGTGCCCGAGACGATCGTGACCCTCTTCCATATTCTGTGGTACATCTTAGCGGCCTTCTTGCTCATCAACGTCATCATCGGCGCCGTCATCAGTAACTTCGAGAGCGCGATGCGTGAACGCCATGAGCTCAAGGAGCGCCATCAGCGCGAGGCCGCGCTACAGGCCCAAGCAAACGCGGCGCAGTCGGCCCTGCTCGCCGCGGAGGCGGCCCCTGCCCCTGAGCCGCGCCCAGAACGCACCAGCACCGAGACGGAACCAAAGTAGCATGGCGTTGGGGCTATAATCGGGCGGTGCTTTGGAGGTTGTCATGAAAGTAGTTGTCGCCATGGATTCGTTTAAGGGCTCGCTCTCGGCTTATGAGGCGGGCGCGCAGGTGCAAGCAGGTGTGGAGCAAGGCTTAGCCGCGTTTAGGCCCGGTGCGCATACTTGCGTCAATCTACCGCTTGCCGACGGGGGCGAAGGTCTCATCGACTGCCTGCGCCCTAAGCTCTGCGCAGTCGGCTTTAAAGATGTCGAGCTCTCGGTGCACTGTGCTCAGCTTAATGCTCCTCAGGTCACGGCCCATCTGCTGGTGCGCGGGCACGAGTGCATCATCGAATCGGCCCAAGCCTTAGGTCTCCCCCTGATTGCCCCGGAGGCGCGCCACATCATGACCGCCTCTTCCTATGGCTTAGGCGAGATGATTGCCGCGGCCTTGGACATGGGTTGCACTGACTTTAAGATTGGCCTTGGCGGCTCGGCCACCAACGACTTAGGCCTCGGTATGGCCCAAGCCTTGGGCGTGACCTTTAGTGGCGCCTCAGGTCTAGTAGACACCGTCACGAGCTGGCAGGACTTCACAGCTCTCGATGATAGCGCCTTAGCGGCGCGCCTTCAGGGCTGCTCCGTCACCATCCTCTCGGATGTCACCAACCCGCTCTTAGGCGACTTGGGCGCGACCGCGGTCTTCGGGCGCCAAAAGGGCGCAAGTCCTGACGAACAAGCCTTATTAGAGCGGGCGCTCAGTGCCGGTAATCAGTTGCTCGCGCAGCACTATGGGCGCGATTGCAGCACCATAGCGGGGGCGGGCGCTGCCGGTGGCTTAGGCGCGGCCTTGATGTATGTGCTGGGCGCGACGGCGGCCAGCGGCATTGATATTGTCCTCTCACTCTTGGACTTTGAGACGGAGCTGCACGGGGCCGATTTGGTCATCACCGGTGAGGGCCACTTCGACCTGCAAACCTTAGGCGGCAAGGGCCCGATGGGTATTGCACGCAGTGCCCAAGCTCAAGGCGTCCCAGTCATTGTGCTCTGCGGCGGCCACGATATCGCCGTCCCTAAGGAGCAGCTCTATCGTAATGGCGTAGTCGCGTGCTTTAGCATCACCTCCGGCCCCATGACCTTGGCTGAGAGCGTAGCGCGCGCCCCTGAGCTGATTAAGAGCGCCGCCTTCAACGTTATCGGCGCGCTCTGCGCCCGGCAGGCTTAAGGCGCGGGCGCTGGGGCGCGCCGCCAGAACGCGGGCTTGCGGCAGACGGCCGCGGGCGGGCGCTATCTCGTGGGCAGCGCCCTTGATAAGGCGCGCGCTCGCGCTGCGCGCTGCCTTGGTGGTAGGTGCCTTGCTCGACGATAAAGCTGTTGGGCTGGTACGGGGCTAAGACATTGCGCACTTCGCGCCCGGCCGGGCCATGCGTGGTCGAGCGCGTTAAGAGAAGACGGTGATAGCCCCGCGCAAAGAGCTCATCTAAGTCCTCGATTACTTGGTACGGGCCATCAAACTCGCCGCTCACGAGGTCAAGCGTGAGCTGGGCTGCTGGGAACTGCGCCTGAAAGTTCTGATACAGGGTATAGCTCAAATGCGCGGTCATGAGGCCCATCAGGCATTGGCCCTGTTCGGACTTGCTTGACTTCTCATGGCAGAAGGTAAAGGGCCCGTGCATCAGCCCTAAGGGCCCATAGGTGATGGAGCCAAGGTAGCCTCCTTGGTCATCAAAGAGATAGCTCGCGTTGAGCGCCTGCCAATTAAAGGCGTTGCGATAGGAGCTGAGGTCTGCTGTAAAATCGGGCGGCAGCTGTAGGACATCGTCCAAAGAGGCGACACAGCACGGCAGGGGCATCTCGGGCGGTGCCGGTTCTGCGCCTTGGCACAGCTCCTCTAAGTACATGACCGAGGAGACCAAGATGCCATTGAGGTACGCTCCGTCCTCGTCTTGGGGCAGATAGCCTAAGTCCAAGCGCGCAAAGCCGCCGCGCTCACACCCGGCCATAATGGCGGTCTCTTGCCTTTGGCGCAGGAGCTCACCGCCATACCCAACGGATTCGCTTGTGAGTAAGGCCGCGCCTTGCAAGGCGACCAAGCGCAGCACTTGAGCGTGGGTGCGGCTGCAGGCCTCAAGCCATGTCTCTTCCGGGGCGCGGGTAATGACGATATCGGTGACCGCCGGGCTTAAGTAAAAAGATTGGGTCGCGCCATTGAGGGCGCGGCTTAGGCCTTCGTAGTGCACTAAGATGGCATCAGAGGCGACCATTACTTGCAGGTTCTCTTGAGGCGGCTTAAGTCCTAAAGTGGCGTGGGCGGTGGCGCGATCAAGGCTTACGCCCGCGTCGGCTAAGATGAGCCGATAGCTGCCCCAGCAGGTCAGGACTTTGTTTTCATCCCAGACGCTGAAGTTACCATAGGGGAGGCCTGCGCAGAAGGTGCCCTCTTCCTTGAGCAAGGTGGTGGTGGTCAGCTGCGCCGACTCGGCGCTGACGCTGAGAGCATAGCCGTCAAGCGCATAGCTCAGATAGTAGGTGCCAACCTTGACCCCCTCGTCCGTAATTTGGCTCTGCTCCATCATGCCGTCGCGGTAGCAGACGCGGTAGTTGCGGCGCTTACGCTCGTGCTGATGCTCCGGGCGCAGCGGAGCGGTCACAATCAGGGTCTGCAGCGACGGCACTTGCCACTCGTGGGGGTCGGCCTGCGGCCCGATTAAGCTCAGGTCAAAACCGGCGTCCACGCGCACCTCATCGCGCTCGGGCTTAGTGCGGTCGAGCAAGATGACGTCAGCGTCCCTCGCAGCTAAGGTGCCGCGCTGAGCCTGCGGGCGTGGCGGCAGCGCTCCGGTCAGCAGCGCAGGCTGGGCTAAGTCGATCGCGGGTAGAGAACACATAACAACTCCTGAGCTCTAAGCACTAAAGCCCTATGATAGCGCGCCGCAGCGCGCGCTGCGCCAAAATTCGTGCCGAAAATACGGCCTCTGAATTTGGGTAGCACGGCCCTTAAATGGTGCACTGGGATCCCATATGATCGGCATCCTGATCTGATCGGGCCTTGCGCGCGCAAGGCCCCGGCGCAGGCCGCGCTGCGCGCTTATTTACGGCCGGGGTTTGCTATAATTGCCGCCTGTGATCACGATCGGCCAATGAGATCATTTCTCAGTTCCTGCTCAAACGAGGGGCGCCCCACCCGGCGCCGCAGCGCTTGCGGCAGCACGTGCCCATCTGATGATCGGCGCGCTCAGACGGAAAGGCACCTGCGGGAGCCTTGCTCTTGGACGCATTCAGTTGGGTGGGGATTTGTTGATGGTTATTAAGTCAGATCAGGTAGCACCAGTGCTCAAATGGGTGGGCGGCAAGCGCCAGTTGTTAGGCGCCTTGGCTCCGCTCATTCCTAAGCGCTTTACCCATTACTGCGAGCCTTTCTTTGGCGGCGGAGCGGTGCTCTTTGCCCTGCAGCCGAACAAGGCCATCGTCAATGACTTAAACCACGAGCTCATCGGCGTCTATGAGGTCATCAGAGACCATGTCGACGAGCTGATTGCCTTGCTTAAGACCCACGAGAACAGCCCTGAATACTTCTACGAGCTGCGCAACCTCGACCGTGACCCGAAGTCGTATCTGAGCCTGAGCAAGGTCGAGCGCGCCTCGCGCATCATCTACCTCAACAAGACCTGCTTTAACGGCCTGTTCCGCGTCAACCGCCAAGGCGAGTTCAACGCCCCCTTTGGCCACTACAAACACCCTAACATCGTCAACGAGCCGGTGGTACGGGCGGTGAGCCGCTTCTTTAACAGCTGCAACGTTACCTTCTACAGCGAAGACTTCTCGTCGGTGCTGCGTCGTCTCGATAAGGGTACCTTTGTCTACTTAGACCCACCCTACGACCCGTTGAGCGATTCGTCCAACTTCACCGGCTACAGCAGTGGCGGCTTTAGCCGCGCCGATCAGCTGCGTCTTAAAGAATGCTGCGACGAGCTCAGCGCCAAGGGCATCAAGTTCATGCTCTCCAACTCCTCGACCGACTTCATCCGCGAGCTCTACTCGGATTACAACATCACCGCGGTCGATGCCCGGCGCAACATCAACGTCAAAGGTGACCGGCGCGGCCCGGTGCGCGAGCTGGTAGTGCGCAACTACCACACGCGCAAGAATCGCATTCCGCTGATGCTGGTGCCGAGCACCTTATGCGAGGCCCCCAAGGCCAAAACCCCAGCCCAAGTGGCACGCAGTGCCGAGCTTGCCGCGCGCGCCCAGGCCCAGCTCAATCCGGGCCTGCCGCCTCAGGCAACGCCTGCGGTCGCTCCCGCGCCTACCACGGCTCTGGTCGCCCCAGCATCTTCTACCCCAGCTGTGCCTGCCACCCCGGTCGTGGTTACGGCCCAGGCGCCGACTCAACCTACCACTCAAACCGTGGTATCGTCTGAGCACCTTGGCCCGAAGACTGCCCCTATGCCGGATAGCCCCGCCAATGCCCAGCTGACTGAGCAGGTGACCCATGTCATGATCGACCAAGTCACCGGTCAAGCCATCAAGCAGGCCGCGCCTGCGCCGGAGCTTGAGGAGCAGTTGACCACAGTGGTGCCGGTACCGCCGCACTCTGCCCCAGCAGCGGTCAGCGCTGAGCCTTAAGCTTTCGTGACTTAGACCCTAGGGGCGGGCGCTGCTTACGCGCTACAATGAGACTGTGATTGGTCTTAGAAGGAGAGCGCCATGAGCACAGATAAGCCCAAAGGCGAGCGCCTCGATCTGAGCGAAGCAGAGCTCAACGAACTGGCCCACCAAGATATGCATGCTGGGCTGCACCTGCTCTTTGAGAGTCTCAAGGAGCTGAGCAAGGTGCAAGCGCCGCTCAATCGGGAGCAGCTCAGAGCTCTGTTTCGGCTCGAGGCCGCCAAGCGCGGCATGATTGAGCGCGACTTGCCGCTGCGCGAATACGAAAGTTTATCCCCGGCCTTTTTGTGCGCCGAGGCGGTCTTCAGTCTGATGATTCTCGACCCCGACATGGAGCCGGTGCGCCTTGACGCCGAGATTGACCTTGCTATGAACAAGACGATCTTGGCGGTGGCCAAGTGGCGCCACGAAAAGTGCATCAACAGCCCCGAGCAGCTGCTGGTTGCCTTTAACTTTGTGCTGAGCAACCCCAGCATTCCGGGGAGCATCTACGACCGCGTCTACCTGCGCGGCTCGATGATGCTGTCGTTGCACGGCATTGCGATTGAGGAGTATATCGCTCCGCTCGATCCTTTGTTACCATAGACCCCTCGCGCAAAAAGCCCAAAGCCCAAGCGCCTAAACCTGCCCAATAGCCTAAGAGGAGATGATTGTGGCCAAAGCACGCACGAAGAAGACCAAGAAGTTGGCCGCCAAGCCGCGTTTTGCCAATGACTACTATGAAACGGGGGCGCCGCACGTCATCTATGAGGTCGATGCCCTCGGCGCAGGCAAGGCCAAATACTACCTCCCCGATGGTCGCTTAGCCGGGTGCCATCCGATCCGCAACTTCAAGGTTGATCAAACCTACCTCATCTTACAATGCCCGTACTTGGACGATGAGGATCAATTCATTCACTACCGCCAGCGCAGCAATGACACCCATTGGCTGATGCTCTCCTACCACAGAGGTCAGGTGATTGAGGCCGCGGTCTTCGACCGCAGTGAAGTGACGGCCGCTCCTTTGGCCGAATTTGGGGCCGATGGCGCCGTGGCCTACATTCCATTTCGCACCGATTGCACTAAGCGTTTGATGCCGCGCAACAGCAACGCGCTGTTCTTAGATTTCGAGGACAGCGAGCACGGTAAGGAGCTGCGTCAACAGCTAGCCCAAGAGCACGCCGAGGAGCTTGCCGCTGCCGAGGATCCCGAGGAGGCCCTCACCCATATGCTGATCGAGCGCTTCCATTGCGAACAGGCGGCCTTTACCGAGGCCGAATGCAACTCCTTGCTGCACAAGCAGTTCAAGGCCTTCTGCGACGGCGAAAAGGAGCGCCGCGCCCAAGGCATCAAGACCACCCTCAGGCTGTTTGAGGACTCCGTCCCGGCCGCGCTCTCGGTTAAGTAGGAGCGTGTGCTATGACCCTCAATCAGCTGCGCTATCTCATTGCGGTAGCCCACCACCTCTCCTTGCAAAAGGCGGCGGCTGCACTCTACATCTCGCAGCCTGCGTTGTCGCGGGCGATCGCAACTCTCGAAGAGGAGATGGGCATTACCATCTTTGAGCGCAGCAAGCGCGGGGTCAACCTGACCGAGGAAGGCTACAAGTTCCTCGCCTACGCCCAACAAGTGATTGAGCAGGCCGACTTGCTCTTGGCCCACTATCGCAGCGAGCGCAAGGTGCGGCGCGTCTTTTCGATTTCCTCGCACCACTACGCCTTTGTGGTCAACGCCTTCGTCAACTTGGTCAAGGAGTACACCAAGGACGAGTACGAGTTCTCGCTGCGTGAGTCGCGCACCTATGACATCATCGAGGACGTGGTCTCGGGGCGCTCGGAGCTGGGTATCATCTACCTGTCGCACTTCAACCGCTCGGTCATCGTCAACTTGCTGCAAAGCAAGGACTTAGGCTACAAGAGCCTGTTTTTGGCCCAGCCCCACATCTTCCTGTGCCGCGACCATCCGCTCGCGCAGCGCAGCGAGCTGACCTTAGAAGAGCTCAGCGACTACCCGCGCTTGGTCTACGACCAAGGCACCAACAACTCCTTTTACTTCGCCGAAGAGCTCCACTCCACCGAGGTCGTGGCCAAGAACATCGTGGTGACCGACCGCGCCACCCTATTCAACCTACTCATCGGCCTGCGCGGCTACACCATTGCCTCAGGCCTGCTCAGCTCCGACCTCAATGGCGACAACATCGTCTCGGTGCCGCTTCAGTCTGATGAGACCATGGAGCTCATCTCGGTCTATCAGCGCCACCATAAGATGAGCTTGCTGGCGCAGCGCTACCTTGAGATCCTGCGCCAATACGTCATGGACTTTATCCCGGCCGAAGACGTCCTGCTCGATGCCCCCAGTCCCGAGCACTAACCACATGGGCCGCCGCAGGCTCATGGGGCTAGCGATTTATTTAACATAAGTTAACACAGGCAGCCCTGAAAAGCGCTGAGCCCGCGGCGCATCTTGCACCTCAAGCTCAACGCTGCTGCGCCCTTAGAAGCTCATTGGGAGCGGGCGCTGGGGCTATTGCTGTTGGTAGTTGGGTTGAGCTTCAGGCTGCGCGCCGTTAGGCTGGACGTAGGCCTGCGGCTGGGCTAAGCCCGGTTGTTGATTAGCGGCAGGCTGCTGATAGCCTTGGTTAAAGCCCGGCTGGCCTTGAGGGTTGAAGCCTTGAGGCTGTGCAAAGCCCTGTGGTTGCACCCCACCTTGGGGCTGTGGGAAGCCCGGTTGGGGCTGGAAGTTCTGCGGCATCGGTTGCGGCATTGGCACTCCCTGCTTCGGGGCCAGCAGGTCGTCGATGACGCCCGGAGCGTAAGGGTCAGGGCCGAAGCGGTTGGAGCCGACATTGCCCTTAACCATGCACATGCCCAGCACAATGGCACCACCGAGGTAAGGGAGCAGCATAAAGAGCACCCACCAACCGGACATGTCGAGGTCGTGGACGCGGCGAATCGAGATGATGACCCAGAGCACGGTGGTCGCTAAGAACAGAATGCCGAAGATCGGCAAGATCACGGTGAGGATCGAGATCACAATCATGGCAAGGACGATGGCCAAGTAGTCCCACCAAAACTCAGCGCGCGAGATACGGCACTTAGCGGTTAAGCCGCGCTTGGGCAGCAACTTCAGGGCGGTACCAAAACTGATCATAAAACAGCTCCTTATGTTGGTTAGATCGCGCCACACCTCTTAGGAGGCGGCAGCACGGCGCTTGCGCGGCCCGGATCCAGTCGGGCGCCGCAAGGCTCCGCCCCTTGGTGCAAAGACTTGGCCAACAGTGCGCGCAACTTCAATTCAGGACAGACGCTGGGCGCATCACCCTGCTGCACCGCGCCACGCGATCTCTGTTTTATAACTTAACATAATCTAGCGAAGCGGCAATGAAAAAGCGCTGAGCCCAAGGCGGACATTACACCTTAAGCCCAACGCTGCGGCGTCACGCTCCCTTAGCTCTCAGGGAGTGGGCGCTTGGTTTATTGCTGCTGGTTGTTTTGCTGGGATGCTGGAGCTGCGGCGCTAGGCTGGCCTTGCTGCGGCTGTTGAGGCTGCGGATCTTGCTGATACTGCGGCTGGTGGATGCCCGGCTGCTGTGGTAAGCCCTGAGGTTGGGCATAGCCTTGCTGCTGGAAGTTTTGCGGCATGGCCTGTGGCATTGGCTTGATGCCCGCTAAAGCGCTTTCAACGACGCCCGGGGCATATGGATCAGGGCCGAAGCGGTTTGGGCCTTGCGTGCCCTTGAGCAAGCACATAATGAAGATGATGAGGCCGCCGATGCCCGGGATCAAATAAAGTAGCATCCACCAGCCCGACTTGTCGAGGTCGTGGAAGCGGCGAATCGTGGCGATGATCGACCAGACGAAGGTCAGCAAGAACAAGATGCCAAAGATCGGCAGCAGCGCAGTGAGAATGGCGATCACCATGTTCATGAGGACGAAGGCTAACACGTCCCACCAATACTCGGCACGCGAGATACGGCAACTAATGTCAAGACCACGCTTAGGCAGTAACTTCAGGGCGGTACCAAAACCGATCATAGAAAACCTCTTGTTTGTCACAGGGAGCCGCTCCCTTCGGGACGGCTTTGGTTGATGGAAAGCGTTGGGCCGGGGATGCGGGCCCAACGGACGCAGCTTGCGCCCTCAGCTGACTGGGGCGGGCGCTGAGCCTAGGTCTGCTGGCCTAGGCTTGCAGGCCTATTGCTGCTGATTGTTTGGTTGGGATTCAGATTGCTGGAAGGAGGCATCGGCCGCCGGAACCTGCGGAGCCGCTGTTAACTCCGGTTGCGGGGCAGCCTGTGGCGGTACGAAGTCCTGCGGCTGCGTGCCGTTAGGCTGGACGTAGGTTTGTGGCTGGGCGAAACCCGGTTGCTGATTAGCGGCAGGCTGATGATAACCTTGGTTAAAGCCTTGCTGGGCGTAACCTTGCTGCTGCGGGAAGCCCTGAGGCTGGACGCCCGGCTGGGCATAGCCTTGCTGGAAGTTTTGTGGCTGCGGCATCGGCTTGTGCTGGGCCAAGATGTCATCGATGACGCCCGGAGCGTATGGGTCAGGGCCGAAGCGGTTGGCGCCCGGCGTGCCCTTAACTAAGCACATACCGAGCACGATGGCGCTGCCACAGTACGGCAACAGCATGAAGAGCACCCACCAGCCGGACATATCGAGGTCGTGGACACGTCTGATCGAGAGTATGACCCACAGCACCGCGAGCGCGATCGCCGCAAGGCCGAAGACCAGTAACAGGATCAGCCCTACCACCGGCACCGAATCGGCCATCACCGCGGCGATGATGATAAAGACATAGTCGACTATCATGGCAAGGAAGATGGCCAAGTAGCTCCACCAGAACTCCGCGCGTGAAATGCGGCACTTGACGGCCAAACCGCGCTTGATCAGAAGCTTCAAGGCGGTACCAAAACTGATCATAAGAACCTCATGCTTGTCAGTGGGCAACCCCCAGCGGGGTGGCTCCAATTGCGATTGTACACCACGTGGTGTACTAAGTTAAGAAACCTCGCGCTTGCCCTTCGCCAAAGGCTTGGTGCCAGCCCCCTCGGCGTCGGTGGCGCCATTGTATGGGGGCATCATTCTGAATCTTGGCAGCAAAATGAAAAGTTGCCCGCTCAGTACACCAACTGAGGCCAGCGTTTGCGGGCGCTGTCCCCGAGGGGCGGGCGCTATGTTTTGATGCACCTTATTGGTGCGCAAGCGGGCAGTGCGGTTGCGGGCGAACCATCTGCGCTCAGGGCGCGCCCTGCGGAGCGGCGTAAATAAGCCGCGGCGCCGGTGTGATAGCTTTTAGTTATAAAAGCTCATAGGAAAATAGAATTAGACTATGACCGAGCTTGCAGGTATCTTAGGCCCATGCCCTCCTGATGGCAGCTGCCCCGCACCAATAGCCGTGGTACGGGGCGTAAGCTGACGCACTAGCCCGCGCCTACGCCATCGGAGGCAGGACACGAACACCAACATAAGAACTGACTACTGACTGATTGCCCACCTTGGGCCGCAAACGCGCGTGACTGCGCAAGGAGAGAGAAATGTCGTTTACTGTCCGCACCACCGCCCCGTTCCGTGCTGATGTCGTAGGCTCCTACCTGCGCCCTGAGAAGCTTAAGAATGCCCGTAACCTCCATCGCCAAGGCCTGCTCGATGACGCCGGGCTCAAGCAAGTTGAAGACGAGTGCATCCGCGACCTGATCGCCCAACAGATCAAGCATGGTCTGCGCGGTATCACCGATGGCGAGTTCCGCCGCAGCTGGTGGCACTTGGACTTTATGTGGGGTTTAGGCGGCATCAAGCGCGTTGAGACCAAGCAAGGCTTCCACTTTGTCGGTATCGATACCCGCGCTGAGACCGCTGCCTTAGAAGGCCAGCTCTCCGGCCACAACCACCCATTTGTTGAGCACTTCAAGTTCGTCAAGCAGTTTGAGCAAGACGGCTACGGCCTGCAAGCCCGCCAAACGGTACCGGCTCCCGCCCAAACCTTATCGAACCTGCTCAAGGTGCGTGACGCCGGTACCAGCGCGTCCACGTGGCGCGACTTCTACGCGAGCGAAGAGGACTTGGCTGAGGCCTTAGGCGCCGCCTACCGCGAGGTCTTTGCCGACCTCTACGCTGCCGGGTGCCGCAGCATCCAGATCGACGACTGCGCTTGGGCCGCCCTGCTCGATCCAGACTTAGTCGCCAAGAACAAGCTCGATGTGGCACGCCTCTCTGAGCTCTACTTATTGGCCAACAACGCCTGCCTCAAGGACAAGCCATCCGACCTGACCATTTGCACCCACTTCTGCCGCGGCAACTACCGCTCGCACTTCTTCTCCAAGGGCAGCTACGATGGCGTCACCACCACCCTCTTTGCCAAGGAAAATGTCGACGGCTTCTACCTTGAGTATGACGACGAGCGCTCGGGCTCCTTTGAGGCCTTAAAGGCCATCCCGCACGACAAGCAGGTGGTCTTAGGCATCGTCACGAGCAAGCGCCCTGAGCTTGAAGACCTCAAGGCCTTAGAGGCCCGCGTCCGTCAGGCCGCCGAGTACTTCCCATTAGACAATCTCTGCGTCTCGCCGCAGTGCGGCTTCGCCTCCACCGAGGAAGGCAACGCCTTAACCTTCGAGCAGCAATGGGCCAAGGTCGACTTGGTGGTCGAGCTCTCCCGCCGTATCTGGGGCTAAACCCGACCTCGGGCTCTACTCTGACATAGCTCAATCCTGAGCTCCCCGCCGCGCGTCCCGCGCCATTATCAGGTGCGGGCGCTGCGCGGTTTTGTGACCGTGCCCGCGGCTACGGCCTCAAGTTCCCTGCCTTAGATCCCAAACTAGTGGCAACCCTGTCCCACGCGGCCCCCACGGGGGTATCATGTCGCTTTGAGACAAGGGTGCGCAGGCTCACGCTCAGCCCTACCTGTTCTGGGTTTTCTTGTTTGCAGCTGTCTTGCGCATAGGCACCGATTTTTAGATGGAGACAAAGCCATGGCCTACACCATTTCTGTCAACGCCCCTTTTCGAGCTGACGTGGTAGGTTCGTTTTTACGCCCGGAGAAGCTCAAGAACGCCCGTAACCTCCACCGCCAAGGCCTGCTCGATGACGCGGGCCTCAAGCAAGTTGAGGATGAATGCATCTATGACCTCATCATGCAGCAGATTCGGCACGGCCTGCGTGGCATCACCGACGGTGAGTTCCGCCGCTCGTTTTGGCACCAAGACTTCTTCTGGGGCTTTGGCGGCATTGAGAAGGTCACCGGTGCCTCCGGCTACAAGTTTGCTGGGATCGAGACCCGCAACGAGACCTCGGGTATCCGCGGCAAGATCACCGGTAACAACCACCCATTTGTCGAACACTTCAAGTTCGTCAAGCAATTTGAGGACAAGGGCTACGGCTTAGTCGCCCGCCAAACCGTCCCAGCCCCAGCTCAGCTCTTATCGACCCTGCTCAATGTACGCAAGACCGAAGAGCCATGCCACTACCAAGACTTCTACGCCTCGGTCGATGACCTGATCACCGACTTAGGCGCCGCCTACCGTCAGGTCTTTACCGACCTCTACGCCGCAGGCTGCCGCTCGATTCAGCTTGACGACTGCACTTGGCCCGTCCTGTGCGACAAGGAGAAGGTCGAGGCCTTAGGCTTGAACGTCGATGAGATTGCCGCCTTGTACTTACAGGCCAACAACGAGGCTTTAAAGGACAAGCCTGAGGATTTGGCCATTTGCACCCACATCTGCCGCGGCAACTACCGCTCGCATTACTTCTCCAACGGCAGCTACGACCGCGTCGCCAGCTACGTGCTAGCTCAAGAGAACGTCGACGGCTTCTACCTTGAGTACGACGACGAGCGCTCGGGTACCTTCGAGGCCTTAAAGTCCGTGCCACAAGACAAGCGCGTGGTCTTAGGCATCGTCACGAGCAAGCGCCCAGAGCTTGAAGACCTCAAGGCCTTAGAGGCTCGCGTCCGCAAGGCCGCTGAGTACTTCCCATTAGACAACCTCTGCGTCTCGCCACAGTGTGGCTTTGCCTCGACCGAGGAAGGCAACGAGCTGACCGAGCAAGAGCAATGGGCCAAGGTCGACTTGGTAGTTGAGCTCGCCCACCGCATTTGGGGTTAAAAATACCTCTAGCCCCTTTGCGGGCTTCTTTGATTATCAAGTTAATGAAAAGGTCAAGCTCAGAGCAAGCGCGCAAAGACGCTTGTTCTGGGCTTTTTCATGGCCGCAACCCAGCCGGTGGGACGAAGAAGAGGCGTAGGCCCTGTTTTGCTCGGCGGGCCTCCTGCTGCCGCAGATGCCAGAGCCCAAGCCTAGGCCTAGGCCTAAGCGCGGGCCGGGAAGGCGCAAATCTACTCAGAGCTAAGTTGTTTTGATAGGTGGTTTGAGTATGTTTAGACCGTACGACAATATTACAACGACAGGCACCTCCGTGACCACCGCAGCTTCATCCCGTTGGCACTGACCTGTAGCACCAAGGCCGCGACCTATGGCGCAGCGGATAGCACGCCGCTCTGCCTCAACGTCGTCTAAGGCCACTCACTACCCGCAGGCGAGAGCGGCCCACGCCTACCGCCAACAGTGTCTGAACTCAACCGCTACCGGAGCGCTGCGCGTGCTCTCTTGGAGACCAACTCGCCTCAGTCCAGCTGAACCTCAGAGGGCGAAGCCTACTTGTCCCCTACTCCCGCACAGTTACACCACTGGTCGGCTGACCTTCGGGCAGACTACCGTCAACTCCGCTTGCAGAATCGGCTTGGTTCGCTGGTTGAGCCGAAGCTTGGACTACAAGGCTCAACGAGCCCCGCACAGCCATCCTACTCCCCGAATTGGGGGGCGCCGAAGGGGTGATTTACTCTGAGACGAAGTTTCCTTATAGAGTTTGCCACTATTTAAACCGTACGCTAATATTATCGCAGACAAAGCCATACGATGACACCTGCACCGGCCTTTGCCCCGCCCCTACCGCCCAAGGATCAAAGTCATCATCAGCTCACTCAGCGCCCGCCCCCTACCCAGTCCACGGCTCACCTTATGACGCCAACATCCAAGGCAGTTCGACCGTTGACCTTGGGCGCTGCCCCTACACCTGTGTTCGCGGCTCACTCTTAGACCACCACAAGCGCTGAACATCCACGGCCACCCTATTGCCGCGCGCAAACAGGTAGCGCGGAGGCGCACCGACCTCCTCCCTACTCTGTCCGTTTTAGCCTGTCTCCTCGGCTCTACCACCTCAATGGCAGAAGCTGCATGAAGATCTGTCTCCGTGGCGCCCTGCGCCACCTGACCGAAGCGATGGCCCTACCCTTTTTAGCTCAAGCCAAGGTCTTGCCTATTAGTAGTTGTGCCATATTTACACCGTACGTAAATACTATCCAAGACCCGACCGTGGTTTTCACCTAGGTTTCAGCCCTTCGTCGACGCCCCAGCCTTGCATCAAGGAACAGGCTTACCGCCCTCCTCCTTAAAGACACAAGCTCCACCCTTGATGCTTGCACCTATCCTTACTTGCAGGCCTGCGGCTATGCCATACTGAGTCTGCCTGCCGCAGTATGGCCTACCGTCATGACAGGCCGATTGGTTGCCTTTGAGCTGATAGCGGCGGTAATGGCTCTTGGCCGACGCTACTAGCGCGGGCGCGGGCCTGCGCTGAGCTTTGGTTCTTGTCAGGGCACAGGCCATGCGGTAAAATTGCGCAAATTTCTGCAAGGAGCCCGGTCATTGGGCTTTTTTGCTATTTGGGGCCGACGCTTCTAGGCCTGCCGCTGAGTTTGCAGCGCAGGCGGTGAGCAGGCTCTCTTCCCCTTGTTCTTGTTGGTACGCCCCTGAGGCACATCAGGGCTTTGCAATAGAGGTGGTGACGCCTTATGGTCAATAACTTTTCTACCTTGGTTGAGCGCATTAAGAAGGATGGCAAAAGCCTGCCCGGCGGCATCTTGAAGGTTGACAGCTTCATCAACCACCAGTTAGACCCGGTGCTCTATCACGAGATGGCCCAAGAGTTTAACCGCCGCTTCGACCCTGCAAGCTACAACAAGATCGTGACCATTGAGGCCAGCGGCATCGCCCCGGCCATCATGCTGGGCCTCATCACCTCCAAGCCCGTCGTCTTCGCTAAGAAAAAGAAGCCTTCGACCATGTCCAACATGCTGGTCACCGAGGTCTTCTCCTTCACCAAGAACACAACCTACCAAATCTGCATCGCAAGTGAGTTCTTAACTTCCCAAGACAAGGTGCTCTTCATCGACGACTTCCTCGCCAACGGCAAGGCCGCCCAAGGCATCTTAGACCTGATTGCGCAAGCCGGGGCCGAGCTTACCGGTATGGGCTTCTTAATTGAGAAGGGCTTCCAAGCAGGCGGCAAGTTCTTGCGCGACCAAAACATCCACGTTGAGTCCCTCGCCATCATCGACAGCCTCGACAACTGCGAGATTACCTTCGCCCACCAGTAGCCTGCTCCCGACCTCCCCCTTTCCTTTAGGCCCAAGGCGACCAACCCTTGGGCCTAAATCTTTACGCCGCCCTGCGCGTTATCCCCAACCTCGACGCTCGCCGCCTCTAAGACTGCCACCATCACCTCTCACACAAACGCAGACCGCCCCTCCGGTTTACTAGTAGCCAAGTGCCCCCCGCAGGCGGCGCCGGACGGGGCGCGGCGGCGCGACATTTTTGTGAGTCGGGCCAAGCGCTCTGACTAAAAGCCGCCCTAAGGGCCATCAAGTTCGCTAAAATAGGACAGTATCGTGGTGTTACTACGCTCCAAGCGGCCTGCGCCGGTCTTGTACCCGCCTTGGCTTTGGGTCTTGGTGATACCTTGGTCTTAGTGGGGACATACTCGCAGCGGGAGGGCCTTGGCCTCTCCTAACTGTTGGGTGCTCAAGCCCAGCCCTTGCAAGATCGGCCCTTGGCCCGTGGTCTTGCTTTAGTGCGGCCCCATCAGTTTGATCGACGGCGGTTAGTTAAACATGTCTGAGCAAAGCGCTATTAGAAAGTTCCTTTTTAGCAAAGCCATGCCTAATGGGGACGTCTTTTACTACGAAGAAGAGTTCCTGATGGATATGCTCACCGGAGTGGAGCAGTCCATGATGGTCAAGCTGGTGGGCGTACGCAAGCATGGGCGCGGGCCAATCTTGGCTTTAAGCTCCAACGCTGTCAATAACGAGTTCGATGAGCTCGCGCCGATTGGCACCCCACGCCAAGTACCGCTGAGCTCGCGCAGTGCCGGAGCTATCGCCACCGACCGCGCTCTCTCCAGTGAGCTTGCTGCTCAGCCGCAGGTGCGCTACCATGTCCACGCCTCAGGCAAGGTCTTGGAGATTGACCCGTACTACCCGGAGGTGCAGCCGCAGGGCGAGCCGGTGCTGCATGAGATCAACATCGGCGTGCGCGAGCGCGGCGACTCCTTTGCCTCGACCGTCGATGACTGTGGCTCCAATGGCCAGCACTGCTTTGATATCACCGCCTCGGCTTCAAGCTCCCTGCTGACCGCGCGCGACAAACGCATGCTGTTGCGCCCCCTTAAGAGCCAAAGTGCCCTGTGGGACGATCGGGGCTTAGATGAGCGCCGCCGCCACGAAGTCAGCTATGGCGAGTACTTTGAGCAAAGTGCCGATGCCCCAGCATGGGTCTACCGCACCTTAGCGCCCGATATGCAATTTCGCCCGGAGCTGATCGAGCCCGAGCCCTTCGGTGCGCCCCCAGTACGCGCCCTGACCCACCTACCGCTCAACGCCCAAGCCAATAGCGTGGTCACGCCGGGCGCCGGGGCCAATAACGAAGCTGCGGCTGCTGAGGTAGCCGCTCCGGTTGAAGTCGAGGCTGCAGCCGAAGTGCCGGTCTATGAGGCCACCGGCACCAATGGCTATGATGCCGAGCTCGCTGCCTTCAGTGGCTACACCAACTACGCCCAGTACTATACCCAAGGCGGTAATCGCCAAGGCTTAGAGCAGGTCACCAAGGGCCGCAGCGAACGCCTGACCGGCCAAGATAGCCGCCAGCGCTATAACTCCTACACTAACCCAGCCTTACAAGGCCCAGCTGCCTTCAAAGACTTCTCGACGCCGCAAGACCGCGCCCGTTCTGACTTTAGCTCGCCTAAGAAAGCCACCCCGGTCAGCCCCAGCGCTCCGGGCACCGATGCCGACTTTAGCGCCAATACCATGGTCTCAAGCTCAGTCAACGGGGTCTATCAGCGCCAGACCCAAGCCCAAGTGCTGCGGCCGCAGTTAGCGCACCCAGAGCTCTACGAGCGCAATACCATTACCACGCGCAAGCCGGGCCGCACCGGCCCGATTGCGGGCAGTGCGCGCGCACCTGAGACGCAAAGCTGGGGCGCAGGCTATGCCGATGCCAGCTATAGCGGTAGCGTTGCTATTCCGCAGGTGCAGCCGCAAGTACAAACAGCAGTGCCAAGCGCGCCTGCCGCACCGGTGGGCAATTGGCATGAGGCCTTACGGGCCGCCCGCGCTGGAGTTCCAGCCTCTACCATCACGCCGGACTATGTTGCTGCGCTCAAGGGCGCCCGGGCCGCCCAATTCACCAAGCCGCGCCGTCAGCGCAGCCTTGCGCATTTGCACCTGCCTGCAGCCAACACCTACATGCCTGAAGACCCGAACTACGTGCCCACGGACAGCGCCATTGCTTTTGCTGACCAGCATGCGGCTTATCACCAAGCCTGCTCGCATGGCCATTCGGTCTCGCGCTATGCCTATGGTGCCGACTTTGCCGCGGCCGAGCGCGCCGAGCAGAGCAAGCGCCCGGCAGCGCGCCCGGAGCCGGTAGCCGTGCACCCCACCCCAAGCCGTGACTTCTCCTCGGAGGTCAGCCACGACCTGTGGTGGCGCGACCAGAACTTCACCGAGCAATCGGCCCAAGATGCCTTTGCTGAGGAGAGCTTCCACCAAGGCAAGTACGGCGCCTTTATCGGCACGCCTGAGGAGTTTATGCCTGAGGAAAAGGTGCCGCAGGTCAGCACGGTCAACGCCCAAATCGTGACCACCAGCGCTGCCACCATTGTCACAGCGCCCGCCCCTGAGGCCACCGTCATCGATGGCACCACCAAGAGCGGCTCGCAAGCTGGTAAGCTCTATTCAGGCGAGCCTGAGACTGCCCCTAATGACCATACCCGTATCGTCTACAGTCGCCCGAGCGACGCCGATGGTCTCAATGGCGATGAGGTGGCCGCGGCCCATGAGGCGCAGCGCGCCCAAGAGAGCTTCAATGCCTTAGGAGCAGTACACCATCACCCTAATGCATGGGATAGCGCCGCGCAGACTAAGACCACGTACTTTGAGGACTTCGTTCCAAGCAATGCGGCCAGTGCCGATTCTGACTTTGCGGACTTCATCACCGCCGATGACCACAGCCAGCATCCGACGCGCTCACCTGCGACCGACTTTGACCTCAAGAACAGCTACGACCACAGCGAGCAAGACCCAACCCACCGTAAGCCGAAGCGCTTAAAGAATCCGCAGCTACCATCCAACGCCGTTGATGTCGCGGCGCAAGCACGCACCAGCTCGCAAGCCCAAGGCTTCAAACCGGCCCCAGCGGTCGCCGCCGAGGTACCAGAGCGCGCCCCAACGTACCTCGAGACCACTCCGGAGACGCCACAAGCTGCCCCAGAGCACAGCACCGTTTCGAGCTTCCAAGCTCATACCTCCAATCGCGTCTATGCCGCCGCGCAACCAGCCCCATCGGCTCCAGTGCAATCTGCTCCCGCGCAAGGTGAGGTCTATGGAACTTATGCCCATAAGGCCCAATTTGGCGACTTTGATGCCTACGATCAAGATGCTCCGATCTCAAGCGCCATGGTCAAGGGCTATGCCCAGCAGGTCTCTGCTAATACCGCCATCAGCAAGGGCAGCGGTACCGGCCCATATGAACCGGCCCATCACGGCTCTGACTTTACTGACTTCTCCACTGCCGATGGCTCCAAGGTCGAAGGCACCATCAAGGTACCAGTAGTCAGCCAAAAGCAAGCCGCTGCCGAACGCGACACTAACACCCCAGCTGCCGCCAAAGCTCCGGAGACCAAGGCCCCAACTAAGCCTACCGTCTCAGCGGCGGTTCAAGCCTTAGCAGCTAACTTAGTAGCAAACGCCGCCCAAGAAATCGACGCCGAAGAGCAAGCGGCCAAGGCCGAGGCCGCTAAAGCCGCATTAGAGACCAGCGCTGCTGAGAGCAAAGAAGCTGCCGACAGTGACAACACGCAAGGCCTAACCAAGGCCCAAATGAAGCGCGCCAAGCGCCGTGCTAAGTCGCGTGCGCGCAATGGCAAGGCTGACAATGCCGCTGCACCCGCTACCGCTCCAACCGAGAACGCTGCCCCAGCCACTGAAGCCGCAACTACGGCAACACCAGCCGTAGCTCCAGTAGCACCAGCTACCCCTGAGGTAGCTCCTGCCCCAACCGCACCTGAGGCTGCCCCAGCGGTTAGTGAGGTGGCTCGCGCCCAGCAAGAGCAAACTGACGCTTCGCTCGTCAGCGGCATCGTACGCGCTGCGCCGCAGCCTGCCCCAACGGTTAACCCAGAGCTGGTAGCTCAAGCTGAGCACTATCTCAAGCACAATGGTGCTGAGGAGAGTCTCGATCTCGGTACCGCGCGCGATGAGGCTGAAGAGTTAGCCCCAAGCGAGCTCACAGAGCATGCCGAGCTGCAAGGCCTCTTTGCCGGAGTCACACCGGAAGATGACGATGATGTCGCCTTAGATGGCCTTGGTGCCACCTCCTTTGCCGCGGACACTGAGCTCACCCCTAAGAGCGAGCAACCAGCGTCCGCCCCAGCGCCGATGCCAACCACTCCGGCCAAAGCTGAGCCTAGTGCGCGGCCAAGCAAGGACAG
Source organism: uncultured Anaerobiospirillum sp. (assembly GCA_944389615.1). GTDB lineage: Bacteria > Pseudomonadota > Gammaproteobacteria > Enterobacterales > Succinivibrionaceae > Anaerobiospirillum. The sequence continues at coordinate 609 of CALXNA010000031.1, read as the reverse complement.
CTATAGCGTCAACCCGATTACCGGCGCCTTAAACAAGCAACCGCATAACCTGCTCGAAGGCGGCTTTAACGAGCACACGGTCGTGGTCAAGGCCGAGTACTCCTTAGAGTCCTTAGATGAGCTCCACCAGCTCTTTGCCAGCGAGCCGACCGCTATGCCTAAGACGGATAAGACGGAGCCGACCCAAGGCAGCACCGATCGCAATGGCTTTAGCAACACCGCCTATCAACCGATCACCGAACAGCCTGACAAGGCCGCAGAGCAAGCGCGTTTAGCCCTTGAGGCTGAGGAAAAGGCCCAAGCCGAAGCCGCCGAAAAGGCGCGCTTAGAGCAAGAGCGCCTCGCCCGTGAGGCCGAAGAGAAAGCTCTGGCCGAGGCTGCCGAAAAGGCCCGCCTCGAGCAAGAACGCCTTGCCCGCGAGGCCGAAGAGAAAGCTCTGGCCGAGGCCGCCGAGAAGGCCCGCTTAGAGCAAGAGCGCCTCGCTCGTGAAGCCGAAGAGAAGGCTCAAGCCGAGGCTGCCGAAAAGGCCCGCCTCGAGCAAGAACGCCTTGCCCGCGAGGCCGAGGAAAAGGCTCAGGCTGAGGCTGCCGAAAAGGCCCGCTTAGAGCA
>CALXNA010000030.1 GCA_944389615.1 uncultured Anaerobiospirillum sp. | reverse complement strand
GTCGAGTGATCGATTAATCTGTGGTCGTAGGCCTTGAGGCGGATCCGAATTCTTTGGTTCTGCATTACAGACTCCGAAATGAAAAAGAACATGTAGACGCATGCCTTCCCATCCCTATTTCTCAACAAAATAAAGACCGGAGGAGGCGTTACAATCATTTCTCCCAAGCTCAGGGAGAGTATCTCAGCCACAGTCAATTGCTGGAGGGCTGGTCTGTGCGATGGCCTTGGCGTAGGCCAAGGTAGATACGGTTACCACATCCGTGACGTGGCGCACAGAAAACGGGCTCCATTATACCGATCAAAACCGCTATTTCAAGCCCATTACCCCCAAAGAGCAAAATTTTTTTGCCACACCCCCACCGCCCTGCGCGGATGCTACCTTCGCGCGGCCGCGGTGGGGGTATCCGGCGCGCAGCGCCAGCAGCTCCGACCTTCTCCAGCCTCAGCCACGCGCAGAGCGCGCAGGCTTAAGAATGAGGTGGAGCATTCTGCGCTGCAAGCCCAAGCCGCTCCGGCCTCGGCCCGCGGGATGCTTACAGCAGTCTTTGGGGAGAGTCACCGTGAATTAGCCAAATGAGCCTATATCCTGAGTTGGATGGGCCTCACTTGCGCAGGCCTGCCCATCCGGTGGGCTGCCACTCGCGTAGGCCTGCACGTACGGTGAGCTGCCACTTTGCGCAGGCCTGCCCGTCTGGTGGGCTACCACTCGCGTAGTGGCTGCCACTATACTTAATTCCGACCACTCTCCCCAAAGACTGTACAGGCTTGCGCTGCTTTGGAGGGGACAAGGTGCAGTGCCCTGCGCCCAAAAACTAAGCCCCCAGAGCGACTGTACTTAAGTCACGCTGGGGGCTAGGGCGCGCCGCGTCAGCTAGGCGCGGGGAGCTTAGGCTCACTTACTTGCCTAAGGAGGCGTTGATAAAACCGTTTAAGTCGGCCTTGGAGAGAGCACCTACGTGCTGGCCTACCTTCTCACCCTTGTCGAAGAGCATTAAGGTTGGGATGCTCATGACTGCCATCTTGGTGGCTACGACTTGGAACTCGTCGATGTTGAGCTTGCAGATCTTGATGTCGTCACGCTCTTGAGAGAGCTCCTCTAAGATTGGAGTAATCATGCGGCAAGGGCCACACCATGGAGCCCAGAAGTCAAGCAGTACTGGCACATCAGCATTCAAGACTTCGGTCTCAAAAGAATCGTCGGTTACGTGAACAATTGCGCTCATAGAAAGCTTCCTCACAGAAAACGCTAGCGCTATCTTAGCACATAGCACCAAGGCCTATTGAGGCCTGACAATTTTGCTCACATCTTGGGGTACACGCCGCCCCAAGGCGCACCAAAGCCTGCCCACGCAGGTCGGTACAGGCGGCTAAGGCTGCTTATTGTCCGACAACAGCACTTGGGATAGGGGCAGCTCGTGCAAGGCGGCGCCGGTCTCATCGAGCTTGAAGTAGCTGAGGTTTTGCCCCCACGCCCCTAAGACATAGCGCGCGGTGAGCCCGGGCACCTCGCCTTGGTAGGTGCCCAGCACATGGATATGGCCATGCACCACCAGATCGACGCCCTGACAGTACTGCGCGACCGTGCTGGTCACCACGCCGTAGATTGCACTTTGGTGGCGGCGGCTGTACTCGCGGGCACTGCGCGCGCGGATCTTCGCGCCAATGGCACGCCGCCGCGACAGCGGCAGGCGGCGGAATAGCCACTGCAGGCACTTGTTGTTGACCTTGCGCTGATAGGCTTGGTACTTGAGGTCATTGCTGCAGAAGATATCGCCGTGGGTGAGCAGCAGGCGCTGACCATAGCGCTCGCAGTAGTAGCAGTCAGGGAGCAAGGTGCAGTTAAGCTGCCGCGCTTCGCGCGCGTTGACTAAGAAGTCACGGTTACCGTGGATAAAGTAGCAGGCCACGCCCCGCGCCTGCGCGGCGCCCATAATGGTAGCCACCGCCTGTTGGGCTTGATCTTTGGGATCGAAGCCCACAAAGAAGTTAAAGAGGTCGCCTAGGATATAAAGTTCCGCGCCCGCCTCAAGGCGCGCCACCCACGCCGCAAGCGCCGCAGTTAGCTCCGGCCGCGCCTCATCTAAATGCAGGTCTGCAATGACATAGCAGGCCATAACTCCTCCGCGCAGACTAAACTCTCACCCTGCCCTCGCCTCAGCCCCCAGTGCGCCGCAACCTGCGTCAGGCGCCGCAGCCTGCGGTCGGCGCCCGCAGATTGTAGCAGCGACCGGCCCAATCCCCTGGGGAGCGTGCGGGCAAAAAATAAGGTCGGCTCGCCGCGCGCAGGCACGGCTGACCAGACCCTATTTTCGTGCGGTCAGTGACCTTGGTTACTCTGGGAGCTTGTCGATCACTTCGGCGCTTTCGATGATGACCGGCTCAACCGGGACATCACGGTGTGGGAAGTAAGTGCGGTTGTCGGTCTTGACACCCTCAATGGCTAAGACGACGTCTTGGCCTTTGACCACGCGGCCGAAGACGCAGTAGCCCCACTCGCCCGTGCGGCTCTTGTAGTTTAAGAAGTCGTTGTCGACGGTGTTGATAAAGAACTGCGAAGTCGCCGAGTGTGGCTCACCGGTACGGGCCATAGCAATGGTAAAGGCCTCATTGCTCAGACCGTTGTTGGCTTCGTTGACGATCGGCTCGCGGGTTGGCTTCTGCTGCATGTCAGGGGTCATGCCACCGCCTTGGATCATAAAGCCGGGGATTACACGGTGGAAGATGGTGCCGTTGTAGTGGCCACTCTTGACGTAATCAAGGAAATTCTTGCAGGTGACGGGAGCCTTTTCCTCGTTCAACTCAATAACGATATCACCCTTGTTAGTCTTCAAAATTACCATTTCAAAACCCTGTTGCCTTGCTAAAATATGCGCCAATCAGGCCCCAAGCCGACCTGATCGCGCCCGATCTTGTACCTAGTGCAGCTTACGCGCCACCTAAGGTGGCTTCAGCGCTGCGGCACCTACGGCGCCCCCAAGATCGGAGCTTGCTTGATCCAAGCACCCTTCAGCTGTGCCCGCCTATCAGGCCTGCGCCGCCATGGCAATGCCGCACAAACACGCGCGCTGACGCGCCCTGCGGTGGCGAAGTCTTCGTGACGACGACCTCCTCGTGACGAAGGCCGCGGCCGCGCCGCTAAGCTGCGCCCCTTGTGGGTAGCACCAGCTGAGGTTGACTTTTCACTTTAGCACATCGCCGCACCTGTGAGATCGCAAATGCTACAAATTCACAATACCATTACGCGCAAGAAAGAGGACTTTGTACCAATTACCCCGGGCGAAATTGGTATGTACGTGTGTGGCGTCACGGTCTATGACCTGTGCCATATCGGTCACGCCCGCACCTTCGTCAGCTTCGACATGATCGTGCGCTACCTGCGCTACTTGGGCTACAAGGTCAAGTACGTGCGCAACATCACCGACATCGACGACAAGATCATCAAGCGCGCCCAAGAGAAGGGCGTGAGCACCAAGGACTTAGCCGAGCACTTCATCGCCGAGATGTATGCCGACTTCGATGCCCTCAACATCGCCCGCCCTGACCTTGAGCCACGCGCCACCGAGAACATCGAGGCCATCATCGACCTTGTCCAGCGCTTGATCGATAAGGGCCATGCCTATGTCGCCGACAATGGCGATGTCATGTTCGCCTTAGACAGCTTCAAGCGCTATGGCCGCTTATCGGGGCAAAAGCTCGAAGAGCTCAGCGCCGGTGCCCGCGTTGAGGTCGAAAAGAGCAAGCGCAATCCATTTGACTTCGTCTTATGGAAGATGTCCAAGGAAGGTGAGCCTGCTTGGGACTCGCCATGGGGGCAGGGCCGCCCGGGCTGGCATATCGAGTGCTCGGCCATGAACTCCAAGCTCTTAGGCACCACCTTTGACATCCACGGTGGTGGCTCCGACCTCATCTTCCCACACCATGAGAACGAGATCGCCCAAAGCTGCTGCGCCTTTGACACCAAGTACGTCAACTACTGGATGCACTCGGGTATGGTCATGATCAACAAGGAGAAGATGTCTAAGTCCTTAAACAACTTCTTCACCATCCGCGATGTGTTAAAGGAGTACGACGCCGAGACCGTGCGCTACTTCTTGATCTCGGCCCAGTACCGTAGCGCCCTCAACTACTCCAAGGAGAATTTGGACAGCGCCCGCACCGCCTTGGCCCGCCTCTACACCGCCTTAAAGAACGTCACCGTGGGCCCAGCCCAAGGCGGCGAGGACTACGTCACCCGCTTTAAGGCCGCGATGGACGATGACTTCAATACCCCGGCCGCCATCGCCGTACTCTTTGACCTGGCCAAGGCCATCAATACCGCTAAGACGCCTGAGGAGGCCTCCGGCCTTGCTGGTCGTTTAGTCGAGTTAGGCGGCATCTTAGGCATCCTCTACCAAGACCCGGTCACCTTCTTACAAAGTGGTGCCGCCGATAGTGGCGCCGATGATGAGGTCGCCAAGATCGAGGCCTTGATCGAAGAGCGCAAGCAGGCACGCGCCCGCAAGGACTACGCCGCAGCCGACGCTGCCCGCAATGAGCTCACTGCCATGGGCATCGTGCTCGAGGATGGCCCGAGCGGCACCACGTGGCGCCGCGCCTAAGCGCTCGCAGCGGCAAGCCGCGATCTACGGCCACAGCCCCTACCCCAATTCCCGCAGGCCTCAGCGCGTGCTGAGGCCGCTGCCCATCAGATGGGAGATGAAACATGCAAGATTACCAGCGTAAGTTCATTGAGTTAGCGCTTAAGCGCGGTGTGCTCAAGTTTGGCAGCTTCACCTTAAAGTCGGGGCGCCAGAGCCCTTACTTCTTCAATGCCGGTGGCTTTTGCACCGGCGAAGATCTCTATACCTTAGGCTCGTGCTATGCCCACGCCTTGGTCGATAGCAAGATCAAGTTTGACGTGCTCTTTGGCCCAGCCTACAAGGGCATTCCATTGGCCTGCGCCACCGCCATGGCCTTAAGCGCCGAGCACCACATCAACACCCCATGGTGCTTTAATCGCAAGGAAGCCAAGGATCACGGCGAAGGCGGCAACTTAGTCGGCGCTCCGCTCAAAGGCGACATAATGTTGATCGACGATGTCATCACCGCCGGTACCGCTATCCGCGAGTCCGATGCCATCATCAAGGCCAACGGTGCCCACTTCAAGGCTGCCCTCATCGCATTAAACCGCAAGGAGAAGGGCCAAGGCAACGAGAGCGCAATTGATGAGGCCCAGCGCACCTTAGGCATCGAGATCGTCTCTATCGTCTCCTTTGACGACCTCGTCACCTACATCGAAAACGACCCGGAGCTTAAGGCTCACCTCCCGGCCATGCTCGCCTACCGCGAGCAGTACGGCGCCTAAGCGCCCTGCGCGCTATCGCGCCGAGCGCTTGCGCGCTCTTTGCGCGCGCAGGCGCGCACTCGGCGCGTGCCGCGCCAACCAAAAAACCGCCTACGGGCGGTTTTTTGCTGTAGGCTTGTCCCAGCATCAAACCAGTTCTGTTGGGGCGCCCCATCGGGGCGGGCTGAGCGCTTTCAGCGCCTCCACAGTTGCACAGCGGCTACTCTCACGACGGCTGCGCTTGCCCCGACTCACGCTCCGGCCCATTTGTGGGTATTTAAGGCGCAAGGCACTGCCTGCGCTAACCCACAGCGCAGGCCTCTCCACGGGCGTGGAGAGCTCGCCCCTATGGCTTGTCCGCTTCCTTGGGAGCGTCTGTGCTCTCAGCGGGAGCTGCCTCGGTGCTTGTCGGCTCTGGGGCTTGAGCAGTCGCGGCGGCGGGGGCGACCTTGAGGCTATAGTCCTCAGGGGGCACGTAGCCGGGCCAGCCCGGCAGCGGGGTGGTCAGCGGCTTGCGCCGATGCTCGTAGTCAATGACGATGTCGGGGCGCTTGACCTTGTGGCAGTTGGCGTAGATGTCGATAAAGTAGCGCTTGTCGGGCACCGTCTTAAACAGGCGCAGAAACCACATGTACTGCTCTGGGTGCTCACGCAGCTCCTGCTCTAAGGCCTGATTCATGGCAGTGACGTCAGCCTTGGGGTCGTCACTGGGGAAGTTCGGCAGGTCGTGAAAGCTCAGCTCAAAGTTGGCAGTCTTGAGGTTGTAGCTTGAGCACAGGACTACGACCTTGGCCTTGGCCACCGCCGCAAGGCGCGGCACCGAGCCGAGCGTAGCCTTGGGCACGCCAAAGTAGTCAACGAAGTACGCGCTCTCCGCGCCCAAGTCCTCATCGCAGGCGATGTAGAGGTGACGGCCTTGCTTTAAGGCCTTGAGCATCGATCGGAAACCGGCGCTGCGCACATGAATCGAGCCGCCGAAGATGATGCGCTGGTAGTTTAAGAACCAGTCAAAGACCGGATCGGCTTGCTCATTGACCATGGCAAACATTGGCAGCCCCGCATAGGACAGGTAGAGCCCCCCGCGGTCAAGGTAAAACGAGTGCGGCACGCAAAAGATGATGGGCTGCCCTGAGGCTACCGCCGCATCGAGCACTTCCTTGTGCTTAAGCACCCAGCGCCGCCCGAGCCATGACTTGGGCAAGAACATCGGCTCGCCGTAGGAGAGTGCCGTGATCAAGGCGTGGCACAGCATCTTGCGGTAAAAGGCCTGATACTCGTGCTCGCTCAGCTCGGGAAAGGCCAAATGGAGGTTGGCTAAGGTGACCTTCTTAAAGCGTAGCTGCGGCAAGGACAGCGGCCAAGATAAAAGCCAAGCGAGGGCATCACGCAGGCGATTGGGCAGATAGGCTGTGACGGCTAAGAGACCAAGGCACAGCCACGAGCCCCAATGCTTCGGGCCTAAGAGCTTACGCCACGCCTTCACCTCAAAACCCGCACTAGCGTAGAGTTTGTGACCTTGGGGCGAATTATTAGGAGGGGTGGACGTCATCTAATCGGCCTTCTGTTGACGTGCCCTCGAGGAAAGTCGCTGCGTCCGCAGCTCAAGCGAGCGGCGGGCACCACCGACTCAGCTTGCTTGCAAGCTTACGAGCTCTTACAAGTGCAAGCAACAACAAGGCCCACCACCTGCCCAAGCACTCTGGGCGCTAGCTCCAACGCCCGGCACGGCAGCGCGCCTGTACTCTAGCTTGACCGCCACATCCACGCACCATGACAGTAAAACGCAAAAATTTTGCGGCCATGTGCCCTATTTCTGCTCAGGGCAGTTCTTTTGGTAGGCACCGTTGTCGCGCGAGAAGATACAGCCGCAGTAGAGCTGGTTGTAGAAGTTAAAGGACTTCACCAGCTGATAGCGCCGGGTGACGAGGCCTTCTTTGCGCCAGTCCTCGGCCCAGTACGGTACGCCGGTGGCCTCTTGGGCGGCAAAGCCCGCCGCATCCACCTGCTTTTTATTTTTCCAGCGCGACGTTGCTAAGGTCGTGGTGAAATGGCTAAAGCCATGCTCCTTGGCATAGAGCGCGGTGGCCATCAGGCGCTCTCTAAAGCACACCGAGCAGCGCGCGCCGCGCTCAGGCTCATGCTCTAAGCCCTTGACCTGCGCAAACCAGCCTTGCGGCTCATACTCTGGCACGACATAGGCAAAGCCGAGCAGCTGCGCGAGCTCAATGAGCTCATCGCGGCGCTTTTCGTACTCAGCGCGCGGATGGATGTTGGGATTGTAAAAGAACAAGGTCGGGCTGATGCCATGCACCTTAAAGCACTCGAGCACTGCCCCGCAGCACGGTGCGCAGCACACCTGCACCAAGAGCTTGGTCATGCCCTCGGGCAGCACCAACTTGGTCTTAGGCGTGGCCCCAAAATCCTCCGGCAAAATCAACGTCATCGCCTACTCCTTGGCCGCACCGGCCGCCTGCTCCGCAGGCGCGACTGTTTTGTCCGCAGAGGCGTCCGTCTCAGGCGCGATCGGCTCCGGCTCAGCGGCTTTGCTGGCAGGTTCTGCCGCGGCGGCTGCGGGACTTGGCGCGACCTTGGGGGCCTGCTGGGAGGCAAATTGAGTGTTGTATAAGGCTGCGTAGGCGCCGCCGCGGGCGAGGAGCTCGTCGTGCGTGCCTTGCTCGACGATCTGGCCGTCGTTGATCACCATGATGGTATCAGCGTCTTGGATGGTTGAGAGGCGGTGGGCAATCACCAAGGTGGTGCGGCCCTTCATCAGCTCATCTAAGGCCTGCTGCACCACCTTCTCAGAGCGATTGTCCAAGGCCGAGGTGGCCTCATCTAAGATGACGAGCGGGGCATTGCGGATGATGGCGCGGGCAATGGCAATGCGCTGCTTTTGGCCACCTGAGAGCGAAACGCCGCGCTCACCAATCTCGGTATCAAGGCCCTGCGGCAGGCGCGCGACAAACTCGTCTAAGTAGGCGCTCTTGACGGCATGGGCGATCTCCTCTTCGGTCGCATCTTCCTTACCAAAGAGGATGTTTTGGCGGATGGTACCAGCAAAGAGGAAGTTGTCTTGGAATACGCAGGCGATGTTGTGGCGCAGCGACTCAATGGTGTAGTCACGTACGTCAAGGCCGTCGATCTTGATTGAGCCCGACTTGACCTCATAGAGGCGGTTGATGAGCGAGCACACCGTGGTCTTGCCACCACCGGAGTTGCCGACCAAGGCGACCTTTTGGCCAACCTTGATCTTAAAGGAGACGTCTTGGAGGATGTCGCGCTCGCCGTTGTACGAGAAGACGACATGGTCAAACTCGATGGAGTCCTTGATATCGGTGAGCACTTGGCTGCCTTCGTGCTTGCCGTTTTCAAAGGATTCGTAATCAAGCAGCGCTTGGATGCGATCTAAGGCAAGGAGCGCCGACTGCACTTGGATGTAGTTGTTGCCAATGCTCTTGAGCGGGGTGTAGAGCATGATGAGCGCGGCCAAAAAGGACACCATTTCGCCTGAGGTCATGCGCCCGCTTAAGATCAAGGTCACGCCAAAGTACAGCACACCGGCGACACCAAAGGAGCTGACTAAGTGCATCACCGGCGAGAGCCAATTGGTGTCGCGGATCATCTTGATCGCCATGCGGAAGAGATAGTCCGCCTGCGCCCGAAAGCGCTGGTACATGAAGTCCTTTAAGTTAAAGGACTTGATGACCTTCGAGCCCAGCGCCGTCTCGTTGTAGAGCGTGATCATGCCGGTGGAGACATTGACCGTGCGGCTCACGAGGCTCTTGATGCGCTTTCTAACAATCTGCATCGGTACGATCAAGACCGCGATGATGCCCACGGCAAAGATGGTGAGCTCCCAAGAGTTGTAGAGCAGCACGCACACGAGCGAGAGCGAGGAGAAGAATTTAGTCAAGAACAGCCGCATGTTTTGGATCAGGCCATTGGACGCGGTCTCGGAGTCGTTAAAGAAGCGCAAGATGACCGAGCCTGAGTTATTGGCATCAAAGAAGAGGCTGTCAAAGGTCAAAAGCTTTTGGTAGAGGCGCGCGCGCATCAGCAAGTTGATGGCTCCGCCCACATAGCCGTTGATGAGCGAGGAGACATAGATAAAGATGCCTTGCACCAAGGTAAAGCCGATCACCGCCAAGGGCACATAGTAGGCAAAGTCCGCCTGCTGCTCGACCATGACTTGGTCGGTAAACGGCTTTAAGAACCAAGCGATGACCGCATCGAGCGCGCCTACCGGAATGGTGAGGATGACGCCGAGCAGCGCCACCAGCCAGTACGGCTTTAAGAACGGCCAGAAGCGGCTATAGCCGCGCCAAAACGAAGTCGAAGCCTGCCCTGAGACATCGCTCAAGATGATCGGATGATACTGCTGCTCGGTCGCCGTTGCGCGCGCCGTGTCCGCAGCCTCCGCCGCTGGCGCGGTCTCCGCGCTTGCCGCGCCCGCTGGCTCCGCCGTCTTATCCTCTGCGGCCTTGGCCGCAGCTGAGCTCTCCGCGCCTACCTCAGGATTGCTCTCCGGCTTGCGCTCAGGCTGCTGTTCCGTGGCCGCTTGGTGGGACGCTGTCTCCGGCGTTGGACACTCCGGGGACTGAGCCGCCTGCGGCGGCACTACCGGTGCGTCCGGGGCGCTCTTAGGGGACGCACTGTCGTCATGATTGAAGCGTTCGTCATGCTTAGCTGCCATGGAACAGCTCTCTCCTCAAAATGGGCCACAAGGTGAATACGGGCCGCCGCGGGAGCGGCGGCAGGCGGAGCGCCGAGCGCGCAGCGCTAGGCGCGTGAGCGTTGCTCGGCGATGGCGTTGCGGATCGACTCGGTGAGGAAGTCACTCATCGCAATGCCGATATGCTCCATGAGCTTTGGGAACATCGAAATCGGGGTCATGCCCGGGAAGGTGTTGATTTCGTTGATGAGCACGGTGCCGTCACTGGCAAGGAAGAAATCGATGCGCGAGAGGTGGCGCAGCTTGAGGCCCTTAAAGGCGCGCGTAGCCATGCTCTTGATCATCTCACGCTGCACTGGAGTCAGCCCTTCGACCTCAACCGTGGTGGTCGTGCCGCTGTCCTTACTGTACTTTTCGTCGTAGGTATAGAACTTATCGCTCGGGATTACGATTTCACCCGGCTCCGTGACCACTAAGCGGCCATCGTACTCAAAGGCAGCGACCTCCAGCTCGCGGTGCTCAATGGTCTTCTCGACCAAGACGAGCTCACTTAACTTGAGGGCATCACGGATCGCCTGATCAAGCTCCTCTTCTTGGGTGATGTGATAGCAGCCAATCGAAGAGCCCTGGCTTGCGGCCTTGACGTAGACATCGTGGCCAAAGCGGGCAAAGGCCTCGTGCACGGCCTTAAGAGAAGCTTCGTCGCTGTCTGAGACAAAGATCGACGGGGTGTTTTCGATCTTTAAGGCATCGAGGTAGAACTTGGTCGTGACCTTGTTAAAGCAGACGCGGCTGGCCTCGGCCTTACAGCCGATGTAAGGCACGCCTTGCAGCTCAAGGAACGACTGGATATCACCGGTCTCGCCCGGGAAGCCGTGCAGGCACGGTACCACGCAGTCAATGGTAACCTCGCACTTCGTCCCATCGGGGGCCACGAGGGCAAACTGGCGCCCGCAGGTAAAGTAACCGTAGCTGCCATCGGCAAACTGGAACTTGCCGTCGTGCAACACCACGCTCAGGAGATTGAACTCGGGGTTAACACTTAACTCTTGCATCAGATATTGAGCGGAGATCAAGGAGATCTTGTGCTCGGAGCTATCGCCACCTGCGATTAAAAGGATATTCTGAGCCATTTTGCGCCAACAAATGCGCAGCCGCAGCGCGCAAACCACTTGCCGCCCTGACTACGCTCAAACAAAGTTAACCTTAGATCTTAGCCTGTCAGCGCCCCTTTGTAAAAGACAAAAGCCCGCCAATTGCGCATAAAAGCCACCTGCAGCCACCGCAGCGCAGCTGCGTGGTGATCGCCCTCAAAGATAGCCACCAAGAGCCCGCATGCTGCGTGATTTCGTGATAGCTTAAGACGGTCAGGATAGGAGGCGGCAGATGTATTTACAAAGCGCAGCAATCCAAAACTTCCGGGGCATACGCCACCTTGCCATCAACTTTGAGCGCGACACCACCGTCTTAATCGGTGAAAACGCTTGGGGTAAATCTTCGCTGCTCTACGCGCTCTTTGCTATCTTGGGTCGCGGCGACCAGCTGTGCGCCTTCAGCTGCGACGACCTCTACATCCCGATCAAGCTCGCCCGCGACACCACGCCGCAGGTAGAGAGCAGCGCGCCCGCCGCCGCGGTCGAGCCCAACTTCGATCAGGCCCCCGAGGCTGCAGCCGAGACCACCGCAGAGCAATCTCCCGAGGCTGCAGCCGAGACCACAGCCGAGAGCTCAGCTGAGGACGCGTCCGCAGACACCGATGCGGCGCACTATGACCTAAGCTACCTCAAGGCCCAGCATCTTGAGCACCTGACGCCGCTGAAAGTACTCAAGACCCCGACCCTTGAGCGCCTGCTGTACTACGTGCCCAATCCCTTTGGCTCAGGCTCGCTCTATCGCATCGTCGATGTGCCCTGCCTTGGGCACAATCCGGGCGACCGGCGCGGCCTGATTGACTGCTACTTGCCCAGCCGCCCGAGCAGCCTCTATCAGCCCGGACAGAGCGCGCCGCCCCCAAAGGTCAACAGCGCGGCCCTGCGCCCGCTTAACACCACCTTAAACCGCTTTGTCACATGGCCGGGCAAGGGTACGGCTCACGGTAAGGACGGCTCGACCTATGTTGAGCCCGAGCATCACCCCAAAAAGCCGCGCGCGGCGGTGCGCCGCGATCACGCGCCCAAGCTCTCGGCCCTAGCGCAGGCGCTCTATGGCGACTTTGCCGACCTGCACGAGGGCATGCTCTATGAGGCGCAGTACGAGCAAAGCCAGCCTTTGTACTACAAGCCCACCACCTCCGAGCGTATGGAGCGCACCAAGCAGCGCCTTGAGCCTGACTCGGGCTTAAACCCGACCGCGCGCTGCCAAGCTGAGCAGGACTTTGACTTTGCCTGCCACGACGTGTTCGATGCCATCTCCGATCAAATCGTGATCGATTTGATCTTCTGCGAGAGCAGCTACGGAGCGCTCCACCAAAACGCGCACCTTGCGACGCTACAGCGCGCCAGCTACCAAGGCGACGATGACCTCTATCGCATCCACTACCGCATTCGCGCCCAATACGCCGATGAGGTCGAGCCGAGCCCGGTCGGGGAAGTGCGCCTCACCTGCCGCGGCTTTGTCACCGTCCACGAGCTCTTAGACCACCACGAGCACCCGATCGAGAGTCCGCGTGCCATTATCAGCACCTTGATTGCCCTAAACCCGCTCTTGCGCCTGCGTGACCGGCGCATGCTCAACAGCCCGTTTAGCCATGAGTCGGCGCCCCCGCCTGTCAGCGCAAGCGCCAGCGCGCCTGCCGCCGCGGCTCCCGCGGCCGCCGCGCCGAGCGGCCCGATTGAGCCGTCGGACATGCGTGCCATTTCGCACTTCTTCGATGACATCACCTCCGACGATGAGCTGACCGCACGCAAGATCAACGAAGGCCTCGCCGTCCTCAATACCATCGCCTCCAAGTACCTGACCAATTACCAGACGACCCAATTGAGCGGCGCCATGACCAAGAGCGAGCCGCAGACGCCGGTGCGCACCGCGCGCGAGATTGTGGCGACGCCGATTTCGGTGGGCACTCTGACCTCGCTTAAGGAAGCCCTGCGCGATAACAAGCCCTCAAGCTCCAAGTTTTTGCTCTCGCTCCTAGCCGGAGCCTTACTGATGTCGCAGGGGCAGCGCCCCATTGACCCGGAGGCGCGGCCGATTTTGGTGCTTGAGGACATCGAAAGCCGCTTCCACCCAACGCTCTTGCTCAACTTCTGGTCAATATTGCAGACGCTGCCGATCCAAAAGATCGTCACCACCAACTCGGCACAATTTGTCTCAGCCATTTCGCTGCACAAGCTGCGGCGCCTGTGCAAGCAGTACTACGATGTGCGCTGCTATCAGATTGGGCCGCAGGTCTTCGGCAGCGACGATGAGCGCAAGATCGCCTTCCATATCCGCATGATTAGGCCGAGCGCCCTCTTTGCCCGCTGCTGGCTGCTGGTCGAAGGCGAGACCGAGGTTTGGATTCTCAATGAGATTGCCAACATCTTGGGGCTCAACCTCGCCTGCAATGGCGTACACCTGATCGAATTTGCCCAATGCGGCCTCAATCCGCTCATCAAGCTCGCCCAGCAGCTTGGTATCTCCTATCACGTGCTCACCGACGGCGATGAAGCCGGACGCCACTACGCTCAGACTGTGCGCGAGTTTGCCGGTGGCTCATCGCTCGCCGACCACTTAAGCGTGATGCCGCATATCGACATCGAGCACTACCTCTACACCTCAGGCTTTGCCAATGTCTATCAGCGCGCGGCCAACCTCGAGCTCAAGCCGAAGCGCCCTAATGCCGGGCAGCTCAACATCAGCAATAAGAACCTGCGCGCCAAGATCAACGAGCTGCTCCACAACCCGAGCCTTAAGATCTACTACCTCGAGATCGACCATGTTCCGTACTACACCGCCCCAGGCTACGATCCGCAGCGCCATAAGCACCCCAACCAAATGACCTTTAAGGTCGACCTCGATGCGGCGCCGCAGCAAATGCCGCAGCAGAAAACGCAGCCTAAGCCCGCCAAGGCAGCGCCTAAGAGAGCGCCAGTTAAGCTCAGCCACCATCAGCTGGTGGCCATCATCAAGACCTTGATGGAGCATGGTCTCACCAAGAAGCTGCCGAGCTTTAACAAGATCTACAACCGCAGCAAGCTCCAGCGTAAGGTAGCCCATGCTACCAGCTTTAAGCTTGAGGCCTTAAGCGCAGCCGACGTGCAGACCTTTTACAGCTACCTGCACAGCCTCATCACGTCAATGCCGCACCCGTCCCGCGGTTTGACCGCCAAGCAGAGCAAATACATCCAAGAGCTCAAGGCGCTGCGCGGCAAGCTCCTCATGCAGGCCAATACCAACCGCCAGCGGCTGCAGGCCCAAGCGCAAAAGAACCAGAATAAGGAGCGGGCCCGCGCGCTCCAAGCGCAAGCGGCAGCCCATCCGGGCAAGGCGGTGGCCACTGAGCCGCAGCAGGCGCTGCTCACGGCGCACTTTGACTTTATCTCGCAGGCCCAAGGCACGGTCTTAGGGCAGCCGGAGACGCAGCCGACGCCGCTAAGTGAGGCGCAAGCGCTGCTTGCGCACCTGACGGAGCTTGCGAGCAACGATGAGCTCGATGCCAAGGACTTAAACCGCCTGCGCCTGCTCGAGCGCGACCAAGGCAATTCCATCAACGAGCACTACGGCGCGCTCAATGATGCGGCCTTAAGCCAAAAGGGCCTCTCGGTCAATAAGGTCATCGAAGACGCCATTCACCGCAAGACTAAGCCGGGCCTTGCCATCTTGGTGGGTGAGGCGATGCAGCAGCGCGGACCTGAGTGCGTGCCAGTGCTCTTTAAGACCATGTTCCGCAAAATCCAGCGCATGGCCCAAAACCAGTACGGCCTCGACTAAAGGCCCCTTGCGGGGCCTGCGCCGCGGCCCGGCGCCCGCTGAGGCGCGGGCCCATGCCCGCGGGGCAGGCGTTAGTGGGCGTCAGCCCACGAATGGGCACAGCCGATGCCGACTTCAAGCGGCACAGCCAAGGTGACGACATGCTCCATGATGTCCTTGACCTGCGCGCAGAAGCTCTCGAGCAAGTCGTCGCGCACCTCAAAAACCAACTCGTCGTGCACCTGTAAAGTCAGGTGGACTGCATCCTGCGGCAGCGTCTTGATGTAGGCGGCGACCTGCACCATGGCCTTTTTGATGATGTCGGCGGCGCTGCCTTGCATCGGGGCGTTGATGGCGGCGCGCTCGGCAGCCCGGGCCGCTGGGCCCTCGCCATTGATGCCCTCGATGTAGATGCGGTTGCCGAGGAGCGTGGTGACATAGCCGCGCTCTTTAGCATCAGCGATGATCTGATGCATGAAGCCTTCGATGTTGGGATAGCGCTTGAAGTAGCGCTCGATGTAGTCCTTGGCCTGGGCGTAGCTCATTTGGGTTTGCTTGGCCAAGCCATGGGCCTGCATGCCATACATCAGGCCGAAGTTGGTGGCCTTGGCGTGGCCGCGCTCTTCGGCCGTGACTTGCTCGATCGGCTTGCCTAAGACTTCAGCTGCGGTCGCGCGGTGAATATCAAGGCCGTTTTGGAAGGCGGCACAGAGGTTCGGATCGCGCGAGAAGTGCGCGATCAAGCGCAGCTCAATCTGCGAGTAGTCGGCCGAGACCAAGGTGTAGCCCTCTGGGGCGACAAAGGCGAGGCGAATCTGGCGACCCTCTTCGGTGCGCGCCGGGATGTTTTGCAGGTTCGGCGCTGACGAGGAGAGACGTCCGGTGACGGTACCGGCCACATTAAAGACCGCGTGGATGCGCCCGGTGTTGCGCGCGATGAGCTGCGGCAGCTTGTCGACGTAGGTCGAGATGAGCTTAGAGAGCATGCGATAGCGCTGGATGCAGCCGCCGATCGGGTGGATCTTATTGAGCTCGGTGAGGATGTCATCGGCGGTCGAGTACGACTGCTTGACGCGTTTGCCGTCGACGGTGTTCTCTTGCTCGTGGCGCAGGCGCTCCTTATTGGCTGCGATTTGGCGCAAAATCGCCTTGACCTCGTCGTTGAGTGGCTCACCGTTGGGATCCTTAGCCCGCGCCAAGGACACTTCCTTGACCACGGCCTTAAACTCCTTGCTCGTCGGGTACGGCAGGCCCATTTGCTCAAAGAGCATCTCGCCTAATTGCTTCGTCGACTGCAAGTTAAACGGGCCCCCGGCAAAGTCGAAGATGTCCTGCTCGGTGAGGTAGAGCGACTCCTTGAGCGAGCGCGATTGCTTGTGCAGCTGGGCACTATCGATCTTGACGCCGCAGCGTTCCATGCCAAAGACCACCTCATTGACCGCAAGGTCAAAATCCAACAGCTCAAGCCAATCCGGGCGGCGCGCGAGCTGCCCTAAGCAGAAGCCATACAAGCGCCACGTCATCAGGGCACGCTCGCAGGCGTAGTCGCGCATCTGCTCGATGTCGATTTGATCGCAGCTGAGATTGTGGGTAGTGAGGGCAGAAATCTCCATGCTGGTGTAGCGCAGATTGCTCAGGCACAGCGTCTTATAGTCGTTGGCGGCCGAGGAACGGTCAAGGTGCGCTGCCAGCATCGGATCCGGCAAGAGCCCAGCCACTTCCATCTGAGCAAAGCTCAAGATCAAATGGTGGTGGTTGCAGTTGAAGGCGACCTTCGGCACGGCGGCATCGGCCAAGATCGGGCTTAAGGCGCGCTTGACCACCGCAAGGCTCAATTGATCGCCCACGCCCAAGTAGTTATGGCCCACCGGCACATAGTAGCCGTTGCAGCCATCTGGGCAGAAGGCAAGGCCCACCAACTCGCCGTCGGCGATGCTCGCGCCTTGGGCCGGTAGGTTGTTGGTGGCATAGAAGCCAAAGTAGGCACAGGACTTGAGCGTGGTGACTAAGTCCTTGAGCTCCTCGATCGTAGTGACCACGTGGAAGTTAGCGCTGAGCGCCTGAACCTCATGGTGGTTAGCATCGAATTGATCTTTAAGCTCTGCGCTCGTGAGCATGTTGTTACTGGTCAGAGCGCAGTCGATCCAAGTGAGCCACTTGGCGTTGCTGTGGCGCTGGGCCGAGCTTTGGGCCTGCTTTAAAGCCTTTAAGTGGGAGGCAATGCGCTCTTCGTGACCTAACACCATATCAAGCGGCGGTACCACGGTGCCAAACTCGGTAACGCCGGAGCTCGGATCTTCAATCGCCAAGCCCTTTTGGTCATACCACGGGCCGCTACGTGAAGCCTCAGCCGGTACCGGAGTTGGCTCCGGCGTAACTGCGGTTGACGTAGCCGGGGCCGTGGGCATGGTAGGCGGCGCCGACGGGTCGGCGATATTGACGCCAAATGGCACTTCCGGGCTATTGAACAAGGAGCTGACCGGCTGCGGCGTCACCGTAATCGCGGTGGTTTCGCGCAGCTTGCTGGCGAAGGTATGGAACTCCAAGAACTCATAGAGCGCTAAGAGCTCAGGGTAGTTAATCTGCGGCCGCGGGATCTGCTCGATCGGCAGCGGCAGAGCCAAATCGCAGCGAATGGTGGCCAAGCGATAGCTCAGCTCGATATTAGCCCATTGCTCTAAGAAGCGCTCCTTAAACTTGGAGGCACCGCGAAAGGACAAGGACGCGATGTCGTTGACATGCTCCTTGATGTTAAAGATGCCGCCGAGCCCCTCAATTAAGGCCAAGGCGGTCTTATCGCCCACGCCTTTCATGCCCGGGATGTTATCGGAGGTATCGCCCTTTAAGGCGAGCAGATCGATGATGTGCTCAGGGGGTACGCCAAACTTCTCTTTGACCTGCGCCTCGTCATAGGTGATATCGCGCATGGTATCGACCATGGTGATATGGTGCGCGTCGCTCACGAGCTGCGCCAAGTCCTTATCGCTGGTGGCGATTACCACGTCTTTGTGGGCAAGCACGCCCGCTAAGGCATAGGAGCCTAAGATATCGTCAGCTTCGACGCCCTGCATCTGAATTAAGGGCAGGCCCATGGCATTGACGATGGAGTGCACCCACTTGACTTGGACGCGGAGCTCCTCGGGCATCGGCGGGCGATTGGCCTTATAGTCGGCATACATGGCCCGGCGAAAGGCCGCGCCGCCGGGGGCATCGAACACGACGATAAACTGCGCGCCGCTATAAGCTACGAGCAGCGACTGGAACATCCGCGTGATGATAAAGGTCGCGCCCGTCGGCAAGCCGCTTTTCGTTGAGAAGCGCTGTCTGACCGCGAAGTACGCGCGGTACAAGAAAGATGAACCATCAATCAAGATCAGCTTGTTATCGTTACTTGCCATAAGCTCAATGCCCAAAAAGAAAACCACGAAGGCGCCGAAGGCACCTTGCGCCTTCCCCTAAGTTTAGGGGAAAGCACGGCAAAAAGCACCCAAGAAAAAATTTTTCTGGGCATGCCCGCAGCTCTAAGGTAAAATCAAGCACCATTTTCAGGGCCAAAGCCTATCGGGCCGAAGCTCGCCGGGCCCCCGGCCCACCCCCTTCATGGCCGCGCTCCCGTAGCTGTGGTACGCCCCAGATTTCACGCTGGCAAGCCCCGCAGCCCCCCAAGACGGGCGCCTATCGGTCGCTGGACTGTACTTCCGGAAAAAATTATGACTCAAACTAAAAGCGCAGCGCATCCGCTGCCCCTGCCCTTAGTGCGCCTGTTCTTGCTGCACATCTTCATCATTGTCCTGAGCAACTACGCCGTGCAGATCCCGATCACGGTCTTAGGCATTGAGACCACGGTGGGCACCTTTACCTTTCCGTTTGTCTTTGTGACCACCGATCTGACGGTACGCCTCTACGGCGCGCACCTTGCGCGCAAGGTCATCTTCTGCGCCATGTTCCCGGCCTTGGTCATCTCCTACATCGTAGGCACGATCTTCGCCCATGGCGACTACCAAGGCCTTGCCGCCTTAGGCACCTTCTCGATCTTCGTATTCCGTATTGCCGCCGCCTCCTTTGGCGCCTATCTCTTAGGGCAGCTCGTCGACATCTTAGTATTTCAACGCCTGCGGCAGCTACCGCGCTGGTGGCCGGCCCCAGCCGCCTCCTCGGTCTTTGGCAATATGCTCGACACCTTTGCCTTCTTCTCGATCGCCTTCTACCAATGTGTCGACCCATACATGGCCGAGAACTGGTTTAGCCTCGGCGTCGTCGACTACATCGTCAAGCTCCTCGTCTGCCTCATCATCTTCGTGCCGATCTACGGTCTCTTCTTGGCCTTCTTGTCCAAGTACGTATTTCACCGCCCGCTCAACGCCGTTGGCATCCTAAGCTAAAGCAGACGCATGCGCGCAGCGGCGCCGCCCACGGAACCCAAGGCCCCCGCTATAATAAGAGCGCAAGCTTTACCTTGCGCTCTTATGGTTTTCGGGGCTCCCACATGGCACTTTCGGCTAAGCTCAACATCCCAGATCTGCCACCGTTTAAGCTCATCACGGTGCGGCACCACTACACCTATTTGTGGCCGTACACAGCGCGCGTGCGCTATGGCCGCATTACGCGGGTGCGCGCTAAGCAGTCGGCAGGCAAGATCTTAGGCGGTGGGCCAACGGGCCTTGTAGTCTGGCGCGATGAGTTCATCGCTAAGTACCCTGAGCTGCGCGGCTACAACGTCTACCGCGAAGAGGTCGAAAGCGGCGGGGCGGCCACTGCGGTGCGCTATGAGTTGGTCTTCAAGCCGCGCCAAGGCGAGGCCGAGATCAACTCCTTTCAGACCCAGCAATACTACCAAGCAGGCGCGACCTATACCTTAGATCAGCTCCAGCAAGGCAGCCCGATCTTAGGCGCCTTAGGGCAGACCTTTGCCCTCAACTACCAAGGCGACAAGCTCTTATCGCTGGCCTACTACAGCTTGCTCACGGGCTCGCTGGCCTACCAAGACTTCCTCTTTTTCCAAGCCGACACGCGCCTGCCCTACCCCGACGCGCTCACCGAGCGGGACATCAACAATCTGCTCAGTGACGTGAGCGATGTGGCCATCGCCCAGTTTATGAGCGCCTTAAGCGAGCGCAGCGCACGGCGCTTTAACCGCAAGAGCCGTCTCTATGCGCTGCAGGTACCGCTGCCTCATAACCTGATGGCCCAGCTGGTTGAGGGCCGCCGCACCATCTACACCAACCAAGAGGACTTAGACCAAGTCATCGCGCGCGACGTCCACGATCTGACGTGGCGCAGCCGTGAGCAAGCTGCGCTGCTTGCGCGCTTTAGTGACAGTCAAGACGACCAAGCCCTGCTCTTATTCAATGGCAGCACCGGCCAAACCTTTGGCTTTAACCTCGTCAACAGCCACGACTTTACCCTACGCGAGCTCTGCGAGTTCTTAACCAACAGCGCTCGCCCCGAGCGCCCAGCGCCGCAGCTGCCTGAGCCGAGCGAGTACGAGCTTGCCCTCAAAAACACCAAGGAGCTTGAGCAAAAGACCGGCTACGTCGACTTAAGCAAGCCTGACCGCATCGCGCGCACCCGCGCCTTAAACCAAGCGATCAGCCTCATCGGCGCCTTAAGCCCGACTGGCTCCAGCGCGGCTGCCTTACAGCACCTCACGAGCTTAAACCACAGCGACCCAACCGCGCGCCGCCACGCCCTGCTCGGCGCTAACCGCCCCGGCACCGCGCTCATCCCCCCCGAAGAGTCGCCGCTCCCGGCCCCGGGCGGCCTGATGCCCAAGCCGCCTTTAGTGCGCCCGCTCCCAGAATCTCAGCAAACTGCGTCTCAGCAAACCGCAACCCAGCAGGCTGCAACCTCACTCTTTGACGAGCCCCAAGCGGCTCGCCCCGCTGCGCGCTTCACTGCGAAATCAAGCGAGAACGCGCCAGTCGTCTTAGTGGGGGTAGCTCCGCATGACTTTATCGCACAGCTACGCCACTACAATCAATTGAGCCAACCGGTGCTCTTTGACGTACCCCTTTCCCATCATGTGGGCCGCTATCTCAAAAAGCGAGTCTTAGCGCAGCTCTTGGAGCTCGGCCACTACGATTACGAGCACCAGCGCTTTAGCCTAACCCTACGCCTACCGCACCGCTTCCCGGAGTACGACCTCAGCGCTAAGTACGATGTCTTTAGCCAAGACCCCTTGGTGCAGCGCGCCATCATCAAACCCAAGCAGCTCAGCTACGAGCTGGTGGTGCATATCGTCTTCGACCTAGAGCCGCTCTTGGCGGCGAGCGCCCACACCAAGCAGCAGCGCAAAGAGCAAGAGGAGGCCGCGGCCGAAGCTGAGGAAGGCTTTGAAGATACGGTCTTTGAGCAAGAGACCAAGCAAGGCACGGTGCGCCTGAGCGCGCGCCAAGCCAAGAAGCTCTCGGCCATCGACTTGGAGACTGAGACCTTATTAGATGAGCTGCCGCAGGCCTCGTTTTGGCAAGGCCAAGACAGCATTAAGACGCACACCTACCCGCCGCTGCGAGAGCTCGATCAGGACGATCTCGACCTCATCGACGATGTGGGCGAGGCCTTAGCGCGCCTGAGCGAAGAGAGCAGCGACGCCACCCGCACCTCCTCGCTGAGCACCTCAGTGGTCAACGCTTGGCGCGACGGCTTGGCCGACCTGCAACCCCAAGCAGAACCCGAGCCCACTTCAGAGAACAGCGTCAAGCTGCACCCCACCGGCACACGCTTTCATCGCCCCACCGGCGTCACGCCGCTTGAGGGCCAAAGCGTACCGCAGCCGCCCGCCCCGGAAACCCCAAGCGTCACCCCCAGTGTGCCACGCGCGCCAGAGCCTGACTTCTTTGCGCGCGAAGAGGCCCGCCTCAACGCCGTCGGCACGCATGACAATGCAGCGGCCAACAAGACCAGCGATGCTGAGCGCTTAGCGCTCCTGATGCGCAGCTTCCAAGGCCAAGCCACCACTGAGAGCCCGGAGAGCCCAGAGCCGCCTCAGCGCCACCTGTCCGACTGGCTGCCGCTGCGCGAGACTCAGCCCACCACCACGGAGGTGACGATTGAGCAATTGGGTGAGGAGCCGCTCCCACCGCCACCTGCACCTGAGCCAACTGAGTCTGAGGCAGAGCCCACCGCACCTGCAGCATTTACTGACTCTGAGGAAGAGGAGCGCGAAGCCGAAGCGCTGGCCGCGGCCATGCTCGATGCCGCTGATCAAGCTGCGCACGGCTCAAGTGACTCTTCAGATACCGCTCCGACCGTTCCAGAGCCGACGCAATCTGATACTGAGTCGGAAGCTGAGGACGACTGGTGGGATACTGAGGAGCGCCCGCGCCCGCACCGTCACCTCCGGGCTGAGAGTTTCTTTGACCTTGAAGACGATGAGCTGCCCGTCGAGCCGGAGTCCGCAGCGACCACCAAATCAACCGCTGAAACGCCTCAGGTTACGCGCCCGGCACAGCCTGAGACAGAGCTCGACTTGTGGGCAGATAAAGAGCGCCCGCACCTGCAGGCCGACAGTTTCTTTGACCTCGAGGATGAGGCTGCTCCAGTGAAACCCGAGCCAACGGCCCCGGCTACTGAGCCCAACAAGCCGAACGCTGCCCCGGCTCAAAGCGCAGATACGGCGCAGGCTGAGCTCGATTTGTGGAGCGATGCCAAGCGCTCGCGCCGCTCTGAAGATAGCTTCTTTGACCTTGAAGACGAGGGCGGCAAGGCCGCAGGCAGCTTAGATGAGCTGCTCAAGGCTCGGCGCCAAGCTAAGCGCCAGCAGCATATCTTTGACCTCGAAGAAGAAGAGCACGAGGAAGTGCGCGCTCCGCAGGCGGTTACCGAGGACAAGGAGGCCAAGGTCTTAGATCAATGGCAGCAGCGGCTGCAGGTTGACTTGGAGCCGCAGACCTTTGATGTGGCCAAGACTGAGGTCAGTGGCGCAAGCTTTGAGGTGGCAAGTGATCAGCTCACCGACAGCGACGCGCCGCTGATTCGAGCCAAGCCTAAGGCCTTAGGGGCGCTGGCGACCTTAGCGGCGGCGGCGCAGGAGCGGCGCACCCAGCGCGCTGACCGGGTGCTCTCGGAGGGGCAAAAGCGGCGTCTGACGCGCGACCTTAAAGAGCTGATTGAGCTTGACCTGACTGAGTCCTTAGGCTGCCTTAAGATCATGGTGTCCAACCAAGTCACCGACGTCAACGAAGCCTATCGCACGGTGCAGAACCTCGATGTAGCCAAGCACTACCTTGATTTGATGTGCTACGACGTCTACAAGGTCGAGCGCGCGCGCTTAAACCCACTCGCCCTAGCGCTCAAGCCACGGCTACAGCAGTTGCTGCGCGGCAAGAACTTTGTGCTGTTCTATGCCTTAAGCTTGCATCTGATGCTCAAGCACCTGTTAGAGCGCAAAGACGCCACCGCAGGTGGCCGCGCCTTACGCCAGCGTATGGGCATCTACGAGATTTCAGATCTCTTAAAGACGCTCAACCGCATCAGCGCTGCACGGCGTGACGAGGGCCTGTTCTACCCTGACCTTAAGATGCAGTACCGCTCACTCTTTGAGTTTGCTGGAGTCGCGCCTCCAAGCTTTGAGGGCTACGACGAGAGCGTCAGCGAGCACTTCGTCAACCTGCGCCGCAGCAACACCGGCCGCTAAAGAGGCGGCCGCTAAGACCGCCGCCGTTAAGGCGGCGGCCACCGATGTCAACTAATCCTAGATTTTAATCGTTAGGCTGACCCCAATGCAGCAAATGCGTTAAAATAGAACTGGTATAGGAACAAAGTGCAAGCCAACTGTCTTGACATGTAATTTATCCTTGCATTGGACTGGTTGGAAGGAGAACGCGCATGGCAATAGTAGCCAAAAAGCAACAGCAAGCCGCTCAAGCTTTTGTGCAATATTGGCAAGAGGCTCGCGGCAACGAGCGTAGCGAAACCCAGACCTTCTGGAACTCTCTGCTCCATGATGTGTTCGGGGTGGACGATCCCAAGAAGCTCATTGCGTATGAGGTCAAGGTCGCCCTGACCCATGCCAGCTTCATCGATGCCCAGATCCCTTCAACCCATGTGCTGATCGAGCACAAAAGCCGTGGCACTGACTTGAGCAAAGCCCAACGGCAGTCAGACGGCAGCATGCTGACTCCTTTTGAGCAGGCCAAGCGCTACGATAACCACCTGCCCTACTCCAAGCGCGCCCGGTTCATCGTCTTGTGCAACTTCGACGAGTTCTGGCTCTACGACTTAGAGCAGGACAAGCCCATCCCGGAGGTCATTGCGCTCACCGAGCTGCCGCAGCAACTCAACCGTTTGGAGTTCTTGGTTGATCGCTCCTTGACCGATGCGGATCATGCCATTGCGCAACAAAAGGCGGCCCTCTCGATTGAGGCAGGCAAGGTGGTCGCCCAGCTCTACAACAAGCTCTATACCATGTACCAAGAGCCCGATAAGGACTTGGTACAAAAGAGCCTCAACAAGCTCTGCGTGCGTTTAGTGTTCTGCTGGTATGCCGATGATGCCGGTCTGTTCGGCGGACTGAATCGCTTCCATGACTATCTGCAAAACATGCCGCCTGAGGCCTGCCGCTGGGCCTTGCAGCATCTCTTTAAGATGCTTGACACCCCAGAGGAGTTGCGGGCTAAGGACGAAGTAGCGACCTTACTTAAGTTCCCATATGTCAACGGTGGCCTCTTTCATGAGGCCCAAAACGATCTGTTGCCGCAGATTACCGCCGAGGTGCGTGACTTTATTGTCAACAAGGCAGGCGCGTCCTTTGATTGGAGCCAGATCAGCCCGACCATCTTCGGCGCGGTCTTCGAGAGTACCCTGAACCCAGAAACCCGGCGTTTAGGCGGCATGCACTACACCTCGGTTGAGAACATCCACAAGGTGATCGACCCTCTCTTCTTAGACGAGCTGCAAGAAGAGTTTGCCACCTGCATGCAGGTTAAGAATCTCAAGAGCCGCACCAATCAGCTCATCGACTTCCAGCACAAGCTGGCCCGGCTCAAGTTCCTTGACCCCGCCTGCGGCTCAGGCAACTTCCTCACCGAGGCCTTCATTTGCCTCCGCCGCCTCGAGAACCAGGTCATCCGTGAGCTCAACGCTAACCAAGCCTTCTTGGGCATTGAAGACCTCAACCCGGTTAAGATCAGTCTGGGCCAATTCGCGGGCATTGAGATCAACGACTTCGCTGTAGCGGTGGCAAAGACCGCCCTGTGGATTGCCGAGAGCCAAATGCTGGCCGAGACCAGCACCATTATCAACCACCACATCGACTTTTTCCCACTCAAGAACTACGACAACATCGTGGAGAGCAATGCGCTCACCCTGCCTTGGGAGCAGGTCGTACCTCTAGAGCAGCTGAGCTACATCATGGGCAACCCACCGTTTAGCGGCGCCCGCATGATGAGCGCAGCTAACAAACAAGACCTAAATCAGGCGCTCGGCTCTGATTGGCCCACCAAGGCCGGTGACCTAGATTTTGTCTGCGGCTGGTTCAAGAAGGCCCACGATCTGATGCGGCAAGCCCCGCACATCAAGACCGCCTTTGTCGCGACCAACTCCATCTGCCAAGGCACAGCCATTACCAACCTGTGGAAGCCCCTCATCCAAGGCGGCTCCGAGCTCATCTTTGCCCACAGATCGTTCATTTGGGATAATGAGGCATCAGACAAGGCCCACGTTTACTGCATCATTGCGGGCTTCGCCAACAAGGCTTGCCCTGAGCCCGGCCTCAAGCGCATCTACTACGGAGACATGGCGCTCTTAGCCACCAACATCAATGGCTACCTCTTGGATGCCGAAGACGCCTTCATCTGTGAGCGTAAGTCACCACTCTGCTCAGTGCCTATAGGTAGCATGGGCAACCAGCCTATCGATGGTGGTAACTATCTCTTCACCCCAGAGGAGAAAGAGGCCTTTCTCAAACTGGAGCCGCAGGCCGCGCCCTACTTCCACCGGTGGTATGGTAGTCGCGAACTACTGCAGGGCAAGGTGCGCTATTGTATGTATTTAGGCGAATGCTCCGTTGCTGAGCTGGCTAAGATGCCGGAAGCATGCAAGCGCATTGAAGCGGTTCGTCAATGTCGACTCCAAAGTAAAGCCGCTAACACAAGGAAGTGGGCTGAAGCCCCAACTAAATTCCATGTAACCAACATTCCGCAGTCCAACTTTCTTGTGATCCCGGAAGTCTCCTCGTCGCGCAGAGAGTACATTCCTATTGCCTTCATGCACCCAGAAGACGGCCTGTGTAGCAGTAAGCTTAAGCTGTTCCCGAAAGCCGAACTGTACCACTTCAGCGTACTGTCATCGGTTGTGCACATGATTTGGATCAAGACGGTAGCTGGGCGCCTCAAAATGGATTTTGATTACTCAACAGATCTGGTCTACAACACCTTCCCGTGGCCCCAAGACGTAGATGCTGCCCTCAAGCAGAAGATGGAGGCGGCCGCCCAAGCCATCTTGGACGCTCGGGCACAAGAAAAGGAGGCGACCTTGGCCCAGCTCTACGATCAAACGTTAATGCCGCAAGCCTTACGTCGTGCCCACAATGCCAATGACCGCCTAGTGATGCAAGCCTATGGCTTTGACTTGGCGTGGAACGAGGATCAAGTCTTTGCAGCCCTGTATCGGATGTACCAACAGCTGCTTACGGGCGCCTTGCCGCGCAGCTCAACACAAGACCACGCTAAGACCGAAGCTGCCTAACGGCAGCTAATGCAGCCCATCACAGCCCCCGTCGGTACCAAGGAGAGCGCCTATGCCTTCCGTACAACCTGCTTACTTTGACCAGCAAGCCAAAGCCCACGCCTTTACTGCAAAGTGGCTTGCCAAAGCGGCCTTACCGTCGATTTGCCGCGAGACCCAAGATACGCACTACTTCTTGAGCGAGCTTATTGATGTGGTCAATACCACCGGCGAAGTGCCCACTGTTGATTACGAGATTCCAGTCTCTTTGGGCAAGCATCACTCACATCCCGGCCGCATCGACGCCTACATTGGCAAGACTCAAGTGCTCATTGAGTTGAAGAGCTCCAGCCGTGACCTAGACCAGCCCCTGACGCAATCTGATGGGACTGTACTTACGCCCTATGAGCAAGCGGTGCGCTATGCCAAGTATCTGCCCGTCTCCTACCCGGTGCGTTTCATCTTAGTCAGCAACTTCATCGAGTTTAGGCTCTACGACCTAACCAAGGAGCGTGCCCACCCGGAGAAGATTGCGCCCGAGATCATCTCGCTGCAAGACTTTGAGCAGCAGTTTGAACGCTTGGCGTTTTTAGTAGATCCAGCGCGAGCCCAGCAAGAAGATCCCTTCTTGGCTCCATCAACTGCCATCTCCATCACCGCCGGCCGTCGCATCGCGCAGATCTATCAGCAAATGCAGCCGTTATATAAGGCCTA
This sequence comes from uncultured Anaerobiospirillum sp., assembly GCA_944389615.1. Lineage (GTDB taxonomy): Bacteria > Pseudomonadota > Gammaproteobacteria > Enterobacterales > Succinivibrionaceae > Anaerobiospirillum. The sequence continues at coordinate 13,146 of CALXNA010000030.1, read as the reverse complement.
CAAAGGAGATAAGCCCGAAGAAGCGCTCCAAAGCCTCAACAAGTTCTGCGTGCGTTTGGTGTTCTGCTGGTACGCAAGCTCGGCTCACCTCTTTGACGCTAAAGCCTCGGGCCCAGACCTGTTTAAGGCCTATTTTGAGGGGATTCCAGCTAAATGCGGCTGGATGGCTTTCACCCATCTGTTCCATGCGCTCAACCTCGCTCCAGAGCAGCGCGATCCTCATGAGGCGCCTGAGCTGCTTGGTTTGCCTTGGGTAGATGGCGGACTGTTCGAGCATACGGAACAGGACATCATTCCGCAGTTTAATGCGGCTGTTTGGCAGCTTATTACCGCCGAGCACTACCTGAATTGGAGCATGATCAACCCAACTATCTTTGGCGCGGTCTTCGAGAGTACCATGAACCCGGAAACCCGGCGTTTAGGCGGCATGCACTACACCGCGGTTGAGAACATACACAAGGTGATCGATCCCCTCTTCCTTAACGACCTGAAAGCTGACTTTGCTTCGTACCAAGCCATTGAAGACAAGGCCCTGCGCCACAGCAAGCTTGAGGAGTTCCAAAACAAGCTGGCAAGCCTTACTTTTCTTGATCCAGCCTGCGGCTCGGGCAACTTCCTCACCGAGACCTTTGTGTGCCTACGACGCCTTGAAAATCAGGTCATCCGTGAGCTGTATGTCGACCAAGCGTTCTTAGGCATCGCCGAGCTCAACCCGGTCAAAGTCAACCTGAGCCAGTTTGTCGGCATCGAGATCAACGACTTTGCGGTTAAGGTAGCGCAGACCGCATTATGGATTGCCGAGAGCCAAATGCTGGACGAAACCAGCACCATCATTAACCATCCGATCGAGCCCTTTCCGCTGCACAACTACGACAACATCGTGCAGAGCAATGCCCTTACCACGCCGTGGGAGCAGGTGGTACCGCTTGAGCAGCTCAGCTACATCATCGGCAACCCACCGTTTAGCGGCGCCCGCATGATGGAACCGCTCAACAAACAACACCTGAGACAAGCACTGGGCGACAAGTGGCCAACCAAGGGCGGCGACCTAGACTTTGTCTGCGGCTGGTTTAAGAAGGCACATGATGTTATGTGCCAAGCCCCGCACATCAAGACCGCCTTTGTCGCGACCAACTCCATCTGCCAAGGCTCGGCCGTGGCCAACCTCTGGCAGCCGCTGTTAGAAGGCGGCAGCGAGATCACATTCGCCCACCGCTCCTTTCTCTGGGATAGCGAAGCGCCTGAACCTGCCAGCGTTTACTGCGCCATAGTGGGATTTGCTAACAAAGCCTGCGCCACTAAAGCCCCCAAGCTCATCTTTGAGGGCGCCAAAGTAATGTCAGCGGAGCATATCAATGCTTACCTCTTAGACGCCCCTGATGCCTTTGTCCGTGAGCACAGCAAGCCACTTTGCTCAGTGCCGGAAGGTCGGATGGGCAACCAACCGATTGATGACGGCAACTATCTCTTTACCGCAAAGGAGAAAGATGACTTCCTCAAGCACGAGCCGCAAGCGGCGCCCTACTTTCACCGCTGGTACGGCAGTCGTGAGCTGCTGCAAGGCAAGGAACGCTATTGCCTGTACTTGGGCTCCTGTTCTGAAGCTGACTTGGCTCAGATGCCCGAGGCGCGCCAACGCGTCAAAGCGGTACGCCAATACCGCCTCCAAAGTAAAGCAGCCAGCACAAGGAAGTTGGCGGCAAACCCGACGCAATTTAACGTCACCTGTCTGCCCACTTCACGCTGTCTGGCAGTCCCCGAGGTCTCTTCGTACCGCCGCGCCTACCTTCCGCTGGCCTTTATGCAGCCTGAAGACGGTCTATGCAGCAATAAGCTCAAGCTGTTTCCTGAGGCTCACCTCTATCACTTCAGCGTGCTGTCTTCGACCGTCCATATGGTTTGGGTCAAGACGGTAGCTGGGCGGCTCAAGATGGACTTCGACTACTCAACAGATCTGGTCTACAACAGCTTCCCGTGGCCACAGAAGGTTAAGACCAAGATCAAGCATAAGCTGGAGAAGGCCGCGCAAGCCATTTTGAATGCCCGCGCCGCGGTAAAGGGCGCAACGCTCGCTGAACTCTACGACCCCGAGCACATGCCCAAGTCCTTGTGTCAGGCTCACGCAGCCAATGACCGCTTGGTCATGCAGGCCTATGGCTTTGACAAGGATTGGAGCGAGGCCCAGATCTTCTCCGCCCTGTATCAGCTGTACCAACAACTTACAGGACAGGAAGCCAAGGCTCGAACCAAACCGTAGTCACAGTCATCTCGGCGCAGCATGTGGTATTGGTTGAACCTGAGAGGAGCCCGCCATGGTCGTCGAAGCCAAAGAGCAACTCCCTGCCGCGCAGGCCTTAGTACAAGGAGAGTTACCGCGCGCTTATAGTACCCAACTGTTACCGCCGCAGCTTAACCATGCGCTGGCTTCGGCAGACTCCGAGCAGCTTGGTTAGGGGTGGCATACACACAGCTGGTGCCAGCCAACGCGCAGGGACCTTCCTGCGCGACCTCCGTCCTTAGATCCCTTTCCCCTCGCCCTCCCGCAAGAGCCCCACTCCCATGCGCTCTAGCGCCATCCAGCCGAAAATCTTGGCGGCGCGCTGCAGCACGAGCTAAAAACTAGCAAAGCCCATCGGGCTAAACTTGGCTCTTAGATTCTTTTCTAATGATTTGAACAAAATTACGTCTAATGTGTTACAGTAGAATTGTTAGATCAAAAATAAATTTATTCTTGCCAGTGACAGTCTAGTTACAAGGTGGACGGGCGTGGTTGAAAATGTCAAAGAGCTGCCCCAAGCTCCTCAAACCGCGGGGCCCTACGAATCAGCATCTTCAGGCCACAGCGCGCCGCTCTGGCCGCCGCAGCTTAACCATGCGTTGGGCTCAGCGGCCTCCGAGCAGCTGATAGCCTCCGAGCAAGCCCTACAGCAACAGACTGCCATTGCCGCAGGCAAGGTGGTGGCTCAACTCTATCACCTGCTGCAGCCGCTATATCCCGCCGACGACGCCCAGAGCCTCAACAAGCTCTGCGTGCGCTTGGTGTTTTGCTGGTACGCCGATGCTGCCAAGCTCTGGGGCGCCACACGCTTTCATGACTACCTGCAAAGTACCACGCCCGACTCTTGCCCACAGGCCTTAAGCCTACTCTTCTCCATCCTAAATACGCCCGAACCGGAGCGAGGGCACATGGATGCCCCATTGGAGGCCTTTCCGTACGTCAACGGCGGTCTTTTCCACCAAGAGCCCAACGAGGTACAGCCTCAGCTGACGCCGGAGGTGCATGCCTTCATCATCCACCAAGCTGGGACGGCCTGTGATTGGAGCCAAATCAGCCCGACCATCTTCGGCGCGGTCTTTGAAAGCACACTCAACCCGCAGACGCGTCGTGTGGGCGGTATGCACTATACTTCGCTAACCAACATCCACAAGGTCATCGATCCCCTGTTTCTGAATGCGCTGCGGGATGAGTTGGAGACCTATCTTAAGGTCAAGCGCCACGCCCGGCGTACCCAAAAGCTCATCTCGTTTCAAAATAAGCTGGCTGAGCTCAAGTTCCTCGACCCGGCCTGCGGCTCAGGCAACTTCCTCACCGAGACCTTTGTGTGCCTACGGCGCCTCGAAAACCAAGTCATCCGTGAGCTGTATGCCGACCAAGCATTCTTAGACATCGCCGAGTTCAACCCAGTTAAGGTCAGCCTGAGCCAGTTTGTCGGCATCGAGATCAACGACTTTGCCGTGGTGGTGGCACAGACGGCCCTATGGATTGCCGAGTGCCAAATGCTGGCCGAAACCAACGCCATCATTGACTATCCGCTCGAGCCCTTTCCACTGTACAACTACGACAATATCGTACAAGGCAACGCTCTCACCACGCCGTGGGAACAGGTGGTGCCGCTGAAGCAGCTGAGCTACATCATCGGCAACCCGCCCTTTAGCAGCGCCAGAATGATGTCTGCGGCCAACAAGCAAGACCTCAAGCAGGCCTTGGGCCCGAAGTGGCCAACCAAGGCCGGTGACTTGGACTTGGTCTGCGGCTGGTTAAAAAAGGCCCACGATGTGATGCTGCAAGCTCCGCACATCAAGACTGCCTTTGTTGCAACCAACTCCATCTGCCAAGGATCAGCCGTGGCCAATCTCTGGCAGCCGCTGTTAGAGGGCGGCAGCGAGATCACCTTTGCCCACCGCTCCTTTCTCTGGGATAGCAGCGCCAATGACCGCGCCAGCGTCTACTGCGTCATCGTGGGCCTTGCCCACCTCCCGACCAAGGCGTCTAAGCTCCTCTTTACGGGCGATACCATGCAGTCAGTACCTCACATCAATGGCTACCTGATGGCCGCGCCCGATGCCTTTATCCGCGAGCGCAGTAAGCCGCTCTGCCCCGTGCCAGAGAGCCGGATGGGCAACCAACCACTTGATGGCGGGCACTATCTCTTCACCACCGAGGAGAAAGATGCCTTCCTCAAGCGCGAGCCACAGGCTGCACCCTACCTTCACCGCTGGTACGGCAGCCGCGAGTTGCTACAGGGTAAGGAGCGCTATTGCCTGTACTTGGGCGCCTGCTCTGAAGCTGACTTGGCGCAGATGCCTGAAGCGAACAAGCGCGTCGAAGCGGTACGCCAATACCGCCTCCAGAGTAAAGCAGCCAGCACAAGGAAGTTGGCGGCAACCCCGACGCAATTTAACGTCACCTGCCTGCCCTCCTCGAGCTTTCTGGTAATCCCTGAAGTCTCTTCTGCCAACAGATACTACATCCCTGTTGCCTTTATGCGCCCTGAAGATGGCTTATGCAGTAACTTGCTTAAGCTGTTTCCTGAGACTAACCTCTATCACTTCAGCGTGCTGTCCTCGACCGTCCACATGGTCTGGGTCAAGCGCATTGCGCCAATGACCGCTTGGTCATGCAGGCCTACGGCTTTGACAAGGATTGGAGCGAGGCCCAGATCCTCTCAGTCCTGTATCAGCTGTACCAACAACTTACAGGACAGGAAGCCAAGGCTCAAAACCAATCGTAATCACGAACAGTTCGGTGCAGCTTAGGACTTTACACCACGCAGGTGCGGCAAAGCCCAAGCGACTGCTTGGGCTTTGTCGGGCCGCCCGACAGGGCGGCGCGGCCGCAAGGCCGCGTGAGCGCGGGCGCGCCGCGCACCAGCGCGGTCACGCGCTGGAAGCGCTGGGGCGTTAGGAGCGCTTCATCGAGTCAAAGAACTCGTTGTTGGTTTTGGTCATCGAGAGCTTGTCTAATAAGAACTCCATGGCCTCGATCTCGCCCATCGGGTGCAGGAACTTGCGTAAGATCCACATCTTCTGCAGCTCGTCTGGAGCCGTCAACAGCTCCTCGCGGCGCGTGCCCGAGCGGGTGACATCGATAGCAGGGTAGACACGCTTGTCGGCAATCTTGCGCGACAGGTGCAATTCCATGTTACCAGTGCCCTTGAACTCCTCGTAGATAACCTCGTCCATCTTGGAGCCAGTGTCCACTAAGGCCGTGCCGATGATGGTGAGCGAGCCGCCTTCCTCGACGTTACGGGCCGCACCGAACAGGCGCTTAGGACGCTGCAAGGCGTTGGCATCGACACCACCAGTTAAGACCTTGCCTGAGGATGGTACCACCGTGTTGTAGGCGCGGGCCAAACGGGTAATGGAGTCCATGAAGATGACCACGTCGCGCTTGTGCTCAACTAAGCGCTTGGCCTTCTCGATCACCATCTCGGCCACTTGGACGTGACGGGCGGCGGGCTCATCGAAAGTCGAAGCCACGACCTCGCCCTTGACCATGCGGCGCATTTCGGTCACTTCCTCAGGACGCTCATCGATCAAGAGCACGATAATGACGCACTCAGGATTGTTGGCGCTAATGGAGTGGGCGACGTTCTGCATCAGCACCGTCTTACCGGCCTTCGGTGGAGCCACGATCAAGGCACGCTGGCCCTTGCCGATCGGGGCGGTCAAGTCGATCACGCGCGAGGTGATATCTTCCTTGGAGCCGTTGCCCAGCTCAAGGCGCATGCGCTCCTCTGGGAAGATTGGGGTCAAGTTCTCAAAGAGAATCTTGTTGCGGGCCTTCTCTGGGAGCTCATAGTTGACCGTGTCGACCTTGAGCAGAGCAAAGTAGCGCTCGCCTTCTTTAGGTGGGCGAATCTTGCCTGAAATCGAATCGCCGGTACGCAGATTGAAGCGGCGCACTTGCGACGGCGAGACGTAAATATCGTCCGGGCCCGCGAGATAGGAGCTGTCGGCGCTGCGCAAGAAGCCGAAGCCGTCAGGCAAGATCTCAATCACGCCCTCGCCGAAGATATCCTCACCGGTACGAGCACAGAGCTTGAGCAAGTTGAAAATGATTTCTTTTTTACCAAGACGCGCAGTGTTCTCGATACCTGCTTGCTCGCACATATCGACTAACTGTGCCACTGGGGTGTTCTTAAGTTCGTTAAGATTCATCGTCGGAGACTATTGTGGTAAAGGCGCTGCGACCTAATAAGGAACAAGAAAAGGCTCAAAGCAAGCGGTGCCGAAGGCCCGGTTTCGCGGGACGAAACTGCCTGCTCCACCTACTGTCCCACGGCTCGACGCAGGCGCGCCGAGGAGCGAGCAGTGGTATGAGGACTGAGCTCTCAACTCAGAGGCTGACAACTCTTCAGATCAGCATGAGATGCACTTCCTCACCTAGGCAAACAGCGCACTAGGCCCTAATGGCGCTTGCCCCCAAGTACCTCAAGAGCGGCTTGAATGTACTGTGATGGTAGCAGTTAGTCCTAGGCTCTCACCCCATGATGCGACGCCGCAGGTTGCGGCAGCTTAGGCGGTGTCAGGCACAAAACCAATGAATAGCACACGCCGCGAAGGCGTCCTAAAGCAGAAAAGGCTAAGCGAAACTTATCTGAGATGAGGAAGCAGTGCCAAGCGATGATTTGAGCCTGGGCCAAAGATCAAGGTGGGTTGATAGGTGAGATTGCAAAATGATGGAGCTAGGCTCCATGGTTTGAAGACTGGACGCGCAGAGTAAGCACTCGGGGCAAGCCCGCAGCTCACCGGTTACGCGAACGCCGCCATAATAGCACAAATTGGCGCCAATGGAACAAAAGCCGCGCCCGCGCGCGCAGGCCTGCGCCGCCCCTGCGCCCGCAGGCGCCGCCCTGCGAGCCGCCCGTCCCAGCGCCCGCCCCAGCAAAGCGCGCCTCGGCTGCGGGCTGCACCCGCTCCGTACTCTTAGTGCCACCTGCACCTCTGACCTCCCGCCTTGGTGCATAGGCATGGGTGGTGCTTGCCATGCATCATGGCCCCAAAGCCCCTACAATGGGGGCAGGACTCTCGATTTCTAAGGACTAGCTATGCGCCCGCTATTGTTCGCCTTACGTTCTTGCTGCTTTGCACTCTTATGGGCCAGCGTGACTGCGCTCAGCCCCGTTGTGGCCGAAGAGGCGGCAGCCCCGGTCGTAGCGCTGGAGCCTACGAGTGATGAAAGTACGGAGAGTAAGCTCAGCTCAGTGCAAGCGCTGCTCAATCGCCCCAGCCTGCCGGTGGAGAGCAATCTGCCCGTGCGCTTGATCCAAGAGGAGCCACAGCTTGAAGTTCTGACTAAAGCCCTGAGCCAACCTCCGGCTACAAATAGTGAAAACTCTATGCCTGCGCACTTGAATTTGGGCGTGGGTGAGGCTGTCTTGCCGTCTGACACTAAGTCAGCGGGCGCTAAGCCGGTTGCGGTGAGCACGCCGGGGGAGCTGAAGCAGGCGCAGAGCCAACAACAGGCGCAGCATCAGCAAGAGATCTTGAACTTGCTGGATCTTGAGGGCAATGACGTCAGCCAAGTGCCGAGCCGCGCGCAGCTTGAGCAACGCTTAGAGCGTCTTGAGCGCAATGAGGAGCTGGCCGATGAAGATAAGTCGCGTATCAGCACCGCCTTGAACAGCGCACTGGATACGTGGCCGCGCTATGAGGCGATCATGCGCCAAAGCCGCACCTTGGCCCAAGAGCTGACGCAGTCGCAGCAAACGCTCCAAGACTTGGAGCTGGAGCTAAGTCACGCCAGTGACGTCTACAGCAAGGCACCACCGGCGGTGACGGATCTGACCCTAGCCCAAAGCTACGATCTGCTGGCCGCCTTAGGCGACGCGCAAAGCCAGATTCAAGACCGCCTCAACGAGGCGACCGCGGCCTATAGCTCGCTGCAGACGCTGCCGACGCGGGCGCAAAACCAAATCAGCACCAATAGCGCCTTGATCGCGGACATCACCCGCACCTTAAATGACAGCTCGCTCAAGCTGCTCCCAGCCGAGCGTCAAGCCTTGCTCTTTGAGGCCTTCACCTGCGAGCGCCACAATACCTTATTGCAAGCGGAGCTCAAGACACTGGCCACCTTCCAAGACTTAGTCAACTACCGTATCAGCATCCTCAATCTGCAAAAGGACTATGTGACGCGCTACCTCACTGCCGCGCGCCTGCAGCAGAACTTGCTCTTAAGTGAGCAGTACCTGCATAACGACACGCTGGAGAGCTCGGCCGATCCGAGCTTAGATCCGCTCTTGAGCGCCGAAGTGACGACCAACAACGAGATCGCAGGCAACATCAACCACATGCTCGAGACCAATACCACTCTGCAGCGTGAGCTCCAAGAGGTCACGGTCGCCCTGCGCGCCACCGAGCAGATCAACGTGTCACTGCAAGAGCAGCTGTCGGACTTGCAGGGCAGCTCCATCCTCTCGCGCCTGTTAAACCGCCAACAAGGCGCCATTCCCGAGGTCACAATTTCCTTTAACCTCGATGAGCTCATCCCTAACTACAATCTGTGGCTTTATGAGCTCCGCAGCTTCCGCGCTGAGATCTTCGATATCCCCAGCTATATCGACCAGATGGTGGCCCAAGATAGCCGCTATGAACCCTACCAAGAACAGCTGACCGAAATCATCCGCCAGCGCCGTGCCCTGTGCGATGAGCTGGCTAACGCCATGTCCGATGGCCTGACGGTGGCCAGTGAATTACGCGCCCAATACAACGCCTACTCCCAGCTGCGCGCGCAGGTCGTGACCTCAATCAATGACCACCTGTTCTGGCTTGCCAGCAACCAAGGCCTCTCGTTTGACTTCCTGCAGACGATCTACCCGACGGCGCTGCAGCAAGTGCGCAACCTAATGCGTTTTGTCACCAACACCGACAACTTAAAGCAGGCGGCCTTTGAGTTCACCTACATCGTGCTGCCCCTTTTGCTCGTAGCCTTTATCTTCTTTAAGGCCCAGCCCTTCTTTTACCGCAAAACCAACGACTTGGCCCTGCGCCTTGATAAGCCTAATGACGCCTTTTACTTAACGCCGCTTGCGCTCCTGTACCACGGCTTTCTCATCTTGCCCAAGGTCATGTTCTTTACCTTGCTCGGCACGGTCGTGATCTTTTGGACGGTCGAGAGCTTTGACCACCAAGTCTGGGTAACGTGGATGCTGGCCTTGCACTTGAGCTGCTTTTTGTACATCCGCCATATCTTAGAGCCCAACTCGGTGATGCAGCGCCACTTCTGTGTGACGCCTCAGGTCTTGGCGCGCAACCGCATGATCATCGACAAATTGTGGTACGCCAGCATCCCGATGCTGCTCATTGCCAACATCCGTGAGGTCGAGCCGATCAAGATCTCCGATGACGTCATCGGCTACCTCTTGATGATGCTGGGATTCTTGTATCTGACCTTCTTTGCCGCGCGCGCCATCAAGCTCTTGCTGACCGACAAGCGCCTGACTGTGGGCTTTGCCACCTTGGCCATCGCAGGCTTCTTGACCCCGCTCACTATCGCCTTGATGTTGGGACTGGGCTACTACTACACCATCATTCAGCTGCTCAATCGCGTCGCTTTGACCTTGTATCTCTTCTTCATGTACCTGATCTTAAGTCAGGTGCTGCGCCGTGAACTCTACGTGGCCCAAAACAAGATCATGGGCAAGCTGCGCCGCGCGCAGCTCAAGGGCACACTAGGAGGCGCAAGCAAACTGGCGCGCCGTCAGCGGGTCAACAATTTGAGCGGCAAGACCGACAGCGGCCTTGATAGCTTGGGCCTTGAGCTGGTCAATCAGCGCGCCTTCAAGCTCTTTAACTCCATCTTGCTCTTGGTCTTCTTATACTTCATGTACAACCAATGGAGCGACTTGGCCGGAGTCTTGAGCTACCTTGACCAGATCTACCTCTACCACAGCGTCACCGTGGTTGACGGCAAGAGCGTCCCCAGCAGTCTAAGCTTAGGCGATGTTCTGCTGGCCTTAGCCATCATTGGCCTTGCGATCTTGTTAAATCGCAACCTGCCGCTCGTGATTGACCGGCTCTTTATGTTGCGCACCAGCTCCAAAGCCAAGAGCGCAAGCTACACCACCAAGCTCATCACCAGCTATGCCATCACCACCTTGGCCGTGATCTTGGCCGCAGGAGCCGTGGGCATTAAGTGGGAAAATCTGCAGTGGCTGGTCGCGGCCTTATCGGTGGGCTTAGGCTTTGGCCTGCAGGAGATCTTTGGCAACTTCGTCTCAGGTATCATCATCCTCTTTGAGCGTCAGCTGCGTGTGGGCGACATCGTGACCCTGAACGATCTCTCGGGCACGGTCAATAAGATCCGCATCCGCGCCACCACCATCATCTCCTTTGACAACAAGGAGGTGGTGATCCCCAACAAGCAATTCATCACTGAAGCTTTGACCAATTGGTCCTTGTCCAACACGGTCACGATGATTGAGTTTGCCGTGGGCGTGGCCTATGACGCTGACACCAACCGCGCCAAGGAGATCCTGCGCGCCATCATCCGCCGCTGCCCAGACATCAGCCGCGAGCAGCGCCCGAAGGTCTACATCAAGAGCCTTGATGCCAGCGCCATCACCATCATGTGCGAGGTCTACGTCAAGGAAATCGGCAAGCGCAAGACGGTCTACGACTATCTGAGCACCGAGACCTTGCGCCTCTTCAATGACCAAGGTATCGAGATCCCATTTGACCAACTGGATGTCACCATTCGCAATCTCGACACCAATAAGACCATCAGCTACCACGAAGAGGACTTGCTCAAAGCTGCCGCCCTAGGCGCGCAAGCGGCCCTCGCCCAGCTCAAGGACGCACCAGCTGCCGCGGCTAATTTGGCCGCCGCGGCTGAGGCGGCCACGGCAACCTCCCCAGCCGCGCCGAGCGCGGCGGCTGAGGCGAGCGCGGAAGCTGAGTCGACTAACGTGGCGCCCCCGATGCAGGCGACCAAGCCCACACCTGCTTCATAAGCCCGATACGCTCAGCCCCTTGACCGACGGGGCTGGCTTGGCGCAAAGGTTGCCTAAGGTGCACTCAGCCCCATCCGAAGGCGCTTTGTGCCTTACCGGGGCAGGCCGCAGCAGCTGCGGGGGATCGTGATTTTAGGTGGCTTGATGAGGTGGATCATGAGTGAGCCGTTACGCCCGAGCAATAGTGCTGAAAACAAACTCGCGCCGCCCCGCCTCAACTTCTGGCGTATCGCCTTTAAGGTCACCGACGAAGCCTACGACTTCAGTCGCTACGATCAAATCGCGATCGCTGCCGAGGAGTATGACTTGTTTAGCCCGGAGATCTTCACCGGCTGCACCTTCTACGACCTCTGCCGCATCAAGGGCCATTACCACCGTTTCCACGAGGACTTCGTCCAGATCTACTATCTGCAGCTCTTTGCAGATACACCCTTTCCGTGCAATGTCTTTGTCTTCGTCGAGGAAGTGGCGATGGAGCAGGGTCACTTTGCCGCCGAGCCTCAGCCTTTGTACATCCTCAGCGCGCCCAAGGAGCTCAAGCGTCACATCGCGGCTCTCGCCAAAAACAAGACGCGTAAGGCCAAGACGCCCCAGAACGTCGACCTCAAGACCATTGCGCCGGACTACGAGATCTTCTACTGCAATACGCCGAACTTGATCGGCACGCCCGGCTCCCTCAATGACTTGGTGCTGAGCCTGTGCTGTCGCTACCTGCGCGGCTCACCGCAGCAGCGCGGCAGCACCTTTGGGCGCGCCCATGCCTTCGTCTCGGTGGCCGACGGCCGCGGCATGGTCTTCTTCAAGCAAAACGGCTTTTTGGGGCTGGTGCCGCAGCTGCCCAGCGCCTCCACCTTGCTACCCTTGGTGCTGCTCACCGGCTACGCCTTAGGCGCCAAGCATAGCCTGCGCTACCTCAATCGCTTGATCGGACGCACCATCTGCGAGAAGCTCCACAACTCCTTCTCCTTGATCAAGCGCGGCAAGCGCAATCTGCGTGACTTGAGCTTCCTGTACTACTCGGTGACCTTCTTCTTAAACCAGAGCCTGCTCATGGACACGGTCAGCACCAAAAACCGCTTAAGCCAAGAGCTCTACCAAGAGCTCTTAACGCGCCTTGAGGTCAAGCACGACTACCAGCTGGTCAAGGAGCAAATCGAGCCATTGACCACGCTCATGACCCAGCTGCGCATCCACGAAGTGGTCAAGGCCCAAAGCTCACTGCGCTTTGCCATCGTTGCCTTGGGCTTCTTTATGGTGGCCTTGGTGGTATGCGTCTGCGTCATCTTGGGCGTCGAACCTATGGTGCGGATGCTCAACGAGCTGGGCATCCTGCCTGAAGGCTTCCTCAACCTCACCAATGGCAAGTAGTCGCCCAGCAGGGCGGGCCGCCGCCTGAGCCGAAGGCGCAGTCACGCGCGCGGTGCAAGCGGCGCCCAGCGGCGGGCTTGTTGGGGGCATGCGCCGCAAATGGCGCACGGCTGTGCGCCTCTTTGCAGCGCGGCGCTTTCGGGGTAGAATTACGCGTTTGTGCACCTGCCAACTTTTTGTTGATTTTATGAGATAAATCACATAGAATTAGGCAGATCACAGCCTTCCTTACCGCACTCACTGCGCCCCATTGCCTTAGGTGGGACTTCGTGAGTACGCCCTTGCTTCTCTCACTTGGTTCGCGTCTTGAGGCTCCCTGAGCCCTTTTCGTGTGCCTTCAAGCAAGGTCGGAAGCGCTGCCAGAGTGTTTGCCAAAGTGCACTATTACGGCTGTCGCGTATCCTAACGGGCTTTGCGATAGCTTATCTTTAACCGACCTTTTTAGGAGATCAATAGTGGCCCGTATCGCTGGCATCAATGTGCCTGATCACAAGATCGCCGTGATTGCTCTGCAATCCATCTACGGCATCGGCCCTACTCGTGC
>CALXNA010000029.1 GCA_944389615.1 uncultured Anaerobiospirillum sp. | reverse complement strand
GTGGTCTCTAAGGTGGCCTTAGCTGCGCTCGCAGAGACCTTTTCTGGCTCGGCCTTGGTCTCGAGCTCAGCAGCCTTGTCCTGCTTGGAGGCATTAGAGTCAACCTCAGGGACTTGTGTGGTCTCTAAGGTAGCCTCATCCTCACCCTCATAGATCTCTTGCTCCTCGAGCTTGGCCTTAACCTTGGCTTCGCTCTGAGCGATCTTGTCAGGCTTGGCGGCGTCAGCCTCAGCGACTTGAGGGGGCTCTAAAGAAGTCTGAGCATTGCTTTCAGCAGCCTGTGGCGACTTAGCTTCGCCCTCGAAGACCTCTTGCCGCTCTGGCTGTGCCTTGCTTGGTGCGGCTGGGTCAGCCTTATCAGCGCATGGAGCGGTCGCAGCGCTGGTCGTCTCTAAGGTAGACTTAGCTTCACCCTCAGAGCCCTCAGGCGCCTCGATCTTAGCCTCAACCTTGGCTTCGCTCTGAGCGGTCTTGTCCTGTTTCGTATCCTTCGGCAGCTCGATCTTGGCTTCAGCCTTGTCCGCGCTTGGGACGGCCGTAGCGTTGGTAATCTCTAAGCTGCCCTCAGTTTTAACTTCTGCCGCTTGGGCTGCGAGGTCAATCTTGCCCTGAGTGCTCGTGTTCTCAGCCACGGTGCGCTCTTGGGCGTGTTTGGCCGCCTTCTTTTTCTTCTTGCCCTTGACTTTCTTGCTCTTAGGCTCAGCGGTCTGGGCAGCGGCAGGCTGTGCGGCGTTGTTGGTGCGGGCGCTATCCGTTGCGGCAGGCTCGGTGCTTGGAGTTGGCTGCTCTGCAGCTGCGCTTACGGTGGCAGGGGGCGGGTTGGCGACCGAGGCGACCGGGATGATGGTGAGCTCGGCGTCAGCGTCCGCATCCGGGGCAAACTCTGGTTGAGCTGTTGCCGTGTTTGGTTGGTCTTGGTTGACCATTTGGGCGATGGCACTGGCCGCCTCTAAGGCCACATCAATGGCGCTCGGCACGGCAAGAGCGGCAGTCTCGGGCTGGCTCTTACCTTTGTAGTGGTGGCTCGCCACAAGGCTAATCGGGGCGTCTGCTGACTGCTCGACTGAATTGGCTTGAATATTGTCCTCGAGGGCTTGCTTGGCCTCCTGGGCCTTCTTAAAGAGGCTCTTGACCGCGCGTACGGCCTTGTTGCCCTTGGCTGCCTTGTTGTCTGGGGCTGTGTTCTGTGGCTCTTGCGGTTCTGCTGGCTCTTCTGCCTCTTGGGTGTCAGCAGTTTTGGGTGTGACCGTGAGCTGCTTGGTCATAAGCTCGGAGCTAGGCGCGAGTTCCGTGTCCGGGGCAAACTCGGCGCTGGTGGCCGCGGCACTGGCTGCGGCACTATCCGGATTAAGCGGCAAGCCCAGCGGGGCCTTGTGCTCGAGGGCCGGGGCGCCTCCTGCTTGGTTGTTTTGCTGGAATTGGTGCAGGAAGGTTGAGAGCGAGTGCGGCGTCAGCGTGCCTTGGTTGACTTGGGCGTAGAAGCCGGTGCTGGCATTTTGCTGATTGATGGTCTGAATCTCGCGCACTGAGGCGGAGGCAATGGTCTCGGCTTTGCGCCCTAAGGCGTCTAAGTGGCGCTGCAGATCGTCGTGGTACTCAAGGCCTAAGGCGTTCTCAGGCTGCGCTAACAGATCCACGAGGGTGAGCAAGAAGCTTGGCACATACGAGCACATGTCGCGCGTGACGTGCTCGGTGAGCAAGGTCAGATCGTCACCTTGAATGCCTAAGGTGATGGTCGGGACTTGCAGCGTGTTGAGCTCTTGGGCTCTGACTGGACACTCTTCGTTGAGGATGTCAAAGGCCGCATCATGGCCCTCCGGGCGCAGGAAGTTGCCATCGGTTGGGGCATAGTAGGGCGCCAAGGTCGGCACAAATGGCCCTTGAACACGCATCTTGACGATGACGCCATTGAGCAGCCGTAAGAGCTCGCGATCGCTGCTGTCGTTTGTAGCAAGGCTCATCGGCGGCACGTAGTTGTCGGTGTAGTAGATGACAATCGAAGGGCGCGGCAGGTGCGCGATCTCATTTAAGCGCTCGATGATGGTGATGCTCGCCTGGTGTAGCGACAGGCCTTCGTGGCGGCACTTTTGTACCATGCTGCTTAAGGCCTTATCGAGGTTGCCCGAGAAGTTGTGGCGTGTGCGCTCGACTAAGTCCGAAAAGGAGATAACTTCGGCGTCCTTGGCCTCGGGGATGAAGTCCTCGTGCATGATCTGCGCGTAGCTCGACTCGCGGTGATCGACGAGCTCGGCAGCATGCTCAATGGCGGTGGCCGCCACCTCTTTGAGCACCTCAAGCAGATCGCCTAAATCGATGTCAAGGAGCGGCAGGCTAAAGCTGACTTGCATGCCGTCGGGGCTGAAGTCTTTGCCAAATTCCTTGACGCGCAGCGAGTCAAAGGTTGGCACTAAGGGCTGGTGATGCAGACGCTGCGTGAGCTTAGGGTTGAGCTCGAGCTCGCGGATGAGCTCTGAGGCTATGATCGAGGCCGAGAAGCCCTCATAAGGGCGAAAGGCGGTAGCACTGTGGCCAATGATGTAAAACGATGGCTCGATCTTACCGTAGCTGCCCGAGTACAGGTGCAAGTTGCGATCGCTGCGCGAGGTCGGGGTATTAGGCTTGGCGTTGACCGCAAGGCGCAGCTTGAGGTTTTCGTCTTCGCACAGCTTGTTGATAAAGGGGATGCACTGCTTGATGCCGCGGTGCTGCAGCGAGCTTTCGCAGGTGCAGACAAAGAGGATGTTGAGGTTTAAGTGGACGTAGTTGTCAGAGAGCTCCTTTAAGACAGCGATCATGGCGCCGGTGGCGCACTTGCTCTCTAAGATGCCAAGACCAAACAGGGCGTTATCGTTCTTGAGCAGGTGCTCAATCTTGGAGCTTAAGGCCCCTTGCTCGGCTAATTGGCGCAGCTTGAGCGCCAAGTCATCGCAGCTGGTCGAGGAGCCCTTGAACATGCCATAGTGATAGGGGCTGGAGGTATCAGTGTCGCACAGCAAGACGAGGGTGTCGCTGACCTCTTCTAAGCTTTTGACGAGGGCCACCACCGAGCTCTTGGAGTGTGGGCGCGCAAGGTCGGCCTGACTGTAGCTGCCATCATCGTGGGCAATCAGGGTCAGGTGGTTTTGATGGTTCTTGAAGTATGGGAACTCGCGCAGACCTTCGTAGATGGCTTGATTGATGAGCGAGGGGCCTTTGGCGTGGGCGACGGAGGGAATGGAGACCAGCCACTTAGTCAGCGTACTGGCTTCTTTTGACAGATTAGTGGAATAGAACATGGCGACAGTCTCAATTCTCAAAGCAAAGGCCCACGAGCCCAATGTTGGCAGTGCTGGCTGTGCGCGCCTCGGTGCGGCCTCGTGGCGCTCCCCATCTTGGCACTCCCCATCGTGGCATCAGAACCGTATTATAGACCGCATCGCAAAAGCCGTGCCCCGCGCGGCATGATGCTGTGAGCCCGTTAGCAGCTCAAGGCACGGCTCAGGGACGGCGGCGCGGGCGCTGCGCCTTGTGCTGGATCTTCGTTTTGCCTGCAGCGGCCAGTGCGGGGCCGCGGCGCGGGCAGGCTAAGGTGCGATTTGGGCTAACTGGTCGTTGTTGAGGTCTTGACGCAAGATCTTGACGTTGTTGGCGAACATCTCGCGTTGCTCGCGTGCAAGGTTCGGGTGCGTAGCGGTCGGCAGCTTGACCTTGAGTGGGTTGACCGGGCGATCGTTGACGCGGATCTCATAGTGTAAGTGCGGGCCAGTGGTGCGGCCGGTGTTGCCTGAACGCGCAATTACTTGTCCCACCGTAACCTGCTGGCCGCGCTTGACCTCGGACTTGGAGAGGTGCATGTAGACTGTGGAGTAGTTGCTCTGGTGCTTGATGATGACGTAGTAACCAGCGGCGCGCTGATAGCCTGAGAAGGTGACTTCGCCATCGGCCGGGGCATAGACCGGGGTGCCCACTGGGGCCTTAAAGTCCACGCCATTGTGCGGGGCGATGCGCTTGGTGACCGGGTGGCGGCGGTGCGGGTTGAAGTTAGAGTTGATCTTGATTTCACCGGCGAGCGGGAAGCGGCGGAAGATACCGGCGGTCGGGGTGAACTCGTTTTCGCCGTAGTAGTTGTGATCCTCCGGGTTCATAAAGGACTCGAAGGTACCTTGGCTGGTGTTTAAGGCCACCGCTGAGATCAAGGCCTTGGTGCCGATGCCGTCAAAGAGCACGCGGAAGGTATCGCCCGGCTGCATCTTGTTCACCTGATAGCGTGCCGCAAAGATGCGCTCAATTGTGGTGATCTCCGTCGGGGTGAGCCCGGCGCGCTTACCGGCCTCTGCAAAAGTCTCGCCCTTATGTACTTCATTGATCACAAGGCGCGGGCGCTGGGCATCGGCCTTTTGTGCCGATGGCTCTTGCTGAGCGCTCAGGGCCGCTTGCTGCGCCCGCTGCGCTGCGGTGGCGATGGCAAGCGGCATGTCCTTGGCATCAGGCAGCGCCGCCATGGCCGCCATGATGTCGGCCGGGGTCGCGCCCGGCTTTAAGGTTGCGCCTTCTTGCAGCGGCTTGCCTTGATCATCGTTGACCGCCATGAAGTGAGCCCCGGCGCTTTCATGGATCACGGTGAAGTCAGCGCTGGCATTTTGGCGCGAGAAGCGTACTTGCTGGGTGGTTGTAACCGGCTTGACCAGCTCTAAGACCACATTGTCCGCGTCGACGAGGAAGTAGATCGGATCGCCGATCTTGAGGATCAACTCGGACTCTTGGGCCACCTTGGTGATGCGATTTAAGGTCGCATACGGCAGGCCGAGCTGCGCGAAGATCGAGGCAAAACTCTCGCCGGCATCAACCTTGGTCTGATACCACTTGCCGTGGGGGCGGGCGATGGTAAGTCCCATGGAGCTGGAGCTATCGGCCCCGGCGCTCGCCTCCAAGGTACTCGTTTGCCCTTGGGCCATGGTGACGCCGCTGGTGCCACCGGCAGAGACGTCGGTCGGCTGGTTTAGGTGGCTTGCCTGTACCTCAGAGCGATTGGCGTGCGCTCCGGCGCTTAGAGACTTGGCTTGGGCCGTGTTTTGGGCGTGGGCTAAGGATTGAATCGTGGCTGCCACTTGCTCGCTATTGGCGTTAGCCGGGAGCGCAGCGAGCGTGCCTTCTTGCCACGAGCCGACATTCTCGGCGATAGTCGGCTCTGCTGTATTAGTCTCGCCTAAGCCGCCTGAGGTGAAGGCCGAGCTGGGGATGTCGTAGTCTTCGTAGTTCTCGTTGTGGGCGGTGATGGTGTCATCGACCGTGATCTGGCGTTGATCTTGGCTCAAGTAGACTTGGCTTTGCGGGTTGGAGTCGGGGCTGTCTTTAAAGAACCTGTCCCAAGTCGAAGGCATGGGCAGTACCAGCACCGCGCAGAGCACGACCGTCAAGAGTACCGCTACGAGATGTCGCTTCGGCAAAATGTAAGGGGAGGCCTGTGTTAACGAAACATAGTCCTCGTGCGACATCCGATTGGTGACTCTGATATTAAGCATGCGTCTTGTTACCAACAAAAAACCAAGGCTGGGGCTGCACCCGTAGCGCAAATTTTAGCGAATCTATCAGGTGGGGAAAAGGAGCCAAGGCCCATTTTGCGCCCCATATGTCAGCTTAGCGTAACTAAGTTAGGGCAAGCTTATGAGCACAAAGAGCACCGCAGCGATGGCCAGTAGCTCGCAGAGCGTGACGAGCAGCCCCTGCCACGTCTTGGGATAGCCCAAGGAGAGGTAGGATCCTAAGGCGCCGCGCTGGTTGAAGACGGTGGACTTGGTGCGCGCAAACCAGAGATCGCGCTTGCGCGCAAAGAGCGCACGGAAGATCAAGCAGATGGCGAGGGCGGCCCCAAGGCCGAGCAGAATCTTGGCGAAGTTGGGTTCCATAGCGCTCCTTTTCCCGGAAAGTTTGAGCTGACCTCGCAATTTTGGCATAGCGCGCGGGCTTTTGGCACAAGGGCGCACCATAATTGGAACTGGGGGCTTGGCTCTCAGTTTGGGCGCACTAAGGCACGCGGCTTAGCCGAGGCTTGCAGGGCCTGCGGCAATGAGCTTGTAGGGCCTGCGGCAATGAGCTTGTAGGGCCTGCGGCCGGGAGCCTTGGTGTTGTTTGATGTCGGAAGTAAGGTGGTGAGGCATGGATCACTCGCAAGCAATCATCACGCTGGTCGTCTTAGCGGTGGTGGCTTTCTTGTTTGTCACCGAGCTGATTCCTTTGGCGGTGACCGCGATCGGCGCATCAGTGGCGCTTGGCTTCTTAGGGGTGTTAAGCCCCACAGAGGTATTCTCAGGCTTATCTAACTCGACTGTGGTCTTGTTTGCTGGCATGTTCGTGGTGGGCGCGGCGATGCTGGAATCGGGACTAGCGCAGACCATAGGTAACTCAGTGGTCAAGAAGGTCGGCACTAAGGAGCTGCCCTTGATGGTGGCCTTGATGATCTTGACTATCTTGATGTCATCGTTTGCCTCCAATACCGGTACCGTCGCCTGCTTGATGCCGGTGATCATCGGTATCTGCGTGGCCGCCAAGATCCCATCTTCGGCCTTGCTCATGGGCCTTGCCATTGCCGCCAACACCGGTGGTACCATCACCATGGTCGGCACGCCGCCGAACATCATCGCTGCCGGTGCCTTGGATGCCGCGGGCCTCACGCAATTTGGCTTCTTTGAGTTCGCGGCGATCGGCGTCCCGCTCTCGATTATGAGCGTGATCTACATGGTGTTGATTGGGCGGCGCCTCATCCCGCGCAACTACTCTGATGTCGGCGCGGTCAGCACCGTCTCCTCGGCGGGTACCCCACGCGCGCGCATCGTCTGCTTGCTCATCTTGGTCTTCGTGATCGCAGGCCTGATCTTCGGCATTCCGGGGCTGACGCAGGAAATGGTCGCCATCATCGGCGCCTTAGCCTGCGTGCTCTTTGGCTGCTTGAGCGAGAAGAAGGCCTATCAGGGCATCGACTGGGTTACTATCTTCTTGTTTGCCGGTATGCTGCCGATTTCCACCGCCCTTGAGAAGACCGGGGCTGGTGCCATGATCGCAGACGAGGTCGTAGGCTTAGTCGGTGATAACCCGAGCCCATATCTCTTTATGCTGGTGCTCTTCTGCTTAAGCTGCGGTCTGACCCAGTTTATGTCCAACACTGCTGCTGCGGCCTTGCTCTGCCCGATCGGTATCTCGATTGCCAACAAGATGGGCTGCTCGCCATATCCGGTGCTGATGGCCATTGCCATTGCCGCCTCGTGCGCCTTTACCACGCCGGTGGCCACGCCGCCTAACACCTTGGTCATGGGCCCAGGCAAGTTCAAGTTTGTCGACTACATCAAGATCGGTGTACCACTGGTCTTCTTAAGCCTGATCATGTGCGTCCTCATCATCCCAATGGTGTGGCCGTTCTATCCGGAGGCTTAGGAGCAGGGGCTCAGCTCAGAGTTCCGTGGACTGAGCTTCTGGGCTGAGCTCTTTAGCTTAGCTCCCTTCCCGCTGCCGGAACGGCGGCAGCGGATTTGCGCGAATTTGCGGCGTCGGTGGTTGGTAGTTCCGGCGTGTTAGGTTACACTAACCTTGATAGCTCACGCAGCGTCACGCGGCGGAGCGCAGATCCCCACTGACAGTTGTGCTCTTTGCTTAGGTTTAGGTGGTGGGGAAGCATGGTGGTTTTTGTTTTTGGAGGCTGCGAGCTTGGTGCAGCGAGGGGCGAAGGCCCGGCGCTGTGCTTATGGGCCGTGGGACGGGTATGAACTTACTAAATATCATTCGTGGCTTCGATCCTGAGCTCTATGATTACTTTGAACATGAGCTGGAGCGGCAATATTACTCTTTATCCTTCATCCCGGATGAAAACAGTATCTCGCCTTTGTGCTCGGCCACAATGGGCAACGTGCTGGTCAACACCCAGCACAACAATACCGCCTTCCCGACCCAAGGTAACCTCGAGTACTTGGTCGCACGCCGCCTGTGCCAACTGTTTCACGGCGAGCACGCCAACCTCAAGTCCATCACTATCGATGTCGCCTCGCGCGTCGTATTCCAGGCCTTAGTGCAGCGCGGTGACGTGGTCATGTCCCTTGACCTGCGCAAGCAAGAGCACTGCAACAGCGAGTCGATGGTATTCCGTTTCATCAACTTCGGCTTAGACCCGCAGACCCAGCGCCTTGATTTGGACGTCATCGAGCAGCAGGTACGGCAGTTTAAGCCACGCCTTGTGATCGTCTCGCCGATCAACTACCCGCATGCCTTGGACTATGAGCGCATCGCCGCCATCGTCCACGAGCAAGACTCGATCTTATGGTGCGACATCTCGCAGGTGGCGGGCCTAATCACCGCCGGAGTGCTGCCATCACCGCTGCCGCATGCTGACATCGTCACCTTCACCATGCAAGGTGCGCTGCAAGGCCCGCGCAGCTCGGTCATCATCTGCAAGGACAAGTACGCCAACGCCATTGACCGCGCGGCCTATGGCAACGGCCACAGCGGCTTAGGCTCAAGCGAGCTCGCCGCTTTAGGCGCACGCTTGCAAGAGATGCAAACGAGCGAGTACCGCGCTTACTGCCAAGCGGTGGTCGAGAATGCCAAGGCCTTAGCTGAGGGCTTGGTCGCAGGTGGCATGACCTTGGTCGGTGGCGCGCCGGACTCCCACTTTGTGGTCGCTGATGCCAAGAAGTGCGCTCTGAGCGCACGCGGTGCTATCGACAACCTCTCCGATGTCGGCATCATCGCCCGTAACTGCCAAGTCTTGACCGCCGATCCGAAGATCAAGTTCGACGGCATTCGCTTTAGCTCCTTACCGGCCACTACCCGTGGCATCACCCGCGACCAGATGCATCAGGTCGGCGCTGCTATCGGTCGCTACCTCATGAACCCGAGCCCGGCCAACGAGCAAGAGCTGTCCGCCGTGGTGCGCGCTATTACCGTGCCGCTGCCGCTGTTCTCAGAGCGCTGGCTCTGCGATAGCGTCAAGGATAATCTCGAGCAGAACAATTACTTCACCAGCTCCGACTCCTCAAGCTCGGCCTTAGGCCCGTCGCGCCTGAGCAAGCTTGTCAAGAGCTTCAAGCACCACCGCGAGCACGCCACCGACTAACGCCGCGGCGTCTGCGTGCCGACCTGCTGCGCTCCCGCGGGCGCACCTTGGCGCTTGCTGCGCGCTTGCTGCGCACCTTGGCGCATCCGCGCCGCACCATGGGCTGCTCTCAGTGAGAGCGGCCTGTTTGTATGCGTCCCACCTTTCTGATCCCGCCCACTTGGAGCCTGTGGTAATCTTAGCGCCTGCGCCCGGCGTTCTGCCGCCGCTCACTGCAAAGCTTTGCAGCAAACTTTGCATTTCACAAATCATGTCAGGCCTCTCACTTTTGATAAAAAGTCGGATTTTATGCGCGAAGTGCTTGCTTTTGCGCGGCGTCTTAACGACAATGACGCCCAGCGATCTTTGCAAGATTTTGCAGCAAGATTTGCGTAAGATTTCCGGTCGTGAGGGCTTGGCCCAGCTTTTCGTGCCTGTTGGAGCTTCGTCCCTGCGTCATGACTTCACCACTTTACTTATCTGCCGCCACGATGTCGTTTTTACCCAGCGAGCGCTTTAGTGTCGCCCCTATGGTCGATGTGACCGACTCGGTCTTCAGACGCATGGCGCGTGTCATGACTCAGCGCGCGATGCTTTACACCGAGATGATCGCCGCCGAAGCGCTGGTGCACGCCAAGTACTACCTCATTGACTTCAAAGAAGAGGAGCTGCCGTGCTGTCTGCAACTGGGTAGTGCTGACCCCAAGAAGCTGGCCCAAGCGACAGCCGTAGGCGTGGCGCACGGTTACAGTGCCATCAACTTAAACGCTGGTTGCCCGTCGGACAAGGTGCAAAGCGGCAACTTCGGGGCGATTTTGATGAAGACCCCTGAGCTTATCGCTAAGTGTTACCAAGCGATGGCCGAGGCCGCTGATAAGGCCGCACCGGCAGGCGTTTCTATCCCAGTCTCGGTGAAGACGCGCATCGGCGTCGATGAGCTCGACAGTGAGGAGTTTACCTTTAAGCTGATGGGCACCATCTATGAGGCCGGGTGCCGCCACCTCATCATCCATGCCCGTAAGGCTTGGCTCAACGGCCTCTCGCCCAAAGAGAACCGCACCATTCCGCCTTTAGACTACGAGCGCGTCTACAAGATCAAAGCGGCCTTCCCGGAGCTGCACGTCACCATCAACGGTGGCATTACCACCATGGAGCAGTGCCATGAGCAACTAACCCACGTCGACGGCGTCATGTTAGGCCGCGCCATCATCGATAACCCATACCTCTTGGCTTCAGTTGACCGCGAGCTCTTCGGTGAGGACAAGCCGCAGCTCACACGCGAGGAAGTGCTTGCACGCATGGTCGACTTAGGCGCTCAGCTGCAAAGCGAGGGTAAGGCTTTGCACTTCTTATGTCGCCATCTTCTCGGCCTGTTCAATGGCTGCGCCCACTCGCGCCTCTATCGGCGCTACTTAAGCGAGCACATGACGAAAAAGGAGGTACGCCCGGACATCCTGCTCAAGGCCCATCAGGCCATGGTGCAAGGCATGCTCGATGTCTAAGCAATCCGCCCCGCGCCCTGCACTGCTGCACCCCCTGAGCGCAGGGGCTGCGCCTAGGCTGCGCGCTATGACCCAAATTGCGGGCTTGCGTCTTGGCTTGCGCCGGGTCAGCCCCGATAATAGGGGCAAGCCCTAAAGGGGCTCAGTCCCGCGCCGGGGCAAGTTCCAGCTGGGCAAGCCCCAACGGGGCAAACTCCAGCGGGATAAGTCCCGGCGGGGCAAGCTTCGCGCACAGCGGGGCCTGACAGATTGGTAAGGAGTGATGATGGACACTAAGACTTGGGTTGAGCTCAACAATGGGGTCAAGATGCCCCTCTTAGGTTTGGGCGTATTCCGGGCGAGCGCAGGCGAGGTGGCCCGTTCGGCCGTGCGTACGGCTTTAGAGTATGGCTACAAGATGATCGACACGGCGCGCATCTACTGCAATGAGCGCAGCGTCGGGCGCGGCATCAAAGACAGCGTGGTGCCACGTGAGCAGGTCTTTGTTACCACCAAGCTGTGGAAGGATGATTTTAACGATCCGCGTCGGGGATTGGAGCAGTCGCTTGAACGTCTTGATATGGACTACGTCGACCTGTTTCTGCTGCACTGGCCGTTTAAGGGCTTTGCGCAGGCCTACTTGGTCTTAGAGCAGCTGCAAAAGGAAGGCTTGTGCCGAGCCATCGGCGTATCCAACTTCAAGCCCCACCACATCGAGGAGCTGTTTGCGGCCGGGGCTACGGTGATGCCGCAAGTCAACCAAGTGGAGTGCCACCCGCAAAACAGCGAAGACGAGCTCTTAAACTTCTGCCGCCAGCGCAACATCGTGGTGGAAGCGTACTCGCCGTTAGGCGGTGAGGGGCAGACCCTGATGAGCGACCCGCGCATTGTCTCGCTGGCCGAGTACTTAAAGGTAACCCCTGCACAGGTGATCTTGCGCTGGAACATCCAACGCGGCGTGGTGGTAATCCCCAAGTCGGTGCATGCCGAGCGCATCAAAGAGAATTCCCACGTCTTTGAGTTTGAGCTCTCGCAAGATGAGATGGACGCCATCAGCAGCATCAATACCAATTTGCGCCGGGCTTACGACTCTGATCGCATCGATCAGCGTCCGGCTTCGACCTTCCCGAAGATCGTAGAGGAGCCATAAGCCCTGCACGCAGCACCTGCGCGGGGCTAAGTCCGGTGAGCGGCCGTCAGGTCGCGGTGATCACTGTGTGTTTGAGAGGATATAGAAGTGTCAGAAGCTAAGCTTTCCTGCGTCGGTTTAGGCGAAATCTTATGGGACATTCTGCCGGCTGGCCCGCGCCTTGGTGGCGCTCCGGCCAACTTTGCGTTCCATGCCATGCAACTGGGCTGCGACTCCTTAGTGGTGAGCAGCGTCGGCGCCGATGAGCGCGGCGATGAGGCCTTAAAGATCTTGGCGGACAACGGGGTTAAGGTCTTAGCTCCGCGCTCGGACAAGATCACGGGCTACGTCAAGGCGACCTTAAACGAGCGCGGCGTCCCGACCTATGATTTTGCCTTAGATACGGCCTATGACAACATTCCTCTGACCGCCGAAGTCTTGGACGCGGCTCGCCACACCGACATCTGCTGCTTTGGCTCCTTGGCCCAGCGCCAAGAGAACGGTACTTCGCGCACCACCATTCCGGCTTTTTTGGACGCGATGCCACAAGGATCGATCAGGGTCTTTGACATCAATCTGCGCAGCAACTTCTTCAGCCGCGCCACTTTAGAGGCCGGTATGCAGCGCTGCACCGCCTTCAAGTGCAACGACGAAGAGCTGCCGGTAGTCTTAGGCCTGTTTGGCTATGACCAGAGCTTAAACGCGCAGCAGTTCTACGACCAAGTACTGCGCGATAAGTTTGGCATCGAGACCTTTGTCTACACCTGCGGCGAGCATGGCTCGGATGTCTTTGTGAAGGGTGAGCACAATCACGAGCCGACCCCGAAGGTTCAGGTTGTGGATACGGTTGGTGCCGGTGACTCCTTTACCGCCACATTCATTGTGGGCTTAGCCCAAGGCTGTGACTTAAAGCGTGCCCATGAGACCGCGGTGGCTGTCGCCGCCTACGTCTGCGGCCAAAACGGCGCTATGCCTAAGCTCCCAGAGGAGCTCAAGGCTCGCCTTGCCTCGCAGGCCTAAGCCCGCACGCCATCCTGACGCGCCCCAGCCCCTGACCTACGGTGAGGAGCAGGGGCGTTGGCGTCTGCACCAGCGCACCCAGTGGAGCAGGCCCGCAGCCTAGCTGCCCGCGCAAACAGCCCCTTGCTCCTTAGAGACCAACAACCTGCCCGCAGCGTGAAGCGGCTAGCGGCAAGCGGAGCCGCTGCCCAAATGGCCTCACCACCATGGGGCTGCCTAGGTGTGGTGCTGGGCGTTCGGAACGGCCCGGGCGTTGGTGGGGTTGGGCGGGTGGGCCGCCGCAGTTGGAGCTACGCAACCTGAGAGCGGGCCGTAATCGCGCGGCTCTTGAGAGGGCAAGTTGCCTGCTTAAGTGTGACGCAGCGCCACCGCCCGTTGGTCTTGCCCTTCCATTGGCGCGCGCGGCCTTAGCGCTGCGCCGGATAGTAGGCTTGGCACTCCCCGTTGAGGCAGTGCAGGGCATCGATGTGCGCCGCCTGCGCGGCGTTGAGGCCGTGAGCGCCGTCTTCAAAGACCAAGCATTCGGCTGGGGTCAGGTTCAGGCTCTGTGCGGCCAAGAGGAAGATGTCTGGGGCAGGCTTGCCGTGCTGCACCATATCGCCAGTGATGACGCTGTCAAAGTAGGGCTTAAGGCCGGAGGTCGCGAGGATAAAGTCCGCCTGCGAGCGTGGGCTGCTGGTAGCTAGCGCAATGCGCTGACCGCGCGCGGCGCAGTCCTTGATCAGCGTGGCCATGTCCGCATAGAGGACATCTTGGGGCATGTAGATCTGCTCGTAGATGTCACGCTTGGTGGCCGCCAGCGCCGCAACGCTCAGGCGCGGGTCGGTGCGGCGCTGCTCGGCGCTGATGTGCCCGGACTGCTCTAAGCGCTCAAGGATGTCTTGGAACATCGGCTTGTCCGGGAGCCCGGCGTAGGAGAGCAACACCTCGGTGGACAGTGGCGGCAGCCCCAAGTCCTTGAGCATATGGTTGGTGGCCTTGTGGTGATTGCCCTCGGAGTCGATGATGGTGCCATCCATATCGAAGATCAGGCCACGGGCGGCCGCGATGCGGGCTAAGATGGTGGGGTCAGTGGTAAACATGACTACTCCTGCGGCCAAGGCTCGCTCAGTGGAATTACATGATCGCAATCGAGCTCGCCTTCAAAGACCTTAACTGCAGCCATACCCGCATTCTTGATGCCTTGCATGCCGATGACCGTGTCCTCAAAGACCACGCAGTCCTGCGGCTGCGCCTTTAAGCGCTCGGCAGCGAGCAGGTAGATGTCCGGGTTGGGCTTGCCGCGCGTGACTTGGTCGCCCGTGACTAAAGCGTCGATGTAGGGCATTAGGCCGTTTTGCGTGAGCAAGGTCGTCGCCTCGGGTTTGTGCGAGCTGGTGGCGATGGCAATGCGCTTGCCTGCGGCGTGTAGCTCCTTGAGCAAGGCGCAGATCTTCGGGAAGGGAGTGGCGTGCTTGATGAACTCGTTGCGATAGAGCTCGGCCTTACGCATCGTCATCGCCTGCGGATCGACGTCGCTGTGAAAGCGCTGTACTACCGCCTTGGCAATCTCTAAGGTCGGCATGCCGCCATAGCCATAGAGGTCGGCGGTGGTCAGCTCCGGCAACCCAAAGTCCTTGAGCATCTGCTGCCATGCCTTGTGGTGCCAGATCTCTGAGTTCATGACCGTACCGTCCATATCAAAGATCATGGCTGGGTACAGGTTCAGCTGGGCGCGAATGGTGCTAAGAGCGTCTTGTTGCATGGCTGACTCCTTAGTGGCAGCAGCCACACGAGCAATGGCTGCTCTGAGCTGCGCTGTTGGCTGTGTTGTCGATGGCTGGAGTGTCGGTGCCGTCTGCGGTGGGCTCGGCGCTGGCCTTGCCTTGCAGGTTGCGGCGGTGCTCGGCGATCAGGGCGCTGTCATCATCCCAGTCGAGGGGATTGACCTCCACTAAGTGGCGGTTGGCATCGCGCATCACCACGCGCGCAATCTGGGCGTTGAGGATCAAGCGCTGGCACATGGCGCAAGGCTCAATGCTCTTGGATGGGGTGTTGGTGCGAGCATCGATGCCGCATAAGTAGAGCGTGCCGCCAATGATGTCGAGCGGGTTGCCATTGATGATGGCGTTAGCTTCGGCGTGGACGGCGCGGCAGAGCTCGTAGTGGGTGCCGGGCTTGATCTTGAGCTCATCGCGCAGGCAGGAGTTTAAGTCCGAGCAATTGGCGCGGTGGCGTGGGGCGCCGTTGTAGCCGGTGGACACGATGCGGCCATCCTTGGAGACAATCACCGCACCATAGCGGCGGCGCAGGCAGGTCGAGCGCATGGAAACGGACTCGGCAATCTCCATAAAGGACTCATCTTTGGATGGGCGCACGTAAGTGGTGGTCATGGGATCTCCTCGGCAAGTGTGGGGACAGGCCCTGCTGGGCGGCTCAAATCGGCCTATTTTAGCTTTTTTGCGCGGGGCCTTGGCGGCGGCGGAAAATTTTTGCAAATTGGTGTTGACAAGGCGTGGTCTTATCCTTAGAATGTGCGCCGTCGGTGATTAGCGCAGTCCGGTAGCGCAACTGGTTTGGGACCAGTGGGTCGGGGGTTCGAATCCCTCATCACCGACCAAGATTCTCAGAGCGCCTTGGGCGCTTTTGTTGTCTTTATGGCTTAAGACCAAGCAGGGCTGTTACCGTGAGGTACTGGTACCTGCGCGAGCGCTGAAGCCGTCGAAGGTGATCACCTTCGGGGTGCTGCACGCGGTTTTGGGCATCGATGTCTGGCTAAAAGATCCGGTCGCAGACTTTTAGCGTAACCATTTCAATACGAGAGTATCTCATCATGGCTATCACTTTAGACGTTGAACTTCGCAAGGACTTGGGGAGAGGTGCGAGCCGCCGCCTTCGTCGCGAAGAGAAGATCCCAGCAATCATTGTTGCTAAGGGGCAAGAGACTGTAAGCGTTACCTTAAACGAGAAGAAGTTAATCCAGGCTTGCACCAAGCCAGATTTCTTTACCGAGAATGTAACCTTAAATCTCGACGGTAACCAAGTCGTTGTTAAGCCAACCGCAATGCAGCGTCACCCAGTTACCTCCCGCGTCATCCACGTTGATTTCCAACGCGTCTAAGACGTGCGCCGCGCCGCCGCGCGGCTCGAGGTAAGTCCTAACGGACAGTAGAGAGCAGGTCGTAAGCCTGCTCTTTGCGTTTCTTAGCCCCGCCCCTTTCTCTCCTGCCTTCCTGCGCTGAGCGGCGTTTGCGC
Source organism: uncultured Anaerobiospirillum sp. (assembly GCA_944389615.1). Classification (GTDB taxonomy): domain Bacteria; phylum Pseudomonadota; class Gammaproteobacteria; order Enterobacterales; family Succinivibrionaceae; genus Anaerobiospirillum. The sequence goes on along the minus strand of CALXNA010000029.1, from coordinate 28,131 downwards.
TCCGCTCCTGACGCAATTCCCTATAATGGACTTCGTGTGCCGCAGGCTGCGACCTGCTCCGGTGTCGGCTGCGCCGCGGCCGTCTAATTGGGATAGTCGCGCGCAATTTTTGGCAGGGCATGCGCCTGATACCGCCTAAAGCGGGTGCAAGGGCGAGTTTTTGCCACAAACGGGGTGAGCGCAGGTGCTGCGCCTGCTGCCTGAGAGGGCGGGGGGCGCAAAATCATTTGCAATTCACCGGAAACTAAACCATAGTAAAAAAGGCCTGTGAAGGCACAGGCTAAACGTGCGCTGCCTTGGCTCTCCGCTGCAGAAGGGCCGCGGCAGGCGGATACGATGAGACCATGACCATGACTGAAAGCAATAAATTGTCCTTAAAAGCAGGGCGCGGCCCGGTACAGAAGCTGGCGCGTTTTGCCGCCCGTGATGACGCTGAGACCAGCTCCGGGGGGCAGGGGGCCACTGGCGCCCATGACAAGGGCAATGCTGCTAAGTCCCAAGATTTAAGCGCCTACAAGTCCTCGACCGTGCCCTTTAGCGCCCGCCAACGCAGCTACAGCTCCGAGCGCGGTGAGCGCGGGCGTGGTGAGCGCGATGGGCGCCGCGGTTATGAGCGTGACGGCCGCCGCGGCTTCGGCGAACGTAGTGACCGCGGTTATGAGCGCGGACCACGTGGTGACCGCGGGGAGCGTAAGGGGGGCGCGGGGAGCGCGGAGCGCGTCGTGCGCTCAGGGCGCGGTGCCGCGCAAGCCCCGCGCAGCCATGGCTATGGCGCCGAGCGCACCATCATTGATGTGACTAAGACCTTTGGCACCTCGGTGCCGCTGGGGCGCATGGTCGCGCTGCCGATCTCCGAGGTCACCGATAAGGGCGTCTTCGTCAATGCGGCCGAGCATGGCGCGCTCTTCGTGCCGCGCTCGCAGGTGCCGGAAGGCGTGACGGTGGGCTCGGAGCTGCGGGTCTGCCTCTATAAGGATGGGGCGCGCGTGCTCGCTACGGCTCGGCGGCCGATGATTGAGCTCGGCCAAGTTGGCAACCTGCGCGTTAACACCATCAACAATGGCACCGCCTATTTGGATATGGGCATCCCCAAGGAGCTCGTATTCCCGGTCGCGCAGCAACGTGTGGCCCTGCGCGCAGGCGATACCGCCATGGTCTACGTCGCCATCGATAGCTTAGGGCGCCTCTTTGCCACACAGCGCTTTAACGATTACATCCGCGAGCGCGCCCACCAAGGCGAGTTTAGCGTCAACCAGAAGGTCAAGGTCGTACCGCTTGCGCGCACGCCGCTGGGCTTTCGCGTGGTCATCAACGACCAAGTCTATGGCCTCATCTTTAAAGATGAAGAGACGGGCCGCCTGACCATGGGCAAGCGCTACGAGGGCTTCATTAAGGAAGTGCGCTCGGACGGGCGCGTTGACGTCGCGCTGCACGAGGTCGGCTTGTCAGCCATTGCCCATGCCGCGCTGGACATCTTACAGGCGCTCTATGAGCATGACGGGCACTTCGCCTTCAACGATAAGAGCGATCCGCAGCTTATCGAGTCGGAACTGCATCTGTCCAAGGGCAAGTTCAAGAAGGCCCTCGGCATGCTCTACAAGCAGCGCTTAGTGCTAATTGGTGACAGCGATATCACTATTACCGAGGCTGGGCGTGCCAAAATGCAGCACGGCTTAGCTGAGGCGGAGCCTGCTCCGGGGGCTGAGCCTGCTCCATTGGCTGACCCAACGCCAGCGCCGAGCGCGGTGCCGGACGATGCCACGCATCAGAGTGATTGCGTGGTTGAGGACTTGCTTGAGGGCACCTCGTCGCTGGCTGCGGCGCAGGCGGCCGCGGGGCAAGTGGCCGATGATAAGCTCACCGAGCGCAGCAAGGAGCGCTTAGCGCAGCTGGTGGCCGCGGCCGTGGACACCGGTGAGGGTGAGGCTTAGTTTGGGCTGAGAGGTGGTGGCGTGGATTTCGTGCTTGATATCGTAGGCTTCCTGCTCAAGGTAGTCATTGTCATGGCGATCGTGGTCTTGCCTGTGATCGTGCTGGTGCTCGCCACGCGCAAGAAGGGCGAGAAGAGCGACGGCGATGATGTCGGCAGCTTGGTGACGGTTGACTTAAAGAAGCTCTACCGTAAGCGCCATAAGCTGATGGTCAAGAGCCTGCGCAAGGCCGACCCGGCCACGCGCATGCAACGCCTTGAGCAAGATCTCGGCGTCAAGAGCGCCAAGGACGCCAAAAAGAAGGCCAAGCAGCGGGCTAAAGAAGCGGCACAAGAGGAGCGGGAGCAGCATCTGACGCGCCTTGACATGATCAAGAACCATCGGGCGGCCGGGGTGCTGTGCCCGCGCCATCTCTTTGTCATCGACTTCCGCGGCTCGACCAAGGGCCATGAGTTTAAGGACTTGCGCTTTAAGATCGATGCCATCTTGGAGGTAGCCGATGAGCGCGATGAAGTCATCGTTAATCTGTGCTCGCCGGGCGGCCTCGTCAACAGCTATGGCCTGTGCGCCTCGCAGCTTGAGCGCCTGCGCGCGCGCAACATCTTCTTGACGGTGACGGTCGATGAAGTCGCCGCCTCGGGCGGTTATCTCATGGCTTGCGTGGCCAATAAGATCGTGGCCGCGCCTTTTGCCTACGTCGGTTCGATCGGCGTCATCGCCGGGATCCCAAACTTCCGCCGGGTACTTAATAAGTACGATGTCGACTACGAGCAGATTACCGCCGGTAAGTACAAGCGTACCTTGTCGGTCTTAGGTGAAAACACCGACGAGGGCCGTCAGAAGTTCAAAGAAGAGTTAGAGGCGGTGCACGCGCGCTTTAAGGAGCAGGTGCTGCGTTATCGCCCGCAGCTGGATGTGGCCAAGGTGACGACCGGCGAGCATTGGCTCGCGCTTGACGCAAAGGAGCTCGGTCTGGTCGATGAGATCGCCACCTCCGATGAGTACATCGCCCAAGAGATCAAGCGTACCGAGCTTGCAGCCCTTAAGATCAAGCGCAAGAAGCAGGATAAGCGCAACTTCATGCACAAGCATCTGCCCTTCTTAGGACGGATGCTGGGCACCAACGAGGTAACTTCGCAGCTGCGCTCGGAGCTTGAGGCGCTCGATGATTCATCCTTCTTGCACGTGAAGTAGGGGGGCCTGCGCGAAGGGCGCCTGCGCGTAGGGTGCCTGCGCGGCAGGAAGCTGCAGGGCTGCGGGGCCTTGCGGCCGCAGGGCCGTACGGCCCGGGCCGGTAGGACAGGTTTGTTTAGGCTTTTTAGGCAGATCACTGATACCCTGATTGAGGATTGTTATGGGTAAGTCATTAGTAATTGTGGAGTCGCCATCCAAAGCCAAGATCATCAATGGCTATCTGGGTGATGACTACATCGTCAAGGCCAGTGTGGGCCACATCCGTGACCTGCCGGCCGGGGCGAGCAAGACCGGTACTCGGGCCGCTCCTACTCAGCGCTCCCAGCAAAGTGCTGAGCAAAAGCAAAATGCCCTCTTTACTAAGATGGGTATCGACCCGCTGCATGGCTGGAAGGCTGACTATGAGATCATGCCGGACAAGACCGCGGTGGTCAGTGAGTTAAAGAAGCTGGCTAAAGACGCCGACGCTATCTACCTTGCCACCGACTTGGACCGCGAAGGTGAGGCCATTGCTTGGCACTTAAAGGAAATCCTCTCCACCAAGGCCAATGAGGGCAAGCCCTTCTGGCGCGTCAAGTACCCGGAGATCACCAAGAACGCGATCCAAAAGGCCTTCGCGCACCCTGAGCAGATCAATATGGATCTGGTCAATGCCCAGCAGACACGCCGCTTCTTAGACCGCGTCGTGGGCTATATGCTCTCGCCGCTGCTGTGGGAAAAGGTCGGGCGCGGCTTGTCGGCAGGGCGTGTCCAGTCGGTTGCGGTCGAGCTCATCGTGGATCGTGAGCGCGAGATCAAGTCCTTTATCCCTGAGGAGTATTGGACGATCGCGACCAATAACTTCACCCCAAATCAAGAGGTGATCGGCCTTAACCTTGCCACCAAGGGCAAGTCCAAGGTGGTGATCCACAATGCCCAAGAGGCCAGCGCCATCGTCACTGAGCTCAAGAACAATCAGTACGTGGTACAGAAGATCGAGTCCAAGGAAGGCTCAGCCCATGCTCCGCCTCCTTTCACCACTTCGACCTTGCAGCAAAGCGCCAACCAGCGCTTGGGCTTCTCAGTCAAGCGCACCATGGTGGTCGCCCAGCGTCTCTATGAGAGCGGTCTTATCACCTATATGCGTACCGACAGCGTCAATCTGTCCCAAGAGGCAATTGATGCGGCCCGTAAGATCATCGCCGAGAAGTGCGGCCCGCAGTATCTGCCGGAGAAGCCGAATTTCTACCAAAGCAAGGAGTCGGCCCAAGAGGCGCACGAGGCGATTCGTCCGTCGCATCCGGAGCTGACCGCCTTACCGGCAAACATCGATAACGATGGGCGCCGCCTCTATCAGCTCATCTTTGAGCGTTACCTTGCCTGCCAGATGACCAATCAGCGCTACGTCACGCGCTCGATTGTGGTCGCCTGCGGCCCGTACAATCTGCGCGCGACCGGCCGCACCGAGCTCTTCGATGGCTTCCGCCGCGTCTTAGGAGGCAAGAGCGAGGACACCGTTCTGCCTGAGGTCAAGGAAGGCGACATTCTGCCGCTCAAGGAAGTGCTGCCAAGCCGCCACTTCACTCAGCCGCCCGCCCGCTTCTCAGAGGCATCCTTGGTTAAGGAGCTCGAAAAGGACGGTATCGGCCGCCCTTCGACCTACGCCTCGATCATCGCCACGATCCAAGATCGCGGCTACGTCAAGCTCGAGCGCAACCGCTTCTTTGCCACCAAGATGGGCGAGATCGTGACCGATCGCCTGCGCCATAGCTTTGCCAACTTGATGGACTACCACTTCACCGCATCGATGGAGGAGTCCTTAGATGACATTGCTGCCGGTAAGCTCAACTGGCTCAAGCAGCTTGATGACTTCTACGCCGACTTCTCGGCCCATTTAGAGCGCGCTAAGCTGCCGTACGAAGAGGGCGGTATGCCGCTCAACCGCTCGATTGAGATCGACCTGATGTGCCCACTGTGCCATAAGTATCACATGGCAGTGCACTCAGGCCGTACCGGCAACTTCTTAAGCTGCCTTGGCTACTCTGATCCAGCGGTTAAGGCCAAGGATCGCTGCAAGTGCACCATCAACTTGGTCGCAGTCGATGACATGCCTAAGGGCGTGGAAATGGACGAGGCGGCCGAGACCAAGGTGCTGCTTGAGTCCAAGCGTTGCCCGAAGTGCGGGGCCAAGATGGATGCCTTCCTCATCGACAAGCACCAAAAGCTCTATTTGTGCTCGAATGCCCCGATGTGCGATGGCTACATCCGCGAAGAGGGCGATTATAGCGACAACCCAGCATGGGGCCCGGTAATCCAATGCGAGAAGTGCGGCCATGACATGGTGCTGCGCGAAGGCCGCTTCGGCAAGTACATGCAATGCACCAACGATGAGTGCAAGAACACGCGCAAGATCTTAAAGAACGGCGAGGTCGCACCGCCGCGTGAGGACGCGGTTGACTTGCCGGAGCTGCCGTGCGAGAAGCATCCGGAGGCGCACTTTGTGCTGCGCGATGGCGCTTCGGGCCTGTTCTTGGCCGCAAGCAGCTTCCCGAAAGTCCGCGAGTCGCGCCCGGTTAAGGTCGCCGAGCTCAAGCGCTTCCGCGACCGCATCTCCCCTAAGTTCTACTACTTAGCCGACGGTCCGGAAAAGGATCCTGAGGGCAACCTTGCCGAAGTGCGCTTTAGCCGCAAGACTAAGGAGCAGTACTTGGCCTCGAGCACCCCAGAGGGCAAGCCGACCTCATGGGCAGCCTTCTACAATCAGGAGACGGGGCAGTGGGAGCAAAGCGAGCGCAAGGCCGCAGCTAAGAGTACGGGCCGAGCTCGTAAGAGCGCCGACGCCTAGGGAGGGGGCCTGCCTTGGCGGGCCCAGAGCTTGTGACTGAGACTCAACTGCGCACCATTTTCTATGCGCTGCCTTTGCCGTTAAGTCAGCCGAGCCTCCGGGCGCGCCTTGCGGGTATGGCCCTCATGAGCATTGGCGATGGGGTGAGCTTGGCTGCGCCTAACTTCAAGCGCCTGCTCACCTGCAAGCTGGCGCCGCATGCACTGCTCTCGCCGTCCTATCTGTGGCGCCAAGGGATCGATCCCAATAATCTGAGCCACGGCAGCACGGCGCTGAACTTCATGCAGGAGCTATCAACCAGCTTGCAGCCTAATGGGCCCCAAGACATCTTGGTGACCTTTGCGGCGCGCCATTTGAGCGTCTACAACGCGATGGCGTTGCAAAACTTCTTCAGTCCGGACATATTCACGCGCTTTCCGCTCATGGTCGACCTTAAGGTCGCCCTCGATACCTGCTATTACTTCGGCAATACGCGGGTTAAGGCGCGCAAGAGCCTAGTACCGGCGGTGCGGGCCTTAGGCTATCGCGGGGCTCTTGAGACCAAGCTTGAGCGGCTTGATGCACTGTACTTTTTGTACAACTACCTCAACCGCGCCGACCCCAAGATTATGTCCTTTCTGCAGCGGCCCGTCAGGCAGCGCCTGTCGGCGCCTTATTGGGTCTATCTTGATGAGGGGGCGCTCACCCTGATCAAGGTCTTAGTGGTAGAAGGTCACTACCTCAAAGCCCTGCTGACCGATGGCGCCCAAGATCGGGTGCAGGTCATCAACCTCGATTTGGCGCCGCTCATCGCGCCCTGCGGCATCTTGACTCAGGAGCGCCAAGCTGAGCTCAAGTTTGACCTTGAAGCCCTCAAGGCCCGGTTAGATGCGCTCGATCCGAGCGAACTCACGGCGCAGCCGGACACGATTACTCCGTCAGAGCTTGCCTTCTACGATACCTTCCTGCCGAGTCTAACCTCAGGGGAGCAGGCGCAATTTACCCGCATGATGGGGCATGACGTGCGCCAAGAGAGCAATCTTGCGGTCTTATGCAACCCCGAGCGGTCGCTTGGGCAGCTGACGATGTGCTATCTCAACGAGAATTTCCCCAAGGCTCTGATGGATGGGGAGCGGCGCGCCTATGAGCGCTATTGTCGCCATTTGGTCGAGAAGAGAAGTAAGACGCTGCTACAGGAGCTGCGCTTGCTCGCCGATCAACTGCCCGAGGATGATCCCAAACAGTATGAGCTCTTGATGCGCATTGCCCAATACTTTTAGCCCATGACCTTGGCTTAGCCCTTGTGGCCCAAGGCGCGGCGCTCGTAGTCGGTGTTGACGCCGTGGAAGAGGTTGACCTTATCCTTGCCGTCGCGCATGCCTTGCTGGAAGTTGGCCATTTGGGCGGCGGTGTAACGCAGCGGGCGGGCGCGCATGTGCGTCAAGTCCGGGTAGCGGGTGAACTTAAAGTCAACTAACAGCTCGTACTCTTCGTCCGACATGGCAAAGTCCATGACCTTCTCATCGACCGCGATAAGCCAGCCGTGCAGGTAGGACTTAACCTGCTGGCGTATGAAGCGCTGATGGATGCTCTTGAGAGTCGGGACGTACTCCCAGATGTCTTTTAAGCTGGCCTTGGCCTCGCACAGGCTCGGGAAGTCCTGATAGACGCTCTCTAAGATCTTTTCTTTGAGCTGGGCCAAGAACTCCTTCTTGGCGATGGCTGCTTGGCGCGCCAGCACGGTAAAGGCGTAGGTGGCGCTCTCGACACGTGTCAGGTCACCTAAGAAGGTGATCGAGATGACGCGGTTGTTTTTGAGGTTGTAGATCTCCGTGATGCCAAAGGCGCGCGCAATCATGCTGCCAAGGCGCGAGTAGAGCTGGCGGTCACGCAGAATAGTCGGCACGGCCTCGGTTTTCTCGCCCATTGAGCTAAAGGACACATCCTTTTGCGTGACCTGATGCTCGGCCATGAGCTTTTGGGCGCGGGCCAAGGCGATGGCGGCCTCGTTAGGATTGGAGCTTTGCGCCAGCGCCAACAGCTTGGCGATCTTTTCGGTAATGCGGTCTTGGTCTGCTGAGTTTTGCATAGGTTTGACGCGGCCTTACCTGATGGCAAGGCCGTGGTGGAGCGGCCTTCGGGCCGCAAAGTTTTAGCCTTCGAACCGCAAAGTCTTAGCCCTAGGGCCGCAAAGTCTTAGCCCTTGAATTGGTTTTGTTCGCGATCGTACTTGTAGCCTAAGTCCTTGAGGCGCTGCTCTAAGATCGCTTGATCGATCTCGTGCGTGGCGCACAGCTCTTCAAGGCTATCGTAGTGGTCACGCAGTTTGAGGTTAACGGCCGAGAGCAAAATGTAGGGATCCATGGTCTCGTAGCGGGCAAAGATGTTCATTGCAAACCGGCGCCAGCCACACACACTGGTGACGCCGCCTCCAATCTAAGTGAGCAAGTTTAGGGTGTTAGTCCCCCCCGTACGCAGCACCAAGAGTGCTGGGTTTGAGCCGATCCGGCGTCAGGGCGCAGCCCCTGAGCGGGGATTGCCCTAAGCATAGCGCACTTTGTGCCAACATGGCGCAGCGGCGGCTAAATTTGCCCGCGGCCGGGCGCGCCGCTTCGGCGCGCGGCCCCTGCCCACGGCTCCTGCCCACGTCCGGGCGCACGGTCTGCTTGCCCGCGGTCTTGCCCGTACTTGGCCCGCGGTCTTGCCTGTACTTGTCCCTTAGTGCACGGTGACCTTGAGGGCGGAGCGCATGGCCTTGGCTTGCGCGATCGCGGTAGCGACATCGGCGGCACGGGAGAGCATGACGCCCATGCGGCGCTCGCCGTGGACTTCTGGCTTGCCAAAGAGGCGCAGGGCGCTGTGGGCGCCACCGGCGGCTAAGGCGCCATCGATATTCTCATAGGTGAGGGCATTGCCGTCGCCTTCGACCAATAAGGCGGCGCTGGCACTTGGGCCTAAGAAGGTGATGGCCCCGATCGGCAGGCCTAATAAGGCACGCACGTGCAGCGCAAACTCGCTTTGGTCTTGGGAGATCATGGTGACCATGCCGGTATCGTGCGGGCGCGGAGAGAGCTCCGAGAAGATGACGCGCTGGCCTTCGGGAGCGTTCGGGCAGATAAAGAGCTCGACGCCAAAGATGCCATGGCCGCCTAAGGCGGTGACCACGGTGCGGGCGATGTGCTCGGCTGCGGCCTGAATGTCGGCCGGGAGATCCTTGCCTTGCCACGACTCGTGGTAGTCACCGTTGACTTGGTGGTGGAAGATAGGGCGGCAGAAGTGGATGCCGTCGCAAGCACTCACCGTAAGCAAGGTGATCTCCTCGTCAAAGCGTACCATGCCCTCGACGATGACCTCAGCCTCGCCGCCGCGGCCTTCGGTGCAGGCCTTAGTCCAAGCGGCCTCGATATCGGCCTCACTCTTGATCGTGCTCTGGCCCTTGCCCGAAGAGCTCATGACCGGCTTCATGATGCATGGGTAGCCTACCTTGGCAATGTTGGTCTTGACCTCAGCAAGTGATGCGGCAAAGAAGTAAGGCGAGGTCGGCAGCCCCAACTCTTCGGCAGCTAAGGTGCGAATCTGCTTGCGGTTCATGGTTGTAAAGGCGGCCTTAGCAGTCGGTACGACCTTTAAGCCTTCCTTGGCCTCAAGCTCCATCAAGAGCTCGGTGGCAATGGCCTCGATCTCCGGGATGACGACGTCCGGCTTGACCTTCTCGATCAAGGCGCGCAGCGCAACCGGATCCTTCATATTGAGCACGGCCTTCTCTTGGGCGACTTGCATGGCCGGGGCATTGTCGTAGCGGTCACAGGCGACAACATGCACCCCCAAACGCAGCAACTCAATGGCGAGTTCTTTACCCAATTCACCTGAGCCTAAGAGTAAAGCAGTGGTGGATCTTTGCGTGGAAGTTTCAAGCTTAAACGACATGTCTATTCCTTGGACGAGCCGACAAAAACCAAAGCTGCAGGGGAAGGCCCTGCCGCCCTCAAAAGCACGGCAATTATACCCCACGACAGGCGCCCTCACGTCAAAGCGCATAAAAATCGCATTTTGACCGCGCCCAGAGCCGCAGCGGGGCCTAATTGGTCAAGTGGGCGGGAGCTTTGGGGCCGACGTGCAGGGCCTGCCGGTGGCAGCGGGCGGCGGCCTTTGGTAGGATGGGTGCGTTGGGCATGGCTTTAGCTTGGCTCAAGGCGGGCGCCGCAGCCGTGACGCTACTGCGTGTAACTGACATTGGTTGGAGGTTCAGGCATGTTAAAGATCTTAGCCGATCAAGCGATTCCTAACGCACAAGCAATTTTCTCGGCCTTCGGTGAGGTCGAGCTCAAGTATGGGCGTGACATTCAACCGAGCGACCTGTCCGGCGTGGACGCCTTAATCGTGCGCTCGGTGACCAAGGTCAACGAAGAGCTGCTATCGGGCGCTGATAAGCTGCAATTTGTCGGCACGGCGACGGCCGGCGTCGACCACGTCGACATTCCGGAGCTCGATCGCCGCAACATTAAGTTTGCCGCAGCCCATGGCTGCAACGCGCGCTCAGTCGCCGACTACGTGCTGTGCGTCTGGATGGTGTTAGCGCAGCGCTATGGCCTTGACCTCTCTAAGATGTCGATCGGCATTGTGGGCATGGGCCATGTCGGCACGCGCGTCTATCGCCGGGCGCAGGCGCTAGGCATGAAGGTGGTCTGCTCTGACCCCATTCGTGCCCATGAGCTTAAGACCTTGCTTGACTCGATGCAAGATAAGGCCAATCCGACCTTCGGTGGCAACGACATCAAGCTCGCGGCCGTGCGCATCTTATCTGAGGGCGATGCTCGCTTATGCGACATTGATTTGGCCGACCCCGCGCTGTACGACCATACGCTCGCCGAAGCCTTAGCCTGTGACATCGTCACCTTGCATGTGCCGCTGACCGAGCCTAGCCCGAGCAATATCTACCCGACCTTCCATATGGTGGGCAAGGAGCAGCTAGCCTCGCTGCACGCAGGCCAGATCTTGATCAACACTGCCCGCGGCGCGGTGGTGGACAATCAAGCGCTCTATGAGCTGTTACAGGAGCGCCCGGGTTACATCCACGCTTGGCTTGACGTCTTTGAAAATGAGCCTAACCTCCTCGTACCGGACTTAGTGCCGTACTTAGAAGGCAGCACCGCCCATATCGCGGGTTATGCCCTTGAGGCCAAGAATCGTGGTACCCAGATGGTAGCCGAGGCCATGATCAAGGCCTTGAACCTGCCGGACACCTTAAAAGTACCGCGCGCGGAGAGCGACATCACGCGCCTTGAGCTCAGCTCGCAGGCGGTGCTCAACCAAGATCTGCTTAGCCGCATCATCTTTAGCATCTACGATGTGCGCCGCGACGACAGTCTTTTCCGTACCAAGTGCTGCGATGGGCCGTCCTTTGACCAGCTGCGCAAGACCTACCAAGAGCGCCACGAGTTTGATACGGTCAAGATCAAGACCGCAACCCAAGAGCAGTTCCGCCTGCTCTATCGCCTGGGCTTCAACATTCAGGCTTAGCCGGAGCGTGCACCATGACTAAACTGCCAGCGAGCACCGCGGGCTGGGCAGTCTATCCGCACCGTGAGCAAGGAGAGTAAATGCCGTACCTTACGCTCCCAGCGCCGCTGCAGGAGACCTATGAGCAGTGGTGCGTCTTCTTGGATAAGGAGGTCAGCTTCGCGCTGCAAGACAGCGATGCCCACACCAAGGATCATTGCGCCCGGGTCTTGGGTTTTGCCCTCATGATCGCCCAGCAGATGGGACTTTCGGCGCAGGACTGCAACGCACTGGCCTTAGCCTCCGTATTCCATGACGCGCGGCGCCACGACGACATGTTCGATGTGGGCCATGGTCTGCGCGGTGCGGACTACTATCGCGAGTATTGCCAAGAGCATGACTGGGAGTGCGACCTGCGCGCTTACTTCATCATGGCCTTTCACGACCATGATGACGTCTTAGGCCAAGCCGCGCTCCAAGCGCTGCCACAGGGGCCCTTGCTCTATCAGATCTTTAAGGATGCCGACGCCTTAGACCGCTTCCGCTTAGGGCCCTTTGATCTCGACCGCGGCTACCTGCGTACCGAGGCCGCGCGCGGCCTCTACGAGTACGCCCGCTCCTTGTGGGCTGATTACTGGCCAATCAAGTTTTAGTGCGCCTCTGCGCCCAGCCCCACAATGGCGCCCAGCCGCGTCCGCGCCCAGCCCGCAGGCTGGGCGGACGCGGAGCGGGCGCTGCGAGCTACAGCGCAAAGCTGTCGTCGTAGTGGCAGGAGAGGCCGGAGAGGATGTCCTTGATTTCCTGCTGGAAGTAAGGGTTTTGCGCGCCGATGATGAGCAAGGACGCGTGCTGGTTTACCAGCGCTTTTGCGGCGTAATGCACTTCAAGGTGCTTGCCGTTAGGCAGCAAGAAGTAACAGCCTTCTTGCTCAGGGCTAGAGTTGACCAAGATGAGGCGCGGACAGGTGGCGATCAGGCCATCATCATTCCCTGCAAATAGCTGTGCTTGGGTTTCAGGGCTTAAGCTGTCCAGAAGCTGGAAGGCGGCAAATCCGGTACCGTAGACGATGATCGGCAGCTCGCTTGTGAGCGCCGTTTGCACCTTGTGCTCTAAAGCTGATACTGCGGCGGCCGGAAGCGCTGATGGCTGCGAAAGGAGCGGGCGCCAGCGCTCTTGCTCGGCGCTGAAAGCGCTGTCAGGCCAAGGGCTCGTTGACGGCTGCGTGGGCTTGCGGAAGATGGCGACGCCGTAGGTGTTCTCAGGGCGCTTGAAGTAGTTGACGAGCTCAAGGCCGTAGGCATGCGCGATGTAGGCGTAGGCATTGCGGCCCAAACGCGTGTATTGCAGCGCATGCATGCTGTTGGGCTCAACTGAGGTCAGCACCATGGTGCCGCCCGGCTTGAGGCAGAGTACCAAGCCCTCGATGAAATCGTTAAGCTGCGGCACCATGTTGATGGTGTCCTTGCAGGCGATGACGTCAAAGTGCGCCGCATAGCGCTCAGCGCTCTTGCGGCCAAAGAAGTCAGACTCCACCTTGATGTTAAGCTCCGGGGCGATGCAATCGGTCTGAGCCGAGGGATCGATCAAGGTTAAGTCACGATAGCCTGCGCGGGCCAGCACTTGTAGCAGATAGCCGTCGTAGCCACCAATCTCCACGATGGCGGCAGCAGCGCCGTAAGGCGCGAGCTGTGTGGTCACGGTATCGATGTAGGTCTGGTAGTTGGCGGCGCCCATGCCGGTGCTGGGACGGATGAACTTGTAGTTGGAGTAGAGCACATCGCGGCTGTGGGCGCTGAGGCCCGTGGCGTTGAAGACGATGCCGCAGTCCTCACACAGGGCCGGGGTAAACGTAATGACGGCGTTTTGTTGCAACTCGTCGCGGCGCAGCGGAGTAGCTTGGAGCATCTCGCGGCGCGCAGGCAGGACGGTAAAGTGCTTGCTGCCGCACAACGGGCAGCAGGTGAAGTCTTCGTAGGTGATAGGGTTTGAGGTAGTTTGTCCCATAATGGAGTCTCGAGAGGAATGGCTTGCGACTTTTAGCTCAAAGGAGTCTAAGTAGCGCTGGCTGATGAAGTTGGCTGTGCTCAGATCAGAGTGTTCGACCAGTACCAAGCCACGCTTGATGCCGGTGCCATCACTCATCGGGCCCACGGCGTCGCCCGCTTTGAGGTGGTTGTGCTCTAAGACCAAATGCTGCTGCTCGGCGGCGCTGAGCTGCGAGGCGAAGCCTTGCACGATCGCAGGTGAGCTGAAGCTTAAGAAGCGCAATGCTGCAGCGGTTGTGGGTAGCGGGAACTGGGCTTGTGGTAACGGCTCGTGATTGAGGATATGGCGCACAAACAGCGTGATTGGGTTGATACCGTAGCGCTGCTCGAGCAAGAAGACCGCATTGCCTGCGAGGCGGAGCGATACATCCACCAAGTAGGTTTGATGCTCGGCGGTCACAATGGCATCGCACTGAACAAAGGAGTTGTGGCAGTCTGGGCCCAAAGCCGCGACGAGACGCGTGATGACGGGCTCAATGTCGGTAAAGGCCTTGCGATAGTCGCCTACGAAGTAGGCCACTTCTTGCCGAAAGGGATGCGGGCTGAGCTCCTTGGCATATAGTCCCAGCATGTGGATGGTGCCGTGGGCGTCGATGAAGAAGTTGGTTGAGTACTCCGTGCCGACGAGCGCTTGCTCAAGCAAGAGCTCGCCGGAGGCAAAGCGCTCGGGCACTTGATAGTGGGCCAGCTCAGCGCTGCTTTGACAGTAGCGCACGCCCTGCGAGCCTGAGCCCATAGCTGGTTTGACCACCAGCGGAAAGCCCAGTTGCTCAGCTTGGCTCAATTCCGCAGGCGTGAGGCTCAAAGACTCAGCGCGCGGGGGCAGCGCGATGTAGCGCGCGGCTGGTAAGTTATGCTCCGTGAGCAGTTGATGGAACTTGTGCTTATCGGTGCACCGGTCGATGGCGGCAGTGCGTGGGCCTAAGAAGTTATAGCGCTCGTTGATCTGCCCTAGGAACATCAAGGCGCGCCCCACGGGCAGGGCCAAGGTATGGGTCACATGATAGGTGGCAACAGCCGCATCGACCGCAGCGCGATCTGAGAAATCGTGGGGTAGGACGATGAGGTTGTGGCTCAGATCTGAGGCAAGAAGCTCGGGCGAGAGCTGGGGTGTTTTGTCGAACGCTACTACGGTTACGCCTTGGGCCAAGAGTTCGGTGATAAAGGGTTCTGAGCCCAGACCAACGCCCAAGATCAACACCACGGCGGAGTGATTGGTTGGCGCGGTATCAGTTTGTGGAGAAAGTTGCATAGCATCAGCTCGCATCGAAAACAGGTGCGTGGTACGAAGCTCAGTTGGCCGAGCTGAGCTGTGTGGACATCGGGCCTTAAGCTGGAGAGCCTCCGCGGTAGCACCAAACTGCTAAAGCGCCCGCAATGATGGGGATGCTAACAGTGTACGCGTATCAAATATAGCATTTTTTTTTTATGGGCCTTTTCTGGCTTGCTTAGTAATTGCGCGGCGTGGGTAGGGTCAGTGCGGCGGGCTCATAGGGCAGTTGACTCTGAGCCTGATCCACTTGATCGTGGCGCAGGGCGTGAGGGGGCGCTGCGCCACGGCAGGCGCGTTAAAGCGCAAAGCTATCGGCGTAATGGCACTCAAGGCCGGTGAGCTTGTCCTTGATTTCCTGCTGGAAATAATGGTTTTGTGCGCCGATGATGAGCAATGAGGCGTTCTGATGCGGCAGAGCCTTAAGGGCGTAGTGCACTTCAAGGTGCTTGCCGTTAGGCAGCAAGAAGTAGCAGCCGTCTTGCTCGGGGCTCGAATTGACCAAGATGAGGCGCGGACAGGTGGCGATTAGGCCATCATCATTCCCGGCAAATAGCTGTGCTTGGGTTGCGGGGCTTAAGCTGTCTAAGAGCTGGAAGGCCGCATAGCCAGTACCATAGACAATGATCGGCAGCTCGCTTGTGAGCGTAGTTTGCACCTTGTGCTCTAATTCTTGGAGCGCGGCGCGCGGGAGGGCTGAGGTCTGGTTGAGGAGAGGGCGCCAGTGCTCTTGCTCGGCGTGGAAGGCCGCGTCAGGAAAGGCGGCTGATGGTTGCGCGCTCTTGCGGAAGATTGCGATGCCATAAGAGTTCTCGGGGCGCTTGAAGTAGTCCACCAGCTCAAGACCATAGGCATGAGCGATGTAGGCGTAGGCATTGCGCCCGACGCGGGTGTACTGCATGGCGTGCATGTTGATAGGCTCTACCGAAGTCAGCACCAAGGTGCCGCCGGGCTTGAGGCAGAGCACTAAGCCTGCGATGAAGTCGGTGAGCTGCGGCACAGCGTTGATCGTGTCCTTGCTGGCGATTAAGTCAAAGTGCGCCGCATAGCGGTCGGCACTCTTGCGGCCAAAGAAAGCAGTCTCCACCTTGATTTTGAGTTCGGGCGCGATGTAGTCGGTCTGGGCTGAGGGATCGATCAAGGTTAAGTCACGATAGCCCGCTCGTGCCAGTACTTGCAGCAGATAGCCGTCGTAGCCTCCGATTTCCAAGATGGCGGCCTCGGGGCCATAAGGCTTGAGTAACTCTTTGACGGTGTCGATGTAGGTCTGATAGTTGCCGGAGCCCATGCCGGTGCTGGGACGGATGAACTTGTAGTTGGAGAATAGGACATCACGGCTGTGGGCGCTGAGGCCAGTGGCGTTGAAGACAAGGCCGCAGTCCTCGCACAGCGCCGGGGTAAACGTAATGACGGCGTTTTGCTGCAACTCATCGCGGCGCAGCGGGGTAGCTTGAAGCATCTCACGGCGCGCGGGCAGGACGGTAAATTGCTTGCTGCCGCACAGCGGGCAGCAATTGAGCTCTTCGTAGGTGATGGAGCTGGAGTTAGCTTGATTCATAGGTATACTCGATTGCTTTGGGCGGTTGACACGAGACCAAAGAGCGCTGATTGATGCGCCTTACAGCTGGGTCAAGCAGCCCTTCAGGACTGAATTGCTACGACCTTCGTCGAGATACCTACTGCCAAAGAACCCGACACGACGGATGATACTAGCAATTTACACGTATCAAATATAGCATTTTTTTTTATGGGCCTTTTCTGGCTTGCTTAGTAAGTGGACGACGCAGATAAGGTGGCAGGGCCTGCGCTGCGGGTATAACACGGCAGTTTTCAGCCCGCAACGGGGTCGAAGAGGCGGAACAGGGACGCACTGAGGTCGGGGCGGGCGCTGAGGACGGGCAGCAGCGGGTGAGCAGTCTCTACTTTCGAGCCCTAAGTGACCTTGGGGCTACGCGGTGTTTGGGGGAGATGGCGCGTTTGGGCCTGGGGCTGAGTGGAGCGGGCGCGGCGGCGCAAAGCGCATATGAGTGCGCGGCGGGTTAAGTTTTGGCCTGAGGGCCGCTATAATAGGCGCCGGGTTTTACTAAGAGGCTTGTACATGCAGAAGTTCTTTGCCACCTGTCCTAAAGGACTGGAGAATCTTTTATTTAACGAGTTAGGGGTGCTCGGCGCCTCCGCGGTTAAGGAAACCGTAGCCGGTGTCTCGTTCTCAGGTGACATGGCGCTTGCGATGCGCGTCTGCCTGTACAGCCGCTTTGCCTCTCGGGTCATCATGACCTTGGTCACCTTCAACTGCGAAGATGACACCGACCTATACTTGGGCGCCAAGGGCGTGGCCTATGAGCAATACTTCGATAGCGCCAAGACCATTGCGGTGACCTTCAATGGCCAAAACAATAGCATTCGCAATACCCAGTACGGCGCGCTGCGCGTCAAGGACGCTCTGTGCGATCGCTTCGTTGAGAGCGGCCATGCGCGTCCTAATGTCGAGCGCCATAACCCGGATGTGCGCGTCATCGCGACCTTAAAGAAGGGCGAGGTCGCGCTCGGCCTTGATCTCTCCGGCTCCGCCCAGTTCTGGCGTGAGTATCACCGCGTCACCGGCACCGCCCCGTTAAAGGAGAATCTCGCTGCAGCCTTGGTGGTGCGCTCGGGCTTTAACGGCGTTGAGCAAAACTTCGTCGACCCAATGTGCGGTGCCGCGACCTTGCTTTTAGAGGCCGCTACTATCGCCACCGATACCGCGCCGGGCCTGATGCGCCGCGATTACGGTTTCATGCACTTAAAGGGCTTTGATGCCGCCGCGTGGGAGGCCATCTTAGCTGAGGCCAAGGAGAAGGCCGCCACCGGTAAGGCCCGCGCCTTAGCCTCAGGCATCAAGCTCTATGGCTTTGATGCGGATGCGCAGGCGGTGGCCCGTGCCCGCCACAACATCGAGGCAGCAGGCTTTGCCGACTTGATTACGGTCGAGCAAGGCGAGTTGCATCACCTCTTCAACCCATGCGCTGACCTCAATAACTTCCCGTGCGTGGTCGTCACCAACCCGCCTTATGGCGAGCGTATGGGCAACTTCAATGAGTTGATCGAGCTCTACACCACTTTAGGCTATAAGCTGCGCACTCTCTTCCCGGGCGGCACTGCGGGCATTATCTCAAGCTCCCCGGAGCTCTTGTCATGCTTGCGTCTGGCAGGGCCTAAGACCTATCGCCTCTACAACGGCGCCCTTGATTGCCAGCTGCGCGTTTTCAAGCTTGGAGTGGCGCGTGACGAGGCGGTCGGCGCTGAGGTGAAGGCCGCGCTGCAACGCCAAGATGAGGCTTCTGCCGCGGCGGCGCAGGCTTCCGCGGCTCAGACTAGTGCTGCGCCTGCGGCTCCTGCAGCGCCGCAGCTGGCGCCGGACTTTGCCAATCGCTTGCGCAAGAACTTAAAGAACTTGGGCAAGTGGGCGCAGCGCGCACAGGTCTCGGCCTACCGTGTCTATGATGCAGATTTGCCTGAGTACAATGCCGCGATCGATCGCTACAACGAGTACTACGTCATCCAAGAGTACCAAGCTCCGAGCACCATCAAGGCTCAAGTGGCGCAGCGCCGCCTGCTCGACTTGATCGCCGCGACCATCGAGGTCACCGGCGCGCGCGGCAGTGAGGTCATCGTCAAGAGCCGTGAGCGCCAAAAGGGCGATGCCCAGTACCAAAAGCGCGAGGATGCGACCGGTACCACCATGACGGTCTATGAGGGCGACTTGAAGTTCCAAGTTAACCTCTACGACTATCTGGACACCGGCCTATTCTTGGATGCCCGCCCGCTGCGCCGCATCATTGCGCAGCTGGCCTCAGGTAAGAGCTTCTTAAACCTCTTTGCTTATACCTGCACTGCCTCGGTGGCTGCAGCCCAAGGCGGCGCGACTTCAACCACCTCGGTGGATATGAGCCGTACCTATCTGGATTGGGGCCAAGATAACTTCAAGTTAAACGGCCTTGATGTTGAGAGTGCTGCCAGCGTCCATCACTTCAAGCAGGCTGACTGCTTGGCCTATCTCTCGTGTGACCAAGGCGCGCGCTATGACCTCATCTACATCGATCCGCCGACCTTCTCAAACTCCAAGCGCATGGAGAAGAGCTTTGATGTTCAGCGCGATCACCTGCAGCTTCTGGGCAACGTAACGCGCCACTTAAACGATGGTGGCATCGTGATCTTCTGCACCAACAAGCGCAACTTCAAGTTAGATGAGGGCCTTGAGGCCTATGGCTTTAGCATTGAGAACATCACCGCCCAAAGCTACGACCCAGACTTCAAGCGCGACCCGAAGCTGCACACCTGCTTTAAGTTTACCTACAACAAGGCCCAGCAGACCAAGGAGCCGGAGGCCTTAGTTACCAACACCGCGCGCCCACGCTGGGCCCGCGACTTAGACCGTTCCGAGCGCTTTACCTTTAAGGGCAGCCGCGCTGCCGCCGCAGGCGAGCACACTCCTTACGAGCGCAGTGCCGACGAGCGCCGTCAGGGCTCCGAGCATCGCCATAGCGCTCACGCTGGGGCTGAGTGGCGTCACGGGGGCGAGCACCGTCACGAGAGCGAGCACCGTTATGGGAGCGAGCACCGTTATGGGCGCTCTGACGAGCGCCGCGGCGGTTATCGCGCTGAGCGTCGTGAGGGCTATCGTGATGAGCGTCGCGATGAGCACCGGGGTGGTTATCGCGATGAGCGCCGGGGTGGTTATCGCGATGAGCACCGGGGTGGTTATCACGATGAACATCGGGGCGGGCGCTTTGAGCGCACGGAGCGCCGTGGCGAGCGGCCGCAAGGCCGCGCAGGCCGTTCAGGCGAGCGCACGCGGACGCCGACCAAGGTGCGCGTCTGGGGGCCGCAAGGCGTCAAGGACGTACCGTAGACGTACATTGGGCGTGGCGTACGATGGTTGTAGGGTAGTTTGGGCTTTGGGTGAGGTGGTATGGCTCTGATAACGATGATGGGCGGGTCTTTGGCCTATGGTGATGACGCTCTGCTCAAGGAGGCGGACTTTGCCTTAGAGGAGGGTGAGCGCGTCTGCTTGGTCGGCCGCAATGGCACCGGCAAGTCGAGCTTGCTCAAGGTCTTGTCCGGTGACACCGAGCTCGATAGTGGACGCATCATCTTCAAAGATGGCCTGCGCATTAATCGTTTGCAGCAAGATCCGCCGCTGGATGCCACCGGCACGGTCTACGGCATGGTAGCGCGCGGCATCGATGTCGTGGGTGAGGCCTTGGCACGCTTTCGTGAAACCGAGGTAGTCTCCGAGCAAGAGGAGCTGGCCGCCTTGATCGAGCATCACGACGGCTGGGTTAAGGATGCGCTCATCTACAAGATCTTGAACAAGATGGAGCTCGATCCGGAGTGTCCGCTCTCGACCTTATCCGGCGGCTGGCGCCGTAAGGTGGCCTTGGCGGCGGCCTTGGCCAATGAGCCGCAGGTGCTGCTGTTAGATGAGCCGACCAACCACTTGGATATTGCGACCATTGCGTGGCTTGAGGAGTACCTCCAATCCTTTTCGGGCACGGTCATCTTTGTCTCGCACGATCGTACCTTTACCGACCATCTGGCCAGCCGCATCGTCGAGCTCGACCGCGGCAAGCTCTACTCCTATCCGGGTTCCTTTGATGCCTATCTGCGTCTGCGTGATGAGCGCCTGCGCTTAGAGGAGTTAGAGCGCGCCAACTTCGACCGGGTGCTGGCCGAAGAAGAGGCGTGGATTCGTCGTGGCGTTAAGGCGCGCCTTGCGCGCAATGAAGGGCGTGTGCGCAATCTGGCGGCAATGCGTAAGGAGCGTGCCGAGCGCCGTGACCGCCAAGGCCGCGCTATCATCAAGATCACCGAGGCCGATCGCTCGGGCAATATTGTCTTTGAGGCCGATCACATCAACGTCACCTACAACGATCGCGGCGCGGAGCATGTGATCATCAAGGACTTCTCACCGGTGGTGATGCGCTCCGATCGCATCGGCATTGTCGGCCCTAATGGCGCCGGTAAGACGACCTTGATCAAGATCTTGCAGGGCTTGGTCAAGCCGACCCATGGCTATGTGCGTATCGGCACCAACGTTCAGACTCAGTACTTTGACCAGTACCATGAGCAGCTGCAGCTGGAAAAGAGCGTCGCCGACAACGTGGCCGAAGGCAAGAGCGACGTGGTGATCAACAACAAGAGTGTCCACGTCCTGTCCTACCTCAAAAACTTCCTCTTTACCGCGCGCCGTACCCGCAGCCCGGCCAAGGTGCTCTCCGGAGGTGAAAAGAATCGCTTGATGCTCGCGCGCATCTTCGCGCGTCCGTGCAATGTCCTCATTATGGACGAGCCGACCAATGACCTCGACCTTGAGACCTTAGATCTGCTCGAGGAGATGCTGCAGAACTTCCCGGGCACGGTCATCGTTATCAGCCACGATCGCCGCTTTATCGACAACTTCGCCACCGAGACGTGGGTCTTCACTGGCAACGGTGAAATCGAGACCATCGTCGGCGGCTGGAGCGATGTCGAGGCCTATTACCGGCGCATCGGCAAGTCCGCGGTGGACGCGGTTAGCGGCAAGCTCACCTCCTTAGCCGACGAAGCGGAGCGCCTGAAAGAGGCGGAGGCCAAGAACTTAGCCCGTCAAGAGGCCAAGAAGGCCCAAGAGGCGAACAAGAAGTCCAAGCTCTCCTTTACCGAAGTCCATGAACTAGAGGAGATGCCCGCCAAGGTCGAGGCCAAGGAAGCGCAGCTAAGTGAGTTAGATACGCAGGTAGCCGACCCAGCCCTTTACACCAAGGGCCCCGACGCGATAAAAGAAGTGACGGCGCAACGCGATGCGGTGCAAGCCGAGCTCGATGCGCTCTATGCGCGCTGGGAAG
Source organism: uncultured Anaerobiospirillum sp. (assembly GCA_944389615.1). Classification (GTDB taxonomy): domain Bacteria; phylum Pseudomonadota; class Gammaproteobacteria; order Enterobacterales; family Succinivibrionaceae; genus Anaerobiospirillum. The sequence continues at coordinate 6,523 of CALXNA010000029.1, read as the reverse complement.
ATTTGATGGCGCGCAGCGAGTAGCGGCAGTAGAGCGCCGTGCGGCGGCCTGCTCAGGAAGTCTAAGGCGCTCAAGTCGTAGGTCGGCCTTGCCTGTGCTGACTTCGCTGCAAGTCTTAACTGGGGTTCCCATCTTGTGGGGCAGCAGCTTGAGTTCTCGGCGCAGCTGCGGGCTAGGATGCGGCGCATGGGGGCAGCGCATTGTGCGCTCCTAAGGTGACGGCGTACGTTCAGGCCTCAGCTCCCGTGCCTGCGGCGCGGGCGCTCGGGCTTGCGCTTGAGGCAGCGCACCCGAGGTCGCGCTTGAGGGCGGGGCTGCGCTTGTGGGGCGGCGTCAGGCCCTATCCTTTCACGCTTGAGCCCGTGGGGGCTCAAGTAATCACGCCTGCTTACGGGCATGTTCTGGGGGTTATTGCACGTGACCACGATTTCTAACATTGATTTGCACTGCCATACCACGGCCTCGGATGGGGCCTATAGTCCTGAGCAGGTGGTGGCGCGTGCCTATAGCCGCGGGCTGAACGTCTTAGCCATCACCGATCACGATGTGGTGGGCGGCGTCGCGGCCGCGCAAGCGGAAGCGCAGCGCCTCAATGCCCTGCTGCTCAGCGGCGCGCCCGAGGCGCCGGTTGAGAGCTATATCAAGCCCTCGGCGCAGGTGCAAGGTGTTGAGCATGGTACGCTCGAGCGCAGTGCCGCCGAGCGATTGTTGACCATAGTGCCGGGCATTGAGATCTCCACCACGTGGCGCGATGAGCAAATTCATGTGGTCGGCCTCTTTATCGATATCACCAATGACAAGCTGCAAACGCTGCTGACCCAGCAAAAGGTCTTGCGTGAAGAGCGGGCGCGCGCCATTGGCGAGAAGCTCGATCGCCTCGGCTTTAGCAACTCCTATGAGCGCTGCAAAGAGAAGGCCCAAGAGGGCGCGGCCATCACCCGCGGCAACTACGCGCGCTTCATCTTTGAAGAGGGCAAGGCCGAGAGCTCGGATGCGGCCTTCAATCAGTACTTAAAGCGCGGGCAGCCGGCCTACGTCAAGACCGAGTGGATCGCTATCCCTGAGGCGGTCGCTGCGATCACGGCCGCAGGGGGCGTGGCGGTACTGGCGCACCCACGACGCTACAAGATCTCAAATGGCCGCCTGCGCCGCCTGTGCAAGGAGTTCAAAGAATGTGGCGGGCGTGGCTTCGAGGTCGCCTCCTCCCAGCAAAAGCAGCTGGACTTTGAGTACTTAGTGCAGCTGTGCGTGGAGTTTGATTTCCTCGCAAGCCTCGGCTCAGACTTCCACACCGACAACATCTACCGCGATTTGGGCCAAAACCTCGCGCTGCCTGACGCCCTTGCCCCAGTCTGGCGCTGCCCTGAGGCCCAACAGTTTGGCCTTGCACCGGAGCTGCAGCAGCGGCGCGTCATCTTGACCTACGCCAAGGGCAATGATGCGCTCTAAGCCGCAGGCGGCAACAGCGTCTGCGGTAGCGCCTGCAGCCCAACCTGCGGTAAAGCCCACCGCCACCTTTGTGGTGATCGGCGCGACCTCGGAGATCGCGCTGGCCACCATCCGTAAGTGGCGGGCAAGCTTCTCGGAGACGGCGTGGCGCATTCACCTCATGGGTCGCAATGATGCGGCCTTGGCGCAGCTGGCCCCTGAGTTTGACGCCACATGGAGCCACTATGACACGCAAATGAGCCCAGAGGCTCAAGTTGCGGCCTTGCCGGACGGGGCAATCGATGTCTGCCTGTGCGCGGTGGGCTACTTAGGCCCGCAAGCTCAGGCTGAGCATGATCCCAATGAGGCGCAGCGCATCACCCACGACAACTACACCGGGCTTTTACCGGTGCTCGATTGCGTTGCGGCGCGCATGGCCGCCGCTGGGCACGGGCAGCTGCTGGTGGTCAGCTCAGTGGCCGGAGAGCGCGGGCGGCGCTCCAACTACTACTACGGTGCGGCCAAAGCGGCTCTCACGGCCTATTTGTCGGGCCTGCGCATCCGGCTCTTGCCCTATGGGGTATATGTCATGACCATCAAGCCGGGCTATGTGCGCACTCGCATGGTCGCCGGGCGCAAGCTTCCGCCCTATATCACTGCGCGTCCTGAGACCATTGCGCGCGACATTGTGGCCGCCGCGCGCCGCCGCCAGCCGGTGCTCTACACCATGTGGGCATGGCGCTACATCATGGCGCTGACGCGCCTCATCCCCGAGCGCCTATTTCAGCACCTGCGCCGCTTTTAGGCCGCAGCTCAGCTGGGGCGCGGAGGATAGGATTCGGCTCAGGAGCCGTGAGATGTCGCCCTTCGCGGAAAAGTTTTACTTATGTGATGTTGTTTAGTGTAAAATAACAACTGAGCGCTGAGCTCTTGGTATGTCATTGCTCAAAGACCGTGACCCCCGCAGCGACGGGCTGCGCTGGTCGCCGTCTCTTGTCAGCATTGATAGGAAGTATACTCGGCACATCCTTAAGGAGACCTCATGGACGGCTACATTCCTTTTGCTCCGCAATGGCATAAGGTTTTCGATACACAAGTCGTGGGCGTGGGTGCTCAAGCATGTTCCTGCCTCAAGCTTATGTCCAACCTGCGGTTTGTTGATCTCGTATGGGTAGGACTCCCATGGGAGAGATGGCAGCAAGTGTACTTGTTCGATACCAAGCCCCGTGATTTGGCACAGTTTGAGTATATCTTGCAATATAATGCCCGTCTTTGCATCATCATTACTGCGCTCGCTGATGATCCAAGGGCGCAGGTCTCCACCTTAATTGCCCAAAAGGCTCGCGCCAAGGACATGCTCACTCTGGCCTTCGTGATCAAGTCACCTGCTGATGGCCTCGTTCAGCTCGAGCCGCTCAAGGAGACGGTAGATTCTCTTTTCGTGCTCGAGCAGGAAGCAGATGCTTCTGTCAGCTATGCGGTGCTTGATGCCGTGAGCTCCTTGGTCGGCAGTTTTCATGCAAAGGGCTTCATCGAAACTGATTTTCTTGACATTAGACGGGTGTTGAGGCGAGAGCGCTCGCACGAGTTGGGTCAAGCAGAGACGGTGGAGCAGAGTGATCAGCCTCAGGCTGATCGGCCTCAGGCTGAGCGGCCTCATGAGGAGCGGGCTGAGGCACATGGTTATGGTCGTTTTGGCCAGGGCAAGGGACAAGGCAAGCATTGCGTCGAAGATGCTCTGCGGGCGGCGCTGCAGGTGATGGGGGTGGCACCATCCGACCTCAAGAGGGCTCATAGTCTGCTGGCGATTGCGCGCGTCAGTTGTGGCTGTAGGATCAAACCATGGGAGCGGTTCAACAACCAAGTGCAGAGCTTCGTGGAACCAGATACCGATGTCCAGTGCTGCACATTGATTGATGACAACATCAATGATGAAGATCTGATCATTGTGTCCTTGTTCATCACCGGGCGGGCTGACTCTGAGGAACCGTCCCAGTATGGTGCCTCTCCCACCAGAAGGTAGAGCGCCTTGGGCGCGAGGCGCGGGGGTGACCGCAGCGCGGGCGCAAAAAAAGCCCGCGCAGGCGGGCTTTGAGTTATGGACTGAAAGTTTGAGGCGGGTGCAACCGGAGGTGGGCCGGTTACTGCGCGCCGTCGACCTCTAAGAGGTAGAGGTTGAAGCTCAATGGCTTGACGCTGACCGTCAGGCTCTCTTGCTCGGCGGCGCTGACTGGGACTTCATGCGGTACCACCGCATTTGGGTGCTCAAAGGTGTTTTGCGCGCTCAATGGACAGCCTGCGAGCTCGTGGTGGGCCTTGAGCTTGACTTGACCGAAGCCATCTAAGGCTAAGGTGAGCTCTTGGGCCTCGTGCTCTTTGAGGTTTAAGACGAAGAAGGCGATCTCCTTGCGCTCCTCGTTGTAAACCGCGGCTGACTGCAAGGTCTTGGTCTGGCCATGGATGGTCTCGATGCATGGGACGTTGGCAAAGTAGCGTAAGGCCTTGCCGCGGCCGTAGGTCGAGACCCACTTGAATGGGTAGAAGATGGTCTGCTTGATCACCGCGCCGCCCGGCTGGGTGTAGATCGGGGCGATGACGTTGACGAGCTGCGCGAGGCTGGCCATCTTGACGCGGTCGCAGTTGTTGACCAAGCTGCACATCAGGCCGCCTAAGACTAAGGCGTCAAGGAAGGTGTAGTGCTGCTCTAAGAGCGGCGGGGCCTTGGTGAAGCGGTTGTTAGGATCGCGCTCAAAGAAGTCCATCCATGGCTCGCCTTCGATCGACCAGATGTTGTACTCGTCAAAGGAGATCATCATGTCCTTGTGCGAGCGCAGCTTGGCCTTGACGAAGTCGGCGGTCGCCTTGATGGTATGGATGAAATTGTCCATGCGCACAAAGGATCCAAGGAAGTCCTCGAGCTTGCCCGTGTTGTTTTCAAAGTAGTGGTGGCACGAGAGGTAGTCGACCTGCTCATAGCAGTTCTCAAGCACCACGCGATCCCACTCCGGGTAGCTCGGCAGATTGGTGGTGGCGCTGCCGCAGGCGACCAGTTTAATGCTCGGGTCGACCCACTTCATGATCTTGGCGGTCTCGCGCGCTTTGCGCCCGTATTCGTCCGCCTCTAAGTGGCAGGTCTGCCACGGGCCGTCCATCTCATTGCCTACGCACCAGTACTTAAAGCCAAAAGGCTGGTCAAAGCCGTGCTGCTTGCGCAGATCGGAGTAGTAGGTACCGCCCTTGATGTTGGCGTACTCGACGAAGTAGCCCGCCTCCTGCGGCGTGCCGGTGCCCAGATTGACCGCGACCATCGGCTCGACTCCAAACTTTTGAGCCCAAGTGTAGAATTCGCCGATGCCAAACTCATTGGTTTCCTTGGAGAGCCAAGCGTAGTCTAAGCGTACCGGGCGTTGCTCTTTAGGGCCGATGCCGTCTTGCCAGTTGTAGCCGGAGACGAAGTTGCCGCCAGGGTAGCGCACAGTGGACACCTGCAGCTCCTTGATGAGCGCCGCCACATCTTGGCGAAAGCCATGCTCATCGGCGCACGGGTGGCCCGGCTCATAGATGCCGGTGTACACGGCGCGCCCTAAGTGTTCGACAAAGGAGCCATAGAGGGTGTCTTCGACGTCACTGATGTAGTTGCCAGCTTGCAATAAGTATTTGATTGTCATAGGGTTACCTAAGCTTGTGAGGTGTACAGGGCATGCGAGATCTTCGCCATCGTCGCGTGGTTGAGCTTGTAGCAGAAGTGCGTGACCAAGAAGGTGACCAAGTAGCCGATGATCGGGATCCAAGTCATCAGGGCGTAGATGCCGGAGATGGCCTCGGCGCTCTGGGTGGTGTTGTTGGCCTCATAGCCATAGGCCGAGAGGACAAAGCCGACCAAGGCACCGCCGATGGCTAAGGCGACCTTCAAGGTGAAGAGGTGGCCCGAGGCGCACAGGCCTGAGGCGCGCTGCCCTAACTTGTAGGCACCGTAGTCATCGACATCACCGATAAACGACCAGATGATCGGGGCCGCGATCTGGTGGATGGTCGAGAGCACGATGAAGACGATATAGATCAAGTCCACCTGCGAACTTGGGATGATCAAGAGTAACGCCGAGAGCACGATGCAGGCAAGCTTGACGCCCTTGTAGACCGTGACCTTGCACCAGCGGTTGGTGAAGAAGGAGGTGAGGTAGGCGCCACCGATATTGGCGATGATGCCCACGGTCAAGAAGAGCGAGGCGGCGACATCGTCAAAGCCCAAAACGTATTTGGCAAAGTAGATCGAGGCGGCACCGCGCACAAAGGACGGGATGCAGTCTAAGAACATGAGCGAGGTGCTGACGAACCACTGATCGTTCTTGACTATCTTCTTAAACGATTGGCCCAGCGTCTCGGCGGCTTGATCGGCCGTCGGCATGATGCGCTCGCGGGTGTAAAAGAAGCAGAAGAAGAATAAGAAGACCGCGAGCACCGCAAAGAGTGACAGGGTGTAAAAGAAGCCCGTGGCGCGGTTGCCGTCACCTAAGAAGTTGACCAGCGGCAATAAGGTCAAGGTGCAAAAGAGCGAGGCCAAACCTGCGCCGACAAAGCGGAACTTCTGGCAGGAGACGCGATCGACCGGATCGGCGGTGATGACGCCGCCTAAGCTGCAGTAGGGGATGTTGACGCAGCTGTAGAGGATCGAGAGCAGGGCGTAGGTGATAAAGGCATAGACGATCTTGCCGGTCTCAGACAGGTCGGGGGTGTAGAACATGATGAGGCATGAGGCGGCAAACGGCAGGGTGAAGACGGCCATCCATTTGCGGTAGCGCCCGTACTTGCTGTGGGTTCTGTCCATCCACGCACCGTAGATCGGGTCGAAGAAGGCATCGAAGATGCGCACCACCAAGAACATGGTGGCCACGACCGCCGGGGTCAGGCCGAAGATGTCGGTGTAGAAAAAGGACAAGAACATGGTGATGGGGATGAACTACCGACTGACTTACGTCAGCGGTTTCGCAGCGTCGCAACTGCTTTTAGTAATGCTCCATAATCAGCTTTTTGATGCAGGTTACGGATCACTACGGGCTTGTCCACAAAGCCCCCATTGACTAGGAGTGTACGCAGC
>CALXNA010000028.1 GCA_944389615.1 uncultured Anaerobiospirillum sp. | reverse complement strand
CTCAACTACCTCTCACGCTCCGATCTCGGCATCAACGTAGATCCTCTAACGGCAGGGGTTCGCATCCGCGGCTGCAATCCAACAATAGCTAAGTTGGCGGTGGTGCTTGGGCCCGCATGGAAACGATTGCTTATGCCGCAAACGTACCGCGGGATAGCAAGCTGGGATCCCTGGCAGCTAAAGGAGCTCAGCTAGTATGTAAATCTAAGTACCTGATCCTAAATTTGAGATACGAGGTCACCCTCTCAGATTTAGGATGGATGGCTTGCTACAACGCTAAGGCGTGACTTGGTAGCAATCGAAGCGGCACTGACCGCCGTCGACGCTGTAACTGACAGAGATCCCGGGATAAGCTAGCGGTGGCGCATAGTCAGGACGCTTGACTACGACGCGCTTGGTAGCAAGGCCTAAGGCCGCGCACACAAACTCCTCGTTGTCGCCGTCGGCACCGATGACCTCTTGGAAGAGGTGCATATCCTTTTTGACTTGAGCAGTGCCCGCGCGCTCCGGAAACATCGGGTCATAGTAAATGACCTCAGGGCGCGCGCTGCTGTGATAGTCCTTGATGGTGCCTAGAGCATGGAGCGTAGGCACGGCAAAGGGGTAATAGCGCGAACGCGCCGCCCGCAGCAAGCCATCGTGCAGGATGCACCAGATGGGCAATTGGCGCTCAAAGGCGAGCACCTGCGCCCCCACATGAGCCAAAATCATGGACTCGCGCCCTAGGCCCGCGGTCGCATCAAACACCAGCGCGCCATCAGGCAGGCCCGCCATCACCGCGCGCGCCACCGCCTCCTTTTGGCGCCCGCCCCGCAGCAGGCGCTGGCGTACCGCCACCTGCTCAAAGTCGATCACCAAAGGCTTAAAGTGAGAAAGGGCGCCTAAGCGCAGCCCCACTCCGGGCAAGTCACCCGTCAACTCCAGCAGCACATCCTGATCGGCTAAAGCTACCCCCTCATAGGACTTGCCCTTGAGGCGGCGCTTGGTCGCAGTAAGCAGCCCATCATAGTCCTCAAGCGCTTGCAGCTGCCATGCGGCCGCAGCAGACTGCTCAGCCAGCGCAGCAACAGCTTGCTCCGCAGCGACCATGAGCTGCGCAAACTCATCGCGCCGCGCGGCGCTCACCTCGGGGGCGCAATAGTAGTACAGGGTGCGCATGCCGCCTCCTTAGCCCAGCTGAGCGCGCACCTGCGCCAGCGCAGCGCCGATATCCGGCATCACTCCCGTCCATAAGGCAAAGGATAAGGCTGCCTGTCCTACCAGCATGCCAAGGCCATCGTAAACAGCTGGGATACCATGACGCTGACAGTGCTCAGTAAAAACAGTGCACCCCTGTGGGGTGTAGAAGAGGTCGTAGGCAAAGCGCGCGGAGCTATAGAGCGCATCTGGCAGCTCCGGGAGCTCACCTTTCAGCGAGAGCGAGGTAGCGTTGATGATGACCGAAAACGGCTCGTTGAGCTTGAGCTCGGTAAAGGCACAGGCATTAAGTTGGCCCGGCGCGCCCAACTTGAGCGCCGCCATATCCGCCACAATGGCTTCGGCCTTGCTCACGGTACGATTGACGATTGTGATCTGAGCAATGCCAAGGCGTGGCTCCAGCAGCGGCGGCACAATACCGCGCGTGGCGCCACCGGCGCCCACAATCAAGACATGGGCCCCGGCAAGGGGGGCGTTGAGCCGCTCTAAGTCAGTGAGCAAGCCACGGCCATCGGTGTTATCACCGAGCAAGGTGCCATCGGCCTCACGCTTGATGGTGTTGACCACCTGCGCAATCTCAGCGCTCTGAGTGCACCGGTCGACCAAGGCAAAAGCATCGGGCTTGCACGGTACCGTCACATTGCAGCCCGCGCCCCCAGCAGCAAAGAAGGCGCGCGCGGCCGCGGCAAAGTCACCTTCGACCTTGGTGCGCCCATAGTCGACTGCAATCCCGGTCTGCGCCGCGAAGACGCTGTGCACTAGAGGCGAAATGGAATGGGCAATGGGGTTACCAAACACCGTTAACTTGAGAGCTTGTGACACGGACACTCCTTATCTGATCTTGGGGGCAGGTGCTGCGAGCACTAAGCGCGCAGCACTGCACCGCTGACGGCATCGTAGATGGTGCTAGGCTTGTTGCGGCCCATGCAGGGCTCATCTAGGATGTAATCGACGCTCTGCGCAAAGGTCGCCTGCAGCTCAGACAGCGTCGTCAGTGGCGCGGAGCCTGAGATATTGGCACTGGTGGAGACGATGGGCTCGCCTACTTCCTCACATAAGGCTGAAAGCAGCTCAAAGTCGGTCACGCGCGTGGCCATGGTCGGACGCCCGCCGGTCAACATCGGCGGCACCGCCGCGCGCGCCGGCACAATGAAGGTATTGTGACCGGGCCACTTATTGTGGATCAGGCGCATGCTGTCTTGACTTAAAGCCCCAAAATTCACCACCGCATCGAGCTGCCTGAGCGAAGCGGCTACGATGATGAGGCCCTTATTGACCGCGCGCTGCTTGATCGCAATGATGCGCTGGATGGCCTTGAGCTGACTTACTGCCGCCGAGATGCCGTAGACGCCCTCGGTGGGGCAGATGATCACGCCGCCCTCGCGTAAGGTGGTGGCCGCCTCTTTAACTTTGTGCCACTGAACCTCGGTTAATGCCACGCTGACTCTCCCCCAAGACAAAAGGGGCCTGAGCCCCCTTTGTTGTGATAACCATGATAGTGCGCGCTCTGAGAGCGCTGCAGACGGCGCTTAGAGCTCTTTGAGCTTCTCTTGGAGCGCGCGATCCTTGGCCATCACCTCTTGGGCGGCGGCGGCACGATTGGCCTTGACCTTCTTATCTAAGGTCTTGTCGGCGATCGCCATGATTTGTGCAGCTAAGTAGCCTGCGTTCTTAGCACCGGCCTTGCCCACCGCTACCGTGGCCACTGGGATGCCCCCGGGCATCATGACGGTCGAGTACAGGGCATCAACGCCGTTTAACGGGCCGCCATCGACAGGAATGCCGATGACCGGACGGGTGGTGCGGGCGGCGACGGCACCGGCAAGGTGCGCAGCTAAACCGGCGGCGCAGATGAAGACCGCGGCACCGCGCTGCTCGGCGTCGGTAACATAGTTTGAGACCACGTCAGGCGTACGGTGGGCCGAAGCGACGCGTACTTCGTACTTAATATCAAAGCCCTTTAAGACGTCCAAGGTGTTCTTAACCAAAGGTAAGTCCGAATCCGAGCCCATGATCACGACGGCAAATTGCTCTGACATTAAAATCTCCTCACACATGCACACAAAGGCCTAGCCGCTTGACGCCGCAGGCCTAATTTTGGCGCCAAGTATAGCATGAAAGCCCCAAAATCAGGCGCCCACGCCCCCAACGCCGCGCCCGCAGCGCCATGCAGCGCCAACCTGCGTTGCCACGCCGCGCCGCGCCCGCGCGCGGGCAGCTTACTCGGTGAGCAAGTCGTACTTGCGCCGCTTACGCGATGGACACTGCGGCCGGGCGCAAACCAAGGCAATCCCGGCCTTGACCTTCTTCTTAAAGCGCAGCGGGAAGCCGCACTCAGGGCAGGTCTTAAGGTAGGGCGCGCCCATCAGCTTGAAGTCGCACTGTGGGTAGTGGTCGCAACCATAGAAGATCTTGCCTGAGCTGCTGCGGCGCTGGCGCAAGACGCCCTGCTGGCACATCGGGCACGCAATGGCCTGCTCGGCGGCGGCTTCCTTGGGGCTGTAGGTGCAGTTAGGGTAGTTGGAGCAGCCGATAAACAAGCCGTAGCGACCCTTCTTGACCGCAAGGGGCTCATTACAGTGCGGGCACAAGCTGGAGAGCAGCTTGATGGTCTGCACCGGGCTTAAGTGGCGCGTAAAGTAGCGCAGCTTGCAGTGCGGATAGCACGAGCAGCCCAAAAAGGCCACCTTGCCGCTTTGGCGCAACACCAAGGTGCCCTGCCCGCAGGCCGGGCACACATCCCCAGCCTTAAGCTGCATGCGGTTGTAGCGCTCCAGCTCCTCAGGACTAAGCTCGGGCGTCGCCACCACCGGCGTAGCCGCCACCGGCACTGTCGGCGCTGCAACCTCTGGGACGCTCAGCTCCGGCTCGCTCTGCGCCGCCAAGGCCTCTTGCTCTTGCACCGCCGTAATCAGCTGCTGCAGGATGCGGCGTGCCCGGCCGCTGCGCTCAGCGTCCATTGGCGCATCATCTACGTCCGTCGCCTCAAGTACGTCCGAAACCGGCTCCGGCTTCGGCGCTTGCGGCACGGGAGCCGCTTGCGCCAGCGATTGCAGCACAATGCGGTGGCCTGCGGGCGTGACCATGGCGCCGTCCATGGCGCCGTCTAGCGCGGCATCCATGGCACTATCCATGGCCGCCGGATCAGGCGGCAGCGTGGTCGGTTCAAGCTCTGATGGAACAGACTGCGACATAGGGCTTAGAAGTTGGAATCAAAGGCGTTGTAGTAGTTGACCACCAAGAAGTCTGGGGCAAAGCCAAGGCGCTTGAGCAGCGCCTGACGCTGCGCGCGGAAGTCGGCATCTTGGACGCTGAGGCTTGGGTCAAACACGGCGACCAAGCCTTGAGCCTGATGCACGGCTCCGACTTGCTCTGCCACAGCATCTTGAACCAAGAGCTCAGCGCTTACCGCCACACCGGCGGCGTCAGAGACAGTGTCTTGGGCCTCGGTCAGCACTGCCAAGGTGGTGAGGCCTTGGGCGGTCAGTTGCGCCCTCAGCTCAGGGATAGCGCAGGCAATGTAGAGGCGCGCTTTAACCTCCGGGCTCAAGGCTGTCAGCTTGCCTATTAACTGGGCCTGCTCCTCAGAAGAGAGCGCGTCTTCGTTATCGAGGGTGAGTAAGAGCGCAATGTTCTGGCTGCGCTGATCGGGCTTAAGCCAGCTGCCGCCCTCTTGGTTCTTGAGCACGTCCAAGAACTGATCTAAGCGGTAGAAGTCGCGCTTGAAGTCCTTTAAGACGCGCACGTAGAGCTCGCCTTGGTGCCACAAGGTGTTGATTTGGAGCTGGTGGTAGCCCTTGGCAAGGCTCGAGTTGGCCTTAAAGGTGGAGTTGGCTCGGTACACCGTGAGGTTAGCACTCTCCGGCTCATGGGCATGGGCAAAAGCCAAGTAATCAGGATCTTTGCCCACGATGAGCTGGTTGACCAGCTCGATTTGCTCCGGGGCGCCACGCTGATAGCTTGGATTGCCTAAGGCCAGCTGATAGTTGATGGCCGGAGACTTCACTTGCATCAAGTCCAAGATGAAGTCATAGAGCGTGTCGTTGGTGAAGATCGCCTCGCGGTGCTCGCGCAGCGCCTGCGTGGTGGATGGGTAGCGCTCCTTGAAGCGCTCAGATAAGGCCACGATGAGCGGGATGCGCGTCATGGCAAAGGACAATTGCGCGACGTTGTGGCGTCCGGCGGGCTCGGCGGCATTGTCCGGGGCGATGTCGTTAAAGGACTGATAGATCAAGGACTCGCCGTGGTCGGAGTAGTAGACCAAGGCCGCAAAGTCAGGGCGCGGCATGGTCAGCTCACCGATGGCACGCAGCACCATGTCATTGTACTTGATGGCGGTCAGATAGTTCTCGTAGTCGCTTGCGCCAATGAGCTCTTCATTAAACGGCGGCTTGGTGATGAGGCTACCGATCTGAGCGGCCTGATTTAACTCGACCTTCGGGTAGTCGGCCGGGAAGCGGTTGTAGTACGGGGAGTGATTGCCCATCACGTGGATGATGAGCAGATTGTTTTGGCTCGGGTCGATCTGCTCTAAGGTGCGCTTGATCTCCGGGATTAAGATCATGTCCGGATGCTGCGAGTACGAGCCATCGAAGACGAAGTTGGTGGTAAAGAAGCTGTAGTCGGCCAAGGACGAGATCGCGCCAATCGGGGTATCGGCCGCTCCGTTACGCACTTGGTTGGAGAGCCAATAGGTCTTAAAACCGGCCTTCTTGGCCACCGAAACGAGGTTGGCGCCATACGGGAAGGTCAGGCCCGTCGCTAGATTGCCCTGTGAGAACGAGGCGGTAATCGACGGCACGGTGTTGACGAAGGAGGCGTAGGCGTTAGGGAAGATCTGCGCCTTGCCCGATAAGGTCAGCTCCGATAAGAACGGGGTATTATCGACGCTGTGATTGTACAGGCCCATGCTGTCGCGGCTTAACGACTCGCCGATGATGAGCACGTAGAGCTCACCTGAGCCTTCCTTGGTGGCTTGGAACGAGTCATCGCTTTCTAACTTGGCGACCAAGTCATGGAAGGTATCAAGGCGGCCTTTGAGCTCTTGCACCATGATGGTGTAGTACTTAAACGGCCGGGTCTGCGAGGTCACGCCGACCGAGCCTAAGAGCAAGATGGCGCTTAAGGCGACAAGGCTCATCGACTTGATGCGCAGCCAACCTAAGGTACGGCGCGAATACGGGGCAAAGAGCGCCGCTTGGCTCTGCGGAAGCCAAAGCTTACGGTAGCCCCTAAAGAGCAGGTAATAGACCAGCAAGAGCACCACGGTGCTCACTAAGCTTACGGTGTTTAGGATGTAGTGGCTTAAGAAGTCCCAGACCTCTTCGGGATTGGATTGGGCAATCGCGACCACGTCATCACCGGTGAAGACCGCATCAATTGAGCGGTAGTAGCAGTACATCAAGGTGATAAAGAGGCTGATGCCGTAGCCCACCACAAAGTGCATGAAGGCGGCGATGCGGGTGCGCCCCATGCTGATGAGGATCATGACCGCCACCAAGGCGAACATGACCGCAAGGGAAGGTCGCACCCAGTCCGGAGCCAAATCACGCCCAGAGAGCTTAAACATGAAGTAGCCCACCACGACGGAGAGGGCGATGCTAAAGCTAATTACCCAAAATTTTGCTTTCTTCATAGCCAAAGGAAACCGTAAAGCCAAAAGTTCCGGGGATCATACCGCCTCAACCTGATAAATCAAGTAAGGCCGCTGCGCCGTCGCCTGCGCACAGCACGCAGCGTGTGGCCCACCGCAGGCAGCGCAGCGCGCAGGCCGGGGCGTGGGCAGCGCAGCGCGCAGGCCGGGGCGTGGGCGCCACCGTGCTGCGGGGCGCGGCGCTGCCGCGCAGCGGCGCCCGCGCCCTTGACGGTCATGGTAAAATTGGGCTTTGTCCGTTTGTGCTACAAGTTTTAGGGGTTTAGCTATGGCTGTACGCGAGATTGTGATCTTTCCTGACGACAGGTTAAGAGCACCGACCACCGAAGTCACGGAGTTCAACGATGAACTCAAGACCCTGGTGCAGGACATGTTTGACAGCATGTACTTTTACGAGGGCATTGGCCTCGCTGCGCCGCAGATTGGCGTGAGCAAGCGCCTCATCGTCATCGACATCGCCGATACCGATGACGAGGGCAATGTCATCGAGCATCATCCTAAGGTCTTAGTGAACCCAGTGATCGTCGAGAACGTCGGTGAAGTCGAGTCCCAAGAGGGCTGCCTGTCGGTACCTGAAACCTACGAGGTGGTACATCGCGCCGAGCGCATCAAGATCAAGTTCTACGATGTCGACGGCCACGAGCAGCTTGAGGAAGCCGAAGGCCTGCTGGCGATCTGCATGCAACATGAGCTCGACCACTTAGACGGTCACCTCTTTATCGACTACTTGGGCACCTTCCAGCGCAACCGCATCAAGAAGCGCCTCATCAAGTTCAAAAAAGAGCATCTCAAGCACTAAGACATACTGAGGTTCTAATGTCCCATCGCATTATCTTTGCTGGCACCCCTGACTTCGCCGCCGTCCATCTCAAGGCCCTCATTGAGGCCGACTGTGAGATCGTCGCGGTCTACACGCAACCTGACCGCCCTGCCGGGCGCGGCCATAAACTCACGCCTAGCCCAGTAAAGTCCTTGGCTTTAGAACACCAGCTGCCGGTGTACACCCCGGTCAACTTCAAAGACGAGGCCGACCTCAGCACGTGGGAAAGTCATCAGGCCGACCTTGCGATCGTGGTGGCCTACGGCTTGATTTTGCCTGAGCGCGTCTTACACGCCCCGCGCCTTGGCTGCATCAACGTCCACGGCTCGCTGCTGCCTAAGTGGCGCGGCGCCGCGCCGATCCAACGTGCCCTGCTCAACGGCGATGCGGTCACCGGCGTGACCATCATGCAGATCGTCAAGGCGCTCGACGCCGGTGCCATGCTGGTCAAGCACGAGCTCCCCATCACCCCTGATGACACCTCAGGGACGCTCTTTGAGCGCTTAGCGCAGCTGGGCGCGAACACCTTAGTGGAGAGCTTGCCTGCGATCTTGGCCCAAGAGCTGGAGCCTGAGGCCCAAGACGAGGCCGCGGTCACCTACGCTCAAAAGATCACAAAGGACGAGTGCCCGCTTGATTTCAGCAAGCCTGCCGCCCAGCTCGACTTACAGGTACGCGGCCTCAACCCATGGCCGGTAGCCACCTGCCAGCTTGAGGGCGTAACTTACAAGGTCTTTGCTGCGCACGCCGCTGATAACACCTCAAGCGCCGCGCCCGGCACCATCCTTGAGGTCAACGCTTCAGGCATCGTGGTCGCCTGTGGCGACGGCAGCGCACTCACCCTAGTCACGATTCAGGCCCCAGGCAAGGGCAAGGTCGCCGCCTGTGACTTCGCCCGCTCCAAGAAAGATTTGTTTGCACGAGGAAATCGCTTTGTCTAAGCTCACTTTGCGCCCGCATAAGGACGCGCGCGCCTCGGGCGCCTCCGGCTCTCAGACCTTGGGCGCCTCCGGCTCTCAGACCTCGGGCAAATCGGCCGCAGGCAAGCCTAGCGGCACGGCAGTCTATGGCAAACCAGCCGCAGGCCCCCAGCGTAAGCCGCGCCGCACGCCCCATCCGGGCTTAGGTGGCGAGCGCCATTTCTTTAGAAAGGAAGTGAATGCCCAAGGGCAGGTGCACACGGTCAGCAGTCGCGCTGAGCCGCGGGCGCCGGAGCGCAGTGGCGCCGAGCGCGATACGGGCAAGGTGATCGTGCCGAGCCCGCAGCGCCACAGCAAGATGGTCAAGAATAGCCTAGGCCAAG
Organism: uncultured Anaerobiospirillum sp.; assembly: GCA_944389615.1. Classification (GTDB taxonomy): domain Bacteria; phylum Pseudomonadota; class Gammaproteobacteria; order Enterobacterales; family Succinivibrionaceae; genus Anaerobiospirillum. The sequence goes on along the minus strand of CALXNA010000028.1, from coordinate 36,319 downwards.
CGGCGGGCGCGCGCTCGCGTGCAGCCGCGGCGCTGATTGTTGATGCTGTGAGCTCCGGCGTGTCCTTAGGCGAGGCCTTTCCGCGCTATTTGCAGGACTTCGATGAGCGCGACGTCTCCTTTATCAAGGAGATGGTCTATGGCACGCTGCGCCAGCGCCGCCTCCTGCTCAACACCTTAAAGCCGCTGTGCAACTACAAGATCACCGAGCGCCATCGCATTGTCCAAGCCCTGCTCATTGTGGCCTTGTATCAGCTCACCTTTATGCGGGTACCGGCCCACGCGGTGGTCGCCTCGACCGTCAGCGCCTGCGCTGACATCGAGCGTAAGGGCTTTACCGCGCTGGTCAACGCCATTTTGCGCCGCTTCCTGCGCGAAGGCGGACAGCTCGCGCAGAGCGGCACGCCTGCCGTCGACTACTCCTTCCCCGACTGGCTCTACCAAAAGATTGCGGATAGCTACCCAGAGCGCTGCAGCGAGATTTTGGCGCAGTCGAACGAAAAGGCTCCGCTCTTCTTGCGCGTGGAGCTTTCTAAGACGACGCGCGAGCAGCTGCTAGCCCAGCTTGCGGCAGCGGGGATTGAGGCGCAGGCGGGCGCGCTCTATGAGGGCGCCGTGGAGCTTGAGGTGGCGCGCAACGTCGACCAGATCCCGGGCTTTGCCGAGGGCCTGTGCTCAGTGCAAGATCTCAGCGCCCAGCTGGCCGCGCCGCTCCTTGAGCTTGCCTCCTTACCGGCAGGCAGCCGCGTGTTGGATTGCTGCTGCGCCCCGGGCGGTAAGAGCGCCCATATCTTGGACTTAAATCCGAAGGTTGACCTAACCGCCTTGGATGTCGACGCCCAGCGCCTCAACGCCACGCGCGAAACCTTGGCGCGCTTAGGGCGCAACGCCACGCTGCAAGCCTTAGATGCGACCGAGCTCGCGGAACTTGAGGGCACCTTCTGCCGCATCTTGGTCGATGCCCCGTGCTCAGGTACCGGCGTCATCCGCCGCCATCCGGATATCAAGTGGCTGCGCCGCGCCAAGGACATTGAGGCCTTAGCGACCGTGCAAGCGCAGATCTTAGATGCCGCCTACGCCAAACTTGCGGCGAGGGGCATCTTGGTCTATACCACCTGCTCGATCTTACCTGAGGAAAATCAGGCGCAAGTGACAGCCTTTTTGGCACGGCACCCCGAGGCGCAGCTTAAGCCGTTCACCGTCGGGGCGGATACCTATGACACGTGGCAGCGCCTGCCGGGCGAGCAAGACGGCGATGGCTTCTTTTACGCCCGCTTCGTCAAGCCCGCCTAGAAGAGGCGCCCGACGTGAGTTATGAGGTTTAGGTTGTGAAAATCATCATCGTGGGTGCGACTTTAGTCGGTACGGAGCTCGCCGAGTATTTGGTGCACGCGGGCCACGCGGTCACCTTGATTGACCGGCCCTCCGATGAACTGACCCAAATTGCCAACCGCCTCGACTTGCGCGTCATCCAGGGCGATCCGACTTGGCCGTCGGTGCTACGCGAAGCGGGCGCGCGCAATACCGAGCTCTTGGTGGCGACCTCAGCCAGCGATGAGATCAACATCACCACCTGCTCGATTGCGACCTATCTCTTCGATATCCCGCGCAAGATCGCGCGCCTGCGCGCCCCCGACTTCTTTGATGAGGCCGACAAGCTCTTTGGTCCTAAGGCCATCCCGATCGACCACATCATCTCGCCTGAGCAGCTCATGGCCGATGCGGTCAGCGACCTGATGGAAATCCCCGGGGTCAACGCGCTGCAATCGTTTGCGCGCGATCGCATCATCATGACCTCGGTCACCTGCAAAGAAGGCGGCAAGCTCCTAGGGCAATCCATTATGGAGCTTGAGCAATACGAGCCTAAGTGCAAGGTGGTGGCGGTCTATCGCCATGGCACCGCCCTGACTAAGCTCGATCACTTCAAGCTCTTAGCGGGCGATGAAGTGATCTTATGCGTTGAGCGCGCCCGCGCCTTAAACCTCGTCGGCGCCTTGATGCCGCTGCGCCCAAGCGGCATGGATGTCGTGATCCAAGGCGGCACCCACATTGCCGATAGCATCGCCCTGCGCCTTGCCGAGCGCTATCACGTCAAGCTGATTGAGCCGGACACCAATCGTGCCAAGCGCCTTGCTGACCGCCTGCGTGGCAGTAAGGTCGAAATCTACTGCGCCGACGCCTCTGATGCCAACTTTGTGCAAGAGGAGAAGCTCTACGAGACCGACACCTTCATTGCAGCGTCGGCCTATGATGAGACCAACATCATGGCCGCGCTCATGCTCCAGCGCAGCAACAAAGTCCGCACCATTGCGGTAATCCGCCAACTTTCGACCCAAGACCTCGCGAGCACCGGCAGTCCAATCGATACCATCATCTCGCCGCGCGATGCCATCATCTCCGCGCTCTTATCGCTGATTTTGCAAGAAGGCTTGGTCAAGATGCGCATCTTCCGTCACGGCCAGGCCGAGGCTTTGGAGCTCTTGGTACAAGGCGACCCGCGCGCGAGCTTTGTCGTAGGGCGCAAGCTTGAAGATCTCACGCTGCCGCCGGGGGTACACTTTGGCCTTGCGCTGCGCGAGAAGGTGGTGCTCAAGATCGACCAAGACTATGTCTTCAGCCCGGGCGACCATGTCGTCGCCTTCTTAAGCGATCGCATCCATATGCGCGCTTTAGTCAAAATGTTCAAGCCGCGGCCGTTCTGGCTGCCGCACTGGCGTTAAGCCACATGCGAGGGCAATGCCGTGATTATTAACATTTATGTGGTGGCCAAGATGCTCGGCCCCTCGTTGTTGGCGGTCGCGGTGGCAGCCACCATCCCCTTTGCCTATGCCCTGCTCAACGAGACCTCGGGCGCCTTTAGCTTTGGCGTCATGATCGTCTTGACCTTGGCCTTAAGCCAAGGCCTGCGCTGGGTCGGCACCAAGCGTACCAAGCATGGTGTCAGCATTCGCGAGCTGTTCTTATTCACCACCTCGCTGTGGGTGATGGTAGCCTTGCTTGCAGCCATCCCCTTTGCCGTGATGCTGCCGGAGCTCAACTACGCCAACGCCGTCTTTGAGACCGCCTCGGCCCTCTCGACCACCGGTGCGACCACCATCTCCCAGCTTGAGACCAAACCGCCCTCAATGCTGCTCTGGCGCTCGATTTTGCAGATGTTAGGGGGCATCGGCTTCGTCGTGATCGCAGTGGCGGTACTGCCGCAGGCGGCGACCGGTGGTATGAACATCTTTAGAACCGAGTCGACTTCGTTTGAGGACAGCAACAAGTTCACCCCGCACCTCAAGACCATGTCGATGGCGATCTTGAGCTACTACATCGCGGTCTTCATCTTATGCACCGGCGCCTATCTCATTGGCGGCATGGACTTCTTCATGGCGCTCAACGCCTCGATGTGCACCGTCGCCACCGGTGGCATGATGCCGATCGACTCTTCGATGAACGGCTTTACACCCTTTGTGCACTACAGTGCCTCCTTCTTCATGTTTATCTGCAGCTGCCCCTTTGCCGTGATTGTGGCCGGTATCGCCGGTAATCTGCACAAGACGTGGCTGGATCAGCAGATGCGCGGTTACTTTATCTTTACCCTCGTGGCCGCCGGCCTCGTCACCGCGACCTTGGTCGGCTACAACGACTACGAGCTTGAGCACGCGTGGCGTGTCGCCATCTTCAACGTCACCTCGATCCTCTCCACCAGCGGCTTTGCCTTAGAGGACTTCACCCAGTGGAATCCGGTGGCGACTTTGATCTTCTTCTTCATCTTGCCCCTCGGTGGCTGCTCGGGCTCGACTTCCGGTGGCATCAAATTCTTTAGATTGCAGGTAGCCGCCTCGCTCTTTAAGGCGCAGCTCATCAAGAGCCTGCACCCGCATCGCGTGATCGAGCCTTACTTCAATCGCCATGCGGTCGATGCTGCGACCATGCACAGCATCATCACCTACTTTGCCGCCTACATCATCGTCGTGATCGTCTCCAGCCTCGCCTGCACCATGGCCGGGCTCAACATCACCGACGCTATCACTGCGACCGTTACCTGTCTGTCCAACGTCGGCCCGGGCTTTGGCCCGGAGCTCAACCCAAGCTCGAACTTTGCGAGCCTGCACTGGGGCATTCAGCTCATCTTCTCCTTTGACATGCTCCTAGGCCGTTTGGAGATCATCCCGGTGCTCTTGCTCTTAACCCGCTTCTTTTGGCGCAACTGAAAGCACGCAGCCCCAGACCGCGGAAGCGGTACTGGGGCTGCAGGGCGCCATACGGCGCAAGGCGCCACCTCGGTAGCGCTGGGCGCGCCCAGCGCGCGGGGCGCCCGCCCGGAGAGCCAAGCGGCTCCGCGCGCTACGGGCGGCGCTGCGCGGCCGGGCGGCAGGCTTAGCGGTTTGGACGGCGCTGGGCGGCGCGCTTGGCTAACATCTCCTCGACATTGACAAGTGGCAAGCCTAACGGCAGCTCAACCGGCGAACCCACAATCGAGCGGGTGTCCTTGTTGATATCGACGATGCGCACCTTCAAGGTGTCGCCTAAGGAGTAGACCACCTCGCCATTGTAGAAGATGCGGCCCTTGCTGTTGTCAAACTCAAGGCCATCGCGCTGGGCGCTGAAGAGCGACATCGGCACAAAGATAAAGGCGCCGTTCTCTTGCAGGCTGACGCGAATGCCACCGCGTACCACGTCAAAGAGCTCGGCGGTGAAGATCGTCTTCTTTTCGATCTCTGGGAAGAGGTAGTCCGCATAGAGCCAATCGCGTACCGAGCGCTCAGCCATGCGGTTGGTGCGGCGCGCCAGATTCATCGAGGTGAGCAAGGTCTCGTCTGGCATGCGCGGATGCTCTTGCTCGCAGATCACCGACTTGATCAAACGATGGTTGATCATGTCGCCATACTTACGAATCGGCGAGGTCCAAGTGGCGTAGGTGTTGACGCCCAAGGCATAGTGCGGCGCTGGGCTGATCATCATCTGCGAGAACTCTTGGTACTTGCGCAGCATGTTATCAAGGTAGGAGCTCTCTAAGCTGTTGGCGTAGCGGCGTGCCGCGCAGAAACCGGCAATGGTCTTGAGCTCCTCGGCCGTGGTCTTAAAGCCATTCTCACCTAAGAGCTCGATGACATCATCAAGCTCATCGGCGATAAAGCCTGAGTGGGTGTTGAAGATACCGGTGTTGAGATTGCGCGCTAAGAAGTCACCGCAGGCGACGTTAGCGGCAATCATGCACTCTTCGACAATTTGGTTGGCAATACGGCGGTGGTTGATCTCGATGTGGTCTAAGGCACCTTCAGGGGTCAAGATGAACTCGTAATCAGGACGGGCTCTAAAGGCAGCTAAGACCGTGGTGCGGTAGTGATCGCGTACCTTTGTCAGCTCAACTAAGCGCTCTAAGACCGCCTTGACCTGCTCCGATGGGTTGAAGTTGGTGGTATCGCCCTGCTCTAAGAAGTCGGAGACGTAGTTGTAGATGAGCTTACCTTGCGACTTGATCACCGCGAGCTCAAAGTGGGTCGCTTCGGTATCGATCTCACCGTCGTTGGTGATGTAGATGGTGCCGACCAAGACCGGACGCAGCTCGTTTTCGCGCAGCGAGCACAGATTATCCGAAAGCTCGCGCGGCAGCATCGGGATGTTGCGCCCCGGCAGGTAGATCGAGAAGGCGCGCTTGGCCGCCTCGGCGTCTAAGTTGGAGTTTTCATCGATGTAGCCGGTTGGGTCAGCGATCGCCACGTAGAGCTTAAAGCCCTCATCCGTCTTCTCGACATAGAGCGCATCGTCCATATCCTCAGTCTTCTCGCTGTCGATGGTGACAAAAGGAATATGGGTTAAGTCCGTGCGCGGCAGGCTCTCCTCTAAGAACGGATACTGCTCCTTGGACTCTGGACTGTGGGTCGGCAGATTTAAGGCGCGCAGGCTGACCGTCCATGGGGTAGTCGGGTCGCCGCTGGCGATAATCTCCTCGCTGATGGAGGCTCTGAAGGTGCCATCAGTTAAGGCATGCTTCTTGAGCGTGCACAGCACCCAGTCGCCCTCGTTGAGCTTGCCGTTTTTGACCAGACGGTGGTCATCGGCCACGAAGCTTTGCTTAATGGTCGGATTGTCTGGAGTGACGTGCATCTTGTTGTTGATGAAGCAGACACGCGCGACAAACGGATCTTTTAAGGCCGACTCTTTTAAGCTCTCAGGAGTTGCTTGGCTCTTGCCCTTCTCAGGATCTTCGGTGATGACCGCGACGATTTGATCGCCATTGATGACCGACTTCATCGCCTGCGGCGGGATGAAATAGCTCTCCTTTTCCCCTTGGACTTCCAAGAAGCCGAAGCCGCGCTCCGTCCCCCTTACAACGCCTTCCTTTTTGACCTTTTGGGAATCGAAGTCCCGTTTGAGGGCTTGTAAGGCAGGATCATCAAACAACATCTGCAACTAACTCCTAAGATAGAGGGTACTCCCTAAGGCTCACCCCCAAGAGGGCGCTAACCCATGCGGGGCCAAAACGTGCCCCCGATTATACCGTGATCTTGAGCATACTAAACCACACGGCGGCGCAATACCGCATGACAGCGTGCCTCAGGCCGCGGTACAATGGTAAGTTTGGATTCTCAGCCTGCGGTACCTGACCGCACTGCGGCAGGGCACGCCGCAGCTCAGCTAAACTGCTGCGCCTAGGGCTGAAGACGACCTGCGCTGATTTTGGGATGGTGCTATGCTCAAAGATTGGATTAAGGAAGCGCGGCCGCAAACCCTGCTCTTGGGAGCGACCAATTGCGCGGTGGGCTGTGGCCTAGGTTTTTACTATGGCGCGATGAACGCCTACAACATCGCGGCGGCCTTTTTGATTGTCATCACCGGCATGATGCTGCAGATCCTCTCCAATCTCTCCAATGACTATGGTGACGCCTACAAAGGCGCCGATGGCGCCAACCGCTTGGGGCCGATTCGCGCGGTGATGACCGGAGCGGTGAGCCTCTCGGGGCTGCGCCGCTTCATGGCCATTGTGACCATTATGCTCTCACTCACAGGCTTTGGGGCGGTCTATATGACCTTAAGCTCCGATCCCCATGTGCTCGCTTGGTTCTTGTTCTTAGGCGTCCTATCGATTTTAGCGGCCATCCTCTATACCTTAGGCATTGCCTATGGCTACCATGGCCTAGGTGACGTCTCAGTCTTCTTGTTCTTTGGCGTCTTGGCCGTCATCGGCCCGCAGGTCATGATCGCCAATGCCTCAGGCAGTGGCTTTGAGATCTATCCTGACACCTACCTTATCGCTGTCAGCATCGGCGCAGCCTCGATGATGGTGCTGCACACGGCCAACATCCGCGACATGGCCGAGGACAAGGAGATCAACAAGCGCACCTTGGCCGTGCGCCTCGGCTACAAGTGGGCTCCGGCCTACCATGGTTTCTTGCTCATTGTGGTGGCGGTCTGCTCCTTTAGCGCCTGCTTCCTCAATCACAAGGGCTGGGAGATTAGCATCTTAGCGCTCTCGCTCATTCCGCTTGCATCCTCGACCGTGCGCACCATCAAAAATGCCCACAACGGCGCGCTGGTCGCCCCTGAGCTCAAGTACACCTTGATCGGCTGCGCCATCCACCACTTTGCGTGGCTCATCGTCCTGATCGTCGACTTCTGGGTCTACTCGTAGCCGCGCCTCAGCGCCGCCTTGCGGCGCAGGGCCCGCGGCGCGGACAGCAAAAGGGCGGGGGCCGTCAGGCCCTCGCCCTTTTGTGCGCGCAGCGCCAGCTGCGCAGAGCGCCCAGCGCGGCGACCGCCGCGCGAGCGCATAAGCGTGAACGCGCACAAGCACTATGGCGCGACGCTAATGCCGCTTTGCTTGAGCAGCGCGTCAACCTCTGGCTTGCGCCCGCGGAAGGCGATAAAGGCCTTCATCGGGTCGCAGGCGCCGCCGCGCGCCAAGATGTAATCGCGGAAGTCGGCACCGGCTTTTTCGTTGAAGAGGCCTTCCTCCTCAAAGCGGCCAAAGGCGTCGGCCGCTAAGACCTCAGCCCACTTGTAGCTGTAATAGCCCGCCGCATAGCCCCCCGCGAAGATATGGGTGAAGCTATCAGGGAAGCGAGCCTTATCATACTGCGGCACGACCGCTACTAAGTCTTTGACTTCGTGCAAGATCTCGTAGATGCGGCCGCCCTTGCTGGGGTCGTACTCGGCATGAATGCGGAAGTCAAAGAGGGCAAACTCAAGCTGGCGCAACATCATCAGAGCCGACTGGAAGTTCTTGGCATCAATCAGGGCCTTGAGCTTGTCCTCAGGCAGCGGTTCGTGGGTGGTCTCGTGGCTTGAGAGGAAGTTTAAGACCTCTTTTTGCCAAGCGAAGTTCTCGTTGAACTGGCTGGGCAGCTCGACCGCGTCCCACGGTACGCCATTGATGCCGGAGACATCGGCGATGTCGATGCGGGTTAGCAGCTGATTTAAGCCGTGACCAAACTCGTGGAATAAGGTTACCACCTCATCATGGGTGAGCTTGCTGCTCTTGCCGTTGAGCGGTGGGGTGAAGTTGCAGACGAGGTAGGCCACCGGCAGCTGCAGCGAGCCGTCGGAGCGATAGCGCCGACTCATGCACTCGTCCATCCATGCGCCGCCACGCTTGCCTTCGCGCGCATAGAGGTCAAGATAGAAGGTGCCAATGCGCGAGCCGAAACGATCGCAAATGTCATAGCAGCTGACATCAGGATGCCACACATCCACGCCAAAGCGCGGCTTAAAGGAGACCTGATAGAGGCGCTCAGCGCAGGTAAAGAGCCCAGCGACCACCTTATCGACGCCAAAGTAAGGGCGCAGCTCCTGCGGATCGTAGCTGTACTTTTCCTTGCACAGCTGCTGGGAGTAGTAGGCCACATCCCATGGAGCCAGCTCGCCTTCTAAGCCGTGGGCGTGGGCAAAGTCAGTGAGTTCCTGCATCTCACGCAGGCCTTGCGGCTTGGACTTGTGGGCCAAGTCCTCTAAAAAGGCCATGACCTCAGCAGGGGTCGAGGCCATCTTGGTGGCCAAGGAGAGCTCGGCGTAGTTGTTAAAGCCCAAAAGCAGAGCCTCTTCGTGGCGCAGCGCTAAGATGCGCTCGATCTTCTCCTGATTATCCCACTTACCCGCATTTGGGCCTTGGTCGGAGGCGCGCGTGACGTAGGCAATGTAGAGCTTACGGCGCAGCTCGCGATCGGCCACATAGGTGATAAAAGGCAGATATGATGGGATGTCTAAGGTGAAGACTAAGCCCGTTTGGCCGCGCTTTTGCGCCTCACTCTTGGCTTGGCGGATTTGGGCGGGCGGCAGGCCTTTGACCTTGTCCTCAGAGTCGACTTGCAAGGTGTAGCCTTGGGTCGCGTCTAAGACGTTGTTGGCAAAGTCAGATTGCAGCTGCGAGAGCTCTGCGGCAATCTCAGCGTAGCGCTGTTGCTTGTCTTGGGGCAGGTCGATACCGCTTAAGCGGAAGTCGCGCAGCGAGTTCTCAATGGACTTGCGCTGGGCCTCGGTGAGCCGCAGGAACTCGTTGGAGTGCACAATCTTCTTTAAGACGTCGCACAGCGGCTTGTATTGCCCAACAAAGGTCGCATATTGGGCCATCAAAGGCAGGCAGCTATCGTGAGCGGCGCGCAGCTCTTCGGTGTTGACGACCCCATTTAAGTGGGATACGACTTGCCAAATGCGCGAGAGCTTATCATCGGCCTCTTCAATCGGGGCGACGACATTATCCCAAGTAGGATTGAGCTCATGCTCTTTGACTACGCTCTTGATCACCTCGGTGCTGTGCTCAATGGCAGCTTGCACCGCAGGCAAGACATGCTCCGGCTTGATCTGTGAAAAAGGCGGTAAACCTTGCATTTGTAACAGTGGGTTGGCTTGTGCGTCCATCACCTCTCCTCGCTCGTTGCGCCACAGCACGCCGCAGCACGCCGCACGCTGTGAAACCATCGTAAGCGATTGTAGCTGATCCCAGCTTGCGCGTAGGGCTAACGGCGATGATTTATTTTGGGGCAGGGCGCAAGGCCCGTGGCACCGTGCTTTGCGCCGCCCGCGTCTAATAAGGCTGCGCTTCGTGCTAACATTGCCCCCTGTCCCGAACGCCCCGTAAGTGCGCGGCCCTAGGCCAAAGGCCTGCTGACGCAGGTCTGAGCAGGCCTACGCGGCGCAGGCTTACGCCTTCGGCGTGGGAACAAAGGCTCGACTGACCGCCTTCTGCTCTCAGTGCGCACGCGCCTTGAGCGTGTCACGCGTCTTGGTGTAACGCACCGGAGAGCGTGCCGCATTGGAACTTAAAACAGTGGCGCGCGGTCTTAGTTGTAGCTTGGTTTCTGCTGACGGCAGCGCAGCTGTGCCGAACTTAGGTTACGCCCTGAAGTTCAGATAAGGCAGCTGTTCTCATAGCTCACGTCAGCCGCTTGCGCGGCGCTGAGCGTGAGGTGCCTTGAGCCCCTCGGGGCGTTCTTTGCGAGGTAGCGGTCGTCGGCTCAAGGATCACAGGTGATATGACTGAAATCAATCAAGACGACTCTTTAGATCTCTTAGCCGCCTTAAAAGAGCAGCTGGTTGCCCATGAGCTGGATGCCCTGCTGCTCCCGCATGACGATGAATACCTGTCAGGCGAGGTGACGGCCGACTGCGAGCGCATCGCCACCTTAACCCACTTTACGGGCTCAGCTGGTTGGGTCTGCGTCAGCGTAGGCCACGAAGCGGACTTGCCGCGTGAGGTGGTCAACCGCAAAGACCGCAGCACCATGCTGCCGCTTGCCCACGAACAGGCAATCTTTGTCGACGGCCGTTACAAGATCCAAGTCAAAGAGCAAGTCAACGAAGATGTCTTTGACTGCTTTAACCTCGCCGCGGTCACCCCCAGTGATTACCTGCGCACGCTGCTGCCTAAGAAGAGCCGCGTCGGTCTTGATTTACGCTGTGTCAACTATCGCTACTTCCAAGACCTGCAAAAGGAATTGGAGCTGGCGGGCATCGAGATTGTGCCTTTGGCGCAAAACCTCTTCGATCTGATCTGGGAAGATCGCCCGGCCCCAGTCTGCTCGCCGGTGGAGATCTTCCCTGACGAGTTCAACGGCTGCCCGAGCCTGCAAAAGCGCAAGAACTTAGCGCAGAGCTTACGCGATAAGGCCTTAGATGCCACCATCATCAGCTCGCCTGAGACCGTGTGCTGGCTGCTCAACATTCGCGGCCGCGATCGCGCCTACCTGCCGATCATCAACAGCCGCTTGGTGGCCTACGCCAACGAGGCCTTAGAGTGGTACATCAACTTTGACCACTTAAGCGATGAGATTCAGGCCAACCTCGAAGATCACGTCGGCCATATCGACATCTTCCCGGAGTCGGGCTTTGACGACGTCTTAGATCGCCTCGCCTCCTCTAAGTGCAGCATTTACGTCGACCCTAAGACCACCAATGCCCACATCCTCAACACCCTCTACGAAAAGGGCGCGCAGGTCGAGACGGGTCTGGGCTTATGCGAGCTCCCTAAGGCCTGCAAGAATGCCACGGAGCTGGCCGGTGAACACAAGGCCCACCTCAAAGATGGCATTGCGCTGTGCCGCTTCTTAGCGTGGCTTGAGGGCATCGCTCAGCCTGAGAGCATCGAAATCGATGACGCTGGCCCGGAGGCGGGTCTTGCGGCCTACCAAGAGCGCGTCAGTGAGCTCGATGAGGCGGTGCTCGCCGACAAAGTCGAAGAGCTGCGCAAGGAGCAAGGCGAGTACTTGCAGCCGTCCTTTGCCACGATCTCGGCCTTAGGCCCTAATGCCGCCATGTGCCACTACAACCACGCCGAGGTTGCCACGCCGCGCGCCTTGGGCGCCGATCCGCTGTATTTGATCGACACCGGTGCGCACTTTAACGAAGGCACCACCGACATCACCCGCACCGTCTTGGTCGGCCCTAACGTCACCGAGCAGATGCAGCTTATGTACACCTTGGTGCTCAAGTCCCATATCGCGCTGGCCTCGACCATCTTCCCGCGCGGCACCTCAGGCATGCAGCTTGATGCCATTGCGCGCCGCCCGCTGTGGGAGCATGGCTATGACTACGAGCATGGCACCGGCCACGGCGTCGGCCATGTCTTGGCGGTGCACGAGGGCCCGCAGAACATTTCGACCCGCTCGAGCACCATTGCCCTTGATGTCGGTATGGTCACCTCAATTGAGCCGGGCTACTACGAAGACGACGAGTACGGCATTCGCCTTGAGAATCTGTACAAGGTCTGCCCGTGCACCCAGCCGGGCTGCCAGCACATGCTGTGCTTTGAGCCTCTGACCTTAGTGCCGTTTGACGTGCGCCTCATCATCCGCGAGATGCTCACGCCCGCCGAGCGCACTTGGCTCAACGACTACCACCAGAACGTCCATAGCATCATTGAGAACGCCGCCGACCTCAGCGAGGCTGAGCTGAGCTTCTTAAAAGAGGCCACCGCGCCTATTTAGGCCATAGGCCCCGCGGCCTTGGCCGCAGGCGCTAGGCCGCGATTTCGCGGCCTGTGGCGGCGCGACCTTGCCTTGAGCTCGCCTGCCGGGCAAAAGGCAAGGTTTTGGCATTGAGCTTTGTTATCATGTGATTTTCCCAGTGTGATAGTGCGGCCGGAGTCTCTGGCCCTCAAGGATTAACTCAGCATGTTCGGCCTGTTAAAAAACAATTCTGCGACCACGCTCTATAGCCAAACGAGGTTGCAACGCGCCCCGCAGATTGCCGTCAAAGCTAATGACTACAGTGTGCTCGAGCGCCCTTCGCTGTTCCATCAGCGCATCTTAGAGCTCATCGCCAAAGCCCAAGAGCGCATCGTGATGACCTTGCTCTATTTGCAAGATGACGAGGCCGGGCAGGAGATCATGCAGGCCCTCTATGCGGCCCAAGAGCGCAATCCGCAGCTGTACATCCGTATCTACGTCGACTTTCACCGCGCTCAGCGCGGCCGTATCGGCGAAAATGGTGGGCGCACCAATGCGCAGATGTACGCCGACTGGGCCAAGGGCAAGGAAGTGGTGCCGGCCATCTATGGCGTGCCGGTCAAGCGCCGTGAAATCTTCGGCGTCATGCACTTAAAGGGCTTGGTCTTTGACGATACCGTGCTCTACTCGGGCGCGAGCATCAACAACGTGTACTTAAACTACAACCACGAAAAGTACCGCCTAGACCGCTACCACGAGATCCACTCCAAGGAGCTGGCCAACACCCTGTGCCGCTACACCAACGAAGTATTCCACCAAAACTACGCGGTGCAAGACTTCTCGCAGGGCCCGGTGAAGCCTGCCAAGGAGATCAAAAACGAGATCAAGACTCTCCAGCGCAATCTGGTGCACAGCCAATACGAGTTCAAGGGCGTGCGCAAGCTCCAAGACGACGAAGTCGGCATCACGCCGCTGGTGGGCTTAGGCAAAAACAACAACCAGCTCAACCGCTCGATCATCTGGGCGATCGATGCCGCGCGCGAGAGCTTGTTCATGTGCACCCCATACTTCAACCCCCCTAAGGAGGTCTTAGAGCACTTAGAGCAGGCGCTCAAGCGTGACATCAAGATCACCTTGGTGGTCGGCGATAAGATCGCCAACGACTTCTATATCCCCGAAGACGAGCCCTTCTCCACCATCGGGGCCATCCCATACGTCTATGAGCAGAACCTGCGTGAGTTCGTCAGGCGCTTCCAAGCCCAGATTGACTCAGGGCAGCTCACCGTGAACTTATGGCGCAAGGGCACCAACACCTACCACTTAAAGGGCTTCTTTGTCGATCGCACCCTCGCGGTCATCACCGGCAACAACTTAAATCCGCGCGCGTGGGGCCTTGACTTGGAGAATGGGCTCATCGTCCATGATCCCAACCACCTGCTCCAAGAGAAGTTCATGCACGAAAAGCAGTACATCCTGCGCGACACCACACAGATCACGCGCCCAGAGGACTTACAGACCATCGCGGACTATCCCGAGCAGGTGCGCAAGATCTTAAAGCAGGTGCGCAGATTGCGGGCCCTCGTCATCTTAAAGCGCCTGTTGTAGCCGCAAGCCTGTGACGCAAGCACGTGACGCAAGCACGCCCTGTGGCGGGTTTTTGTTAAGAGGAGAGTCGTATGACGTGGCGCACCCAGCTTAACATCTCCACTTTGTGCATCTTCTTTACCTCGGCCAGCTTCACCATGTGCATGCCCTTCTTGCCGGTCTATTTGCTGGAGCTGGGCGCCCCAGAGAGCAAGATCGAGTTTTGGTCAGCTCTGACCTTTGCCGTCACCTTCCTCATTTCGGGCATCTTAGCCCCGATCTGGGGGCGTATCTCCGACAACCAGAGCAAGAAGCTGATGGCGCTGCGCGCCTCGATCATCTTGGCACTCTCCTACGGCTGCGGCGGCATCGTGCAAACGCCGCTGCAACTGATTGGCGCCCGCATCATCCAAGGCTTTGGCGTGGGCTATCTCACCACCACCATGTCGATGGTCTCCGAGTACAGTCCTAAGGACAAGCTCGGCACCTCAATGAGCCAGATTCAGACTGCGCAGCTCATCGGTACCATCAGCGGCCCGCTCATCGGCGGCTCCTTGGCGCACGTCTTGGGTTATCGCGCCTCCTTTATCATCGCAGGCCTCTGCCTGCTCTTAGTCACCGCTATCACCGCGCTCTTGCCCAGCCATTCCAAGAGCGTGGCACAGACCAAGGAGCAGATCTTAAGTGACATCAAGCACGGTCAGCCCACGGCGCCGCAGGCGCCCCGCGGCAGCATCTGGCAAGACCTCAAGTTCTGTTTTAGCGACCATATCATCTGCGAGCTACTGCTTGCATGGTTCCTCTTTGCGGCGGTAACGGTGGCGCTGCAGCCACTGATGTCCCTGTACGTAGCCGAGTTTATCGGCGGCTATGACGATGTCGCCTTCTACACCGGTTTGGCCTGCTCGCTGCCCTCGCTCACCGGCGTCTTCTCCTCATCGCTGTGGGGTTATTTGGGGCAAAAGCGCGGCTACTACCGCGTGATCATTGGCTCGACCTTGGGCGCCGGGCTGTTCTTATGCAGCCAAGCACTGGTGCCAAACTACACCATGCTCCTCGTGACGCAAGGCTTAGTCGGCCTCTTCTTGGTCGGCCTCAACCCAGCCATCAGCGCCGCCTTGACCTTGGCGACGCCACCGGACTTCAAGGGCCGCGCCTTTGGCGCGCTCATGATGAGCCGTCAATTTGGCAGCATGTTAGGCCCCTTTGCCGGAGCGGCCATCGCCCACAGCTTTGCCATCGCCGACCAATTCTTGGTCTCAGGCGCGCTCTTATTGCTCGTCAGCACCTACTTTGGCTATCGCTACCGCGTGCTCAAGCGCAGCCCGCGCTCTGCGCTGCAGCAAGCCCTGCTCGCCCCGCATGCTGCCTCACGGTAGCCCTAACGACCTACCGCACGGCCGCCGTGAGCGCGCCTTGGCAGGCGCCGCAAAAAATTACCTTACGCCTATTTTTTCGGCTATACTTTCTCTAGCGGCGGCGCGGCTCTGCCGCATAAGTCACAAACGGTGAGAGGAAAGTGCTATGCCCGGACAGGATGCCCAATTTATCGCAACCCCCTTATCAACAGTGAAGGGCGTCGGCGAGCAAACGCTCACCAAGCTCGGGCGCCTTGGGCTGCACAATCTCTACGACCTGATCTTAAACCTGCCCTTCCGCTTTGAAGATCGCACCTATATTCGCTCGGTGGCCAGCAATCCTGAGGAGAATGTGCCCTGCGCTTTGCTGCTCACGATCACGGGCGCGCCACGCCAAAAGCCCAAGCTGGTCGAAGTGCCGGCCCAAGACCATGAGGGCACGGGCATCAAGATCGTCTTTTTCCATGTCAGCTCATTCATCTTAAAGCGCCTTGAGGTGGGCACCACCGTCCTTGCGTGGGGTACGGTCAACAAGTCGTACTACGGCCACAGCCTGCAGGTCTCGATCAGGCATCCGGAGCTGAGCTTCATCAACAGCAATGAAATCGAGATGCCCGCACGCCTCTCCCCGGTCTATCACCTCACCGCAGGCTTAAGCCAAAACCAGATGCGGCAACTTGAGCAGCTGGCCATCGACATCCTCGCGCGCCATCCGCTTGAAGAGTACCTGCCGCTGACCTTAAATCCCTACGAGAGCGACCTAACCCAAGCGCTGATTGAGACCCACAACCCCGAGCCTGCGCCTGACCACAGCATCGTGCCGGTGGAAGCGCTGCGCAGCTTCCAGCGCATCTGCTTTGAAGAGCTGGTGGCTTACAAGCTCTCGATTTTAGAGCTCAAAGCGCGCCAAAACACCAAGGCCGCTCCCGCCCTCACCCTAGATCGAAAGGCCCAAGCACGCTTAATTGCCAGCCTGCCCTTTACTCCGACGCCCGCGCAGCTGCGCGTCTTTGAGGAGATCATGGCCGACTGCACCAAGACCCAAGCGATGAACCGGCTGGTGCACGGTGATGTGGGCTCAGGCAAGACCTTGGTGGCGGCCATGGCCATCTTGCAATTTGCCCAAAATGGCTTGCAGTCGGCGCTGCTAGCGCCCACGGAGCTCTTGGCCAAGCAGCATCACAAGAAGCTGTCTGACTTGTTTGCGCCGCTTAACATTGAGGTCGGCCTCGTCTTGGGCAGCCTCAAGAAAAAGGAGCGCACGGCGCTACTGGAGAGCGCCGCAGACGGCTCAGTCAAGGTCTTTGTCGGTACCCACGCCCTGTTCCAACAAGCGCTCCACTACCAGAACTTGAGCCTCGTCATTGTCGATGAGCAGCACCGCTTCGGTGTCGACCAACGCGAAGCTTTGCTCAATAAGGCACCGGCAGAGCACAGCGCCCACGAGCTTTTGATGACCGCGACCCCAATCCCGCGCTCGCTGCAGCTAGCGCTCACCGACGACTGTGATATCTCCACCATCGATATGATGCCACAAGGGCGTACCCCGATTGCCACCTCGGTGATCGCCCACGACAAGGTGGGCAAGATCATCGAGCGCCTGCGCGTCCACTGTGGCCAAGGCAACCAAGCCTATTGGGTCTGTCCGCTGATTGAAGACACAGAAATGGTCGAGACAGGCTCGGCCAAGAAGCGCTATAGCGAGCTCCAAGAGGCGCTGCCTGAGCTCAAGGTGGGCCTGTTGCACGCGCAAATGAGCGAGAAGGCCAAGAACGAGACCATGGAGCAATTTGTCCGGGGCGAGCTCAACATCTTAGTTGCTACCACCATTGTAGAAGTCGGCGTAGACGTGCCCAACGCCACGGTCATCGTCATTGAAAATGCCGACCGTATGGGCCTTGCGCAGCTCCACCAGCTGCGCGGGCGCGTGGGTCGCGGTAGCAAGCCGTCGTTTTGCCTGCTCATGTACCAAGACATTGTCACCGAAGACCCGCAGCTGCTCGAGCGCAAGGAGCGCGCCCATCAGCGCCTTGAGGTAATGCGCACCACCACCAATGGCTTTGAGATCGCCAACCAAGACCTGCTGATGCGCGGCCCAGGCGAGTTCTTTGGCGCGCAGCAAACGGGCAAAGAAAACTTCCGCTTTGCCGACCTCAACCGCGACTACGACTTGATCCCAAGCGCCCACAAGGCAGCCCACGCCATCTTCCAGCACGACCCGCAATGCATGCGCAACCTGATCTTGCGCTGGTTCCCAGCGGTGCTCAATCCCGACAATGGGCCAAGCTCCAGCCACAGCGGCGGCTAAGCGCAGGTCTCGCCCAGCAGAGATAGCTCCCTCAAAGCGCTTAGTGCCACCTGGGCGCTTACAATGGCGCCGCACTGTGGGCGCCTCCATATCGGCTATACTAAGCAAACTGGCGTCACCTACGCCCGCGCCTGCCTGCGCCCTTGGCACGCAGTCTGCGCCCTTGGCACGCAGTCTGCGCCCTTGGCACGCAGTCTGCGCCCTTGGCATGCAGTCTGCGCCCTTGGCATGCAGTCTGCGCCCTTGGCATGCGGCATGCGCCGCATCTTGGCACGTAATCTACGTGACATGTTGGCACGCACCGTGCGCCTGAGGTGCCACTTGTAGCATTTCCTAGCGGATCTTTTCATGGTTGGTCTTTACCACAAAAGACGGGCCCAACGCTCGCACAGCAAAGTTTTAGGCTTTTTGACCAAGGCCCTGATGACGCTCGGCCTCATGGTGGTGATTGCCTTTGTGCTCATTGTGCTCTTCTTCAATGGCAACCAAATCAAGAAGCCGCTGAGCACCTACTTAAGCGCCCAGACCGGCTTTGAGGTCACCATCGGCGACGCGGAGTTTTCGCCCCTGTACCCCGACGTCATCAAGCTCTCCGACGTCAGCTTTGGTAACTCCAAGATTGGCGAGTTTTACCTTGAGTACGACCTGCGCAGCGCCTTAAGCTCCGAGCGCCTTGAGATCGACGACCTCTACCTCAATGGCCTGACCATTACCCCCGAAGACTTAGCGCAGCTCATGGCCAGCCGCTTAGGCTATGAGAGCATCTACGCCCACTTAGTGCGCTTTCACCACACTCCGGTCAAAACCCAGTTTTTGCAAGCCCAAGATGCCACCATCCGCTTAAACCAAGTGGGCTTTAGCCCCAGCGAAGGCCTGACCTATCGCTCCGGCGCCTTGGCCGCAAGCGCCGCTGTACTCTTTGACAATGAGGTCAAAGACCTCTCCTTGCAATTTGAACATCAAAGCGACGGTCTTAGCATCAACAACTTCACTGCTGCCATGTTAGGCGGCATGGTCTCAGGCCACGGCCGCTACCTGCCCTACGCTGACAACGTAGCCAGCACCGGCTTTAGCAGCGCCTCAGGTTTCACCCAGCAAGGCGGCGCTGACCTCATCTTCGATGAACTCAACTTGTCGCAAGTCATCTTGCACCAATCGCTACGCCCAAGCGCCGACATCAACTTAAGCGCCAAGCAAGTCAACTTAAGCCAAGTCATCTACACCAATGACCAGCAGACCTTAGCGGTCAAGCAGACCGACCCAAAGACCGAACCAAAGGCTGAGCAATCAGCCGAGCCTCAGGCTGAGTCCGCCCCTACCACGGCGCAAGCGCCCACCCCCGACGCTAGCGACTACCACAGCATGGTCATGCAGGGCATCAGCGGCAAGCTCTACAACTTAGAGCTTAGCTCTGAGCACTTCAGCGCGCGCTTTGACGGCGCCATCGACGCCCTGTCCTTTCCTAATCTGCAGACGAGCTTTGAGCACAACAAGGGCAGCGCCGAGCTGCGCGACGAGCAGCTGAGCTTTGACTTCAGCGGCAGCCTCTACGAGGGCAACTATGCCCTGCAAGGTGCCTTAGATCGCGCCCGCCACGAGCTGACCTTACAGCAGCTTAAGCTCGATAAGAGCAAGCTTGCGCTCAACCCTCCGCGCCTTGATTTCCTGCAGCATAAGAACGCCTACACCATTAAGCTCGAGCAGGCGCAATTTGAGGGCTTAGAGTTCCTCTCCTTCTTAAACCAGCTCCCGCTCTCGATCCAAACTATCAGTGGTAGCGCCCACGACTTGATCTGGCGCGCGTCGGCCCCTGAGGCCAATACGCCTGCCACCATCTTAGGGCCCCTTGCAGCCGACCAAGAAGGCGAGCTCAAGCTCAATTTGCACAACCTGCTGTACTCAAACCTGCTCTTTAGCGATATCGAGCTTGCCGCCAACCTCACCCCTAAGCAGCTGCAACTGAGCCTGCCGCAGGTACGGCTCCAAGAATCCAGCTTGAGCGCGCAAGGCACCTTAAGCCTGAGCGACAGCGGCCTGAGCACGCTGGCCCTTGAGGCCCAAGATTTTGAAAGTGCCGACCTCAACTCCAATCTCATCGGCCACATGCTCACCGGCAAGGTCAACCTCAACGCGCAGCTGACCACCAGCTTCACCGGCTGGGATGAGCCGCTCAACAACGCGGCTAAGGCCGAAGCCCAAAGCGCGGCTGACACCAGCAACGAAGCGGAGCGCTTAGGCCTGAGCGGGGCCTTACTTAAGAACTTAAGCGGCCGTGTCCACTTGGACTCGAGCGGTCTTTTGATTTCAGACTTTGGTTTAGACCTCATCAATGGCGGCAAGCGCCAAGATTACACCTTGACCGGCACCGAGCTCTTAGCGGCGCTGCAAGGCTCCGTAGCAGGCATAAACACTTTGGAGGCGGACACTACCTTTAAGGCAGGCAAGCTCAGTACCCAAGGTCGAGTTGGCCTTGCTACCGCCAACTCGAGCTTTAGCGTCAACATCGACCTGTTAGAGCACGACTTCTCGGGCAATGCCTTTATGGTCAGCCTCGCCCGCGACAGCACGACTACCGTGTCCTTTGACGGCACCACCCAAGAGCCGCGCTTTGCCATTCGCGCCTTGCGCCGTGGCGCGCCGCGCCCGGGCCTGTACTTGCCGCAGTACGATGCCATGGCTCAAGCCAAGGAGCAAACTGACGCCAAGGGCGTTCTCAACGGCACCGTCGTCATCGACGACGCGACCAGTGCCGTAGCTCAAAGCGCTGCCGCTACCGAAGCCCCCGAGCAGCTGAGCGACCAAGCCCTCACCCCAACAGCTCCTGCTACAGAGACTGAGTCAGAAGCCCCTGAGGGCGAGCAAGACGGCACCTTAGAGACCGAAACCGCCACCGAGTCGGAAACCACTGCCCCTGAAGGCGAGCAAGCTGTCACCTCAGAAACTGAGGCCGCGAACGAGTCGGAGAGCCCAGCATCTGAGGGCGAGCCAACTGCCGCCTTAGATAGTGATACCGCTACCGAACCGGAAGCCCCGGCCTCTGCGAGCGAGCAAGATGGCTCCTTAGAGACGAACGCCGCTACCGAGCCGGAAACTCCAGTCCCAGAGAGCGAGCCAGCTGCTACCTCAGAGACCGCTACCGAGCCGGAAGCTCCAGCCCCAGAGAGCGAGCCAGCTGCTACCTCAGAGACCGCTACCGAGTCGGAAAGCCCAGCCCCTGAAGGGGAGCAAGACGCCACCACAGAGACCGATACCGCCACCGAGTCGGAAGCCCCAGCCCCTGAGAGCGAGCCAGATGCTACCTCAGAGACAGCTACCGAGTCGGAAAGCCCAGCCCCTGAAGGGGAGCAAGACGCCACCACAGAGACCGATACCGCCACCGAGTCGGAAGCCCCAGCCCCTGAGAGCGAGCCAGATGCTACCTCAGAGACAGCTACCGAGTCGGAAAGCCCAGCCCCTGAAGGCGAGCAAACTGCCATCTCAGAGAATAATGTTACAGCCGAGCCGGAAGCTCCAGCTTCTGAGGGTGAGCAAGATGGCTCCTTAGAGACGAACGCCGCAATCGAGTCGGAAGCCCCAGCCCCTGAGAGCGAGCAAGACGGCACCTTAGAGACTGAGGCCACAACTGAGTCGGAAAGCCCAACCCCTGAAGGCGAGCAAACTGCCACCTCAGAGAATAATGCTGCAGCCGAGTCGGAAGCCCCTGCCCCTGAGGGCGAGCCAAACAGCTCCTTAGAGCCTGAGGTTGCAACTGAGTCGGAGCCAGAGAACGAGCAGGCTGCGGCAGCGGCGCGCGCGGCCGCCCAGGCCGAGCGCGAAGCTGCGGCTCAGGCGCAAGCCGATGCGACAGAGCGGGCGCTGCTCAAGGACGTGTTTATCGACAGCTTTATCCAGCATGAGTTTGGCAGCGCCGCCGAAGAGGCGGCGGCTCAGCGCGCCGCCCAAGGGGCGGCCGCGCCGAGGGCGGGAGCTGCTAAGGCGCCGCCTGAGCCCGAAAAGCCTTATGACCCCGAAGAGGAGATGATCTTCTAAGCTTTTGACTCGTCCTTGGTGGCGTCGTAGCTTGATGAGATGTGCACCTTGATGGAGCTGGAGTGGCCGTCGTCGGGGCCACTGAGGTCAGATAAAAGGTCAGGGGCAGGGCCCTTGGCCGCGGCGATAATGATCGAGTCCTCATCGCGCGCCGAGCTCATGAGATTGACCAAGGAGCGGATGAGCTTGGGCACTTCTTCTCCCGTGCCGCTGCGCGCTTGGGTTAAGACCGCAGTGATCTCAGCGCCAATGAGCACCAACCACCAGTTGATGTAGATCCAAATCATCAGCACCGGTGCGGCCGCTAAGGCGCCATAGATCGCCTCATAGTCGGAGAAGTTGAGGATAAAGGCCGAGAAGAGGCGCTTTAACGCCTCAAAAGCGATCGCTACGCAGATCGCGCCGACCAAAGCATCACGCGCCTTGACTTCGGTGACCGGCATCACCGTGTACAAGACGAAGATCATGCCCGTCTCGATAAAGAACGGTAAGAGGTAGTAGAAGGTCTGGACGGCGGCGGCCAGCTCCATGGTGTCAAAGATGTTGGAGGCGATGAGCTTGGTGGTGGCCCAGACCACGATGCCAAAGCTTAGTGGGCCGACCGTCAAGATCGTCCAGTAAATGGCAAAGGTCATGGTGATGCGGCGCTTGCCCCCATGCCAAATGCGATTGAGGGTCTTATCAACCGAGCGGATTAACATCAGGCTGACCACAAAGAGCATCAGCGAGCCTGTAACCGTCATCGAGGTGGCGTGTGCGACAAAGGTGGTCAGGGAGTCGCCCACCGCTTCGGTGAAGACCGGCATAAAGTTCTGCGCCGCGAAGTCCATCATGGCCTCCTTGATCGGAGTGAAGGCTGGGATCATGGCGAAGATCGATAAGACCACGGTAATGGCCGGTACCAAGGCCAGCACCGAGGTGTAAGCAAGGGCGCCTGCCTCAATGGCGATCTCGTCGCGCTTGATTCTGCGCACGAAGTAGCGAATCAGTTCACTCATAGCACACCTCTCTATGTGGGGCTGGCGGTTGGTCGGGCCAATGAAAGGACGTTTGAGCTGGGCTAGGGCTCGGCCGCAGGCCAAGGCAGCGGCCTGCGCGGCCACAAGCCGAGGCGCAGCGTGAGCCGAGCCGACGGGCCTGATGGCTTTTGTACCTTATTGTACGCGGCGCGGCGCGCCTTACACCGTTTGGGTGCAGCAAAATCCGGACAAACCGCGCAATTTCAGGATTTTGAGCTAAAATAGCGTCACTTTTTTGCAAGGGGTATGCGTGCAAAGCACGATTGGGATCCCAAAATTTCGCTTATGTCCTAAGCGCACTGGTTACGCGCCCTTCGCTGAAGCGAGCTGGCGCGGAGGTGCTTAGGTCGCAGGAGATAAGCTTGAGGCAAGCCTTGTGTGGTGTGGGAGCGTAGCTGCTCCTGACGCGCCCTGCGCGGCGCAGGCGGGCGATCCTAGGTCAAAAGCCCGCAGCAGGCTTGCTGCTCTTTAGTTTCCGTAGGTATGTTTTCGATGGATGTTCAAAAGATCCGTAATATTGCCATCATCGCGCACGTCGACCATGGCAAGACGACTTTAGTTGACAAGTTACTGCGCCAATCAGGCACTCTTGACCGCAACGAATTGGGCCAAGAGCGCGTTATGGACTCTAATGCCATCGAAAAAGAGCGTGGCATCACCATCTTATCCAAGAACACCGCGATCAACTGGAAGGATTACCGCATCAACATCGTTGATACCCCAGGCCACGCCGACTTCGGTGGCGAAGTTGAGCGCGTTATGTCGATGGTGGACTCGGTGCTGCTCTTAGTCGACGCCGTCGACGGCCCAATGCCGCAGACCCGCTTTGTTACGCAAAAGGCCTTTGCCCGCGGCTTACGCCCAATCGTGGTCATCAACAAGTGCGACCGTCCGGGCGCCCGCCCAGATTGGGTCATCGACCAAGTCTTCGACCTTTTTGATAACTTGGGGGCCACCGACGAGCAGCTCGACTTCCCGATCATCTACGCCTCGGCCTTAGCCGGTTGGGCGAGCGAAGACCCAGAGAATCATGGCGACTCGATGGAGCCATTGTTCAATACCATCATTGAGAAGGTCAGCCCACCACAGGCCGACCTCGATGGCCCATTCCAGATGCAGATCTCCTCGCTCGACTTCACCTCGTACGTCGGTGTTATCGGCGTAGGCCGCGTCACCCGTGGTACGGCTAAGACCAATCAGCCAGTTACCATTGTCGGTGCCGATGGCTCCACCCGCACTGGTAAGATCGGTCAGGTCTTAGGCTACTTAGGTCTGCACCGCTCCGAGGTACCAGAGGCCAGCGCCGGTGACATCATCGCCGTAACCGGCCTAGGCGAGCTGAAGATCTCCGATACCATCTGCGCCCCCCAAAAGGTTGAGCCGCTGCCACCTTTGACCGTCGATGAGCCTACAGTCTCGATGACCTTCTGCGTTAACACCTCACCGTTTGCCGGGCGTGAAGGCAAATTCATCACCTCGCGCAACATCGAAGAGCGTCTGCGCACTGAACTCGTCCACAACGTCGCCCTGCGCGTTGAGAACACTGAGGATGCCGACAAGTTCCGCGTCTCAGGCCGAGGTGAGCTCCACTTATCGGTCTTAATCGAGCAGATGCGCCGCGAAGGCTATGAGCTGGGCGTATCCCGTCCTGAGGTCATCTTGCACAAGGATGCCAATGGCAAAACCTTGGAGCCATATGAGATCTTGACCTTGGACTTAGACGAGGGCAACCAAGGCGCAGTCATGGAAGAGTTAGGCCGCCGCAAGGGTGAGCTTAAGAACATGAACCCAGATGGCAAAGGCCGCGTGCGCTTAGACTACCGTATCCCTGCCCGTGGCTTAATCGGCTTCCAAAGCCTCTACCTAACCTTAACCTCGGGTACGGGCCTGATGTACCACACCTTCGATAGCTACGACGACTATGTCGGCGGCACCATCGGCGAGCGCGCTAACGGCGTCTTGATCTCCAATGACACCGGTAAGGCCGTCCCATACGCCTTATGGTTCCTGCAGGAGCGTGGCCGCTTGTTCGTCGACGCCGGTGAAGAGGTCTACGAGGGCCAAATCATCGGTCTGCACGTCCGCTCTAACGACCTGACCGTCAACTGCCTCAAGACCAAGAAGTTGACCAACGTCCGTGCCGCCGGTTCTGATGACAACATCATCTTGACCCCAGCCGTGCACATGAGCTTAGAGCAGGCCTTGGAGTTCATCAACGAAGACGAGTTAGTTGAGGTTACGCCAAAGTCGATCCGCATCCGTAAGAAGTTCTTATCGGAGATGGAGCGTATCCGCGACTTCCGCGCTAAGGGTGGCAAGGCCAGCAAGGAATAGCAGCTCACCCCACCTGCGCCCGCCGCCGCGGGCGCCTCTGCGCCTACGGCGCTCCGCAGCCCAAGCTGACCTCAGCTTGGGCTGCGTTGTTTTTGGGGCAGCGCGCACCGCTTTGAAAGCCTAGAGTAGACTTTTAGGGCGAGCTGAGCACCATTTTTGAAAGCCGTTTCACCGTTACATTATGGGGCGCATAGGCACAAACTCCGATGAATAAAGGCTTAACGCGTTTTACTTGTAGATCTTCATTCCCAAATGCGTGACCTTTTATTGGGCAATATTGCACTAAACTAAAGCGCGCACAACAATCTCATCTTGCTCCAGCATTTCCGCTCTAAAATGGAGCATCGGTATAAGCTCGATCATAGATTTTTGCCGGGAGCTTGCACCTTTGTAGTTCGGCCTTGCGGGCCGCCTGCTCGTGTTACCGCACGTTAGGGCCCCCTCAGGCAGGCTGCATCAAGTTTCTCTTCGCGGTGAGCCCGGAAGGCTTCAAGCCTGAAGGCGCTGACCATGACTCGTGCGGGCATGATGTCTCCGAGTTGTCTTGCTGTAATGGCGCGGCAGGTGAGAGTCTCAGCTGCTGTTCCCGAGCCTTGGTAGGAGGCAAAGCCTATCAGGCTTGCGTACTGATCTTCTTTTGCTTCAGGGCTTCACATAGGGTTGCTACCACGCCGCATCAGCTGCGTGGGCTCCGCCATTGGCGTTTTCGGCTCTGGCGACGTAGCCGGGCGCCACGCATCGGCCCAAGGCGCGGCGCCTTGGGGCCTGCGGCGCTGGGCGTGGTCCCGCGGTCTCGCGGCGGCTCTGGGCGTGGCCTCGCGGGGCCGGAGCGGCGGTAATTTGTCGCAACGTGCTTGATTACGAAAGTACGTGGCTCCATGTAAGTAGAGGAAGGTTGTAAACATAAGGTTCGGCCTGCCCGATGCGGGAGGCAACGCTGCCGCGCGGTGTTGCCGCGCGGTGCTACCGCGCTGAGCGGCGGCGCTGCCTTGTAGGTCAAGTGATGTTAATGAGTGGCTTCTATGCAATGTGACGCTAAAACCATTATTGAGAGTATCTCGACGGCCATCTTGGTCACCGACTCTCAGTTAAAGGTGGCCTTTGCCAACACGGCAGCCGAGCAGTTGTTTTCGATGTCGCGCTCGAAACTTCAAGGCATCAAACTGACCGAGCTCATCGATGCGCAGGAAAAGAACCTGATTGAGACCTTGCAGCACTCCAATGTGCCGACCTTCCAAGGCTTCACCGCTACGGACATCACTTTTAGCCCCGATCCGCATGTCCACTTCCATGCCGATATGTACCTGTCCCTGTACACTGGACGGGCGCGCGGCTTGGTCGTGGAAATCCATCGCTTGGACTACCAGCAAAAGCTCAACGAGGACTTGCAGCGGCGCAGCCAGAACTTGGCGGCGCGCGACCTCATTCGCAACCTCGCTCACGAGATCAAAAACCCACTGGGCGGCATCCGCGGCGCGGCACAACTTCTTGAGATGACCTACTCAAGCGATAGCGAGCTCAAGGAGTACACCAAGGTTATCATCGAGCAGGCCGACCGCTTAAAGGCCTTGGTCGATCGCCTCTTGGGGCCACAGCGCGCCAATCCGCGCACTATGACCAACATTCACTACGTGATCGAGAAAGTCTTGTCCTTAGAGTCGATGGCCACCCAAGGGCGGCTGCGCTTTGAAAAGGACTACGACCCTTCGCTCCCAGAGATTAGACTCGACCTTGATGCGATGCAGCAGGCTTTGATCAACATCATATCCAACGCCATTCAGGCCTTAACCGAGTCCAATACCACCTACCCGACCATCAAGATCAGAACCCGTGCCTTGATGGGCGCCTTGGTCGGCGGCGTGAAGTATCCGATGTCGATCGAAGTTGCGATCATAGACAATGGCCCGGGCATCCCCGAGCAGATTAAGGACATGCTGTTCTACCCGATGGTCACTTCGCGCGCAGATGGCCATGGCTTAGGCTTATCGATCGCGCAGAACATCGTAGAACACCACAACGGCACGATTGAGTGCGAGAGCACCCCGGGGTGCACCGTCTTCAAGCTCATCTTGCCGATCACCACCAACAACCATGGCACTGGGGGCGACAAATAACCCAAGAGCGCCGCGGGCTATGCTGCGCTGCTTGCTCAATCGGCGCGCACATCTAGGCGTACCACGCATTAAGTAGGCGTGCCGCGCATTAAGCGGTGCTCATTTTGGTAAGGTTAGCCGCTTACCTAGATTTCCCCAACGAAGCGAGGTTGGACAGCGCTTCCCTGAGCTCACAGTGTGGTTTTAATAGCGCAGGGGACGTGATAAAACCTCTAACATTTTCAGCTTGAGGTTTGGATATTATGGATCCACTTATTTGGGTCATCGACGACGATACCAGCATCCGTTTTGTCTTTGATCGTGCACTCAATGTTAACTCCATTAACCACCGCTCCTTTGAGAGCGGCGATGCGGCGCTTGAGGCCTTAAAGACTGAGATCCCAGACGTCATCGTCTCCGACATCAACATGCCCGGCAGCATTGATGGTCTGTCCCTGATTCAGAAGGTTCACGAGGTCGATCCTAATATCCCATTCATCATCATCACGGCCCACTCCGACCTCTCAGCCGCCATCGATTCTTACGAGCACGGCACCTTCGAGTATCTGCCTAAGCCTTTTGACATCGAGCAGGCCATTCAAGTGATCCGCCGCGCTGCCGTACACCGCGTCAACCAGACCAAGAAGAAGGATGAGACCGCGCTGCAAGTCTCCGAGAACGATAACGATGAGATCATCGGTAAGAGCCCGGCGATGCAGGAGGTCTTCAAGTACATCGGCCGTGGCGCTAAGGCCGGGGTACCAGTCTTCATCTACGGCGAGCGCGGCACGGGCCGTGAGTTGGTCGCCTTGGCGATGCACAACCACTCCGAGCGTCGCGATCAAGGCAAGTTTGTCTCGGTCAATGTCTCCTCGCTGCCGCAGGAGTTAATCGAGCACGAGCTCTTCTCCAATGAAGACGGGGCCACCTGCGCCATTGAGCGTGCCGAAGGCGGCACCTTATTCATCAACGAGATCAGCGAAATGCCGCTGAGCGCTCAGACCCGTCTTTTGACCGTGGTACAGCGCAATGAGTACCTGCCACTGGGCCAAAGCACGCCGCGCCCGGCCAATGTCCGCATCATTGCCTCGAGCTCGCAGGACTTAGAGGAGCTGGGCAACGAAGGCAAGTTCATCAAGGAACTCTACTACCGCATCAACGTCATCCACATCAATATGCCGCCGCTGCGCGAGCGCAACAACGACATCCCGATGCTGGCCAAGCACTTCTTAACTCAAAGTGCGATCGAGGCAGGCCAAGAGCCTAAGAAGCTGACCTCCGAGGTCTTGGTCTTCTTATGCCGCCAGCCATGGCCGGGCAATGTCCGTCAGTTAAAGAATCTGTGTAAGTACCTGACCATCATGGTCACCGGCCGCGACATCCAAATGAGCGACCTGCCAAGCGAGTACTTACAAGCGCGCAACCAGCAGGCCAAGGTCACGACCTCGATTGCCGGTACCTCCAAGGAACCAACCTCGTGGCAAGAGCAGCTGAGGAACTGGGTCGACGGGCGTTTACGCGCCGGTGAGCACGACATCCTCTCGGAGGCCACCCCAGAGTTTGAGCGCGTAATGCTCGAGGCGGCTTTGGCTTTCACTAGCAACCACAAGCAGGAGTCGGCCAAGCTCTTAGGCTGGGGTCGTAACACCTTAACGCGCAAGCTCAAGGAGCTGCACATCAACTGCTAAGCGGCATACGCGGCCGCACACGGTAGCGCCTGAGCGCTCAGCGATGCGGCCTACGCAGGCGGCGGCGCAGGTCTGCGCCTGCGCCCCAATGTAGCAGTGCCCTCGGGGCGGACGCGGCAGCGCCCGCCCCGTTTCTTACGGGAAAGTTTGACCGGGCGCACTATCGCTTGCCGCTTTTTGTTTTCACTGCCATTTCTAGCTACAATGGACTTAGCGGTATCGTGTTTGGCACGATAACCATCAGGTTCATCTTTGAGCAGCCCGCAGATTAAGCGCTCGTTTCAGCGCTCGAGTGCGCAGCAGGTTGCCTGTTCTCTTAAGCCGCGGCCTTCTTGACGGCCGAAGCGTTAGCACCGAGTGTGATTAATGTTACTGTCTAAACAACAAGTCATTACCTGTGACGATATCCTGCTGTCCTTATGCGATAGCGTCACGGAAGTCTTATCGACCGCAACCGGCGACAAGATCTCCTACACCCCAATGATCCAAAAGATCAACAACACTACATTACGTCCTGATATCGGTACCTTTGTGCTCTTCACTGGCACCTTCTCGGGCATGGTGGTCTTGAACTTCCCTAAAGAAACTGCCATGGAGCTGTACACCTGCTACATGAAGTTGATGGGACAGAGCGATTCTGACTTGGCAACCAACTACACCTCTGAGGAAGTCAGCAACACCTTAGGTGAGCTCTTAAATCAGATGGTCGGCAACTTCACAGCTAAGATCAGCACCTCGCTCAATGGTCGTATCCACCAGTCGCAGCCGAAGATGATGGCGCTGCCACACCAAGTTGAGATCAACATCAACATGACCTTAGACCACCCTGAGGTCTCGCGCATCACCTTCTTTACCTCCGCAGGTAACGTCTTCTATCTTGAGCTTGCCATGGATCACACCGAGTTCAAGTTAGCCCGCGAGCTCACCCCAGCGGAGCGGCCGTTGACCCCAGAGGAGATCATGGCCGAGGCCGGTTTAGTCTAAACCACGGCTGAAGCTCTCGGCTCACTGCGCCATCAAGCCCTGCTTGGTGGCGTCGTTGTTTTTGGAGCGGCGGCTGGGCCTGCCCCCGGCAGCCGGGCCGGTGGTCGGCGGCGGCTGGGCCTGCCCCCGGCAGGTTGGGGACAATTTGGGGCCATTAGCGCGCACTTTTGCGCTAAAAAGGCTATAATTACGCGGTTTTTTGAACCCCATCACAAAAGCGGCCCCAGTGCTACCGGAGCGCCGTGCTCAAGGAAGGAGAGCCATGGAGCAAGTTGTCATCGACTACCGCAAAACGCGCTTTATCACCAGCTCGCCCGATATCAAGCGCCTCCCGGATGATTTGGGGGCTGAGATCGCCTTTGCCGGGCGCTCTAACTCCGGCAAGTCCTCGGCGCTCAACGCGATCTGCGATCAAAAGCATTTGGCCAAGACCTCGCGCACCCCGGGTCGCACCCGTCTTATCAACCTCTTTGAGGTCAAGCCCGGTTGCTCGCTAGTCGACCTGCCCGGCTACGGCTACGCAGCAGTGCCTGAGAGCATGAAGCGCCAGTGGCAGAAATCGATGTCGGAGTACCTGCAAAAGCGCAAGGCCCTGCGCGGCATTGTGGTCACCATGGACATCCGCACGCCGCTCAAAGACCACGACCGCTTGATCCTCGATTGGTCGCTCGCGGCCAACCTCCCGGCCTTAATCCTCTTGACCAAGGCCGATAAGCTCGGCGTCACCAAGCGCCGCGAAGCCGTAGGTGAGGTCAAGTACCAGTTAAGCGAGTTTGGCGGCGACTTCAGGGTCTTAGCCTTCTCGGCTTGGAATAAGATCGGGATCGATGAGGTACGCCAAACCCTGACCTCGTGGTTCACGCTGTTCCATGGCGCTGAGGCGCCGACTGCGGGCGACTTGGCGGCGCCTGACCTTGCTGAACCTGATGACAGCGCGGAGCTGTCGACCCACTTCAACCCTTACGGCCAAGTTCACTAACGGAGAGATCTTGATGGCACAAGGCAAGCTCTATATCGTTTCGGCGCCGAGTGGCGCGGGCAAATCGTCGCTCATCAATGCCCTGCTCCATCGATTCAACCTCGATGACAGCCTGCGGCTTTCGATCTCGCACACCACGCGCGCCCCGCGCCCGGGCGAAGTCGACCACGAGAGCTATCACTTTGTCAGCGTCGAAGAGTTTGAAGCGCTGATCGCCCGCAATGCGTTCTTTGAGTACGCCAAGGTCTTTGACAACTACTACGGCACCTCGCGCGAGATCGTCGAGGAGTGGCTCGCGCAAGGCAAAGATGTGCTCTTTGACATCGATTGGCAAGGCGCGCGCC
This sequence comes from uncultured Anaerobiospirillum sp., assembly GCA_944389615.1. GTDB lineage: Bacteria > Pseudomonadota > Gammaproteobacteria > Enterobacterales > Succinivibrionaceae > Anaerobiospirillum. The sequence continues at coordinate 5,232 of CALXNA010000028.1, read as the reverse complement.
TCATCAAGGAGCAGATGCCCGCGGCTATCAAGATCTTCATCTTGCCCCCGTCGCTTACTGAGCTCGAGCAGCGCTTGATCAAGCGCGGCCAAGACAGCCGAGAGGTCATCTCCAAGCGCATGGCGCAGGCCATGTCCGAGATCTCCCATTATGATGAGTACGACTACGTCATCATCAATGACAACTTCGACGACAGCCTGATCAAGCTGCGCAGCATCATCTTAAGCGAGCGCGTGCGCCTTGAGGCCATCAAGGAGCGGCATGGCGACCTGCTTGAAGACATGAAGCAGCAGGCCCACGACTACGAAACGGCATGGCTTCCGTGCGCCAGCGCCCTCTCAGCGGCCTTAGCTGAGGCCAAGGCCAAGCAAGAGGCCTCTGCTGCGGCCGATACCACCGCGGCGGAGACTACCGCGGATCAGCCTGCGGTTCCGTCCTAAGCGGCAGCTGAGACCACCGCAGCGCCGGAGGCGGCCCCCGCGGTAACGGAGGCGCAGTCGGCGGGCAACTAACGCCGCCGCTCTGGGGCGTATTTAGGCCAAAGGGCGGCCAATAGGCCAAATTTTTGCTACAATGGGTAGCTTTAGTAAATTTCCCCTGAGGCACGGCGTGCCCTTTCTTCCTTGGTTTTGCGCCTAGTGGGCATACGCCCCTGCTGCCGCGACCTGCGCGCAGCTTATGGTTCGATTTTCGTTCGTTAGGACCCAACTTGTCAGGCGTTCCTAAACATTTGAGGTATTTGATAAATGGCTAGAGTTACAGTTGAAGACGCTGTGGCTAAAGTGGGCAATCGCTTTGACTTAGTACTCATCGCAGCTCGTCGTGCTCGTCAAATCTCGATGAACGGCAGCAAGCCGTTAGTCGACGAAGAAAAAGACAAGCCAACTGTCATCGCTCTGCGTGAGATTGAGGCAGGCCTCATCTCGGAGGAATTCCTCGATAAGCAAGATCGCAAGGACTTAATGCGCGATACCAGCATCCTCCCGGCCGACAGCGAGTTCGCTCCGATCGATGGCGCAGAGATGTTCAACATGGACTAAGCGCGCCTTCCCGCTTCACTCCAAAAAAGCGCAAGACTCCCCGTCGTGCGCTTTTTTGTTTGCTGCAACTTTGTGCCGCAGGGCGCAAACTGGCACAAAGATTGGGCTGCGGGCGTTTGTTAGGTCACAGCTTGTCATTTGCCTGCTAGCCACATCCGGGCTCATTACCTACAATTAGGATGGGGGTCAGCTCGCCTGCCCTATCATAGGGCAAGCGCAGCTGCCGCACTTTGTCACTTTGTTGTACACTTGGATGCTAAGCGTAGGCCGCGTGCCGCGGCTGAAGCGTCTGCGCAAGGCGCGCAGAGCGCCGCGGCAAAACGCGCGATCGGCGCGCAACGCCGGGCACGCGCCGCGCTAGGAGCGCGAAAGCGCTCAGCACCTGCGGTACGAGGTTTGGTTTTAGTGTCAATGAGCTAAGGAGAAGAGGTTATGGAGAGCAACCAAAATTTGCCATCTGATAAGTCTGCTCCTAGCCCCGCAGATATCGATGCCGCCTTGGCGGCGGCCTCGTCGACCGCGCAGGCCGTGGCCCAAGGCAAGTTCGACGAGAACTATGAGGATGCCACGGGACTGACTAAGCCGAAGAAGGCCGCCCCGGTCATCGCCGTGGCCACGGACACGCTAGTAGAGACGCCGATCGGAGTCAGTGCCGCGAGCGCCGCGGTGCGCCCGTCGCATCATGACTTAGAGGCAAGCGCGCTCGAGCACGAAGGCATCTATAGCGATAGCATCAACGTCAATGCCCGCGATAACGGGCCCTTTAGCGCCTTTGATAGCCCCAAGGAGCTGCCGCCGACACCGGTGCATGGCCCGGTGGAGCCGAGCGCTGCGGCCTTAGCCTCGCAAAACTTCCACTACTACCTACCGCTGCATGATTTAGCCGCCTCGTATCTGCCCCCTGAGTGCATGCCTGACATCGATCGGGCCTTTGTCCTTGCTGATACCGCGCACGCGCCGCAAAAGCGCGCCTCAGGCGAGCCGTACATCATCCACCCGATTGCGGTTGCGACCATCATCGCCCAGATGCATTTGGACAAGGAGTCCATCATCGCCGCACTGTTGCATGATACGGTCGAAGATACTGGCGTGACGCCTGAAGACATCACGCGCGAGTTTGGCCCCATCGTCTGCGACCTAGTCAATGGCGTCACCAAGCTTGATAAGCTGCGTTTCCACGACTACCGCGAAGCCCAAGCTGAGAACTTCCGCAAGATGATCTTGGCCATGACGCGCGACATCCGCGTCATCTTGATCAAGCTCGCCGACCGCACCCACAATATGCGCACCTTGGGCTCGCTGCGCCCAGACAAGCGCAAGCGCATTGCACGTGAGACCTTGGAGATCTTCGCCCCGATTGCCAATCGCTTAGGTATCTCCGATATCAAGGTGGAGCTTGAGGAGTTAGGAATCGCCGCGCTCTACCCGATGCGCTATCGCGTGCTCAAATCGGCGGTGACGCGCGCGCGCAACAACCGCAAGGAGATCATCAACAACATCCTTGAGTCGATCAACCGCCGCCTCAAGGAGGTCAACATTCACGGCCGCGTCTTAGGACGCGAGAAGCGCATCTACTCCATCTACAAAAAGATGGTCAAGAAGGAGCTGCAGTTCCGTGAGATCATGGATGTCTACGCCTTCCGTATCATCTTGGACGATGTCGACACCTGCTATCGCGTATTAGGGCAGATGCACAATCTCTACAAGCCGCGCCCGAGCGGCTTTAAGGACTACATCGCCATCCCGAAGATCAACGGCTACCAGTCCTTGCACACCTCGCTCATCGGCCCACATGGCGTCCCGATCGAGATTCAGATCCGCACCGAGTTCATGGATCAAATGGCCGCGCGCGGTGTCGCGGCCCACTGGTCGTATAAGGAGAATGGCTCTGAGCCCACCTCCACCACCGCCCAGAAGAATGCCCAGCAATGGATTAAGAACATCATCGATCTCCAGCAAAGCGCCTCGAGCTCGATGGAGTTCATCGAAGGCGTCAAGACCGACCTCTTCCCGGATGCCATCTTCGTCTTCACCCCAGATGGCAAGATCTTCGATCTACCGGCTGGTTCCACCGCGGTGGACTTTGCCTATGCCCTGCACACCGACATCGGTCAGCACTGCATCGGCGCGCGCGTCAACCACCGCATGTACCCATTAGGCCGCCCATTACAGTCGGGTCAGGCCGTGGAGATCATCACGGCGCCGAATGCGGAGCCAAACGCCATGTGGCTCTCCACCGTGGTCACGCCGCGGGCGCGCTCTAAGATCCGCCAGTACCTCAAGGGCTTGAAGAGCCAAGAGTGCGTCTTGATCGGACGGCGCCTGCTGCAAAACGTCCTCAAGGATATGCGCCTTGAGGAGGTAGCTCCGGAGCAGATGGATGCGGTCTTAAAGGAGTTTAAGGAGCCGGATCTCAACGCGCTCTTAAGCGACGTCGCCTTGGGCAACATCTTAGCGGTGGTTGTCGCCAAGAAGTTAAAGAGCGACCTGTCCGAGGCCGAGGAAGGCAAGCCGATCACCGGCACCGGTGGCCTGCCGTACACCTTTGCCCAATGCTGTCTGCCGATCCCGGGCGATGACATCATCGGCCATATCACTGCCAAGGGCTTGGTAATCCACAACGCCACCTGCTCCAACATCCGCGAGGAAGATAAGCTCAACGAGCCCGAGAAGTTCATCAAGGTCGACTGGGACTACTCGGTCACCGCCAACTTGGCCTTCCAGACGGGTCTGCGCATCGAGCTTGAGAACCGCCAAGGCATCTTAAGCGAGATCTCCAATGCCGTGGATATTGCCGGTTCGCAGATCGATGCCATCAACTCGGAGATCAAGGAAGATGGCACTTATCTCATCAATCTGACGGTCACGGTACGCGATCGCGAGCACCTCGCAGGTATCATCCACCGCGTCAAGCAGATCCCGAACATCACCAACGTCGCCCGCCGCCGCTAACGCAGCCTGCTAGGCCCGAGCTCAGGCGCGATGCTGTGGCGCGACGCTACGATGCGGTCGGCAGGCGCGACGCTACTGCGGGTCGGCAGCCGCGACGCTACTGCGGGTCGGCAGGCGCGTGGCGCGCACAACTGAGCCAACCTGTAGGAAAGGTTAGGCTCTGTAGTACAGAGTCTCACCATCTTCAGGAATGGCAAGCTTATCCCAGCTAAGCTCTTGCTTGAGCTGTTTGAGGTCAGAGCGCCAGACAGTGGCATGGCCCACATTGTCCATATGGGTGACAATGACCTCAACCTGTGGGGCTAAGGCGTGCAAGGCTCGCATGTCGTTGAGGTCAAAGATAATGTGACCATAGCCATTGACCGAGGCGCCGCAGGCGTTAACTGAGACGACATCGGGCTTAAATTCCTTGATAGCGGCCTCGACATAGTCGCAGTAAATGGTATCACCAGACATATAGAAGACGGGCTCGCCTGGTGCCTGAAATACCACGCCACAGGCTTGGCCGCGCATGTGTATTTGCTCATACAACTTCTCGGCGCGGCACGGCTCACCATGCATAGCGCCAACCTTGGTCAGGGTGATGCCTTGGAAGTTGATGCCGCTGTGATGCAGCATGGTCACGTTGGTAAAGCCCCATTGGCGCAGTTGGGCACCGTCTTTGTCGTCTTGACAAAAGATGAGCATGTCCTTGGGCAAGAGCTCACATGCATCTTCATCAAAATGATCAAAATGCAGATGGGTCGCAATTACCGCATCGCTGTTCTTAATAATTTCTTCAGGCGACAGCGGTAGCTCATGAATCGGCATGCGCATCGTCGGATTAGGACCAATCTCAAGGGGCGCCATGGCATCCTTGGGCGCAAACATCGGATCGATTAAGAAACGGGTGTTGGCATAGGTGACAATCGCTGTGGCTGAGCGAATTTGCTGAAACTCCATAACATCCTCCCTACGAAGCAGTCCCCTCAGCGAGGCCGGAGCCAATTCGACCTTACTGCGGTGTTGCTGATGTTGAATTACCCATACTTGCATAGTTGAACATTTGTTCAACTATGTAAACATTATAACCCTGAGTTTTTACTAAAACTCTGACAGCTATGCATGAAGCCCTGCCCCCTCATTTGGGGGTGGGGCTTTCGCTACCTAATGCGCAGGCCTTACTCTGCGGCATCTTGTTGGGTATAGAGCTCGGCCAAGGCCTGATCGGTCAAGTCGGCCTCTAGCTGTGACTCGTCAT
>CALXNA010000027.1 GCA_944389615.1 uncultured Anaerobiospirillum sp. | reverse complement strand
CCCTTAAACATCTCGGTTCCATGCATAAACAGCACTTTGATCATTGATGCAAGCGTAGTTTTGCCGAAGCGGCGCGGCCGAGCGAAGAAGACCTTCTTGTAGTCCAGTAACATCGGCAATTTGACCGTTTTATCAACAAACAGGGTGCCGTCGCGCCGAACCTCAGGGAAATCGGAGTTACCAAGGGTGATATTAGGCAAACGAGTTGCAGCTAAAACTTTCTGGGTAAAGAGCGAAATATCTGCCACGATGCTCTCCTTGCCTGCGTTGGCCCACAACAGATATTTATATCATAGCACAGTTGCAGTGGAAAAGTGAGCCTTTTCAAACGGCTTAAACAAGCCAATTTTGTTCTGACCAAACCTCGGCACCGACGAGAACTAAGGCACCTTCAAGTGGGTAGGCGTCGAGAATATCGACTCGGCCATCACCTCGGAGGTCTTAGACAACTTCACCTACGGCGCCACCTTGGGGATCGCAGCGCAGAGTAATGCTGGTATCGCCTTCAGCCTGACCGTCGGCTACCCCGGCTCGAGCAACGTAGACGACCTCGCAGTCGGTGCTAACGCTCGCTTCACCTTCTAAGCGCGCGTAACGTATAGGTACGCCCAGAGCCACGTAGGCTCGGGCCTGCGGCGGCGCCAGACACGGGCGCCATCTAACCCACAGGCGTCAGCTTCCCCACTAGGAGGCTGGCGCCATATCGTATCCACCATATCGCTCCCTGAGGTAAGCCATGTCACCACCCGCTACCGCACCATCGTTACGTGCCCGCGCACATGGCACTTAGAAGCGCACAATTGCCTCTTGACCCTATCTCTCTACGTCGCAACCATGCCAACGCAGCCCGCGCGCTCTACACAGCATGTATGTGTATCTTTCCCCAATCGTCCCGCGCTGACTCTCCGCCGCAACTGGGGCTGCGCCCCGATGGAGTGCTGGATGGCCTCAGCCCCTGAGCGATTTTGCGGCCTGCTCGCAACTTTAAGTGAGCAGTTGCATTGGCCTTCGCGCCGCCGCCCCGCCTGCGCTCCGCGCGCAGAGCGCGCATGGTGTGGAGCGCGATCGGGGCAAATGTGAGTTGGATTGTAATTTTGGGGCGGGCGTTGTGCTAAAGTGAGAGACGTTGCAGCTTTTAGGCTGCTTTCTTTTTGCAAGGACATCTGTTGCTATGATGAACAATTTCTCATTTTGCACTCCGACCAAGGTTCACTTTGGCAAGGGCGCACTCAAGGAGCTGACGGCGGAAGTCGTAGCTGTGGGTAAGAAGGTGCTGCTGGTCTATGGCGGCAACTCCATCAAGCGCTCGGGCCTTTATGACCAAGTTAAGGGCCAACTTGCTGACTGCACCATCTTTGAGTGCGGCGGCGTGGAGCCGAACCCACGTATCACTTCGGTACGTCAGGGCGTTGAGATTTGCAAAAAGGAAGGCGTTGAGGTCGTATTGGCCGTAGGCGGCGGCTCGGTCTTGGACTGCGCTAAGGCTATCTGTGCTGGGGCCTTATATGACGGCGACGCTTGGGACTTGGTCTTAGATCCACGTAAGATCACCAAGGCCTTACCTCTGATCACTGTGCTGACTTTGTCGGCGACCGGCTCGGAGTTTGACTCAGCCTCGGTTATCTCCAACTTAGAGACCAAGGAGAAGTTAGGCTTCTTAAGCCCATTCGTCTATCCAAAGGTTTCGATCTTAGATCCTGAGTACACCTACTCGGTTCCGGCCAATCAGACCGCCGCAGGCGCCGCTGATATCATGAGCCACATCTACGAGCAGTACATCTGCACCGAGAGCAACCTCATCAGCGATGGTATGTGCGAGACGGTGCTGCGCACCATCATTGAGTGCGCTCCACGTCTGCTCAAGGATCCTAAGGACTATGATGCTCGCGCTCAGATGATGTGGGCTTCCTCGCTGGCCTGCAATGGCTTCTGCAGCTTAGGTAACGGTCCACGTCCTTGGCCCTGCCACGCTATGGAGCATGAGCTGTCGGCCTTCTATGACATCACCCACGGTGTCGGCCTTGCCATCTTAACCCCAGAGCTGATGCGCTACAGCTTAAACGACGATACGGTCGAGCGTTACTGCCACTACGGCAAGCGCGTCTTTGACCTGCCTGAAGAGTCTGACCGCATGGCTATGGCCAAGAAGGCTATCGACAAGACCGAGGAGTTCTTTACCTCGATCGGCTTGCCGAACAGCTTAAAGGCCTTAGGCATTGGCGCAGAGCACATCGATGAGATGGCACAGCACGCCTTTGACTTCAACGGTGCTTTCCACCTGTGCCCGCGTCCATTAGACCTTGATGACATCAAGCAGATCTACCGCAACTGCATCAAGTAAGAGCAGTCTCTGAGGTAAGAAAGGCCGCATGCCCTGCCCGGTAACCCGGGTGGGGCATGCGGCTTTTTGCGCTTGGCGCGCTACTGGGCGCGCGTCGGGGCGGGCACAGCACGCAGCGCCGGGCGGGCGCTGCGCGCAGCGCTCGGGCGGTCGCTAAAGCGGCAGCTCGGTGCTATGCATGATGTGGAAGGTCTTCGGCAGCGTGCGGCGGCGGTAGATGTAGACGATGCGCAGGACGTAGAGCACGAAGGCGCAGGTCAGGGCGCAAATGAAGCCAATCCAGAAGCCTTGGGCCGCCATCGGCTCGCCGGTGAGATAGCCGTAGGCGAGGGTGTAGCCGATTGGCATGCCGATGACCCAGTAGCTGATGACGGTGATGGCAAAGATGGTTTTGCTGTCCTTGAAGCCACGCAGGATGCCAATGGAGACCACCTGCATGCAGTCAGGTAATTGGTAGACTGCGCAGTACATCAAAAGGAGCGAGGCCAGCGTGATCACCTCGGGGTCGGAGCTGTAGAGCTCGATGATCTCTTGGTGGAATAAGACAATGCCCAGCACCGAGAAGACGTAGAAGAAAGCGGCCATGCCATAGGCGCCCATGCTCGAGCGATAAGCGCGATTCCAATGGCCCGCGCCTAAGGCCTCGCCTACGCGAATGGTAGCGGCTGAGGCAATGGCCAGCGGAATCATGAAGATGACGCCTGAGACGTTCATGGCGACCGAGTGCGCTGCGACCGTGACCGGGCCAAAGGGGCTTAAGAGCACCGCCACTAAGGAAAAGCAGGTGACCTCAATCGTGGTGCTTAAGGCCAAAGGCAGCGCAAAGTGCAAGAACTGCTTGACCTCTTCGCTTTTGAGGGCAAACCAGCGCTGGTAGATGCGGTAGTGCTCGTAGGTCTTGCTCTTGAGCACGTAGATCAGCATCGCGAGGGCGCACAGATACATCGTGATCGTGGTGGCGACACCACAGCCCACGCCGCCTAAGGCGGGCATACCAAAATGGCCGAAGATGAAGATCCAGTTGAGCGGGATGTTCAAGAACAAGGCGATGAAGCCAAAGACCGAGGTTGGCACTGTGTTGCCTAAGCCTTCCCAGTAGCCGCGCAGTATGTTAAAGAGCGCAAAGGCCGGCATACCGACCGCGACGGCGTACAGGTAGTACTGGGCTACGCGCACCATCTCTTGGTCGATATCACCCATGAGCTTGTAGCACAGGGGCAAAAAGCACATGATGATGCCGACGATCACTGCGGTGATGAGCGTGATAACCGTGGTCAGGTGGAGCTTGGCGGCAATCTCGTTCGTGCGCCCGGCGCCGCGCAGCTGCGCGACCGTCGGCTGAATGGCCAAGGTCATGCCCATGACAAAGAGGTTGCACGGCCAAAACAAGGACGCGCCAATGGCGACACCAGACAGCTGCACGGTACCGGCCATACCGGCCATGACAGTATCGACCACACTCATGGCGGTGGTCGCAATCGAGCCTAAGAAAATCGGTAAGAAGAGCTTGAAGGTGCGGCGCAGGTCAACCGACCAGCTCGGCACAATTTCTCCGGGAATCGGATCAAACTTGGGGACGTTACCCATCGTCAAACCTCTACAATCCAAGATGGCGTCAAGCTGCGCACGTGCAGCCTGATTGGTTTAATGGTGGCTGCCTCAGGCGGCCGGAAGGGCCGTGCCTTGTGGGGCAGAGCATGCTGTAACAAGAACGGTAGGAGAGGGGTCGTGCGCCCATACGCGACGCCTGAAGGCGTGGGACTTGCGCTATGCCTTCTAACCATTGCGCGGCCAAGTCCGCTTAAGCGTGGCGCCCATCATACCTGAGCGCTTCACGTTTGGCACGGGACAGTTGTAAAAAAACGTGGCCGTGGTTAGCGCGGCATGGCTCGAAGCTTGGTCGCAAGCTTGCGGTAGCTCGCGCACAGCTCGGGGCTTAAGTCGTAGTAGTCTGGGTGGTCGCAGAGCGCGTCGATATAGATTAAGACCGAGCCGATCGCCTGCGGGCGCAGCTCAAACCACTTGAGCTCCTCCCACGGCTTGACTTGGCCTTGGGTCAGGCGGCGGTGGGCATAGGCCATGGCTGCGGTGATCAAGACCGGGTGCACCCCTTGAGCTAGCAGATGCTGCTTGACCTCGGCGTTGAGCTCGGGGTCTTGGGGCTCCTTGGTCACCGGCAGCGTGGTGGCGTGGGCGCGGTGCTCATAGAACTTGCGCTGCTCGCGCTCGGCCTCGAGCATAGTTTGGCGCAGGATCTCCGCTGAGAGCGCCTTAAAGCATTGCTCTAAGTGTTTGGGGTTGCCGGTGAGGGGCTGCAGCACTAAGGCCACAATGTGCTCGATCACCAAAGCCAGCGCTGGATTGTAATCGGGCTCCTTGTGCTTGACCTGACGATCGCGCTGGCGCGCCGGATGTTTGGTGTAGCGCTCGACCAAGGCGCGCGCCTCCTCAGGCGTGCTCACCACTAAGTTGTTGCTGCGCGGTGCCTTGCGCGAGGCTTGGCCTTGCGCTTGGTTGGGAGTTGAGCTGCGGCGTGCGCTGAAGAAGACGCCGCCTGCTAAGATGAGTAGCGTGATCATGGGCCACCACCATGCCAAGTCGAGGGCGGCAAAGATGAGCGTCAGGACTACAGCGCAGCCGACAAGGCCGCCGACGATGAGCTTTTTGCTCTGAGGCATGGTGACTCCCTAAGTGTTATGGCTGCTTAGCCTCGGGCTGCTTCTCTGAGGGCTTAGCCTCGGGCTGCTGCTCGGCAAACTGCTGAGCTTCTTGCAGCATGGCGGCCTTGAGGTTGCGGTAGTGCTTGAGCACGCGCAAGCGATAGAGGATGGAGGCGGAGACTAAGCCGCAGGTGAGGCCGACCCAGAAACCGCGTGGGCCTTGCAGACCAGTCTCGGGATCGCCGATCAAGGTCTCAAGGAACGGAATGTGGAGATAACCATAGCATAAGGTGACACCGATCGGCAGCGCTACGCAGTAGAAGGCCACAAAGGTCACGCCTAAGATGGTGAGCGTGTCCTTAAAGCCACGCAGCATGAAGGCTTGGATCGTCTGCAAGCTCTCAAAGAGCTGGTTGAAGGAGGCAAAGAAGATCAAGATGCTCGCTAAGGCCAGCACTGCGTCGTCGTGGCTGAACAGGCGTGGCAAGTGGTTGCGTCCGCCCACTAAGATCGTGACGCTTGCGGCAATCGAGAGCACCATGACCCAGTAGGAGGCCTTGATGTTAAGGCGCAGGGTTTGGAGATTGTTCTTGCCGATGGCATAGCCCACCATGATCGACGAGGCGATGCCGAGCGAGAGCGGAATGTTGAAGGTAAAGCTGGTCAGCGACATGGTGATGGTGTGCGCCGAGACTACGGTAGGGCCTAGGGGGCTGAGCAGCAGCGCGATCAGGGCAAAGCATGAGCACTCCACCGAGCTTGAGATGCCTAAGGGCAGGGCGAGCTTGATGAAGTTCTTGATGCCGAGGAAGTTGACGCCATCGCGGTTTTTGAGGACATAGTAGTCCTTGAGCTTCGGGTGCAGGGCGATGTAGAGGTACATGATGACCGTCGACATGCTCAAAGAGCATAAGGTCGCGATACCACAGCCCTTGCCGCCTAAGGCCGGTAGACCTAAGTGGCCGAAGATCAAGACATAGCACAGCGGGACGTTTAAGACCACCGCTAAGATGCCAAAGTACAAGGTGGTGGAGGTGACGCCCATGGCCTCGCAATAGGCGCGGCCATTGGCATAGAGCGCGGAAATCGGGACGCAGAAGGCCACGCAGGTGACAAAGAAGCGTGTGACCTCTTCCATGCGCTGTGAGGAGTCCATCTCAATGGCAAAGGTCGCAAGGAGCAGCAAGATCACCATCAGCACTAAGCCCACTGCTAAGCAGGCGATAATGGAGTGGGCGTGGGCCTGTGGGATCAGCTCCTTGGTGCGGGCGCCGCAGTAGCGCGAGATGATCGGGTGTAAGGCCGAGACCATGCCGATGACGAAGGTGATGGCAGGGAAGAAAAAGGAGCCGCCGACCGCAACGCCGGCTTGATCGGGGGTGCCCGCCATACCGGCCATCATCATGTCGGTGATGCCTAAGATGGCGAAGGCAAAGTTGCCCAAGATGATAGGCCCGGCCAGCTTAAAGAGCACCAGTAGCTGCGAGAAGACCGTCTTGTTAGGATTACTCATCTAGACCTCGACGCTAAAACGTGTATGTGAGACGCGGCATAAAAAGTGGCAGCAAGGCCAGAAAAAAGCGCGCCGATGAGCTTTTTTAGAAACACTAAGGGGCGGGATATGATAGCGCCGTTCGGTGCGCTTTGCAAAAGCGCAGAGCGCGGCGCGCCCGGGCAGCTTGGCGCTGCTGCGCGCCGCTTTGCGCGCGGCGAAAGCAGCAAGCCCCAGCGCAGGGCTGGGGCTTGCTTGAGCCAGAGCTCGCTCGAGCTCGTAGCGCTTAGTGGACGCGATCGCCGTTCTTGGCGCCGCTGTCCGGCGAGAGCAAGAAGACGTCGCTACCGCCCGGGCCTGCGGCCATGATCATGCCCTGCGACAGGCCAAACTTCATCTGGCGTGGCTTTAAGTTAGCCACGACCACGACTTGCTTGCCCACCAGCTCCTCAGGCTGGGTGTAGGCGGCCTTGATGCCGGCGAAGACCTGACGCTGCTCAAAGCCTAAGTCGAGCTCGAGGCGCAAGAGCTTCTTGGCGCCTTCGACATGCTCGGCCTTGATGATGGTGGCAATACGCAGATCGATCTTGGCAAAGTCGTCGATGGTGATCTCTGGCTCGAGCGGCTCATACTCTGGAGCCTTGGTCGCGGTCTCGGCCTTGTTTTCGGCGGCCTGTGGGGCCGCAACCTTGAGGTCTTGTTTGGAGTCTTCGAGCATCGCCTCGATGTCCTTAGGGTCGATGCGCGTGAACATTGGGCTGAACTTGTTGATGGTGTGGCCTAAGAGCGGCGTGGCGGCGCTCTTGAAGTCCAAGCGGTCGTTTAAGAACTCTTGGGCCTTGGCATAGACCTCAGGCAGGACTGGGCTTAAGTAGGTGATGATGGCCTTAAAGGCATTGAGGCCGTCGGTGCAGACCTGTTGGAGCTTGGCCTCGGCCCCTTCTTGCTTGGCGATGACCCATGGGGCTTCGCGATCGATGAAGCGGTTGGCCTCATCGGCAAGGCCCATGATGGCGCGGATGGCCTCAGCGTAGTTGCGGCTCTCATAGCCTTGCTGGACGGGCTCGGCGCAAGCGGCGATCTTGGCTGAGAGCTCTTGATCGTAGACTTGGTCGGCTAACTTGCCTTCAAAGCGCTTGGTGATGAAACCGGAGCAGCGCGAGGCCAAGTTGACGATCTTGCCGACAATGTCGGAGTTGATCTTAGCTTGGAAGTCATCTAAGGCTAAGTCGAGGTCGACGGCGTCGGCGGTGAGCTTGGAGGCAAAGTAGTAGCGCAGGCACTCCGGCTTTAAGTGCTTTAAGTAGGTGCTCGCTTGGATGAAGGTGCCCTTGGACTTACTCATCTTGGTGCCATTGACCGTGAGGTAGCCGTGGACGAAGACGCCGTTAGGCAGGCGCAGATCGGCCCCCTTTAAGGTGGCAGGCCAGAACAAGGAGTGGAAGTAGAGGATATCCTTGCCGATGAAGTGGTACATCTCCTTGGTGGAGTCGGCTTTAAAGAACTCGTTGAAGTCGATGCCCTTGCGGTCGCAGAAGTTCTTAAACGAGGCCATGTAGCCAATTGGGGCGTCGAGCCAGACGTAGAAGTATTTGTCCTTGACGTCTGGGATCTCAAAGCCAAAGTACGGGGCATCACGCGAGATGTCCCATTGCTTTAAGCCTTGGGCAAACCACTCTTCTAACTTGTGGGCCATGGTCGGGGCGATGGCGCCGGAGTTCTTGACGAAGTCCTGCAAGAAGGCGTCAAACTGCGGCAGGTCAAAGAAGTAGTGCTCAGACTCCTTTAAGATCGGCTTGGCCCCCGAGATGGTGGAGTAGGCGTCCTTGAGCTCAGTCGGGTCATAGGTGGCCGAGCAGACCTCGCAGTTGTCGCCGTACTGATCCTTGGCCCCGCAGCGCGGGCAGGTGCCCTTGACGAAGCGGTCAGGCAAGAACATGTTCTTTTCGGGATCGTAGAGCTGGGAGATGGTGCGGGTCTTGATGTAGCCCTTGTCGCGCAGCTTCTTGTAGATCTCTGTTGAGAACTGACGATTCTCCTCGGAGTGGGTGCGGTAGTAGTTGTCGTAGGAGATCAAGAAGCCATCGAAATCGGCTTTGTGGCTGACCCCGATGTCGGCGATCAACTGCTCCGGGGTGATGCCCATGTTGTGGGCCTTGATCATGATCGGGGTGCCGTGGCAGTCATCGGCGCAGACGTAATAGACTTCGTTGCCCATGGCCCGCTGGTAGCGCACAAAGATATCCGATTGGATATGCTCGAGCATGTGCCCTAAGTGGATTTGGCCATTGGCATAAGGTAAGGCCGAGGTGACAAGCATGGAACGTGGTGTTGTGGTCATGTGAAACTCTGCGCCCGCCTAATGGAAGCGGCGCAACTCTCCTACGTTACAGTTGATGGGCCCAAGCTGCAGTCGTCATGCGCTAGGCATCAGGCGCTAGGCGCAAGGCGTCAGGCGAGCTTGAGAGTCTAAAATCGGCAAAGCCCAAGTAGACGGCACGTCTCACTTGGGCTTTGGGGCGCTAATTGGCGCTTTTCGCGCGCAATTAGAGGCTGTAGTACAGCGAGAACTCAGCTGGGTGTGGGGTGTCGCGGATCAGTGAGCACTCCTCTTCCTTAAGCTCGATGTACGAGTTTAAGGCATCCTCGGTGAAGACACCGCCGGCGAGCAGATAGTCGTGGTCTTCACGTAAGGCCTCTAAGGCCTCCGATAAGGAGTCGGCGACCTGTGGAATTCCGGTTAACTCCTCTGGTGGTAAGTCGTAGAGGTTCTTGTCTAATGGATCACCCGGATCGATGCGGTTGATGATGCCATCAAGGCCTGCCATCAGCAGGGCCGAGAAGGCTAAGTATGGGTTGGCCAGGCCATCTGGGAAGCGCACCTCGATGTGGGCGGTCTTCGGGTTGACGGCGTGCGGAATACGGATCGCTGCCGAGCGGTTGGAGGCCGAGTAGGCTAAGAGCACTGGGGCCTCAAAGTGTGGCACTAAGCGCTTGTAGGAGTTGGTCGAAGCGTTGGTGAAGGCGTTGATCGACTTCGAGTGCTTGATGATGCCGCCGATGAACCATAAGGCCTCTTGCGACAGGCCGCCGTAGAGGTTGCCGGCGAAGATGTTTTTGCCATCCTTGACCAAGGACATGTGGCAGTGCATGCCCGAGCCGGCCTCACCCTTCATCGGCTTAGGCATGAAGGTGACGGTCTTGTTGTGCTTGTTGGCGACGTTCTGGACTACGTACTTGTAGTTCATGACCTCGTCGGCCTTCTTGGTCAAGGTGTTGAACTTGGTGGCGATCTCGTTTTGACCGGCGGTACCAACTTCGTGGTGGTGGGCCTCGGGCTCAATGCCGAAGAGCTTTAAGACCTCGCACATCTCCGTGCGGATGTTCTGGGCGGAGTCAACCGGTGGTACTGGGAAGTAGCCGCCTTGTACCATTGGGCGGTGGCCTAAATTCGGACGGGTGCCAAAGTCCTTGCTGCTATTCCAAGCGGCCTCGTAGTCCTCGATCTCGACCATGCAGCCGGACATGGTGTGGCTGAAGCGGATTTGGTCGAACATGTAGAACTCAAGCTCAGGGCCGATCAAGGCGTCATCACCGATGCCTTCGGCGCGCAGAAAGTTCTCAGCGCGGCGGGCGATGGAGCGTGGATCCTTCTCATAACCACCCAAGGTGGTTGGATCTAAGATGTCGCAGCGGATTACCAGAGTTGGGACTTCGTAGAAGGGGTCTAAGTAGACATCACCGTCGATTGGCATCAAGAGCAAATCGGACTTGTTGATGGTGCACCAGCCCGGCATTGACGAGCCGTCAAAGAGCTTGCCGTCGGTGAAAAAGGACTCCGTGATTAAGTTAATAGGCAGAGTGATGTGCTGCTCTTTGCCCTTCGTGTTGGCAAATCTCAGATCAGCATACTTCACGTCGTGCTGCTCAATGATTTGCTTAATCTCATCAAAAGTCATCAAAATGGCTCCCAACAACGTCCAAAACAGATGGCATTACGCCGACGGCACTAGCCGCTGAGCAAACAGAAGGTGATGGCGTGCACCAAGGTGCCACGCACGTGGCCCGTGCCCGGCAAGCGCGCCGGTAAATGGCTTACGTTAGCGCTTGCAAATCTGACTAATTATAGCTTACCAGTCTCAAAAAAGTGAGCCTCCGCACAGCGGAGCGCCGCAAAAAATGCTCAGTACCGCGCGCGCCCCATGGCTGTGCAGTGCGGCTAGTCTTGGTGCGCCACCGGCTCGGGGGGGGCCGCAGGCGCCGCTGCGGCAGGCGCAGCGGCCGAGGCCGCCGTCGGCGCCACCTTGCGGCGCTGCCACAAGGCAACGATGGCCTTAGGGTTGAGCTGGGCGATGATGACCGCGGCCAAAATCAGGATGCAGCCGATGCCTTCGCGCAAGCTCAGAGACTCATGTAAGAGCAAGGTGCCAAAGACTACAGCCATGACCGACTCTAAGGACAAGATCAAGGTGGCGATGGTCGGATTCATGCCGCGCTGGCCGATGACCTGTAAGGTGTAGGCCACACCATTGCTCATGACGCCCGACCAGAGCAAGGCCAAGGCGGCGGCGCGCACATCGGCCCACGAGAAGACGTCGTAGTCGAAGATCAGCATCAAGAGCAAGGCGATAAACGAGGCCGCAAAGAACTGACCGCAGGAGAGCAGTACGCCGTCGCACTTGGCCACAAAGTGATCGATGGTCAGGATGTGAAAGCAAAAGACGATGGCGCAGATCAAGATCAGGAAATCACCGTGCTCGATGGTGAAGCTCTGCTTGATGCACAAGAGGTAGAAACCAAAAAGCGAGAGCAGGACGCCTAAGACGATAAAGCGGTTGAGCTTCTTGCCCAAGAACAGGCCCACAATTGGCACGAAGACGATGTAGAGCGAGGTGATGAAGCCGGCCTTACCGGCGTCAGTCGTGACTAGGCCAAACTGCTGAAAGGACTCGCCGCCGACGAGACAGATGCCACAGCAAATGGAGCCGATGAGCAAGTCCTTGCGGCGATAGTGTGTGGGGGTAGCCTTCTTGGTGCCGCGCTGCTTTAAGAAGTAGATCACCGGCAAGAGCACGAGGGCGCCGATGAAGGTACGGAAAAAGGTATAGGTGAAGGGCGTGACGTGATCCATGCCGATGGATTGCGCGACAAAGCCCGAGCCCCAGATGGTGGCAGTCAGAAATAAGAGAAAGGACTGACGCAGTTGGAACATGCCAAGAAACCTACCAAGTAACAGTGAGTGAAGAGACCTTTATCAGAGCGAAGAGGCCTTAGAGCAGGCCGGTATCCTTTAGCGCGCTGTGCACGGTGTAGAGTGCAAGGCCAATGAAGATGAGGGCGGCGCCGTAGTTGAGGCACAGGTTGAAACGCGGGCTCTCAAACTTGACCTTTAAGCTGCCCGAGAAGACCGCGATGGCGCAGAAGACTAAGACCGTGGCGAGGGCAAAGATGGCGCCGAGCAAGGCCATATAGCCCATGAGGGGCCAGCCGGAGATGTCGTGGGGTAAAAACTGCGGGAAAAAGGACAAGAAGAAGAGCTGTACCTTGGGGTTGGTGATGTTCATGATGAGCCCGCGGCGCAGCAGGCGCGCCGCGGTGAGCTGCTCGGGCTTGAGGCCTGCGGCCTCCAAATTGATGGTAGCGACGGCGCGCGCGTGCTTGATCGCCATCAAGGCAAGGTAGAGCAGGTAGGCGGCACCAGCAAACTTGATGAGCGAGAGCAAGACCGGCACAGCGCTGATGAAGGCGGTGACACCGATGATCACGCACAGAGTCTGCACCAAGATGCCAAGGCACAGCCCGACGATCACCCACAGCCCCTTCTTGACCCCATAGAGGGCACTTTGGGTCAGGACGAAGATGTTATCAGGGCCCGGGGCCAAGGCCAAAATCAGTGAGCTCAGCGCAAACGAGCCCAATACGCTCCACGACATAGCAGCACCTCTGTACCTCAGAATGCAAGCTGAAAAGCTTAGCACAGGGGGCCACTTCGTGGTGCGCTTGCCCAAACGGCAAGCACGCCGCTCCACGGTAGTGCAGTATGACGCAGAGTACGTGGTGTGCCTTAGGCGTTAAGCGGCGGCGCTTCCAGCACCAGTTCAGTCAGGGCATTGATGTGCAGCTGCGAGTCGTTGAGGCACGGAATGTAGGTGAAGCGGTCACCACCTTGGTGAATAAAGCGCTCCTTGAGCTTGATGTTGATGTCATAGAGCGTCTCAAGGCAATCGACCGAGAAGCTCGGGGCCATCACCATCAAATGCTGCACTCCTTGATCGAGCAGACGCGTGACCTCGTCTTCAAGGTCAGGCTTGAGCCATGCCATCGGCCCAAAGCGCCCGGTATAGGCAAGGGAGAAGTTGGCGTCAGTCAGCTGCAGGCGCTCCTTGAGGCCTGACACGGTGGCGGCCACTTCGCTCAAATACGAGTCGCCTAAGCGGATATAGCTCTTAGGCAGCGAGTGAAAGGCAAGGAGCAAATGGGTGCGCTCAGGTGGTGGCAGGTTGGGCTCAAGCTCACCTACTTTGGGCTCATCCATCATGGCGCCGGTGCCGTAGAGGTAGCTGCGAGCTTGATTGGCGAGGGCCTCAAGATAGCACTCCTCACCTGAGTAGCTGCGCACGAGCGAGCAGGTAACCTGCGGATGCTCCTTGGCAAACTGCTCGAAGATCAGGCGCGGGCGCTTGGAGGTGGTGTCCGAGTACTGTGGAAATAGCGGCACCAAGGTGATATTAGCGCAGCCTTGCGCCACCAACTCATGGAGCGTGGGCTCAAGATAGGGCTCGCAGTAGGCGTAGCTTAACTTCACCACGTAGTTGGGCTCGGCGCTGGGCTTGTTAAGGTACTCTTGCAGCGCGCTCGCAAGACGCTCGGAGGTGGCAAGGTAGGGATTGACGTCGTGATCGAAGATGGCGCCATAGCGCTCCTTGAGGCGCTCCGGGCGCGTCGGCAAGATAAAGGAGTGCAGGATGGGCTGCCACAGAAAGCGGGGCATCTTGACCACCAGCTTGTCGGAGAGAAAGCGCTGTAGGAAGTCCTTAAGGCAGGCGGTCGTCAAGGTCTGAGGTGAGCCCACTGAGTACAAAATCACGGCATTGAGCATCGCAGCGCCTCCCATCAAGCAGTAAGAACAGACCCAACCCGTGCCGACAGCATGAGGTTAGGCCCCCATTCTGCCTAACAAGGGACGCTTTTGACAAGTGCAAAAGCAAGCCCAGCCCGCCTCAGCTCACAATAATGCGCTAATCCATGTTGCTCAGCAGTGACCCTTGCTGCGGCTGCGTTCCGCGGCCTGCGCCCGCGTCGTGCGCCGCGACCCCGTGCTGCTTGCGCTGGGCCTTTTGTGCGGCAAGGCGGGCCTTGCTCTCTTGCTTGCGCCGCTCGATGTCTGCCTCATGCTCTGCTTTAGTGTAGGGTTCCCACGGATGGTTCTCGCCGCACTTAGGGTACTGGTCTTGGAGGTACAGGCGCAAAAGCTCCGAGTGCGGCATCGGGGTGAAGATGTCGCGGACATTGCTGGGCGTGCCAGCCTCTAAGAGCAGAATATCACTCTGCTGCAGTGCCTGATGCAGCGCTGCGATCGCTTCGGTGCAATGGTGCTTGAGCTGCCACAAGTAAAGCGGTGCGTAGATGAAGGCGCGGGCCTCAATGAGGGAGAGGAGCGGACGCTCTGGGTGCAGGCCGCGTTGGTGGCCCAAGATCTTGCCACGGCGCTCGTTGGGCGGGCGCTTAATGTTCTTGTCCCCAGATTTGCTTAGGGCTACTGGATCAAGCTGCGCCCCTTCGTGCTCGAAGACCTTCAGCCCTTGCCAGATCGCCTCTAAGCTGTTGGCCGTGAGCGTGCGTTCGGTATAGGGCACCGGCAGATCCCCGTGCGGGTACATCGGGCTGAGCGTTGAGAACAGCGGATCGTGCCCGACGAAGGTAACATCAAATCTCGGGATATCACCAAACTCCGCGCTTAAGGTTTTAGGCAGGCGCCTGCGATTAGCTATGAAAATCTGATGCTCCATGGTGGTGACCTCCAATGAAAGGCGCAGCCCTTAGCTGCGATATGCCTGCGTGCTCTCGGCGTAGGACTGGGGCCAAGCGTGGAAGCCGGGCACCGCATACGGCTCGTACGCGCTGGGGTTAGGAGCTGCGGTCGCGGCCTGCTGGTATTCACGCTCGAGGTTATAAATATAGCATGCGGGCACGAAGGTTTTGACCATCACCTCAGCTTGATGCGGCTTAAAGCTTTGGTCTGAGCGTGATACGTAATGCTGCTGGGTGGCCTCAAAGTTAACGCGCATCAGGTCGGCCAATTGGCCGCCTTGGTGATGGGAGGCGTCTGCGGCGTTGCGATCAGAGAATAGGGTGTCTGCGAGCACCGCCACGATAGGGTTGATCTCGAGCACGACCACCTGTTTACCGGCTAAAGTGAGCTTGTAAGCCATCGGGTGGTCATCACAGAAGCTGAGATGGACATAATCGTGGTTGCCATAGCGGCAGTCAAGTTTGCGGGATACTTGGTCACCTCCGTAAACTGGTACAGTGATATCGCTGCGTTGGCTTGAGGCATGCCATGAGAGCAGCCCGCCTGCGTTCTTGATGGGTACGATGTTTTCACCTGCTGTGAAGTGGTAGAGCTTGGTGATGTTGTGTTGGGCGAGGACAGCGAGATAGTCGGGCCAATTGGGCTTGAGGAAGCTGGGGCGCAGCCGATATGAGTTCAGCTCAGTGATGACATTTTGGGCAAGGGCCCGGTAGTGTGCTTGTTGCTCTTCATCTAAGGCGATGATGGGCTCTGGTATTGCTGATATCTCTGAGCGCGGTTCGTCGTCACGCCGCTCGTCGTCACGAAACTCGTTGAAGACTTCCGCAAGATTATCAAAGCTCTGCTCGTAGATCTCGTAATATTCGTCATATTGCTCATTAGCGCGCGGGCTTGTGCTCTCAGTCGGTGCCGCAGACTGTGTGGGCTGCTGCCGCGCCGCCCGCGCCGTCCGCGGATCTTGCGCCTTGGTCTCTGCCTTGGGCACCTCAGGGAGCTTGGTGATGGCAGGTTGCGCACCCTGTGCTTTGGTGCGAGCCTCTGCGCGCGCAGTATCATCCTTCTTTGGTGGCCATTTCAGCTGGGCCTGCGAAGATGCCTTTGGCAGCTTGGGCGCGGTCTTCGCCACCTCAGGGATCTTGGCGCGCACTGACTCTACGATCTTTGGCTGCGCCTTGGTTTCATACTTGGTCTGCCTTTGTTGCCTGTACTTGGCCATGATTGCCGCATACTGTGCGACTCGCTGTTCGAGCGCTGGCTCCTGTTGCGCTTTGGCCTTGGGCGTTTCTGAAAGTTTGGTGCGGGCAGGCGGCGTGCGCGCAGCTGAACCTGCTTGTGATGCGTCTTTGGTGCTGGAGTGGTGCGGCTTGGAGGTAGTGCCGGTGGTAGGAGGTGCTGGGGCCCGCGGGCGCTTGCCTTGCGTAGGCGGGGTCTTGGTGGTGCTTGTAGTATCTTTAGTAGACTTCTGTGTTGTGGTGCTCGGTCGCCTTGGTTCTATATCGTAATTATCGTATTTTGATGTTGAGCTTGACCTTGGCAAAAACAGATCTATAACAATCAATACCACAAATATGATGACGAAAGTTAGCATAGATCTACCTTAGGATATGATATAACTTGTGCGCCGCGGAGCATTACCGGCGCCCGTGCCTGCTGGCCCTCAGGCCAGTCCCATTCTAGCGCAACAAGGGCTACCGGCGACAGCTACCTGTGCCCGCCTGAGCTCACAAAACAGCGCTCAAGCAGGCCTGCCGCAGGCTCGCGACGGGCCTGCGTCGGCCGGTAGGCCCAAGGGCCGTTACTTGAGCGTACCGGCGATGAGGGCGTCGTAGGCGGCGAGCACGAGGCGCTCGGTCAGGTATTCGCCGTAGAGTTCGGTCTCCTTGCGCTTGAGTCCTGGGAAGGTCACCGCCGGATGCTCCGGGCCCATCACCGTGGCCGGGTCGAGGATGTACTGCAGCTCCTCACGTGTCAGGCCATACATCTTGGCGATGTAGGCATCAAGCTCGGCGCGAATTTGCAGGCGCTTGCGGGACTCTTGGAAAGTGTATGCCGGGTAGTCGGTGAGCCAGACGGCGTTGATGTCATCAGCCGTGCGCGTCAGCTGCGCCACCCGTGACGCGATAAAGTCGATATCCGCGGGTGCAAAGGCCTCCGGCGGCAGGATGGGCAGCTGCTTGAGGTAGAAGACGTTGACGTTTGCACTTGCCTGCTTGAGGCGCAGGATAAAATCGACGACCAGACTGTTGAGGAGAGCCAGTAAGCAGACGGCTTGCTTGTCTTCTACCGCGGGCATCAGCATGGTTACCGAGTCTCCGGCACCAATCGTGGCCGGTAACACCGATACAATCAGGGTGCGCTCGTCGGTGGAACGGGCGATTTTGCGCCAAGCCAGTGTCCACGGCTTGTCCCAGCCCTTTTGCTGCCAGCGGTTTTGAATGTCCGCAGCTCCGATCCAATAGCGCGGCACGATTGTGAAGGTACGGCTTTGCTTTGGGCTCAGGTCTACCGCTGCGGCCTCGGAAAGATTGCCCTGCGCATCATAGCCAAAGCTGGCAAAGCGGTGGTCAAACTGCCAAAAGAGTTTGCCCTCATAGAGCGGAGCCAAACCGTGCTCAGCCGCCGTGGCCGCCTCGCTTTGTGACAGCTCGTGGAAGAGGTTGCTGTCATTGGACATGTGGAACATTGCCATGCTCTGGACTTGCCACGGGTTTGAGGTCGCAGCGCCTTCCCGGACAAGCACCGGGGCCGTGCGATACAGCTTACGGCAGAGCTGGAGGTCGTACTCCGAGCGCACTAAGAGCGCGGTCTGGGTATTGGGGTTGATGAGGGCGATGTCGCCGGGCTCGAAGTGGATGTGCCGCTTTTTGTCCTCAAGTTGCTCAGCTCGGGTGGCGTAGAAGACGCAGTCGGCTTGCTCGTTGGTGCCCATATCGCGGATCGTCAGCAGCATAAATGAATAGTTGCCTGCCACGGACGGAAACAGACCTTCGGTGTTGTTGAAGTGGTAGACCGAGCTGACTTGGCCACGGGCAAAGAGCGCTTGGGCAAAAGCTTTGGTGGCATCGTCTAACAGGATGCCTGCCGGGACGACGATGCCGACGGCGCCAGAGGCGGCTTTGAGGGCGAGTGCGAGCTCGGCAAAGTAGGCAAAGAGGTTGGTGTCGCCAACGCCGGTGAGCGGGAAGCGGCCACCCTCGTCAGCGCTTAAGTGGTTGATGGTGGAAAAGGCCGCGGCCTGATACTGCGCGCTCAGGTAGTCTGACAAGATCTGACGCTCTTGCTCCGTGCCGTGGGCGGCGAGCTCTTCGATCATCTTCTTGCGGATGGCGGCGGTCTTGGCCTGCGCGACCTGAGGCAGGCGCGGGGCAAACCACTTGACGTCCTCGACCTTAAACTTTTCCCATGGCGGGTTGCCGATGACGCAGTCAAAGCCGCCTTGGGCCATGACCTCCATAAACTCAAACGGCCAGTGCAGCACTTGGTTTTCAGCACAGACCTTGTGGGCGTGCTGGAGCTTGGCTGAGTCAAAGCTCTGCGGGTCGGTGAGCAGCAGGTCGATGTCCTTGGTGGTGGGCACCAAGGCGGCTGTATCGTTAGTTTTCTTGCTGAGGAAGGCGGCCAAGAGCAGGTTGCAGGCCTGATACTCCGGGGTTTGGGCTTTGGCGCGTTGGTTTTGTTCGTTTTGCTGGGCCTTGCGCGCCTCAGCTTGGAGCGTGTCAGCACTGAGCTGGTCGAGGTTGACGTAGCCTAAGTGCGCCATGACCTGCCCTAAGTTCTCTAAGCTGTTTAAGCCGGTATCGAGCTGGTTTTGTGCAAAGATCTTGCGCTCGGCGTTATTACGCTTCTTAAGCGCGGCGCAGACGGCCTTGTCGCTACAGGTCAGCCCGGTGTTCAATGGTACCTGCGGCTTGTAGGCCTCAGAGGAGATGCCGTGCTTGAGGGCATCGAGGTTCATGACGCCCAGCAGGGAGTTGCCGACCTTGAGGTGGTGGTCGATAAAGGACAGCGGCAAGTTCTCGGCTGCGCCTTCAAGCCATAGGGCCATGCGCGTGAGCTCTAAGGCCATCGGGTTGATGTCGACGCCGTAGATGCAGTGGGCAATGACGTCGTGCATCGTTTGGCGGTACGCGACCTCTTCGGCCCCGGCGATAAAGGCCTTTTGCTCCATGATGCGCGCGGTGATGTGGTGCGCCGCGGCCATCAGGAAGTGGCCACTGCCGCAGGCTGGGTCGATGACCTTGAGGCTCAAGAGGGCTGATTCTGGATCTTCTGGGTTGTCTTTGAGCTTTTGCTCGATGACCGGGTCTAAGGCCGTGGTGATGAGGCTCTTCACCAAAGAGTCGGGGGTGTAGTAGGAGCCAGTGCTCTTGCGCTCGTTGGCGTTGCCTTGGTCAAACTCAAAGCTAAAGGTGAAGCGATCCAAGGGATCGAGGTAGGTGATGCTGGGCACCAGCTCGAGCAGGCCTTCATAAAGCGAGCCTAACTCTTGGGTCTCGATGTTGCGGTAGTCGATGAGGGTGAAGACGTCCTGCAAGGTCGCCCAGCGCATCAGCTTGAGGGCTTTAAGCACATCTTCGTTGGTGAGGTTGACTTCGTCGGCCATGAGGTCGGGGCATTGGTCAGGATCGAACAGGCCGCCTAAGGCCGGAAGGGCTAAGCGCTCTTCGCCTGCAGCGAGCGCCGTAAAGACCACCTTGATGCTGAGCCAAATGTCATGGTGCTGGGTGTAGAGGCGTTGGAGCAGGCAGCGCTCGCGCAAGCGCCGCAGGGAATAGCCCTCGTCATAGAGCTGGATGGCACAGGCATGGCGTTGCTGCACTCGCTGCTTATAAGTTAATTCCGAGGAAGCGTACCCCCCCCCGTTAACTTATTATTCTGATATAGCGGCTCTAAGCTCAGCTGCTGGGCGCCCCACTCGGCGGACAGGATGTCGTTGCTTACGTCGTCGGCTGGTTGGTTGTCGGGCAGGTGGGTGCGGGCGCTGAGCTTGGCCTTGAGCTCGTGCGCTTGCAGCGCGGTGATGTCTTGTTGGAGCGTTTGCTCGGTGTAGCGGGTGTGGATGATGCCGCGCTCTTCAAGGCAGAACACGAAGAGGAAGCGGTACATCAGGCGCATCAGCTGGTGGTTGTAATCTGAGGTGCTGAGCTTTTGGCTGGCAATCTTGGCGCGCAGCGCGTCGTTGCCCTTGCCCTTGGCACGCAGAAAGCCCGTGCCTAAGCACTCCATCGCCTCTTGCATGCTCGCGCTCAATTGCTCGCGCGCCGGGATGCCCTCTTGGGCGCAGAGCTTGAGCCACTGCTCCCAGACGTTGAGGCCGGTGATGGGGTCAACGCGGGCGCGCGAGCTGTGCAGCAGCAGGTAGAGGTGGCTAAACTCAGCTTGGTTGTCGCCCTCAAACATGGCCTCTAAGTCAAACTCGACAAAGCTCGGCCGCGCAAAACTCAGAACGTCGCGCAACAGGCGCAGGCTAAAGCCATTGAAGGCTAAGCCCCAGAGGTAGTCGGCCGACATGTTGAGGAGCTCTTGGGTCAGGGCAAAGGGCGATCGTTTGCCCAGCTTCTTGGGCGAGGCGCTATCGGTGATGGCGCAGGCGTCCAAGACGCTGTCTAAGGTGCTGCGCTGGCCGTTCTTATCGGGCGCGGCATAGACCACGGTGAGCGGAATGAGGGCGCTGACCTGCTGGCCGTCGTTGCCGCTCAGCGGCGTAATATTGGTGGCCTGGGCCATCTTGGGCGCTGCGACTTCTGTTTGGTCTAAGAGCAGCGTGACCGGAAAGGTCACCACATGGTGGTTGATCCCATAGCCTGCGTCGACGGCGATGCTTTCGACTATTCTTGGCTGGTTATAACCTAAGGCCGCGGTGAAAAGGGCGCGGGCGAAGTGGCGCGTGGCCTCGAGTTTGAGCTCGGCGCTGTAGCTTTGATGCTCGTAGGCGCGCTTAAATTGGAAATAGGCGCTGCTGGCGATACGGTAGGCGCGGGCAATCTCTTCTTTGAGACTTTGCCCCGCTGGAACATGGTAACTGCTATCGCTTTGGCAGTCGCTGCTGCGCTCAAAGATGCGCTCAAGGCGTACGCCCGTAAAGAGCTTGCCTTCAAGGCGACAACAGCTCGCTGCGCTAAATTTCGTGGCCATAGGCCCACTCTCCGCAAATGTCACAACCTCACCCTGCCGCAGCAGAGCACGCTTGGGCGGCATATTACTTGTCCCTGGCGCTGGGCTCAAGCTTGCTGGATTCTAGAGCTCGAACCACCATTCGAGCTCAAATTCCTGCGGGAGAGCTGGCTCTTGCTCGTACTCTTGCTTGTGCTCGTGCTCTGGCTCGTGCTCGTGCTCGCTTTCTGCGGCGGCTTGCGCTAACTGCGCTTTGATTTGCACTACGAGGCGGCGCAGGCTGGATTCTGTGATCGGCTTGCAGCCGAAAAAGGGCGGCTCTTGGTCTTTGAGCAGGCGGTAGATAGCGGCAGCTGAGGGGCGCTGGTGGCGGGATTGGGCGAGCAAGACCTGCTCTGTGATGAAGGGGATAAAGGCCTTACCGGCCGACTGGTAGCTGGTAGCGCGGCCATGAGGTCTGGGTGTGTCCATGATGCCTCCTGCTTATGAGCAGGTGCGCCAAGGCCAAGCGCCGTGAGGTGCTTGGCCTTGGCGCTTGACCTTGGTAATTGGCCTTGGCGGTTGGGGCTTACGCCTGTGATTGAGCGGCGGCTTTTTGGGCCTTCTTCTTGGCGAGGCGCTCGGCGCGGCGGCAGGCGGCGGCGGTGAAGAGCACGTCGGTGGAGCTGTTTAAGGCCGTTTCGGTCGAGTCCTGGATGACGCCGATGATAAAGCCGATACCGACGACTTGCATCGCAACGTCATCGCTGATGCCGAAGATCGAGCAGGCGAGTGGAATTAACATGAGCGAGCCACCGGCGACACCGGAGGCGCCGCAGGCGCACAGGACGGCGACGATGCACATGAGCAGGCTCGACCAGACGTCAACGTGTACCCCTAAGGTGTGCACCGCGGCCATGGTCATGATGACGATGGTGACACCAGCACCGGACATGTTGATGGTGCATCCTAACGGAATGGTGATCGAGTAGGTGGTGCGTGGTAACTTCAACTGCTCGCACAGCTCTAAGTTAACCGGCAGGTTGGCCGCCGAGCTGCGGGTGAAGAAGGCGGTGATGCCGGACTTGGCGGCGCAGGTAAAAATGAGCGGATATGGGTTCTCGTGCGTGGTCGCAAAGACGATGATGGCATTGACCACGAAGGCGATGATGAGCATTGAGCCC
The DNA here is from genome assembly GCA_944389615.1 of uncultured Anaerobiospirillum sp. Classification (GTDB taxonomy): domain Bacteria; phylum Pseudomonadota; class Gammaproteobacteria; order Enterobacterales; family Succinivibrionaceae; genus Anaerobiospirillum. Next base: position 24,274 of record CALXNA010000027.1, on the reverse strand, counting down.
ACTAAGACCGCGACGACGTGGACGTAGTTTAAGAGGTTGCTAAAGCCGCCCGGCTGGGTGCAGGAGTTATAGACTAAGCCTAAGACGCCTAATGGGGCAAAGCGGATTACCATGCGCACTACCGCACTGACCGACTGGGCTAAGTCCTCAAGCACGCGCTTGGTGTTGTCGTGCGCGGCGCGGAAGGTCAAGCCTAAGGCAATGGCCCAGATCAGGATGCTGATGTAGTTGCCGTTCATGATGGCGGTCACTGGGTTGTCGATGGCTTGCTCGATAAAGTTCGACAGAACTTCGCTGATGCCCTTAGGGGCTTGCACTTCAGAGGAGAGCGCCTTGAGCTCGGTGAAGGTGCTCGGGAAGGTGTAGCTCATAAAGAGCGCTAAGCTCGCAGCGCAGAGCATGCTGACAAAGTAGAGCACAATGACCGGGCGAATGTTAGCGTTAACCCCCTTCTGGTGGCGGGCAATGGCCGCTGAGACCAAGACGAAGACCAAGATTGGTGCGACCGACTTTAAGGCCTTAACAAACAAGGAGCCCAGCATCGGGATTACCGTGGTGTCGTTAGGATAGACCACCGCTAAGAGAATACCGATGATGAGACCTATGATGATCTGCAGAATGAAGGGGATGCGGTTTAAGGTCGTAGCAAGAGGCGATCGAGGGTTAAACGGTTCTAACATGGTGGTCTCCAAACCTTACAACCCCGCACAGTCCGGTTGAGCCCTGTGTTTTGTTCCTGCGGCAGGCCGCGGGGGTGATGTTGAGGGTAGGGACAGTCAACTTGGAGTTTGCCGCTCCCGCTTGCTCGGGGCGCTGAGTGGTTTACGGTGCTGTGTGGGTGAGCAAATTTGCGTCTCGGCCACTCCATTGGGGAGGCTTAGCTCTGAGTGAGGCTTAGCTCTCGGCGGGCGCCGTAGGTGTGTGGTGGGCGCAGCAAATTTGTAAGCATGATGCGAGGCCATACGAAGCTGATACGAGAGGCTTACAGCATGGCAAAGTTGATAATGGAGTAAGGGCATTATAGGCACAAAAAGGGCGCAGCTCCACGGCCTTCCCCTTTTGGGTGCACCTTGATAGGGCAGAGCTGCGCTAAAGACTCCGGCGCGTCCGCAGGTCGGATTGGGTGGATGCAATGCGGTAGCTATCGCCTTTGCGGCGGTTTGGGGAGCTGGTTCTGGGGAATGTTTGGCTGTGAAATGGTTCGATTGAGCGCGCCAAAGTGGGGCGCGGGAGCTACGGGCTAAAAGATAAGCTTTTTCGACCCAATAGGGCAAAAATTTGGTAAAATGCCCGGTCTGCCGCGCCAGAATTGGGCGCAGCTTGGGTGTGTCGTTTTGCCTCCTTGAGACGTTGCGAGCCATGGAAATTGATTACTTTTACTTCGTCACGCAGCGCGCCCGTAACGCCGCGTGGAATCTGCTGTGCGCCAACCGCGCACCAGTGATCTTGGCCTTTGTCCATGAGGCTTTCATCAAGCAGGGCCGTACTTCGGCGCCGGAGTCGGAGCTCGTGGAGATCCTCAAGGATATCATCTTCAAGCTCAACGGCGGGCGCATCGACTTTGAGAGCCCTGAGCCACTCGAGGAAGGTTTTGCCCATATCAAGGACTATATCCCCGGTACTAGTCCCGGCGCTGCAGCAGGTGCTGAGTCGGCTACGTCGTCGTCGACGGGATCGACGGGGCGTGACCTCGATGGGGGGGCGATGCGCGATGACCCGCTTTATTACCTGCGCTATTGGTCCTCTGAGGAAACGCGCTACCTGCGCTGCTCGTACTTGGGCGCCACGGGCACAGAGCCGTACTACGACATCACCCCAGAGCTGCAGAAGGCCTACTCCTTTATCGTGGGCTTCAATGAGAGTTCCCGCAACTTCGTGCCGACCGAGTCACGCTTTAAGGAGCTCCTTGAGATCTTAAAAGAGGTGCAAATGAGCACCGAGGGCGATGCTGACCTCTATCTGCAAGATTTGCTCAAGCAGCGCGAGGCCTTGGATCGGGCCATTGAAAAGGCCAAGCGTGGCGAGGTTGTGACCTTGAGCCCGCAGCAGATCCGCGAGCGCTTCTTGCAGTTCCAGCATGATGCCATTGAGCTGGTCGATGACTTCCGCCAAGTTGAGTACAACTTGGGTTCCTTAGATAAGGAGATCATGCAGGACATCCTCAATTGGACGGGGCCGCGCGGTGAGCTCTTGGATAAGTACTTTGACCAAAACGCCTATATCGAGAACACCGACCAAGGCCGCTCGGTTAAGGCCTTCTCGCGCTTGCTCTTGAGCTCAGCGGATGATGAAATCATAGTCAAGCGCATCGAGAACCTGCTCAATCGCCCCGAGCTTAAGGGCCTGACGCGCGATGAGCGCTTAGTCAACATCCACGACCAGTGGCTGGCGTTGCGTCTTAACATCGAGCGCGTCATGGGCGCCTCGACTAAGCGCATCAAGAGCTTCTTGCAGCCGAACAATCTCGACGCCAATCGCTTCTTAAAAGAGCGCATCAAGTCCTTAACCTCCAAGGTCGCGGCTATCACTAAGGCTGAAGGTCTGACGGCGCTGCCAGAGACGCTGCTTGAGCTTGAGATCCCGCATGCGGATATCACCTTGCCTTTTGACCGGCCGCTTGCGACCGTCTCTGAGCGCATGGAGTTTGAGACTAAGCCTAAGGCCGATCCCTTCCCGGTCGATGACGATAAGCTCTTTGAGCAGGTGGTGGTGGATCCGATTGTGCTCTATGAGCGCATTGAGGACTTTATGTCCGAGTGCGATGAGGTCGCCTTAAGCGAGATTGTCGCTAAGTTCCCGCTCGAGCATGGTATCGCCGAGCTCACCACCTACGTCAAGCTTGCCCTGATGGACTATGAGGTCAGCGAGGATGCTGAGCGCGAAGACCTCTTCCGCTGGGAGGCGCTCGACCCTGAGGGCAACCGCGTGGCGCGCGTGGCCAAACTCAAGCACCTTACGATTAAACGCCGCTAACGGCACCAATGGAGTCACTTAAGATGTCACTGTTTGACGATGAACGCGAAAACCAAGACGACTTAACGGCTGGTGCCAGCACGGAGACCAGCGTGGAGACCAGCTCTGATGCTACGGCCTTGCCGTGGCAGGGGGGCGATGAGGTCGCTGTGGGCGTAGCCGGTTGGGGCGACGAGTCGGAGGGTGAAGATACTGAGGACGCTTCGGATGCTACGGACGATGCGGGGGAGGCGGTGCCGCCGAGCATGGCCGCGGCCGCAAGTCGCATGAAGCTGGTGCAGCCGGGCGCCTTGATGGTGTTCTTGCTCAAGCACTACATCGACCGCGAGGACGATAAACAGCTCTTTGAGTCGCTGGTGCGCCAAGAGCGCGAGGTCGAAGAGTTCTGCCGCCGCCTGTTTTTGCGCTTGGTGGTTGACCATGAGTCGGGCTATGCCTATGTGCGCTCGCTCACCGAAGAGGAGCTGCCGCAGAATGTGGGCCAGCGCCCACCACAGCTTCTGACCAAACGCTCACTGCCGTTTTATGACAGCATGGTGCTGATCCTGCTGCGCCAGCGTCTGCTTGAGTTTGAGCTCTCGGGCCAGCTCGGCCGCCTCGTGCTTGAGCGCGCGGAGATCTTGACCATGGTCAAGACCTTTGTCCATAACGTCAACAACGACAAGCGCTTAGACGATAACCTCAATAAGGCCATCGACAATCTGTGCGCCTTGGGCCTTCTCAGCAAGAACAAGTCGGCGGCGGCGACCAAGAAGGCCGACCGCAATTTAGAGCGCATTGAGGTCAAGCGCATCATCAGCGTGATTGTCACCCCTGAAATCTTAAAGCAGGCCGATGACATCCTCGAGAGCTACGCCCAGCACATCAAGGATGGGGGCCGCGCCAAGAACAAGTTGACCTCTGACGACGAATAGGAAGGTAATCATGTCCGATCTTCATGACGATTTGCGCTCAAGTCCTGAGCTTGAGGCTGAAGCCGATGCCTTGACTCGTCAGGCTGAAGCTGATTTGACTGCTGGGGCTAACTCCGTGCAGCCAGCCCCAGCTGCGCCTGTGGTCGCGCCGCACCCGGATGGGGTCGATGCCTCCCCTGAGAGCGTGCTCACCTTGGAGCATGACTTACAGCACATGATTGACGGGGAGGCAGCCGGGAGCCTAGTGGAACTTGCCTCCGGGCAAAATGTCATGGCGCTGTCTGATGAGGAGCTCAAGCGCTTTGCTCAGCGTGAGTTCAACCACGACGGCTTCCGTCTCGAGCGCGTGGACGTTTACAACTGGGGTAGCTTCAACAATAGCGTCAAGTCGGTGTACTTTGGCGGCCAAAATGTCCTGATGACGGGCGACAATGGTGCCGGTAAGTCTTCGATCATCGACGCGATCACCGTGCTCTTGTACGACGTCAAGAAGGTGGTCTTCAATCAGGCCGCCGGTGCCGAAAAGGGCGAGCGTAATCTCGCAAGCTATGTCCTCGGTCTGTACAAGAACGATAACAGCTCGGGCATTAAGACTGAGCTCGGTCTGCGCTCTCAGGATAAGGCGGTCTTGTCCATCATCATGGCCTCGTTCTATAACCGCAAGCTCAATGAGTACGTGGTGCTGGTGCAGTGCATGGTTATGATGAAGCCGAAGACGGCACCGAGCCGCTACTACTTCATCTCCCATCGCGACTTCAACCTGCAGCAGGATGTGCTGCCGGTCAAGGACATCCGCGAGCTCGGGCAGAAGCTGCGCAAGCTCGGCTGCGAGCGCTATGACCAATTTGCCGACTACTACCGCCAGATGCAGCGCCTCTTCGGCATTGAGGGCACCAAGGTCTTAGACTTGTTCTATAAGACCATCTCCATGAAGTCGATCTCCAATATCTCCGACTTCGTGCGCAAGCAGATGCTCGAGGACTTCAATGGCGAAGAGCTGGTCGAGTCCTTGATCGACCGCTTCAATGACCTCGATGCCTCCTATAAGAGCGTCGAGGAGGCACGCCAGCAAGTGCTGGCCTTAGAGCCGATCTGCACCAAGGGTGAAGAGTACAAGACGGTACAAAGCCGCATCGACTTCTTAAGCCGCTGCCAAGATGGCGTGGGCCCAGTGCTCTATAAGAAGAAGAGCGAGCTGCTCAAGGTCGAGCTCGATGAGAACTTAGCGCGGCAGACGCAGGTTGAGCAGGAAAGCGACCACCTCAAGAACAAGATGGAGGAGATCAACACGCAGATCCTCGCCACTCGTGATGAGTTGGTCGCCCATGGCGGCAATCGCCGCGATCTGCTGGTGCAGAGCATCCGTACCGCGCAAAAGGAGCGCGAGCAGCTTTATACGGTCTACACCCAGTACTCGCGCTTCTTAAACAACATCAACATCGAGCCGGTTGAGAACGCCGGTGACTTCGCGCGCGTCTCCACCAAGCTGCTCAAGCTGCAAGAGCAGTATCGCACCAGCCAAGAGCACTTTGACGACGACATTGCCAAGCGCAATATCGAGCTGCGCGCCGAGAGCGATAAGTTAAGCGACATCAGCGCCGAGCTTGAGTCGCTGAGCCGCCGTAAAAGCAATATCCCGAGCCGCCATATCTTCGTGCGCGCCGACTTGTGCGCCTCGATTGGCTGCAAGGAGAGCGACCTGCCGTTCGTTGGTGAGCTCTTACAGGTCAAGGCCGAGGAAAAGGCCGTGTGGGAAAGTGCCATTGAGAAGGTGCTGCACGGCTTTGGTCTGTCCTTACTTGTGCCCGAGGAGTACTACCGCGATGTGGTCAACTACGTGCACACCCACAATCTGGGCATGCGCTTGGTGTTCTACCGCATCAAGGAAGCTGACTTTGAGGGCCCAATGGCGGCGCAGCTGGGCTCCTTTAACCGCCCGATGCTCAGCTCCAATAGCCTGCCGCGCAAGCTTGAGATCAAGCAAGATAAGGTCTTCTACCCGTACTTAAAGCAGCGTCTTGAGCGGCAGTTCAACTTTGTGTGCACCGACGATCAGGCCGAGTACCGCCAAGAGAAGTACGCCTTGATGCCATCGGGCCTGTGCAAGCGCGGCGGCCAGAACGAAAAGGATGATCGCGCTAGCAACAGCGGCCGCGACTACATCTTGGGCTGGACTAATGCCGAGAAGATCAGCCTGCTGCACCAAGAACAAGGTAAGCAGCGCCTTAAGATCGCCCAGATCGAAGAGGGCATCAAGACCTTGAAGTTAAGCCGCTCGCAGGCTAACAACAACTTGAGCATCATCGACCGCCTGCTCGACTTTAAGTCCTACAGCGCCATCGACTACCGCTCCAAGGACGAAGAGATCGCCAAGCTGCAGGCGCAGTTTGAGGAGTTAAAGCGCTCGGACAATATCTTCGAGGCCTTAAACAAGCGCCTTGAGCAATTAGAGCAAGACCACAAGCTCTACCGTCAGCGCTGCGACAACTACTTAAGCGAGTTAGGCCAGCTCAAAGGCCGGATCGAGGCTCTGCGCTCAGATTACGAGCTCAATGTGCAGCTGAGCGAATCAGTGCAGTACCTCGCCTCCGAGGTGCTGGTCGCGATCGAAGGCTTAGTTGAGCAAGCGCGCACGATCTTGCACTACGAGGTGCTCTCGGCCGATAAGATCGGGCGTCTGATCGATGAGGTCACGACGCGCCTCAAGCATGAGATCATGCGCCTTAAGGAGCAGGAGCTGACCTTGTCGCAGGAGCTGGTGAATATGCAAAGCACCTTCACCCAGACCTTTGTCGTGGCCGCGCGCAACCTCGATCCATCCCATGCTTCGGCGTGGGAGGATTTCAAGCTCTTCTTAGACAAGCTCAAGCAAGATGACTTACCGCGCTTTGTCGACGCCTTCAAGGAGAAGTTAAACCGCGAGACGATCGAGCAGTTAGGCAGCCTCAACGCTGCCTTACTGGCGCAAAGCCGCAAGATCAAGGAGCGCATCGGTGACATCAACGTCATCATGCGCGAGGTCGACTTCAACCCCGATCACTACATCCAGATGCTGGCGACCGAAAGCCCGGATCTGGAGATCAAGCAGTTCCGTCAGGACTTGCGTGCCTGCACTTCCAATATGCTCGATACCGATTGGAACCTTGAGGAAGCCGACCGCAAGTTCCACGAAGTTAAGGCTTTGATCGACCGCTTTAAGGGCGAGGTCAACGGCGCCGACATCGACGGGCGCTGGCGCCGTAAGGTCATCGACGTCAAGCAATGGTACGACTTCTCGGCCTCCGAGCATTCGCGCCAAGATGACAGCCAAGTCGACTACTACGAGGACTCGGGCGGTAAGTCCGGTGGTCAAAAGGAGAAGTTGGCCTACACGGTCTTGGCTTCGTCCTTGGCCTACCAATATCGCTCCAAGTCCAAGGCCTTAAGCGATGAAAGTGCCGCCGCCGAGGCGACCTTAACGAGCGAGACGGCCCCAAGCTTTGGCTTTGCCGACCGCTCCTATCGCTTTGTCATCATCGACGAGGCCTTCGGCCGCGGTTCGCCGCAGTCGGTGGACTACGCCTTGACCCTCTTTAGCCGCTTTAACCTGCAGCTCTTAGTCGCCACGCCGATGCAGAAGCTCGACATCATCGAGAAGTACGTCAATCACGTCGCCTTCGTCTATCGCGACGAGGTCAGCCACGAGTCGACCGTGGTCAACTACGACCTGATTGACTACATCCTAAAGCGCAAGCTCAAGGAGCAAATCGCCAAGAACGCCTTAGGCGCGCGCAGCGGTATGGACTCCAAGAAGGCCGGGGAGCTTATCGCGCAGCTCAACGAGCGCATCTACTCTGAGCAAAACAAGTTCTCAGGCCCAGTGGTCGGCGTCAACTCCGCCCAAGACGACCTTGGCCTTGATGATCCTGAGACCAAACCGCGCAAGAAGAAGCCGACCGCGGATCAGCAGCCTGCTGACCAGACGCCAGTTGCGAGCCTGCAGCCTGCTGACCAGACGCCAGCTGCGAGCCAGCAGCCAGCGGCCGATAAGACGTCAGCTGCTGAGACTGCAGCGCCCGAGACCTTAGAGCAGGTGGGCCTGTTCCTTGAGGGCATCAAGGACGAAGCGGGCAATTACTTTAGCGCTGAGGACTTCATCAAAAAGCAGCAAGAGGAGCGCCGTCAGCTCCAGCAGCAGCGCACCGATGAGGCCTTATCGAAGCTCGACTTCTTAGGCTCGCTCTTCAGTGAGCCGCAAGATCAAGTGGTAACGGCGCAGTCCGATACCACCTCCCAAGACCATGGCGCGGCCGTGGCCATGGGTGAGCTGGAGCCGGAGATTGCCGCGGCGCTGCAAGGTGAGGAGCCGCGCGCCAAGAAGAAGCCACGCAATAAGGCCGAGGCTGAGCCGCACTATGAGCACTCGCTTGAGGACTTGCTCATCATCGAAGATGACGCGGAGTAGGGCTGAGCCTCACGACGCTGCGCCTCACCGCAAGGTGGGGCTGGCCTAGTGCGAGTAATGGTGGCATCATGGGGCAAAGCTGTGTCAGGCTCCTTGGGGCTTGGTACAATGGCGCCCATCTTGGTAAGAGAGGTAGACATGGCATTAAGGCACAAGTGCAAGCAGCTGACGGCAGCGCTGACCGCCGTCCTAGCATTGGGGGTAGTAAGCCCAGCGGTTGCATCTCATGGCAGCTACAATCCGATGATGCCGCGCCAGTTAAGTGAGAGTGCGGCTCAAGCTGACTATAGCTACGGCTATAGCATCTTGGCAGGCAATGCCATCGATACGCTCGAGCCGGGCAACCGTGCCATGTGGTACTTAAACTACGATATCTTCGATCATTACATCCTGCGCCCGGTCGCGCATGGTTACGCCCTGCTGCCGCGCGGGGTGCAAGATAGCGTCGGCCACTTCTTGAGCAATATCGACGAAGTCAACAACATCCCTAACAATCTGTTAGTTGGCGATGTCGATGGCTCGGTGCGCGCCACCGGGCGTTTGCTCATCAACACCACCATCGGCATCTTGGGCTTCTTTGATGTGGCCACTGCCATTGGCATCGAACCGGCAGTGATGCCGATGGACGTGGTGCTAGGTAAGGCCGACGTGGAGCAGGGCCCTTTTATCATGGTACCTGCCTACGGGCCGACTACCGCGCGTGACTTGCACGGTGCCGCCATCGACGGCCTGCCGTTTTATGCGGTATCGTGGCCGGTGACCATCGCTCACTGGGCTCTCAGTGGCGTGCACACCCGCGCGCAGTTAGTGCCGCAAGAGGCCGTGGTCGACAATGCCTTAGACCCGTACATTCAAACGCGTGATGTCTTCTTGATGTACGACGAAAACGCCATCAACCCGGTACAAGAGGGTGAAGTATCGGCCGAAGACGACTTTGACGAGGCCCTGCTCGACGAAATCGACGGCTAATCCCACTGAGCCCAAGGCCCGTACCTTGGGCTTTAGTGTCTCTATAAGCAGAAGACTGATAGGAGAGCGACGTGAAGCCCACCTTAAGCGAGCTGCGTGCCCGCATCGATGCGCTCGACGACGAGATCGCCGCCTTGATCCAGCAGCGCTTGGCCTTGGTCAAGAGTGCCGCTGACTTAAAGCACCAGTCGGGCGAGGGTACGGTCTCAAGCAGCCGTGAACATGCCATCTTGCAGCATGGTGCGGAGCTCGAGCGCAAGTACGACTTACCGCTGCATCTGATGCAGGATCTGCAGCGGCGCATTCTGCGCCACTCCTATGTGCAACAGGGCTCAGGGGCCTATCAACAGGCGCACTTTATCCCGAGCTCCGAGCACCGCCAGCTCTATGGGGATGATGCGCGCTGCCGTGTCTGCATCGTCGGTGGTAATGGCGGCATGGGACGGCTCTTTGCGCGCTATCTTGAGGGCGCAGGCTATCTCGTGTCGGTAGTCGAGGTCGCAGACTACGCCGTCGATGAAACCGGTCAGAAAGTTACTGCCCCCACGCAGTCGCGCGCAGCGCAGCGCTTGCAGGCGGCCGACTGGGTCATCATTTCGGTACCGATTGCTGTGACCGAGGCGGTCATTGAGCAGGTAGCGCCACTGCTGCGCCCAGACTGCATCTTATCGGACTTTACCTCGATTAAGGAGCGTCCAGTTGCCAAGATGCTCGCATGCCACCCGGGCCCAGTGTGCGGCCTGCATCCGATGTTTGGCCCGGATACCTTCTCCTTAGTCAAGCAGGTGGTGGTCACGGTCGTGGGGCGCGCGCCCGAGCGTACCGCCTTCATCGGCGAGCAATTGCGGCTCTTAGGTGCTTCGGTGGTGCCATGCAGCGGCGCTGCGCATGATGAGGCCATGCGCGTAATTCAGGCGCTGCGCCACTTCACCACCATCAGCTACGGCAACTTCCTGCGCGAAGCCTTTGGCCACTTGCAGCCTACCGACGCTGAGGAGCGTCCTTTTATCGCGCGGCTCTTGGACTTGAGCTCGCCGATCTATCACCTTGAGCTGATGATGGTGGGGCGCTTATTTGCCCAAGATCCGCATTTGTACTGTGATATCATTAGCGCGTCCTGCGCCAACTTGGAGCTGATTGCCAAGTATGTCGCGTGCGCTGGGCGCTGCCTTGCGACCTTGGAGCATAACGACCAAGAGCGCTTTATCGCAGACTTTAAGGACACCACCGCGTTCTTTGGCCCGTTTGCCCGCAAGTTTTTACAAGAGAGCTCCGACATCTTAGCCTTAGTCCAAGACACCTACCCGGTGGCGGCGGAGCCGAGCCCGCAGGCCGAGCCCACTCAAGCTGCGCCCGCCTCAGCCGCGCACGCCCAAGCTGCGGCCGCGCCCGAGCCGCGCGCACCAACTACGGCTGAGTCCGCTAATGCTTGAGCAGGCGCTAAGTCCCAAGGCTTAGGCAAGCGGAGAGCAAGGGGGGAGCCACTGCGCCACGCCGTACAGGCGCCCACGGGCCGCGGGCGCCTATACGGGCGTCACGCCCAGTGCGGTGTAGTGCTTTAAAGTCGGGCGAAGTAGGATAGAGTCATTGGGCTGAGTTAGGAGTTGAAAGTGTTCAAGAAGGTTGCCATCGGTGTGCTCATCTTGTTGGCCATCTGTTCCATCTTGTTAGTGGGCCAAATTAAGGTTGCCACCTATCTTTTTGACCACAAGTTGAACTCTGCCTTAGACCGGGTTGAGCGCAAGATCCCGGGCGTGCAGCTGACCTACGAGCCGACGGACTCGTCCTTTACTAAGCGCTCGGGGCGCCTGTACTATGAGCTGCCGCTCAAGGCAGGCAATGCCTTGGGGGTGAACAGCGTCTCGGGCGCAGTTGACCTTGAAGTGCTCTTTGGGCCGCTCAAGGTCTCAGGCGCCCTACACAGCGTGCCTGAAGTCGGCAACTTAAGCGCGATCTTCAGCAAGTTTAAGGTCGACCCGATTGCCTTCAACGGCGCCTTTAAGGCCACGGCGGTCACGCCGAAGCTTGAGGGCACCTTAAAGAGCGACTCCTTTATGCTGCCGCTAGAGCAGGGCCTGTGTAAGTTTGGCCAAAACGCGCTGAGCTTCACCGCGACTTCGCCTGAGGACGTCGACATCGCTTTAAACTCGGCCGGTGTCGTGTGCGAAGGCGCGCTGCGCTATAACAACAAGCCCAACTACCGTTTGGATTTACTGGGTCTCAACGTCAAGTTCTTGCCGCGCATTGTCGACCGCAAGCCGCACTTTGAGAGCTTAGTGGTCAACCTGCAGAACCTCGACTTTAAGTTCTCGACCATCTACGCCATTGGCTTTGGCCCAAACGAAGAGGTGCGTGACCCGAGCCTGCAAGAGGCGATCTCCTTTAACGACATCTCATTTGCGCTGACCTTAGGGGAGCCTGATGCCGATGGCATGTACAAGATGTTCTTTGACAACAGCGGCAACTACGCCTTTGCCTTCCCTTACATCCAGTACAATGTCGAGCAGCCGTTCTATCGTTTTGACAATTTTAAGCTCAAGGGTGAGTTAGACCGCGTCTCCATCCCGCGCCTGTACGACGCTGCGCGCGCCATCTTGCAAAACGCTAGCGAGACCTTTGACACCAAGAAGGCCTTTGGCGAGCTGATGAAGGGCTTTACCGACACCATCACCATCGTGCTCGACGAGTTTGGCTACAGCCACGAGGGCAAGAACTTCAGCATCTCCGGTAAGTCGGAGATCGCCTTTGACCAAAGCGGGGCTCGTCCGCGCCTGAGCAAGCTCGACAGCGAGTACATGATCAAGGCCGACAAGCTCTTAGTCGATGAGCTCGCCGCCGCCAACTACAGCGAGGCCTTACAGGAGGCTGTGGCAGCCGGGCAGATTACCTTAAGCGGCAACGAGTACCAGACCACACTGCGCTTACAGGGCAAGGATCTGACCTTAAACAATATCGCCGTCAAGACCAGCGACAATCAAGACGAGGCGCTCTACGAAGAAGAGCAGCGCGCGCTGCAGCAGCAGGCGGCCCAAGAGCAAGCTGAGGCCGAGGCCTTACAGCGCGAGATCGAGGCGGCTCAAAAGGCCCAAGAGAACCTGCCGTCCTTTGTCGAAGGCTCGCTCAACTCGGCTCATGCGCCTGACCCGCAGTACGACTAACCGCCCGCGCCTGCGCGCTCCAGCCCGCGTGTTGCGCTCGCTGCGCGGGGCCCCGCGCGCGCCGACGCTCTCAGGCGCGCAGGCGCTGCCTTGCCCGGCTCCCGCCGGGCTCTAACAGTGCAATCTTCACTGTTAGCTTGAGCCCAGACTATCGTTTGGCATGTTATAGTCGGCAGGCCAAGTGAGGAAAATGGTGGTACTGATTTGATCTTCAGCCATGTTGTCATCAAAAAAGAGGACATATTTGACTTCGGCTTCTTCGTTTGTGTACTCTTGAATTGCGCAGTCAATCTGACTCCAATTTGCAATATTGAAGTTAGCGTTGGCGCGAGCTATAACTAATATAGCTGAAGCGTTCTTGATGACGGCAGGAGCTTCCCCAAGTGCCTTCATCGCATGGTGAACGGCATCATCAGTGTGCTCACCTTGACCCACGCCCTGCCCAAACCGTCCGAAATGTCCCGTTCCTTGAGCCCGCGGTCTGGCAAAAACTGTACAAAAGTCACTGAAATCAAAACCTATGAAACTTGGCGCATGCAAGGCGCAGATCAAGGCGCTAACGGCATCAAGGATTTCGTATTGGATAGCCTCATCGTCGTGATGTTGGCTCAAAGGAGACGGCAACTGCTCCTCTTCTTCGCAAACGAAGAGAGTATCCACCGCCTCCTTAAGCTGTGATATTCCTGCAGGAGCATCAGTCGGCGACTTAATCACGAAGGCCAGAGTAAGCGCTCCAGTTTCACGAATCACTTGGGCTATCTTGATTGAGACCTGCGCCTCTGCATCATCATCTTCCAGTGCCGTAATGATGATACCGATATCTGTGCCTAGCACAGTCTTCTTAACTTGCTCGACAATCTTGCTCACATTGCTTTCAGTAAGCAATTCAGGCTTGGAACAAGATGAACTTATAGCCACGAGGTCGACGAACTTAAGGTTAGACATGAGCTGTAAGTAGCCAAAAGCTTTGGCACCTACGCCTAGAACTCTAGTTATAGCGTAATTTGCGAATCTGCAATATTCATAGATGCCGATTCGTTCATCATATGCGATTGTACGGATGTTTTGCGCCCAGCGTGGAGCAAAGGGAATGTAGCCGTCCATACGGTCTCCTTAAGGATGTGTCACGCGGAGCGCGAAGTTGGGCGCGAGCCTGCGGCGAGCCATCCATTGTGTGTCTTGTGGCTTCTCTTGGCCTTTGAAGCCATGGTAATCAGGATCGATAGTAAAGAAGAGCAGCGCGTCCTGCAGCAGCAGGCGGCTCAAGAGCAAGCTGAGGCCTTACAACGCGAGATCGAGACGGCCCAAAAGGCCCAAGAGAACCTGCCGTCCTTTGTCGAAGGCTCGCTCAACTTGGCTCATGCTACTGACCCGCAGTACGACTAACAGCTCGTGCCCTGCGCTTCTGCGCTCCAGCCAGCGCGTTGCGCCCGCTGCGCGCAATCCGTCGCGCATGCAACACAACACGCCTTTTTGAGCGCAGGGTGTGCCTTAATATCATTAGCTCGATGTTACGATAATCTGCGGGCTGTTTTGCAACAGCACAGCCTTCGTCAGGCAAAGTTAGGAAAATGGTGGTACAGATCTGATCTTCAGCCATGTTGTTATCAAACAAGATGGAATATTTGACGTCGGCTTCTTCGTTTAGGTACTCTTGCGCTACAAGGTTGATCTTTTCCCACTTTGAGATTAGGAAGTTGCGGTTGCAGCGGATAGAAACTAGTATACCTGAAGCGTTCTTGATGACGGCAGGGGATTCCCCTAATGCCTTCATTGCAAGGTGAACAGCATCTTCAACAAAGTGCTCACCTTGACCCATGCCTTGCCCAATCCGTCCGAAGCGTCCCGGGCCTTGATAACCCCAACCCCACGGTTTCAAAACTGGCAGATAGTCACTGATATCAAGATTTATGAACCCTTCAGCATTCTGGTCACAGACCAAGGCGCTAACGGCATCAAGGATTGCATATTGTATGGCCTTATCGTGATGTTGGCCCGAAGGTGATGGCAACTGCTCCTATTCGCAAACGAAGAGAGTATCCACTGCTGCCTTAAGCTGTGCTATTCCTGTAGGAGCATCAGTCGGCGACTTAATCACGAAGGCTAGAGTAAGCGCTCCGGTTGTTGCACGCATTATTTGGGCTAGTTTGATGGAGAGCTGCGCTTCTGCATCATCTTCCAGTGCCGTAATGATGATACCGATATCTGTGCCTAGCACAGTCTTCTTAACGTGCTCGACAATCTTATTGCTCACACTAAGCACTTCAGGCTTTAGGCCCAGCTTTAGACAAGATGAACTTATAGCAATGAGGTCGACGAACTTAAGTTGGGACATGAGCTGTAAGCAGGTCAAAGCTTGGTCACCTACGCCCACGACTCTAATTATAGTATCATGTGTGAAACGGATTCCTGAGGTTTCATCACATGTGATGTGAATGATGTCATCACGCTGCCAGTGCGGAGCAAAGGGAATGTAGCCGTCCATACGGTCTCCTTAGGGATGTGTTGCGTAGCCTGCGGAGTTGGTGGCGAGTCCGCGGCGAGCTTCCTTAACACTTGATCGAGCACGACGCCTCCTCCTGTGGTGGGACATTGCCGCGGCGTCTGCAAGAAGAGATGAGTTGTGACTCAAGGACACAACAGCATCTGTGCTTAGTCGCTAAGCCTAGTCGTAGTAATTGGCGCGTAGCGTCTCGATGATCTCATCGATCTCCTCTTGGCGCTTGCCGCGCAGGTACTCGCGCAGCAGGGGCTCAAGGTGGCAGTTCCAAACTGACTCTAAGGCTTCATATACGGCATCTTCCGTTACCTCGTCGTCGAGATCGAGGTAGTTTAAGGTCTTGATGAAGTAGGCTGGGCCCACTTCGTAGGCTGTCCCAAGATAAGGCTGAGCACTGATGGCATCATTGAGGCGCTGGCAATAGCCTTGGCATAGAGCAGAGAAGTTGGCCTGCTCAAGCTTGACCTTCAGTTCCTCGTTATCTTGAACCAAGTCAAGATTAGCCACCTCCAGCATCGACATGCGATCCTCAGGTTTGACCTCAAACCATGTGAAGCGGCGCCGGAAGGCGAAGTCGATGCTCTCGACGCTGCGGTCGATATCATTCATGGTGGCGATGAGGTAGACGTTGTCAGGCACATAGAAGCCAGCAGCAAAAGCATCACCATCTGGGATCAGCGTTTGATACTGAGTCTTCACTTTGCCTTTGGTACCACGGTAATCGGGGTCAATGGCATAGAAGAGCTCGCCGAAGATCTTGTTGACCTCGCCGCGGTTGATCTCGTCGATGATGAACACGAAAGGCTGCTCAGGATCTTCCTTGGCTTTGGCGCAGAACTCCTTGAAGATACCAGCTTTCAAGGCAAAGCCGATCTGCCCATTGGTTTGGTTCTCTGGACGCAGGCCCTCGACAAAGTCAGTAAAATCATAGGATGGGTGGAACTGCACGAGCTCAACATACTGTGGCTCCTGCTCGTCCTGCTCGCCGGTCAACGCTTTTGCCACTTGTTTGGCCAAGTAGGTCTTGCCTGTGCCCGGAGCTCCGGTCAAAACCACGTTCTTGTTGCGGAGGGTCAGGTCGGTTAACTTTTTGACCAGATCATAGGCACTGCACTGTGCTGGTGCTGCAGACTCTTCGTAGTGATCGTACTGATACTTAAACTCTTGCCAGAAGCGCTTGAGGTTGTTGTTTGGCCCCCGGCCATCAAACAATCCTAGCTTCTTCACCGTCATGCAGATAAACTCTTCTTGATTACTGCAAACATACAGGTAGTGCACTCGCTGCATGTCCTGCGCGGCATCGGGCTCAACGCCAGCAGTAATGAAAATTTCGGTGCCTGACCATTTTAGGTATGTACCTGATGACATTGGGTGGGGACTGAAGACATTGATGGTGACAATGCCTTGGTCGTCTAAGGCTTCCCACGGAGCAATCAACTTTTGGATTGCGTGGCCCTTATAGCCTTGGCCGCTGTAGCGAAAGGAGCCATCGTCAAGATGTGGCTGAATGTAGACCGCGTGGCCCGGGAGCTTGCGCGCCGCAGCTTCATGCTTTTCGGAGTTACCTATCCACTCAATGGTCGCCACAAAGCACTCGAGGATGTGCTTGAAGTTCTTGAGCTTCTGCTCTTCGGTCAATGCCATAGTTACTTTATCCTTATGCAAATATGTATGATGTCGCATCCCGCGGTTGGACATTGCCGCGGCGTCTGCAAGAAGAGATGAGTTGTGACTCAAGGACACAACGGCATCTGTGCTTAGTCGTTAAGCACTATTTTGTTTGACCTTCGTACGCTTTTCTAAAGGAAGAGATGATACTGGTGATATCATGCTTGCCGCGCAGGTACTCGCTCAGCAATGGATCGAGGTGGTACCGCCAGACTTTCTCTAAGGCAGCCTTGACATCAACTTCTGTTACCTCGTTGTCTAGCTCGAGGTAGTTTAAGGTCTTGAGGAAGTAGGCTGGTCCCACTTCGTAGGCGGCCCCAAGATAATGTTCATCACTGATGGCTTGATTGAGGCGCTGGCAATAGCCTTGGCACAGAGCAGTGAAGTTGGCCTGCTCAAGCTTGGCCTTCCGGTCTGCGTTATCTTTGACCGCCTTAAGGTTGGCCACCTCAAGCATCGATATGCGATCCTTTGGTTTGACCTCAAACCATGTGAAGCGGCGACGGAAGGCGAAGTCGATGCTCTCGACGCTGCGGTCGATATCATTCATGGTGGCGATGATATAGACGTTTTTAGGCACATAGAAGCCATCAGCGAAAGCATCACCTTCTTGGATCAGAGTTTGGTACTGAGTCGTTACTTTTGTGCCGCGGTAATCGGGATCGATGGCGAAGAAGAGCTCGCCGAAGATCTTGCTGAGCTCACCGCGGTTGATCTCGTCAATGATGAACACGAAAGGCTGCTCAGGATCTTCCTTGGCTTTGGCGCAGAACTCCTTGAAGGTACCATCCTGCAAGGCAAAGCCGAGCTGGCCATTGGTTTGATTCTCTGGACGCAGGCCTTCGACAAAGTCCGTGTAATCGTAAGACGGGTGGAACTGTACAAACCCAACAAACGGATTGTTCTGTTTGCCATCCTGTGCTTGAGCCACTTGTCCGCCTGTCAGTGCTTGAGCTAATTGTTTGGCTAAGTAAGTCTTGCCCGTGCCCGGAGCTCCGGTCAAAACCACGTTCTTATTGCAAAGGGTCAGGTCGGTTAACTGTTTGACCAGATCATCGGCACTGTACTGTGCTGGTGCTGCAGGCTCTTCGTAGTGATCGTAGTAGTGATCGTACTGATACTTAAACTCTTGCCAGAAGCGCTTGAGGTTGTCGTTAGGCCCTTGGCCATCAAACAGGCCAAGCTCCTCCAGAGTCATGGTGATATCGTCAGGAGCTAAGGCATAATGCTCGTGGCAAACGTACAAAGAGCGCACCCGATGCGTATCTTGCGTGATACCGGGCTCAACGTTGACTTTGATGTTGACCCAGTTGGCTTTGATGTTGACCCACGTGCGATACCAGCCGAGGAAGTTACCTTTTGTCATAGGACGTCCCCACTGATCTAGCTTGAAGCAAACGGAGTGATCGTCGGCTAAAGCTTTCCATGGGGCAATCGATCCTTGGATTTTGCTTTTGTAACCTCCAAAGCCTTTTTGGTCAGCGCGAGGCATTGTGCCATCATCCAGACGCGGCTGAATATAGACAGCGTGGCCCGGGAACTGGCGAGCATAGGCTTCAGCATGATCCTTGTTGCCTAACCACTCTAGGGCCGCAACTAAGTACTCGAGGATGTGCTTGAAGTTTTCGAGCGTTTTCTCTTCGGTCAATTGCTCTTCGGTCAATGTCACGTGATGCTCCTTGTGCCAATATGCATGGTTTAGTGACCGCGTGCGTGATAAATGAAACATGCCGCTGCAGTATGGGTAATGTGGATATGACCGCGGCGCATGCAATAAGAGATGGTTGTGACTCAAGGACACAACAGCATCTGTGCTTAGTTGCTAAGCCTTTTCGTCATAGTAACGCGAGCTCAGCTTCTTGATGATCTTATCGATCTCCTCTTGGCGCTTGCCGCGCAGGTACTCGCGCAGCAAAGGATCGAGGTGATAGCACCATACTTTCTCTTCTAAGGCTGCCTTTACGGCATTTTCTGTTACCTCGGCATCGAGATTGAGGTAGTTCAAGGTCTTGAGGAAGTAGGCTGGGCCTATCTTGTATGCCGATCCGAGCGAATCCTGCTTACTGATGGCATCATTGAGACGCTTGCAATAGCCTTGGCACAGAGCGGTGAAGTTGGCCCGCTCAAGTTTGGCCTTCAGTGCCTCGTTATCTTTGACCGCTTTAAGGTTGTCTACCTCAAGCATTGTCATACGAGACTCAGGTTTGACCTCAAACCATGTGAAGCGGCGACGGAAGGCGAAGTCGATGCTCTCAACGCTACGGTCGACATCATTCATGGTGGCGATGATATAGACGTTTTTAGGTACATAGAAGCCTTCAGCGAACTTCTTGTTGGCTTCGTCTTGATCACCTGACTTGCTGATCATATTGTGATACTGCGTTTGAACAGTGCCGTCAGGCCCGCGGTAATCTGGATCTATGGCGTAGAAGAGCTCGCCGAAGATCTTGCTGAGTTCGCCGCGGTTGATCTCATCAATGATAAACACGTAATGTTGATCGAGGTTATCTTCATCAGCTTTGGCTTTGGCGCAGAACTTCTTGAAGATACCAGCCTGCAAGGCAAAGCCGATTTGGCCATTGGTCTGGTTCTCAGGGCGCAGGCCTTCGACGAAATCGCTGTAATCGTAGGAGGGGTGGAACTGTACAAACCCAACAAACGGATTACTCTGTTCGCCGTCCTGCGCTTGAGCCACTTGTCCGCCTGTCAGCGCTTGAGCCACTTGTTTGGCTAAGTAAGTCTTGCCAGTTCCCGGAGCTCCGGTCAAAACTACGTTCTTATTGTGGCGTGTCAGCTCGGTTAAAAGTTGAACCATGTGAGCTGCATTCCAGTGATCTATCTGATCCTTGAACTTTAGCCAAAAGCGTTTTAGGTTGTCGTTAGGCCCTTGGCCATCAAAGAGCCCCAGCTCCTCCAGCGTCATGGTGATGTCGGCAGGTATGTTGACACCTTCATTATGGCAAACGAACAAGGAGCGTACCCGCTGCGTGCCCTGTGTGGCATCGCTTGCAATTTTGGCCACAATGTAAACCTTGGTGTCAGACCAGCTGAGAGAGGTGTTCGACCAGTTGAGGTAGGAGCCGGTTGTCATTGTGTGAGTGCAAACATTGATAGTAGCAAAGCCTGTGTCATCTAAGGCAGCCCACTGATCAATCAAACTTTGGATTGCGTGGCCCTTATAGCCTTGGCCGCTGTAGCAAAATGATCCATCGGCAAGATGTGGCTGAATATAGGCAGCGTGGCCCGGAAACTGGCGCGCTGCAGCCTCATGCTCCTTGTAGTTACCGGCCCACTCAATGGTGGCCACAAAGCACTCGAGAATGTGCTTGAAGTTCTCGAGCTTCTGCTCTTCGGTCAATGGCATGATTTGTTCCTCTTTAGAACAGTGAAGGATGATAGAGACCGCCACTTGAGCGAGGCGGCCTTCGAGTAGTAGGCCTAGGCTCTAAGGCTGAGCTGACTGCAGTTGCGTCTTGAACTCTTGCCAGAAGCGCTTGAGTTTGTCGTTAGGCCCTTGGCCATCAAACAGGCCAAGCTCCTCCAGCGTCATGGTGAGATCATCTGGGGCGTTGGCACCTTCTTTATGGCAAACGAACAAGGAGCGCACTCGCTGCGTACCCTGTGTGTCATCGGGCGCAACATTGGCCTTGATGTTGACCCAAGTGCCTGCCCAGCTAAGGTAAGTACCCCTTGACAATGGGTAAGGACCATAAACATTGATGGAAACAAAGCACTTGTCTCCATCGTCAGCTAAGGCTTCCCATGGCTTAATTAACTTTTGAATTGGTTGGTTAAGAGAGCCTTGTCCTGTGTAGCGCATAGTGCCGTCGTCAAGATGTGGCTGAATGTAGACTGCATGGCCCGGGAATTGGCGGGCCTCGGACTCATGAAGTTTTCTGTTGCCAGCCCACTCCATGGTGGCCACAAAGCACTCGAGGATGTGCTTGAAGTTTTCGAGCTTCTGCTCTTCGGTTAATGCCATGATTCGCTCCTTATGCGAAGATGCATGATGTAGTGACCGCTTGCGCGATCTAACAAAACCTATAACTTTGCCAGCTCGTCCAGCAGCTGCTTCTCGGCGTCAGCCATGCGCAGAGCAAAGTTCTCGAAGGTCAGCTCCTCTTGGGGGATGGAGAGGAACTTGACATCTATGGTGCCGCCATAGCTGCGCAAGTTGAAGTGCCAATGAGAAGGATTTTGATCTTGGGTCGGGCACAGCAAGACGGCCTTGGGGGCTTTGAGCAAGAACATGTAGAGAGCCATTTGTTTGATGTCATCGCTACTTGGCTTATTTTCCTTGTCCTCATAGCGCTTGTACTTGGCATCAAGTACCAGATCGGCAGTGGGCTCGTCCGAGGTCTGGCGGTAAAAGTCAGGGTAAAGCGGGTAGTATGTGTCTTTGGTCAGATAGATAGCTCCGCTGCGCTCTTGATTGCGTGGATGTTCAAAGCCCTTCAGCTCCAGCAAGGTCGCAAGGTACTCTTCCCAGAGGTAGGCACTGTCAAAGATAATCCCATAGACAGCATCATCGTCGCTAGTAAAGCGCAGGCCTAGTTCCTCATGGCGCAGGATCTTGAGGCAGAGCTGTTGCAGGGGCTGATACTCGGTGAGCAAAGGATGCGAGCACGGACGATGGTTGGCTTTAACGACCGCGGCTAATTGGGCGCGTGCGAAGCTGGGAGTGGCGAGTTCAATCTGACGTACCGCAGTCGCCACTTCAGGACTGCTTGTCAGCAAGTCACTAAACTGCGGCTTGCTGCGCAACACCTCAATGGTATGGCGCACCAACTGGGTCACAGGGTTGTCGTAGGTTAGCTCACGTGTGTCGTAGGCGACATTGCCCTGAAACGGCACATTGACCTTGAGGTGGCGAGCTACTGCGATGGTGCCCTTCGGCCGGGAGTCGTTGTAGTGGCGACGTTGATACTGCCTAAAGATGCCTTGACTGACGGCACGGGTCAAATAGCTTGGGAACAGCAAGGGCAAGAGATCGAGGATGCTCTCAGCATCGTATGCAGGCATGGGAAGGTCGATGGTGGTGAACTTGAGGGTCTTGAGCATCAGGTAATGCAAAAAGCAATCGTTGCCCGAACTGGGCGCAAAGCGTGACCTAATGACAATGGGCTCGCCTTCGTAGCTCACGAAGCCAACTAAGTTATTGGTGCTCAGTTTGTCGTGAGTGATCTGTAGCAAGTGAGAGTTTGCGGTGACACCACGCTTCTCCTTATCAGCTTCTTGTTGGGCATTAATGTCCGGGTAGATAAACACCCCTGCTTCCTTGAGCTGCTTGAGAGTGAGCGAGGAGAGCTTTTCAAGCGCCTTGAGCTGCTGCTCACTAAGCTTGACCGGGCCTTTGTCTTTATCATCAAGCGTGATCTTGACATAGTTGGTCATATGCTGCTCATCAAGCTGGACTTCTATGTCTTTGAGGTAGTCTGTTAATTCCAACATCAGGTGCGACCTGCATGCTAAACGTATACTGACACGAGCAGAGTGTCCTGACCGCGGAGGTCAGGGCCTTGCTCTTATTGTTGCCCGCCAGTATAGCGCGATTTAGGTGGATGAATCGTGAATTTCTAATAAAGGTTGATCTTGTGCACAAAAAACTAGCATGTCGATGTTCTATAACTCTGATAGTGCTATGCATGATGGCTCTGAGCAGGCGCGTAACAGACTTGGGATTGGGCAGGTTCGCGCGGCCTTCCGCGTGGAAGCTGGGTTTTGTCGGTATATTAAGACAATTTATAGTAAAAACTTGCTTGTTGATCTTCTTTTAGCAAAAATTATGCGCGTTTATAAATTATCGTGTTATGATGATGACATGGTAACTTAGTCTACGGCGCGTGAGCGCTGAAGGAGAGTCATGATGGCAAAGAGGAAAGGTAAGGGCTCTGCCTACATCAACGATGAGCTGCTGAAGGTTGCGTTCGTGGGAACGCGCCACCAGCCTTTGACCGAGGCGGCGGTGCCGGACGTGCTGCAAGCTGCGGTCGAGCAGATTAAGGCGCAAGCGGCTGACCCGGAGGATGCCTTTTTTACCGCCATCAACCTGTGCATGACTTACGAGCGGGCCAGCCATACGGGATTGGTGGAGGTGGGCACGCCGGAAGGGCCGTGTGTACTCAAGCAGCCCTTGCCTGCGGCGGAGCGCTATATCTCGCCACGCTTGACTGCATGGCTGACCGCGCCTGAGGTCAATCAGGTGGAGTGGCTTGCGATCTTGGCGCGGCTGCAGGGCTCAGGTCTTAAGATTCCGGTGGGCGCCACGTGCGCCTTCGTGCGCAACTTCGAGCGTTGGCGCCCGTATCTGCCGCCGCTGTACAAGGACTTCCCGGTGGAGTTCTTGAGTGCGGCGGCGCGCTTTGTCCTGCAATTTGCCTCGCGCGATGGTTTAGTGTTGGAGCCGCATTCGTGGGCGGAGCTGGGCGCGACCGAGCGGCGGGCTCAGGTGGCGCAGCTGTTAGCGCAGAGCAAGTATGATGAGGCGCTGTCCTTGCTGGAAACGGGCTTTGCCGCGCTGCCGGTGGCTGAGCGCTTGGCCTGCTTGCAGCTGTGGCAAGCCAATTGGCTCAATTTCCTGTCCGAGGGCTATCAGGCGGGCTGGTTTGGGGGCAAGCCGGTGGCGCCGCCTCATAAGCTTGAGTTTAACGCTTCGGCCATTGGACAGGCGGTGGCTGCTGCGTTAAGCCAAGTCTATCAGGCCCAAGTGGTGGCGACAGCAGTCACCACCAATGAGCGGGCGCTGTCCGATGCTGCGGCCCGCGTGGAAGTGTCCTTGCAAGGTAAGTCCGATCTCATCAAGGTCGCAGCGCAGATTGGGATCAGTAGGCAAGCTGCCACCGCCGGGTCTGCGCTCTCAATAGGGGCGCGCCTTGAGCGGTGGCTGCAGCAGGTGCTGGATAGCGATCGAGTACTCAAGGTTAAGCAAAAGGCGGCACTGCTGCTGCGTATGCTGCCCGGCTCTCGCATGGAGACGCAGATGGTGGAGTTTGTGCGCAAGGTCTTCTCCATCAAATCGGGGCGCCATCACCTAGTGTTCAAAGCGGAGCTCTACCGCTCCCACCAAGAAGTGGCGGCCGCCTTGGTCAAATTTTTCCCGGAGCTGAGCGCCGAGCGCGACTACACCTCCAGCTCGCGCAAAAATAAATTCACCGCTACCGACAAGAGGTATATCGCAGGATTGACCGTCTTTTTGCCGCCGTCTATGTGGTTTGAGCTCTTCAACCGCAAACGCACGGGCAATGACAAGATCGATGCCGATGTGATCTTCTCAGATTTCATGGATCACTTCATCGGCTGGAATTTCGGTAACTATTGCGACTTTGACCGCGATCGCTTGATCCAAAACTTCTTTTTGCGCACCAAGTACGAGCTGGGCCCCGAGTTTGGTGCGGCCTTCCTCCGTCATGGCTGGAAGCCGCGGAACCTCTTCGCTTCGTTCAACCACTATCCGCAGCGCTTAAGCTATGCCGAGCGCGAGTCCTGTCCGTTAGCACTGGGGGTTAATGACTTCTTTTATTTAACTAAATGCCGCGAAATTCCCTATGCGTAAGCGTAGGGATGAAAGCGGTAATACCGAGATGATGCTTAGACATAGATACATATGTGATGTTTGTCACAAAAACAACAACATATAGTTGCTAGACAT
>CALXNA010000026.1 GCA_944389615.1 uncultured Anaerobiospirillum sp. | reverse complement strand
AAGCTGATTGCGGAGCATTACTAAAAGCAGTTGCGACGCTGCGAAACCGCTGACGTAAGTCAGTCGGTAGTTCATGCCTTGAGTGGTGGGTCTATCTCTCCGGCCCGTTAGGGGCGGCCATCTTGCTGGTGGCGATCTTGCTGAGCCTGCGCATCGGCATGCTCGGGATGTCGCTTGCGACCATGACCGGCATGCTCCTCTCGGGCCTCGTGTTTGATGCCTGCGGCTTCTTTAACGTCCCGGTACAGCCCTTTGGGGCGCTGCGCGCTGTGGCCTTGGTCATGATGTTAATCGGCCTTGCGGTGGCGCTCAATCTGCCGCAGCACCTCAAGAAGCATGGCCATCAGATCTCCTTTACCACCGTGCTCTGGTTCTTATTGGGCTGTGGCTCGGGCGCGATGATGACCACGCAAGGCGCCATCAACGCCATTGCCCGGGTCGAACTCCACTCAGTACTCTTTTGCTCGTGGCTCTCCCTGATTGTGACCATGCTGTTGGTGCTGCTTTTTGCGCTGATGCGGCGCCAATCGCCGCTGCGCCTGCTCACCATCAAGGTCAAAGGCCGCTATTGGATCTTCATCGGCGGCTTCGTCGGCGCCACCAACATCGCCGCCAATGCCTATTTGGTTCCGATCATTGGCGCCGGTACCCTCATGACCTTGAGTGTCGCCGGGCAGTTAAGCTGCGCGCTCTTAATGGATCACATTGGCATGTGGGAGCAGCCGGTACGGCGCGTCCAGCCCGCGCAGATTGTGGGACTGTTGCTCATCATTAGCGCGGTCGCGCTCATTCGCCTGCTCTAAGCCCTCCGCCGCGCCCTAGCGCAGGACGAGCTTGCATCAGCGCCCGCGCCGTGCCACATTAAGGACATCCGTTGGGGACTTGCAGGATTGCCGCTGGGGATTGCAGGATTGCCGCTAGGGGCTTGGAGGAGTGAGTTCTTATGTTCGCTTGGCTGGCGCTAGCCTTCATGGCAGGCTGGGTCATACCACTACAGACCGCGGCCAATGGCAATCTGAAGCGGCAGATGCGTTCGCCGTTTCTCGCCTCGTTCGTCAACTGCACCATCGGCGCCGGCATCTTGTCCGTCTTGATTTTAGCGACCGGCGAGAGCATCACCCGGCCCCTTGATTACCTGCTGAGCCTTGAGTGGTGGCTCTATCTCTCCGGTCCCTTGGGCGCCGTGATCTTAATTGTAGCGATCTTGCTCAGCGCGCGCTTGGGCATGCTCGGCACGTCGCTTGCGACCATGACCGGCATGATGGTCTCAGGCCTTGTGTTCGATGCCTGCGGCTTCTTTGGGATCGCGGTGCATCCTTTTGGCCTCATGCGCGCCGCGGCCTTGCTCATGATGCTGCTGGGCCTTGCCTTAGCCCTCAACTTGCCGCACTATCTCAAGCAGCATGGACACAAGCTCTCCATGGCCTCCCTCGGCTGGTTTGTCGTGGGCTGCACCTCAGGCACGCTCTTAACCACGCAGGGCGCGATCAACGCCATCGCCCGGGTCAAGTTTGATTCGGTGCTCTGGTGTGCGTGGCTGTCCATGGTCATGACCGCACTTATCGTGCTCATCATTGCGCTGACGCTGCGCCAGTCGCCGCAGCGCCTGCTCGACATTGAGGTCAAAGGCCGCTATTGGATCTTCATCGGCGGCTTCATGGGGGCCACCAACATCATCGCCGCGGCCCTCTTCGTCCCCTTGATTGGGGCCGGTACCCTTATGACCTTGAGTGTTGCCGGGCAGCTCTGCTGCGCGCTCTTGATGGATCACATCGGCATGTGGGAACTTGAGGTCAGACGCATTCATCCGCTGCAGCTCGTCGGCCTTGGCCTCATCATCTTGGCGGTGGCGCTCATCCGCTTGCTCTAACACCGCCCGCACCTGTCGGTGCGGCGCGTCTTAAGCCCTATTTGGCCTTGGAATCGGAGATGGTAAAGGACGAGGACTTGAGGCGGACAAAGGCCACTTCCTCGTAGCCTTCCTCATTTTCCTTAGGCACGTAGTCAGTGAACTTGAGGTTAGTCTTGACCCACGCGCGCTTGACCTCGTCGGAGTCGGTCGGCTTGAGCTCGCAGTCGTGGTAGATGAAGACGTCGTGGACGTCGTTGGCGCCCTTTAAGATGACCGGGCCTTCTTCGCCGGGCAAGAAGACATACCAGCCGATGGTGAGCCACTTGGTCTTGTCGATGCGGGCATTGAAGGCCACCGAGCAATCTTCGCTGCTCTCGTTCTTAATGTCGACCCGCACATCAGCTTGGGCTAAGGGTAAGGCCAGCACCGAGAGCACCGGCAGTACGGACAAGGCGAGTTTCTTAACCACGGTCATCACAAACCTCCAACCATCTCAGGCCCGCATGCCGCCGCTACGCCGCGCAGGCAGCGCTGGCGCTGCGCGCAGCACGCCCCTGCCCTACGGCAGCACGCCCTATTGTAACTTTTTACCGGCCCAAAAACGACAAAAGACAGGGTTAACCTGTCTTCGCGCTGATGGAGGACGGTGCCAGGGTCGAACTGGCATTTTTTGATTTGCAATCAAACGTAATCAGCCGTTATACGAACCGTCCCAACAATCAAATTTTGCTGCACAACTTTGGTGCGAAAGGTCGGGGTCGAACCGACACGGTTGTCACCAACCGAGGGATTTTAAGTCCCTTGCGTCTACCAATTTCGCCACTCTCGCCCAGAAGTCATGGAGGACGGTGCCAGGGTCGAACTGGCATTTTTTGATTTGCAATCAAACGTAATCAGCCGTTATACGAACCGTCCTTGTCACGCTGCGCCTAGCGCGTCGCAACGGTGGTGTATTCTACGCAAGCGCTCCTAAGCTGTCAACACTGCACGGGCAATTGCCACCTTCGGCGCAGCGCGCTCCCATAAATAAGCGCAGCACCGCAGGCCACGGCTTTAGCCGTCAAATCTCCCCAACAAGTTAGCCCCGCCGGGCGCAGGCCTGCGCGCGGAGCTTGCGCTCTGAGCCGTGCGGTTCTAAGCTAAGAGCACTTGAACAAGATAAGGAGCGGTCATGGCCTTCCCCACCAATTTAGCGGCCTTTGAGCATGAGGCCTTAAGCGTTACACAAGCTCTCAACAAGACCAACCAGCAGCTGAGCCAACTGGGACGCATCTTGGTGGTCGGAGAGCTCTCGCAACTGAGCCTGCGCAAGCACTGGTACTTTACGCTCAAAGATGACGACAGTGCCGTGGACTGCATGATGTTCGCCAACCACACCCAAGAGGTGACCTTCAATCCGCAGCTCGGCCAGCGCGTACTGATTGTGGGCATGCCGGTGGTCTACCCTAAGACCGGCAAGATGCAGCTGCGCGTGGACATCATGCAGCTGGCGGGCCTTGGGCGCATCATGGAGGAGCTCAAAGCGCGCGAGGCCATGCTGCGCGCTGAGGGCTGGTTTGCCCCTGAGCGCAAGCGCCCGCTCCCGCGCATCTTAAGCCACGTAGCGGTGGTCACCTCGTGCGAGGGTCGCGTCATCGATGACATCATCTACAATGCCACCCAGCGCAATCCGCTGATTCGCCTGACCTTCTTTGATACCTTGGTGCAAGGCCCGACTGCGCCGCAGGCCTTAGTCGCGGCTCTTGCCTACGCCTATCAGCGCGCCACGGCAGGTGTGCTGCCGCCAGAGATGCCCGGGCAGCTTAAGCGCTACTACCTCGACAGCGGGCAGGTGACACCGAACTTTGATGCCATCATCATCGGGCGCGGCGGCGGCTCGTTTGAAGACCTGCTGTGCTTTTCTGATGCCGATGTAGTACGCATGGTCGGCATGTCACCGGTGCCCATTATCTCGGCGGTAGGCCATGACGAAGACCGGCCGCTCTGCGACTACTCAGCCGACCTGCGTGTGAGCACCCCGACCGCAGCCGCGGTGCGCATCACCCCAATCACGTGGGAGCAGATGCGCGTCGCGCTTGAGCAATTAGCCCAGCGCGCGCATAACGTCATGCTCGAGCGCGAAGACGAGCTCACCGCGCATACTGAGGGCTTAACCCAGCGCCTTGATACCATGCTCCAAGGCCTGCTCTACCGCCGCCTGCAGCATGCGGAGCAGCAGCTGTCTTGGCTGCAGCAGCAAGCCCAGAGTACGCTTGCTGCGCGCTTTGAGAACTATACCCAGCGCATTCTGCGCGCCGAAGGCAGCCTCACGGCACACAATCCCGAGCGCGCTAACGCCGCTCAAGCGCAGCGTTTACAGGCCGCCCTCTATCGCTTAGCGCAAGTGCCCGCCCAGCTTAGCGCTTTGACCACTAAGACCGAGCACTTAACCGCGCAGCTCAATAGCGCCGCTCACGCCTTAGCCCTCAAGCTTGAGCAACAGCATCACGCGGTGAGCACGGTGCTGCCCGAGCGCTTAAACCAAGCCCTCGACTACCAAGTCTTAGCCTGTGCCCAGCGCACAGATCAAGCCTACGGCCGCCTTGAGCACAGCCGTACCCGCATCGAGCACCAGCTCTTGCTCACCGCCACCAAGCTGCGTTTTGAGCTCAGTACTCAGCTTGAGCACGCCCTGCTCAAGGCCCTTGAGCGCGCCCAGAAGCGTTGCAGCAGCGAGTTCGCCGACCAGTTAGATGAGCGCATCGCACAGCGTCTGATGAGCCGCCAACGGCAGCTCAATAATTTAGAGCAGCGCTGCGCCCGCTACTGGGAGCAAAAGCTCACCCCGGCGCTGCGCGCTCATGAGAGCAAGCTTGCGACACTGCTAGCGCAACTCACTGCCCTCAACCCGTTCTATCAGCTCCAGCGTGGCCTCTCCATCACCACCAAAGACGGTGTCCACAGCGTGCCCGCCACGGAGCTGAAGGTCAATGACACCATCATCACCTTGATGCTGGGCTATGAGGCCACCTCTAAGATCACAGCGCTCAAGCCTGCGGCGCACCTGCAGCCGGACTCAGGCGCAGAGGCCAGCCCCGAGCACGCTGACTAAGCCTTCAGCTTGCGGCACTCTTCGTAGAGCTTGGCGATGAGCTCGACGCTGAGGTAGATAATGGCGCTGTTGCCCGAGCCATCGAGCTCGAGCAGCGGCTCGTCGTAATGCTCGTAGCTAAACTCGTTTAAGACCTCAATGGCGTAGTTGCCCGAGAGCAGACCGTAGCTGACGCAGATGCCGTTGAACTCGCTGTAGACCATAGCGTCGGTGGCTTGCACCGCCAAGGCCTCAATGACCTTATGCAGCTTCGGGTTGAGCCCGGCCACAGCCGCATCCACCGTCTCAGACTCCTTGGCTGCGGGCTCAGCGGCGGCAACCCCGAGCTCCGCTGGAGCCGCTGGAGCCGCTGGAACAGATGGAGTCTCCGCGGCGTCCTTGGGCGCAGCGGGCGCGGCCGCGGCCTGCTTGCGCGCTAAGGCCTCATCGAGGGTCGGCCCCGACTCATCGACGCCCGATTCCTCGGCGCGCAGTTTGGTGATCACGTCTTGCACTTGGGCGCTCTCTAAGAGCTTAGAGCGGATCTTCTCAGCATCGAGCACAAGACGCTCGGGCTCGTGGTAGCTCTTGAGGTTCCAGAAGATACCCGAGCGCAGCAAGTTTTCATTGGCCTGCGGCGTAAAGAAGTAGCTTGAGACCATGCTGGCAATCGGATGGGCCTTTTGCTGGCAATCGCTGGTTGGCGCTGGGGTCAAGGACAGCCGCACCAAAAGGTTGACATAGCGCAGCTGCGCCTCACGGTCATAGTTTTGCCCTAAGCTGTAGCTGGCGCCTAAGGCAAAGAAGCGCTGTAGCTGCAGGATATGCTTGGCATGCAAGTCGAGGGAGCGCACGTCATAGCCTTCGTAAAGGTGCAAGGTACGGTGCATCAGGTCATCATAGGAGAGCGAACCATCGGCGGCGATGACATTGAACGCGCCTTGCAGATACTCGAGCACCAAGCGCTCGACATGGTAATAGCCTTCGGTGACAAACTGGCGCACAATGGCGCGCGCCAAGATGCGCACTAAGCCCTCAGGGTTCTTAAGCTCACCGAGCGCACAGGTCAGCTCCAAGGCTAGATAAGCATAGTAGAGCGTGGCCTTTAAGCGCAGATAGAAGGCATGGGCCGGGGCCGTGACCAAGAGCTCAGGCTCAATCACAATACAGCGCACATGGCGGTAGGCCGGGCGCAGGTGCTTGAAGCTAAAGTGCACCCCGAAGACCGATGGGCTTGGCACTAAGCACAGGCCGAAATTGTCCTCACATATCCGCCCCAAATCCAGCATTTCTTGGGCAAGGATGCCCGAGCTAAAGCCTAAGGCGGCGCTGGTGGTGGCAGCGCGCAGGTACTGCTCGATCTGCTTGGTGCGTGGCAGCTCTTGCTGCGCCCAGAAGGCGCCTTGATGCACCTGACCGTCGGCTAAGTAGGCACTGAGGCAGTCAAAGAGCGAAATTGGCTGCTGAGCATCAAGCTGCACCTCTGAGGTGCCATCACTGCCCGGCGCGGTCTGCTGGCTGAGGCGGAGCTTATGGCGCCACTCGGCCACGCGTGCCTGCGGGTCGCCCACGCGTGCCTGCGGGTCGCCCACCGGGGCCTTTGAGCCCTGACTTGGCAGGAAACGGGCGCGCCCAAAGGTCTCAAGGCTCTTGCCTTGGTTTAACGTGCAGGGGCCGAACTCATCTTTGACCTGCGCCCACGAGCCCAATGGCCCCATGCCATAGAGCACCATGTTAAGGAGCAGGCGGTTGTAGCTGAAGCCATAGATGGTCGCCACGTTGAACAGGCGCTCGGACGGAAGCTCACGGATCCGCTCAGGATTGTCGATAGTCGCTTTGAGCCAAGGGCGACGGGCCTCGAGATTAAAGATGGAGGTCAGATCCGTGATGCGCGTTAAGGTGTAGAAGCGCTCTTCGTTAGCGCACAGGATACGGCGCACCAGCGGGGCGACATACTTGGTGCATAGCGGCGCAACCTGCGCCGGGAGCGCATTGAACTCAGGCTGCGACCAAGCCAAGAGGCGATGGGCAAAGCACGGATTCAAGCCCACGCGCGTCTTCGCGGTCATGCCATAGATCCAATCCTTATGCTCGGCAAAGAGCTGTAAGAGCACGGCTTCATCTTCGGCCTGCTGCAGCTGCGAGGGCTCCATCTTAGGCCGCGGCAGCACCGATAAGGCGCTCTTTAAGGCGGTGGCGATGATGCTCTGCGCCCGCTCACTGAGCTTAATCGGCAACACGGCCGCCGCCGCTTGGGCTTGCTCTTCTTTGCCCGCGGCCTGCAGGGCCTTTAAGCCCTCATTCATGGCTTGGGCAAGGAAGCTTGAGCCCATCAGCGCGCCTTGCTCAAGTTCACCGGCTTCAAGCGCGCCCATGCCCTTATGGGCACTACGCGCTGCGCGGCGCTCAGCTTGGGCTTGCGCCGCAATCGCGGCATCATCATCAAAGAACTCGGCAAAGGGCGAGCCTGCTGCAGGCGCCGCCGCCGTCGCGGACGGAGCTGACGACGTCTCACTTTCGGCCTCGCTCTCATCGACCTCAAGGTCAAAGAAATCCTCGGCGAGCGCCTGCGTTGAAGCTTGCGCGGTAGGTTGCGGCGCAGGCGCAGCGCTCGGCTGCGTGTTCGGCTGGGTCAGCGCTTGAGCCTGCGCGGCCAAGGCATTGGCGCTACGCGCTGAGCTGACTACTGGGGCATGCACCCCGCCTAAGCCTAAGAAGTCACCATGGGCTTTCTTCTTGCCCACTTGCAACAGCACGCGTGCAGCTCCCAAGGCCATCGGAGCGACCGCCCCCGTATCCTCAGGGCCGCACTCAAGATGGGCCTTCGGCTTGAAACCAAAGCGCTCGGCATATTCGGCGCTGACTTGATCCGGCAGCGGCTCGATGAACTCCTCACTTTCCTCAGACTCTTCAGCAGTGCTTAAGTGATTGGCCTGATAGCGCGGTTTGAGCTCCTCTGAGCCATAGTCAGCCTGCAGCGCTTGCTTAAGCTCGGCAGCACTGGCAGTGCGCTCAGGCGCCGTCGGTTCATCATCGCTCTTGGGTAGCTCGCCCGTGGTGAGATAATTCTGCACCACGTCGATGACCATGGTCATGAACTCGGCGTTATCGCGCGGATTGGTGCTGTGCTCAGTCTCGAGCCTAAAGCCCGCCTGCTTGAGTTCGGCGGCGGCGACGTTGATGGTCAGTTCGGTGAGATTCTTACAGTACTGCGGATCGTTCTTGAGCAGTAGCGCATAGGCCTGCTCGTGCTTGGCCGCAGAACTGACGCGCAGGCGCGCCTTGCGCATCTTGGCGATCAGGGAGCTCTGCTTTTTAAGCTGCTCCCCTAAGCTGGCGTGACTTACTTGGGTCAGCTCCAGCTCGCGGAAGCTTGGATCAGTATGCACCAAGCCATAGAGCGTGCGTGCCATCAGGCGCAGCGCCAGCACGTTCAACGACATGCCCCCGCTGCGCTCTGGGCTCAACAAGTACCAAGCCATCTCCGCAGCGGACGCATGCTCTTTGTCCACAAAGAGCACGAGATTGAGCACGATGAGCTCAAAGAACTGCTCAGGGATGTCCTTAAGCTTCGGGCCGAAGTGGCCGACCACCCGCGCCATAAACAGCGTCAAGGCGTATGGGTTGGCCTTAGCGACAGCAAGGTAGAAGCGCTCGAGGTTGACATGCGCCTCCGGGTGCTGGAGGTAATGGTCAAAGTAAATGAAGCCGTGGTAGAAAGCCGCCGGGATCACATCGAGGTTCTGATGGGCCGAGATGTTGTAGTGCATAAGCGCCAGCACTTGGGCGGCAGTACTTTCCTCAGTCCACGGGGCAAAGAACGGGCGCAGCACCAGCTCATAGCACAGCACTTGGTTGAAACGCTGGGTCTGCGCGAAGGGGTCGAGCACGAATTGCTTGAGGTTGACGCCATAGTCTTGGTTTAAGTCCGGATAGCTCTCGGCCGTTGGCGCCCCGCCCTCGCTCCACACCAGATAACTATGGTTGAGGAAGGTCAGCTCATCCCAGACCCACGGCACAAGGTGGAAGCGCTCGATGGCACCTAAGGCGCAGGCACTCAGCTGCGCCGAAAGCTCGCCTTGGTTGAGGTGGCGGCCAAAGGCGATCTTGTTCTCATTGACCTGATTGACGCTATCTTCAAAGTTTGGCCCGAGGTGCGCGCCCGACCACGTGCCGCCAAAATCATTAGGATCGACCAAGGTCGAGGCGACCTTGCGACGCCGCGTCGGATCATTAGAGGGCAGCAAACCGCGCCGCTTCTTAGGCTCATGCTCTAAGCTCTGTTGGGCCTGTTGCTCTTGGGCATAGCGCTCTTCAATCGCGGCTAAATAGGCCTCATAGAGGGTATTTTGTGCCTGCGGCAGCAGCTCGCGCATCTGATCGTGCGACGCGCTGAGCAGCGCGTTGACTTCCGCGCTCAGATCCAAGTTGCAGCTAGGCGCCCCCCGCTCGGTAGGCAGCGCCACCGCCTGTCCCGGCTCTAGCTCATAACCATTAAAGAAGCAGTGCAACTGAGTCTTGCTAAAGTCCGGCAGCATCAGGCGCGCGGCATCATCATGGTGGAGCTCTTGCGCCAAGAGCTCAAGCTGGGTGCTGAGATCACGGTCTTTGAGTACCGTGGCCACCTGCGCGATAAAGTCGGCGCTATAGCCGGTGCGCACGCCCTTGACCTGCATCAGCTGTGCAACTTGCTCGCTATCGACCTCAGGGGGCAGCACCCCGGCTAAGTTCTCGTAGTAGCGTTCCGACTGCAGCTGCGCAGCTTGAGGTGCCGCAGATTGCAACTCTGCATCCTGCTGTTCAGCCTGCTGTTCAGCTTGCAGCTCCTGCACCGTGCGCTCATAGTCAAAATGCGTCACTGCCACCACAGGCGTGGCCGGAGTATCGTCGGCCTTCTTTTTGGCCGCCGCCCGTACCGCTTCGGCAATGACCTTGGCCGCATCGGAGACCACCGGAGCATCCTTTTTGCGCTTGTTGCGGCTCTTCTTTTGAGCCGCTAAGGCCGCGGCCAAGGCTGCCGCGTCTTGGGCCTCTTGGGCTTCTTGCTCTTCTTCAAGGCGCCTCTGCTCGGCATCAAAGTGCTGCTTGGCTGCCTGCAGCTTACAGGCAAGAGCCACCGCCTTGCGATCTTCCCAGTCAAAGGCCGCGCCATTGTGGGCGGCGATGACGCGCACCAGCGGCGTCTCCTGCAGCTGCGTCAGGCTTGCGCTTGCCGCCTTGAGCGGCTCTAACACGCGCTCTAAGCGATTCTCTAAGCGGCGTTCGCGCTGGGGGGCATTGATCTCCGAGAGCGGCCGCAGTGACAGCGGACGGCGCGGTGCCTCCTCGGTCTCCACGCGGGTGAAGATGATCGGACAGGCCTTGGCGTAGGCCGCGTCCAGCTCGCTCTTGAACGGGAAATTGTCCGGAATCTCGATCGGATGATGCGACGGGGCGATGGTGCGCGCCACGATCTGCAAGGCCGTGGCGTTTTCAGCCGCAGGCAGCTGCGGCAGCACGAACTTCGGGTCGGAGTAGTCGTAGTGGTAGGAGCCGATATCGCAGGCATACGAGTAGAGCGAGCGCACATAGCGCACGCCATCGTGCGGCAGCGGATGCTCGCTGAGAATGTTCTGCAGCACCGAGCGCTGATTGGCATCGAGGCTGAGCATTTGAGCTGCGCCCAAGTACTCAAAGACGCGCAGCATGATGTTGTAGTTGGAGAGCTTCTCCTTGGCGCGGGCAATGGCCTCAAGCTCGCCATTGGTATGGCGGCTCTTGTGCTCGGCGACTAGGCGCTGCAGCGTCGCGATATCTTCGTCGCTGGTGATGTCTGGGCGCTTGAGCAGGTAGACCGACTGGTAAATCGAGAGGTTCAGCGGCACTGAGAGCGGTACCACGCTGATGCCCGAGCGCTCCAAGACGCGCACCACCTTATACCAAACGGCGCATTTGATGATGCCATCGGGCTCGCTAAAGAACGAAGCAGGCAGCTCCAAGCTCAAATCGGCAAAGAGCTTTTGCACTTCAATGGGGTAGATACCGCGGTGCAGCGCTTGGTGGCAGACCTCCGTCAGGGCCCGCGAGAAGGTGGCAGGTAACGGCTCCTTGCGATTAATGAGCGCCACGATATGTTCGAGCGTGTACAGCATGAAATCACTTACCTCCCATCCCACCGCCGCAGCCAAACCGACCACCTGCGTATGCACCCAATCCCCAGCGCCCCGCACCATGCCACGGACACCACGCATTCGCTACCGCGTACAATGCCCCGCGCCGTACGTCGCACACTATGCCCAGCGCATCATGCCCAGCGCGTTCAACGCGCGCAGCTCCTGCGCCGGGCGTAGCGCACAGTTCCTGCGCCGAAAGCGCCAGCTTAGATTGTAGCCAAAGCCAGCATCCTGCGGGCGCCTTCGTCGGGGCGTCCCGAGCCTTTTGCCGCCCAGCGCACAACCTCATAAGGCCGCTACGCCTTAAGCGCTGCCACTTTGCTAAACTACACTATTTGCTCCGCGCTTGCCCGTGCGCGGGACAAGCGGCGCCGCAGGCTGAGAGCGGGAAAGTTCAGTTTAGCGCATTTTGCGCGCCCGCGA
Organism: uncultured Anaerobiospirillum sp.; assembly: GCA_944389615.1. Taxonomy (GTDB): domain Bacteria; phylum Pseudomonadota; class Gammaproteobacteria; order Enterobacterales; family Succinivibrionaceae; genus Anaerobiospirillum. The sequence continues at coordinate 35,351 of CALXNA010000026.1, read as the reverse complement.
TACCGCCATTACGGCGCGTCTCTCCGCGCCACGGCGTTACTTGGATACTAGTAAGCAAGTATTAAATCTGTCGGTGAGTTCACAGACACGGCGCCGCCCTTTGGCGACAATAGGTGCCAACCAGCCCGGGCTGCCTGAGTCTTTGGCAAGCAGACGCAGCAGCCCGGGCATTCTCGAACCTAAGTAGGAGATTGTCCCATGTCAGATTGCATGTACTGCAACGAGTCCCACCCTAAGCGCGATGAGCTGTTGATCGAAGTGGGCAAGCTGCCACACTCCACCTTATTCATCCTCAAGAACCAAAACCACTTAGGCCGCGTCGTCTTGGCCTTAAACTGCCACCGCACCGAGCTTTATGAGTTAAGCGAAGAGGAGCGCGCTGGTTACTTTGCCGACGTCGCCCGCGTCGCCAAGGCCATGAAGGAGATCTTCAACCCAGACAAGATCAACTACGGCATCTTCGGTGATGGCGTACCGCACGTCCACATGCACATGGTGCCAAAGTACAAAGACCAGTTCCAATGGGGCCACTTCTTCTGGGATAAGGGCGAGAAGGAGGTCTACCTCACCGACGAGGAGTACCAAAAGATGATCGCCGACTACAAGGCCAAGCTCGGCCTCTAAGCGCCATCCATCACACACAACACCTCAACCAATAGGCACCTGCGGGTGCCTTTTTGCTGCCCGCCCACGCAGCCGTGTCGCCACGCCGCCCGCGCCCCGGGCGCGCCTCTCGCTCACTCTCCGCGCAAGCGCCAGCGCGCGCGCTCTCACTCTCCGCGCTCCAGCCTTTGCAACACTGTAAGCGGTTACCAAATGATGCCACGGGCCTTGCTGTGCGTCGCTTTTGCAAAGTTTTGCAAAAACTGCAAAATTATGCAAAACTTACATTCGAGCTGTACATCAAACCAAGATCAAGCAAGGCGCAGCTCCCTGCGCGTGCCCTCGTGGCACATGCTGGCATCGCTCTAGCGCCTATTTATGGCATTTCCAGCGTCTAACACCGTTGCATTAATATGGTGCAAGCTTATGCTGGACTTTGTTGCAGCATGGCAAAACTTCCGGCGAAATTCCGATTATCATCACAAAATCAGGCCGCAAGCTTTGCATCATTTGCAGTACTTTTGCAAAATGCCGCCATCAAATAACGCAGGGGCCCGCGCAGGCGGCACCCAAGCTCTGCGTTGTGATGCAAATCGACCGAGCGGCCTTAGAGCAATCGTGGTGGAGTCTCTAAGCTCGCTCTGCTTAAGGATCACGCTCTTGGTGGAGCGTTCCCTGTCCCACTCCGGCCGCGGCACCGCCCTTGCGGGCAAGCGCCCGACGGGCCGCCGCCTGAAGGCTGTGCCTTGGTGAAGGCTTTGCCTTAGAAGAGACTCTGCCTTGGAGGCCGGAGGGGCTGGGACTGAGGTGTGTTATGACTGAAGCTACTGCGACTAAGAAGTCGTTTCTTGAAGTCCTCAAGGGTATGGGCAAGGAGTACTACTTACTCTCGGCCATGCTCTTTTTCTTTTTCGTGTCTTGGGCCGGGTGCTACTCCCTGCTCGCGGTATGGCTGCAACAGTACTGGCACTTAAACGGTGCCCAGATCGGCTTTGCCTATGGCGTCTTCTCGGTTACGGCCTTGCTGTTAGCCCCGGTTTACGGCACTATTCAAGACCGTCTGATCTTACGGCGCCACCTGCTCTTCTTCGTGGGCGTGATGTTAGCCCTGTGCGGCCCGTACTACATCTTTGTCATTGAGCCGCTCCTGCAGATCAATGTCATCGTCGGTAGCGTCGCCTTAGGCCTGTACATGGGCTTTGGCTTCCAAGCCGGTATCGGTGCCTTGGAGTCCTACACCGAGCGCTTTGGCCGTGTCGCAGGCTTTGAGTTCGGCCACGCCCGTATGTGGGGTACCTTAGGCTGGGCTTCGACCGTCGCCATCACCGGCATCCTCATCAACATCAACCCGCACTACAACTTCTATCTATCGACCGTCGCCGGTCTCATCTTCATGGCCTTGCTCATCCTGCTCAACACCTCCGAGCAGTTCTCGCGCAAGATGCTCGAGCACTACAAGAGCGACAACCAAAAGAAGACCTCCTTCAACGAGATCATTAATCTATTAAAAATACCTGCCTTCTGGGCCGTTATCGTATGGGTATTAGGATCGTCCATGTATGGCGTGTACGACCAACAATTCATGAACTATTTCGTCTCAAAATTTGAAGACCCAGGCGAGGGTGCCCAGATGTACGGCTTCCTCAACTCCACGCAGGTCTTCATCGAGACGATCTGCACGTTCTTAGCCCCATTCGTGGTCAACAAGATCGGCGCCAAGAACGGCCTGTTAGTCGCCTCGACCATCATGTTCTGCCGTATTGGCCTGTCGGGCCTCGTCGACAGCACTTGGGCTATCGCCGCGGTCAAGTTAATGCACGGCCCTGAGGTTCCAATGGTCATGATCAGCTTCTTTAAGTACATCACGACCCGCTTCAACCCAGCCATGTCGGCCACGATCTACTTAGTTGGCCTGACCATGATTAGCCAAGTAGTCTCGGCCATCTTGGCCCCATTTGCCGGTCACCTCTACGATACTTGGGGCTTTGGCCACACCTACCTCATGATGGCGGCCTTCGTTTTAGTCACCACCATCATCTCGGTCTTCGCCTTAAGCAGCAAGACCTTACCCGGCACCAAGGAAGCCAACATCTAAGCAACTGCTAAGCTAAGCCCCTGCGCCCTGACGCGCGCCAGAGCCAAGCTCGCCCGCGCACGCCCTTACCCCAAGTCTGCGTAAGGGCCGCAGGGCGCCCCTATTCACGGCCGGACGGCCCGGAGAATCATCATGATCGATCAAGCAAACCATCAGGCCAAGTTAGCTCAGGCCAATGACTTCATCGCTGAGCATGCCTGCGAAGTCAACAAGCGTTACTACCCGGGCTATCACTTAGCTGCCCGCTACGGTTGGATTAACGATCCTAACGGCTTTTGCTATGCCTTAGGCAAGTACCACATCTTCTATCAGTTCTACCCATACGATGCTAAGTGGGGCCCAATGCACTGGGGCCACGCCACCTCAACTGACCTCATCCACTGGCAGCATGAGGAAGTCGCCTTAGCCCCATCTGAGGACTACGATCGCGACGGCTGCTTTTCGGGCTCGGCCATCGAGCACGACGGCAAGCTCTACCTCATCTACACCGGCCACAAGGTCTTAGTCGAGGCCGGTGACAACTCGATCTGCCGCGAGGTACAGGCCCTTGCTGTCTCCACGGACGGCATCCACTTTGAGAAGCTCGGCGTCGTGATCGAGCCTGAGCACGAGGACATTCACAACTTCCGTGATCCTAAGGTTTGGCAAGATGAGAACGGCCTCTTCCACGTGGTCTTCGGTGCCACCAACTTAAAGCACGAAGGTGAGATCCGCCACTACACCAGTTCCGATCTGATCAAGTGGCAATTCGTCTCGATCGTCAAGGAGATGGAAGATCAATCCTTTATGTACGAGTGCCCAGACTTCTTTGAGCTGCCGCGTCAGGCAGGTGAACCGAGCACTTGGGTCTTAGCCACCTCGCCGATGGGCCAGCCACCAGTGGGCTACCTCCGCCAGAACACCTCGGTTAACTCGTGGCAAAGCGGCACCTTTGACGGCGTCCACTTCAAGGCCGAAGGTAAGCTCTACGAGGTTGACCGCGGCCATGACTTCTATGCCACCCAATCGACCGCCACCCCAGATGGCCGCCGCATTGTCTTGGCATGGATGAATATGTGGAAGCTGCCATTCCTTAACTATGGCGATCATTGGTGTGGCGCGCTCACCTTACCGCGTGAGATCACCTTAAAGGATGGCCACCTGTGCCAAGCTCCGGTCAAGGAGGTTGAGAGCCTGCGCACCACCTCATACGACTTAGGTGACCTCACCATGAAGTCGACCATGCAGACCTTGAGCACCAACAGCGCCTTAGAGCTCAGCTGGAGCTTCAACCCGCAGGACAATGATGCCGAGCAATACGGTATCGCCGTCGGCACCTCGCTACGCCTGTTCGTCGACCGTCAGACCAAGACTCTGACCTTATTCCGCTTAGACCTCAACGCCACCTCCTATCGCGCCTTAGAGCTTGATTGGGATAAGGCTCACGAGCTGCGCATCTTCCTTGACAACAGCTCGATCGAAATCTTCGTCGATGGCGGCCATGACACCATGACCACCAACTTCTTCGGCAGCGACCACACGGTAACGCTCTACAGCACCAACGGCACGGCCACCTTCAAGGGCGTCACCTACCACGACTTAGCCACGCCGCTGTTCCACAGTTAAGACTCCTGTTCACATCGAGCCACCCACACCACAAGCCATCGGGTGGCACACTCTTAAGTGAAGCCAAGCCCCAAGCAACTCCTGCTTGGGGCTTTCTTGTGCTCGCTCCACTATGTAGCACAATACCCATCAAAAACTATGCGCGACAGCATTAGTGCGCGACAGATAACTAGCCGGGGTTAATTGCCCCCAAAATTTTTTTCACCACGCCAGCCCAGACGCCATCAGGCTTCCGCGAATTTTGCACCAAAACGGGTAGAAAAAAGCTTGACTTTTGCAGGGCCTTTTTGCTCACTCCCCTTGCACTTTGCGTTTTAATGAAAATAGCTGAGAAGTAAGCCACGCCGCAGGCTTGTTGACTGCACCTGCGCACAGGCCCTGTTTTAGCTGGTACATCCCAACAGGAGGTACCCAACCATAGAAAACGCTGCCCCGCAGCAAGGAGAGATTGCTATGACGCAAGCATTGACCCCAGAACTGATCCCCGCAGCCCAGCCTGCCCCCGATACGCCGCTGAACCAGCGCAGCACCGAGCTCGCTGAAAGCGCCCAGAACGCACAAAACGCCCAAAGCGCTACGGACGCCCGCGCCGCGGCCGCAGCCGAGCGCAAGAGCTTACAGCAAAAGCGCCGGGGCCACGCCACCCACGGCGCATCCTCCCGCAACTACGCCGTACCAGCTGGGCGCGAAGCCATCCCGGTCGCCACGGAGAGTGAGCGCGAGCAGATTTGCAGCTTCACCCCAGTGATGGGCCCGCAAATCACGCGCCTGCGCCGCCACTTCCGCCAGATTCTGCCTTCTGAGCTGCGCGACGCCGATGACTCCGTCATTTTGCAAAAGCTCAAGAGCGGCACCTTGGACGAGGCGCTGGCCATGTCGCTGCTCACTGAGCTGCTCAAGGCCAACAAGCGTGACCCGTTCAGTGAGGGCATGCTGGACTACTTCATAGCTCCAGCAGGCTTGAGCGCCGAGTCCCACCACATGGTGCGCGTGCTGGTTGACTGCGTCGGCCCACGGCACATCTTAGCTTGGGCTAAGGATCAAAGCCTGCCGGTCTACCAAGACTTAGCCCAAGAGGTCAGCACCGCTTGGACTGATCCTGAAGCCGAGCACCTGACCTGCTGCAGTGCCGAAGTGCCGTCTAAGCCTAACGCCACGACGGTCAAGCCGTACCTCCAAGCCTTAAGCGAGCGCGCAGCACGCTGGCCTGAGGCCATGCGTCCCATCATCGGCGACCTGATCAAGGTCTTAAAGGAGTGCCAGCCGTCCAAGCTGCACGACTACCTCGTCACCCTGCAGCACTTGCTGACTCTAAGCTCCAAGGCCCTGCACGATGAGCTGCTCGCCTTAGGGCAGAAGCTGCCCAAGAACTTTGCCTTGGCCGCCCTCATCATGCCTCAGGCATGGGAGCAGGCCGGATGCAACCTGCATAAGTTCCTGATGGCCACCAAGCTCCAGCCTAAGAAGGCCCCAGCCAAGAAGCGCAGCTCCAAGCGCACCGCCAAGGCCAAGCTCCCTGAATTAGCGCCCGCCCCACAGGCCGACGCTACCGAGCTTCCCCCGGTCGCTGCAGACGAAGCCACAGCCACCTCAGAGCTCCCTGAATTAGCGCCCGCCCCACAGGCCGACGCCGCCAAGCTCGTCCCGGTCGCTGCGGACGAGGCCGCTGCCACCTCAGAACTTCCAGCTTTAGCGGAGAGCCCAGTAGCAGAAGCTGACGCCGCCGAGCTTCCCCCGTTCGCTGCAGACGAAGCTGCAGCTACCTCAGAGCTCCCTGAATTAGCGTCCGCCCCACAGGCCGACGCTACCGAGCTTGCACCAGTCGCTGAGGATAAGGGTGCTGAAGCCAGCACTGACGCCCAAGGCGCCACGGCAGTTGACGCAAGTCAAGCCGTCGATGCCTTCTTGGCCGCCAAGTACAACGAGCTGCGCAGCGCGACCAGAGGCACGCACAAGCTCAACCCCTTAGCTTGTGCTGTGCGCACCATGCTCACCGCAGGCCCGGCAGACGCCGATGCCGCCTACGAGCAGGACGCGATCTTGGCTCCGACCATGGAGGCAGGCGCACCGGCCCACGCGGATAATCCATCATCTGAGCCCGCAGCGGTCATGGTGGAGCTGCCGAGTGCCGTCGAGCCGGTGCAGGCTCACGCGGGACTCAGTGCCTGGGAGCGTAAGCACCAGCGCAAGCTGCAGCGGCAGCAGCGCAAGCAGGCACGCCGCCACACAAGTAGTGGTACGGGATGTCCTGCATGCGGGCGCTAAAAGTGAGCCGGTTCGACGTTGACGTCCACGACTAAGACCTTACGCACGACCACGCGCTGTTGATGCGATACTCCCACTAACAGCACGCGCTGGACTTGGGTGGTTTCAAACTCACGCGGGTTGTGCTTGTTTAAGGCCGCCAGCAAGGGCGAGTCAACGCGTACCAAGTTGTGCAAGGCGATATTGGTAACTTGCGGCAGCAGGTCTTCGCTATTGGCTAAGGCCAGCTCCACCACGATCGCACTGCCGGGAGTGTATATGGTCAAATTGTGATGGCGCCGAGTCTGGGCATCGGCCACTTCCATCAACGCCCGTGACAGGTCGAAATCGCCGCTGTTTAAGGCTTGCTCGACCACGTCGCGGGCCTTACGGTCATCTTCGATCGGACGGGTGGAGAAGTTGATGCCCCGATAGGACTCATCAAACATGGTCAGGTACTGCGCACGGTTGAGGAGTCCGGCTAAGCTCGGCTCCTCGCTCGGCTCCTCAGGCTGTTGGGCCTCAGCTGCATCCGCCGGGGCATTACTCTCAGCTTGATGCTCCGGCTGTAGCTGCGCTAAAGCTTGCGCTTCGAGCTCGGGATCGCGGGCGGTGTCTTCATCGTAAATGAAGAGGCCGTGCACCTCCGCCGGGCTCTTATGCGCTGGCGCCTGAGGAGCAGACGCTGCGGTGCTGGCAGCAACGCTGGCATCATTGCTGGCGTCTGCGCTGTCCTTGTCATGAAGCTCAGGGGCCTTTTGCTCCTCGTCAGGATAGGTTGGCATCTTGCAGCCGTAGGCCTCGCACACGATCTTTTGGATTTCGCAGCGCTCGAGCTCCTCCTCACGGCGACGCTGCTCGTCTTTACGACATTGTTCCTCGAGATCGGAGACATGCGTGAGCATGGTCTTGATGTCGTGCCCTAAGGCCAAGTCTTCATTGTTCTGCATATGCAGCTGGCAGAAGAGCGCGATCGCCGCGTTGATGGCATTGGCTGATAAGGTGATAGGGCCTGCGACATTGAGCCAGTTGATGATGTTGGTCAACAGCGGCACGTACACCGGAGCTTGTCCCTTGACCGGGAAAAAGTGGTCAGGACTCAAGGTCACCTCCGGCAGCATGCCCATGTCTTGACGCAACTCTTCGTCGCTGCGCTGGTTGACCGCCTGATGAAACATGGCGCTAAAGCCCGACAGCTCAAAGAGCTTACGCATCTCTTCGATGTGCGCCATGCCCGCGCTGAAGTCGTATTCGATCTTGCGCCGTGGGCGCGGCGAAGGCCCGAGCGCTTCGGCAAGCTTGTCCTCGGACTTGGTGTTAAGCGGCCGATCAGCAAAGAACAAGGCATTGAGTACCATCAGACGCAGCTTGCGGTAGACGTAACGATTGGGCACCAAATCAATGTTCGGCAGCGAGAGCTCTTGGCTATAGGTCAAAAAGCCTAAGGAGCGCAGCAAGTCCGCAAGGCCAAAGGCAACCGGGGCGGAGCCAGCTTTCTTGGCGTTACGTGCCCGCGATACGCGCATGCGCATCAGGTCTAAGCGGTGCAACTCCGCCATGATTTGCGCGGCGGCGTCCTCGTCGATCTGCACCCCGGTCGCCCCCGTCTGCGAACGCACACTGAGCTGATCTAAGGCCACAAGGTCAGAGCCATCCACCGCCGGATAGCCGCCTTCGGCCTTGGCATCAAAGAAGGCAAAGGCTGACTTGAGCACCTTGTTATCAAGAGCACGTTTGCGGCTAATGACGCTCAATGCCACTTGCCGGGCCGCTTGCGCTTGCTCATCGTCCACAGCTGGCGCCGCGCTCATCACATCTGGAGCGGGCGTATTGGTATCAGGCTTTGACTCGGCGATGGCGTTAGCCTGCTCGACGGTGAGGCGCAGCGTGTTCTCTAGCTCTTGAACCGCCGGTGAGCGCTGGGGCGGGCTCTCATCAAAATAGCCCACCAAGTCGACATCGCGCATCAGATCTTGGAGCCCGGCCCCCTTGGCCTTAAACTCAAGGGCTTGCAGCGTCTTTTGCACCTTGGAGTAATCAAGTTCCCCGTCTTGGACGCTCTTAGCGCCGAGCTCGGAGGTATGGATGTACTTGATGATATCTTGCAGGCGGCGCTGCTCGGGTGTGAGCAAAGGCTTAGGCTGAATCAAGCGCTCGCCAAAGCCCAAGATCGCGCCGATGTGATCTTGCGCGGCAGCCTCGCGCGCGGCCTGCTCTTTAGCGCTGAGCTTGCGACGGCGCCGCCGCGGCTTGACCGCCTTGAACCGCGCTTGCACCTGTTGCGAGAGCTGCTCTAAGGCCGCCGCCGGTTGCACTGCATAGTGCTCAAGCGCGTCATCAGCCGCTTGGTCGGTCGGCTTGTCCTCGGCTTTGTCCCCAGACTTGTCCTCGCCTTTGTCCTCGGCCTTATCTCCGAATTTATCCTCGGACTTACCCCCGGACTTACCCGCGGCCGGTTCTGCCTCCTTGTCTTCGGACTTATCAGCACTCTGCTCGGCTGCGGATGGCTCGGCGTCGGGATGCTTCTTGATCAAGGAGGCCAAGGCTTCCGCTGCGGAGCGGTTGAGCTTATCGTCTTGCTCGAAGTCCGTCTTGGAGCGTCCCGGGATTTCATCAGGGTAGCCCGGAATCGTCAAAGGCAGCTGATAGAGCTCGGCCTTGGCGTAGCAGCGCCCGCTCAACATTGTGTGGAACAGGTGAATCAAGGCCTCAAACGGCATCCGGCTGATCGTGTGCAAGTACATGACGTCCAGATCCGGCATCGCCTCGAAATGCTCGTGCCCCGCCGGAGCGCCGTGATCGTAGGTGAGTACTGGATTGAAGTGTTGATCTGGATGCAAGAGCTGCGCGATCACCAAACGCGGCAGCAACACTTCATGCTTGCAATCGATGCTATAGCCGCCGAAGTTCTGCGCAAAGAGTTGCCAGAGCGCATCTTCGTTGGTGATCACATGATTGAGGCTGAGGTAGTCGCGTGCCCGCTCCTTGACCTCGGCCGGTACTTGGGCCTTGAGCTCGTCGCAGGTAAAGCCCAAGCGCAGCGCAAACTCATCACTTTGCCAACGCTCTGTGTTGAGCTGCGAGGTGATGACGACGCCATCTTGGTTGGGCTCCCAGCCGAGCTCAGGCAGTGCACACTGGGCACTGAGCAAGATATGACGGAACGCCGCCCCATGCTTGCTTAAGAGCAACAACAGGCGCGAGAGGAAACCGGCGCGCAGATTGTAACATTCGGGCAGATGCATGGCGCTCAGGAGCGGGGCATCGATGTTATCGATGATGAGAACCCGACTATTCTCTTGGCACGCTGAGAAGAGGCGGATCAACTGCAAGAGCGCGGTACGATCGACGGTAGAACTTAAGATACCGCTGAAGTCTTCGGCATGGACTTGTGCCTCTTCATCGCTGATGATGGCTTGAGCATCGGCTGCACGTGTGCACTGCTGATAGAACTGCGCGTACACATTGCTGACAAAGGAGTCGCCTTGGTAAAACTGATACTCGCGCTCGCCGATGTGATCGCACAGGCCTTGGCTACGGCGGCGCGCTGTCACCATATTGCCGCAGATATAGGGGCCTTGGATCAGCTCCTCAGGCAGCGGATAGGAGTGGCGCACCATCATGCGGTCGGCATAGCACAGCTGCGCGAAGTCAAGGTAAATGACGTCCTTTTCCGACTCCGCCCAATCCTTGAGCACTGCCAAATCAGGCGGCAGGAGATCGCGCCGTCCACTATAGAGGGCGGCAATGATCTTAAGCAGCACCGTCTTGCCCATGCCCAAGGGCCGCGCAATCAGGTCACAGCGTGACTCCCCGCTCAAATACGAGGTCAAGAAGTCGGTCTTGTCGATAAGCAGGTGGCGCGAGGTCAGCTCGGTGAGCTCATGGTAAAAGCCATCGGAAGTGGGATCGGGCGCTTTGTTGCTGCCCAAGGGCTGCCCGCAGTTATCGCGCAAATCGGTGTGAGCAAGGCGCTGCCCCACGGAGGCCGCCAGATGAGCTGTGCCGTCTCCGTCCGGCCCCAGTCCGACCACGCGCACTTCATCCACTCCGGATACTGCAGACAGCTCGGCCTTATCCTGTGCCTTAGCCGCAGACAGGATGCTTTTCTGAGCGCCAACGCGATGATCTTCGCTCGCGCGATGGATTTCGCCCGCGCGATGATCTTCTGGTTCGTGAGCCACGACAGTACCCTCAAGAGAAATCAGTAGAGCTAATGGGATCTAACAAAATAGCCAAACTCGCTCCAGCTGTAAAGACCCAGCCTGAGCGGTGCAAATTCCCCGTACCCAGCAGGCCCTGCCTGCCCCCTGCGCAGGCTGACGCCACAACGACCACCCGCAGACCAAGCCGCAGCGTGCAAGATAGAGGAGAAGGCAGCGCGCAGGCGCCCTGCCCAGAGCGAGCACGGCGGCACGCCTAGGGCCGTGGCAGCGGCGGCGGCAGGTTGCGGCCAAAATATAACCCCCAACGACGCCGCGTCAAGCTTTGTCCTTGGGGGTTACCAAACCCTTAGCCTCCGGCAAGTCCCACCCTAGAGTACCAGTACCAGACGAGGGCACTGCTGCAAGTTTCACAACTTTCAACACACAGGAGATTAACGACAATCGAGGTTCCTGTGGTTACTCTAGCGCGAGGTTGCCGCGTCTAAGTTACAAGACAACTCATACTTCAAACTGCTAGTGAGCACTTCAAAGCTGCCGTCGCCTTGTAGTCACGGCGTCACGCTCTTCGTAACAAGTACTTGGGCGCAGCGCCGTGCGACAAGGTAAGGGGTTGGCTCTGATTTGACGTGGGCACGTACGACATACGAACCACTCCTTTTGCCCTTAAACATGCAGTTTCGCCATGGAGGGAACTGATAAGCTCCGCACTAGCACCCTCAAGACAAACGAGGAAAAGAGCCAAGCTCAGCAACACCAAACGATGCCACCGAAGCTGGCCAAGCCTAAGAGTTACTAGCTTATAGCAGAGCTGGATCGTCACAAGGCTCAACGACAAACTGGTCAAAACCAGACATATCTAACAGTCGGAGGAGTAGCTGAAAACTCCTAGAGCCGAACCTAAGGGATCCATTGTTTGAGGGTAATGGCCTCTTCCTTGGACTAAATGCCAGCACTTATCAGCATCCAAGAACATGGGAACTGATAGCTGCGACTAGCTCGCTGTCCCTACGCCTGCCACCGCCAGAGGCACTCAACTACTCAAACCCCAGCCTGCCCTGTGAGTAATCGGACACAGAACCAAGCTTCGATAGAGTCAAGCAGGAGGCGTAACGGGTGGCTCAGTCAAAGGGTACAACCGACAACCAGCCGTGCTCATCACGGCTCCGACCCAAACCAAAAAGCGCCGCGGGCAAGCTCCTAACGCCTCGAAACATAAACGTTAGCCCGCAAGCTCGCGCCCTTCTTGCAAAGCGCCCACGCCCCACACCAAGCCCCGAAGTTACCTCCGTGACCCAGTGCTTATGAAGCTATGGTTGCTTTGGACGGCCGGGCTCATACCCTGCTCTCAGACAAACACAAATCTCGCCTTATTTGTTGGCAGCGAACGAGCACCACCTTACCTTGGCAGAGTCGGTGCAGTGCACCTGCCCTGCAATATCCTACACAATCGCAAAATATGGGCCTAAATGCAAGCACAAATTAACGTCCCATGCGGCAGGTCACGCCCCACACCGAGCACAGGCGCGCCCACCGCTGGCCTAACCGCCGCACACCGAGCCCATAAAAACGGGCTTTTTGTACCCCACTTCGCGCTACCGCGGCGCAGTACGCCTGCGTCAAGCCTTCCAAGCCGCCGCGCAGACAAGCTGCGCGCAATTTCCCCCGAGATCACCCCACTTTCAGCCACGCAGGCGCCGCGCAGGCGCAACGCGGCTCGCCCCGCACGCTCCAGATTCATCCTCACTCTCCGCGTCCATACCCGCCCCCACACTCGTGCCGTAACCGTTAACAAAGCATCATCCGCAGCGTCCTCTCAGCTTAATGCGGCGGCAGCGACCACCACGCGCTTCTATCCGACGTTGCGCCCGTGACTTTGTTTCATTGTTGGAGCTATTCCCGGGCGCAGGGCGCGGGCGCTTCTTTGCGCGTAAACGGCGCGTAAGCACGGAGCTTTTGGCTCAACTCAAAGGCTAACGCAGTGTGTGCTCGTAGCACAAAGCACGACTGTAGCTAGTTTCAATCTTGCCCAACATGTTTCAAATTTTCATAACTTCCCGCGCGGTCAATACCGCGGCTTACATTTGCACTCAGGCCCGATGGCTGGCCCAAGGAGAGCCTAACGCTAGATATAAGCCCCCGAGGCGCGCTCCGGGCATAAGGCCGGTCTGCGGCTATCTAAAGCACCCCCATCCCGTTACAATGGGTGCACATAAGAGAAGCCGAAGGCCCGAGTGTAAACACTACCTCAGAGCGTCAACGTTACCTCAGCCTGCGGGCGTTCTCAATCTGGGCTGCAACACTAACTGACACAAACATTGAGCACGGCCTCGATGGCCTTGCCGCAGCGCTCACCCCCTAAGGAGAGATGGGAGCGCCCCCATTTAGTTCTGACTGACCGAACTGAGTAACGGCCGCCGCGTGCCGTTAATAAGGTATGAGCCCAAAGGAGTGGGCCCAGTCGGGACGCTTGATCAAGGCAGCTGACCCAGCGTGCGCCAGCTGCGCAGGCAGGGATGCCTTATAACCGTATCACTTCAAGATTTTGGTACTTATGGCTCAAAGCAACCTCATGCTCAGCGCAATCGTATTTGTGCTCTCATGGATCGTCTTTTTCGGCATCAGCCGCCTTGTGCGCATGTCGATGCCAGTGCGACTGACCGTAGTCGCGCTGCTGAGCCTTGCGGCCGCAAGCCACCAACTGCTGGTCTACTACGGTGGTCTCCACGTCCTCTCGCTGCCGCACTTTATCTTCTACGGCACCACCTTCGCCACCAACCTGCTCTTCTTTGCCGCCCCAATTGCCGCACTTGTCTACCTCATCGGCTTCATCCGCTTGGTCGTGCGCAAGAGCAAGCATCACCTCAAGACCAGTTACCGCGCCCCCAAAGCTACGCGCCTGAGCCGCGCCTATCAGAAGCTGCGTTATCAATTGGCCCGCTCCAAGGTCAAGGAGCGTCTGCAGCGGCGCAAGGCCTATGCCCAAGCCAAGCTCGCGCGTCAAGCTGCGCAACGCCCTGCAAGCCCAGCTACCAACGCCGCCCCCGCCGCGGCTGAGACCGGCACCATCACGTGGTCAAGCGGCGATGCCGACAAGATCACCTTCTCCGATAGCTCAGGCATCTGCACCGTGATCGATACCCGCATCTATGACCAGCACGGTTATCGCTCCGATCAATACAGCAGCCCCAATGTCGCGGCCCGTACCATTGCCAACAGCCTTTTTTGCGGCGATGGCGATGACACGGTCGAAAGCGCCGACATCGACCTCAAGGCGCTGCCGGGCAACGTCCAAGTCATCACCAGCGACGAAGACCTGAGCAAGATCATGTCCTTGCAGGCCGAGACCAACGCGCCTGCCGCCACTTCTGCCGCAGCTCCTGCCGCCACTTCTGCCGCAGCTCCTGCGGCCCCTCCTGCCGCCAAGCCCCAATGTAAGCTGAATACATGGCGGACTCAAGTACGCCGCCGCTTATTCAAGCAGCCTACGTCCTACACCGAGGAGCTGGCACAACGCGCCCGTGCCTTTGACGCCCAAGATGAGCAAGCTCATCGCCATGATGCCCGTTTTCACCCTACCGCACCGGCCAAGCGGCCCTTCCGTTTATGGCGCAAGCTGCCATTGCGCGCGCTGGGCCAATCCTGCGCCTTAGGCTGTCTCTTTGCGCTCAATGCCGTTGCCGGTTATAGCACGGTGCAAGCTCTGACCATGCCGCAGATCAAGTACATCGATGTCACGCTCGATGTGCCGGTCGAGTTTGAGGGCATGCAAATCGTGCAGCTGTCCGACCTTAACATCGGCGGCCTCTACCCGAAGGCCCGCACCACCAACATTGTGAGTAAAGTCATGGCGATTCAGCCGGACTTAGTCGTGCTCACCGGCACCATCGCCCATGGCGACCCAGATTTGATCGAGAAGCGCCTCTCCCCGCTCTTTGGCCTAACCGCGAGCATGGGCGTCTATGTCTTAATCGGCGATGAGTTCAACTCCAACCTCTACACCCAGATGCTGTGCCGCTACAACGACCTCACCGACGCGCAGATGCACTTCTTGACCAACGATACGGTGCAAATCAACGTCGGCCTTGCGCGCCTGTGCATCACCGGCATTGCCGACAGCAAGAGCCAGTTGGCCCAGTTCCTCAACTACGCCACTGCCCCGACCATGGGCCTTGCCCTACGCACTCAGCCGCAAGCCCCTGAGCCGACTGACAGCGCCCGCTTCCTTGCCGCCTACCACGCCCGCCAAAACGCTGAGCACAAAGCGTGGCAGGCCTTAGCCTCGCAACAGCTGCACTCCCCCAGCGCCGCGCCTGACCTCCAGCCGCATGGCACTATGGTGCAAGCCGCCGCTGACCACATCGCAAACTTCCTGAAGCAGGCGATCGCTGCCCGCGTCGCCCATGCGGCTAAAGTCGCCCCGATCGCCCCGCAAGCTGCGACCCAAAACCCGGTCTATACTACGACCAAGCAAGGCTACAGCCCGATCCACCATATGGAGAGCAGCCGCGCCATCGCGGCCCAACCAGATACCCCGGCAGCGCCTGAGCGCGAAGATCTCAGCATCGCGCCTTATGGCACGCACGAGAGCCAAGCTCTCGCCCTCGCTAATGGCATGGCCCCGAACAGCGGCTATCTGCCTGAGGCCTCCGATCTGACGGATGATGACCTCACCTGCCCACATGGTGCCGCCAACGATTTGTGCATACATCAGGCGGAGAGCATGGCGCCTAATACCATGGGCGGTGGCATCTGCGCCGCGTGCCTCAATGCCGATCCGCAGTATCAAGGCCCATGCGCCCGCAAAACCCAAGACGTTATGGCGCAGGTCACGTCCATTGGGGGCGCGAGCTACGCGCACATCGCGCCCGATGAACTCAACCATACCCTCAACCTGCCGCAGACGCTCAGCCCACTCAACGTTAACGCGTCCGATTTAGACGGAAGCTTCAATATCGACCTCTACCAGTCGTACCAAAGCAGCGCCCACAACAATATGAGCACGGTGCCGATGAGCGGCTGCCCATGCCGGCATGACTTGCACTGGGAGGAGAGCACCAGCCACCAGCGCCTGATCTACGCCCTGACCAACGACGAGGTCAAGGACGCCGACTTCAACTTAGTTTTAAGCGACAGCCCAACCTACACCGTGGCGCTGAGCCAAATCGCCGAAGACAACTTCGACTTGATGCTCACCGGCAACACCTATGGCGGGGTCGCTCCGGTGCTGAGCAAGTTGGTCGCCCACAGTAACGGCGGCTTTATCAGCGGCCTGTACAACATCACCGACCGCCTGCAGCTCTACGTCAGCTCCGGCACCAATTGCTGGGCGCCCGCCCCCATCCGCTTGGGCAATACCGGCGAGATCACCTTGATCACGGTACACTCGCGCCACATCAGCGACGAGCAGCGTTCCCAGCGCATTCACCTCTAACGCCGGTCGCGCCGACCGCACAGCGCCTAGTCTCGCATAGCCTCATGGTGCCCAAAGGCCGTAGCCTGACGGCCACCCCATAATTCCACCGCTCCGGGCTACTCCCATGGTGGCGCTAAGTCTCTAAGGAACAGTGCCATTACGGCACACCCTCAGGTTATGCCCGCTCTCACGCGCTCCACTCGCAGCAAGTCAGTCTCAGCACCAGTGGCTCAAGACTCAGACCTTAGGCCGCTCCAGATGACCAACGCTGCGGGCTGCCCCGTGGTGGCGCTAGAGCTCTTTTGATGCAGGAGACCGTCCGTGATGCCTATGAGGCCAAACCCGAGCGCCTTTTGGCCGCTAAGTACGCCGACTTCGCCTTGGGGCAGTTCTTAGCGCAGGCGCAGCACGAGGACTACTTTGCCCGCACCATCTTCCTCATCATCGCCGACCACGAGAGCCGCGTCTCGGGCGCTGAGACCTTCCCGTTTAATGACTTCACCATCCCCGGCGTCATCTTGGCGCCTAATGTCGGGCCGTACCTTGATGAGCGCGTAGTGAGCCAAATCGACATGGGCATGACGCTGCTCAGCCTCATGGGCTTCACGGGCGAAGTGCCCAACGTCGGGCAAAACCTGCTGCGAGCGGACATCATCGAGCGCGCCCCGATGCAGTTTAACAACCTCTTCGGCTACTACGACGCAGCCAGCGCGCTTTTTGTCCAATTAGCCCCGCAGCGTGAGCCTACGCTCTGGGACATTAAAGACCACGACACCTTGGTCAACCCGGGCCCGGTTACCACCGAGCACGATCGGGCCTTGGTGGAACGCGCCATCAAGGTCGAGAACTTAGGGCCCGCCATCTATGAAGAGCAGCTCATGACACGCGAGCAAGCGCACCTCACGCGCCCTTAACCGCCCCCGCGGCTTACACCTAGCTCCCCTTCTTGCGCCGCTCAGGCGCCATCCTTTCCCCGGGCGTGCGCCGCTCAGGAGCCTCCTCTCCGCGGCGCCTATTGCCCGTGCTTTTCGAGCACGGGCCGCACTCCCAAATTAGACCGCCTAATTTCACCAAAACAGTCCTCATAGGCTCTTAGTGAGGCGTCTTTTCTTTTCACAGGCCACCAAATCACAAAACTTTCCTATTTTTGCTCCGTATGCGTCACTTTTCGGCCGCGTCGCGGCCCGGCGCAGTGCGAGCGCGGCCCACCCACCTGCGCGCGACAGCCCCCTGCCGTGGCGCTAAATTGTTAGATATCACATCAAGTTCGGGCACGGGCCATGGTTTGACGCTAGGAACAGGAACATGGCTTGGACTCTCGTGCGCTCCGCTTCCCCGCAGCGCGGCATCCACTTTCTGGTGGTAGTGGCACTGCTCACGCTCCTGTTGACCACGCTCTCCAACCTCGCCTTATGGCGCCATCTCTACCGCATTCTCAGTGCCGAAAGCCAAGTCTCGTGGCTCTTTGGCCTCACGGTACCCGTAGCGCTCTTTTGCCTGCTCTACGCTCTCTTTCTCATCCTGTTCTCGTGGCGCTATATGCTCAAGCCTGCCTTTATCGTGCTCTTGCTGAGCTGCGCGGGCGCCACCTACGCTGCGTGGAGCTACGGCACCATCTTTGACTTGGGCCTTATCACCAGCATGGTCGAGACTAACGTCGCCGAGGCCACGTCCTATCTGTCTGTGTCCTCAGTCGCGACCATGGTGGTGCTCGGCATCGTGCCGAGCGTGCTATTGCTCAAGGCAAAGATCTACTACCCAAGCTGGGGTAAGGCCCAACTGCAGCGCGGCGGGGCTATCGTGGTCAGCCTCATCGTGGCCGTGGCGCTCATAGTGCCCTTTTATCAGCAGTACGTCTTCATCGGGCGCAACAATATGTCCTTGCGCAAGGAGATCCTGCCGACCACCTACGTCTTCTACAGCGTTCGCTACCTGCACGAGCGCTACTTTACTGAGCCGCTGCCTTACGTCACCTTAGGGGCTGATGCGCGCAAGGTCGCGACTACCGACAAGCCCAAACTCCTGTTCCTTGTGATCGGCGAGACGGCACGCGCGCAGAACTTCTCGCTTTTAGGCTACGAGCGCCCGACCAATCAGCACACCGCGCACAAGCAGGCCCTGACCTTCGATATCGCCGCATGCGGCACCTACACCTCCTACTCCTTGCCCTGCATGTTCGGTAACCTCAAGAGCTCGGGCTTCGATCCCAAGACCGGAGCGATCGGCACGGCGCGCGATGGCATCTTGCAGCTTTTGCACAAGAGCGGCGTCACCATCACGTGGCTTGAGAACGATGGCGGCTGCAAGGGCGTCTGTCAGGGCATCCCGACCATCGAGATCAAGCCTGATAACCCGCAGTATTGCACCAAGGACACCTGCTGGGATGAGGTGCTGCTCAAATACGCCGAGGAGCTGAGCACCGACATCACGCAGGACACTATCATCGCCTTCCACCTCATCGGCTCACATGGCCCGCGCTACTACGAGCGCTACCCTGAGCGCTTTCGCCGCTATCAGCCTGATTGCCATCGCCCGGACGTTGAGAACTGCGCGGTCGCAGAAATCGTCAATGCCTACGACAACACCATCACCTACACCGACTACGTGATCGCCCAGCTCATCAGCATCTTAGAGCAGCGCGCGGCGAGCACCGTGCCGATGCTGCTCTACCTCTCCGACCACGGCGAGTCCTTAGGCGAAAACAATCTCTACCTGCACGCCGCGCCCTACGCCTTAGCCCCAGACGAGCAAATCCGCGTGCCCATGCAGCTCTGGCTACCCCCTCAGAGCGCCGTGGCTTTAAAGCTCGACCGCGCCTGCCTGCAAGGCCTAACGGCGCGGCGGGACTTCTCGCACGACCACCTGTTTCACACCCTGATGGGCCTGCTGCAGGTCATAAGCAGCGAGTACGAGCCCAGCTTAGATCTCACCGCGCACTGCTCACTGACGGCAGCGCCTTAACTCACCGACGGAGCATGCTATGCGCTCTCAATGGCGGCATTACGGCCTTAACCCTATCTTGTTGCTGGCGCTGGTGTCCTTGGCGCTCCTGACGCTCACGCGCTTGGGCCTGACTATCTGGTACTGGGAGCAGGTGCCGGAGGGCGGTATTGGTTCCATCTTCTTAGGCGGCCTCAGAGTCGACATCGCCTCGCTCTGCGCGCTTTATGCCCTGCCTCTGCTCATCACCTGTGCCCTCGCCTTAATCCGCAGATCCATGGCCCCGTGGCTCACAAGGATTTTGAGCGGCTACTGCGCCTTGGTGCTGGCCTTTTTGGTGCTCAACGAAGCCGCGACGCCGAGCTTTATCCTCGAGTATGGCGTGCGCCCTAACCACCTCTATGTCCAGTACTTGGAGTATCCGCGCGAGGTCTTCTCAATGCTGTGGCAAGGGCACAAGCTCGCCTTGCTCGCAAGCTGTGTCCTGACCGTCGTGACGCTGCACGTGGGCTATCGCTTAGCCCGCTGGGCCCTGCAAGACTATCGCCCGGGTGGGCGCGTCTATGGCTTGGCCATGTTGCTCTTAACCTTGGCCTTGGTGCCACTGGGCATTCGCTCGACCTTGGGCCATCGCCCACTCAATCCGGCCATGGTCGCCTTCTGCAACAACCCGCTCATCAACTCCCTGCCGCTCAACTCGAGCTATAGCGCGGTCTACGCGCTGGCGCATTTGGACGATAGCAGCTTGAGCGCTACCCAAATCTATCAGCGCGTCAGCACGCCGGAGGCCTTGGCGGTGCTGCCGGAGTTTTCAGCGCGCAGCGCTGGGCACGGCCCAATCAATCAAGTGGTAACCCCATGGTCGCAAATAGCGGAGAGCCCAGTACCGCTTGGCCACAGTGTTCTGCATCCAGCAACGGACACGGTGGGGCCGTACAACCTTGTCATCATCGTGGAGGAGTCGCTGGGCGATAACTTCGTCGCATCACAAGGCGGTTGGCCGCTGACGCCGACCTTAGAGCAGCTCCGGCAGCAAGGCTGGTACTTTGACAACCTCTTTGCCACCGGCCATCGCTCGATTCGCGGCCTTGAGGCCATCACCGCCTCGATGCCGCCTTCGCCTTTAAACAGCATCGTCAAGCTGCCGCAGGGCAAGAGCCCCTATGCCACCATCTTTGAGCTGTGCCGCGCGCAGGGCTACGCCACCAGCTTTATCTACGGCGGCGAGAGCCACTTTGACAATATGGCCAACTACTTCTTCGGGAACGGCATGGATCAAGTGATCGAGCAGCGCGATTACGTCAACCCTAACTTTGTCGCCACGTGGGGCGTCAGCGACGAAGACCTCTTTGCCCGCGCCAACTCCGAGTTCAAGCGCCTCCATGACGCAGGCCAGCTCTTTTGCTCGGTGGTCTTCAGCTCCTCGTTCCACGACCCCTTTGACATTCCGCAAGGTAAGGTCGCGATCAGTGCAGCCGAGCTTGAGCAGATGAAAGCAATGGCGCGAGATAGCTACGAGGCCCAGCCCGAGCGCCTTTTGGCCGCTAAGTACGCCGACTACGCCTTGGGGCAATTCTTGGCGCAGGCGCAACACGAGGACTACTTTGCCCGCACCATCTTCCTCATCATCGCCGACCACGAGAGCCGCGTCTCCGGTGCCGAGACCTTCCCGTTTAACGACTTCACCATCCCCGGCGTCATCTTGGCGCCTAATGTCGGGCCGTACCTTGATGAGCGCGTAGTGAGCCAAATCGACATGGGCATGACGCTGCTCAGCCTCATGGGCTTCACGGGCGAAGTGCCCAACGTCGGGCAAAACCTGCTGCGAGCGGACATCATCGAGCGCGCCCCGATGCAGTTTAACAACCTCTTCGGCTACTACGACGCAGCCAGCGCGCTTTTTGTCCAATTAGCCCCGCAGCGTGAGCCTACGCTCTGGGACATTAAAGACCACGACACCTTGGTCAACCCGGGCCCGGTTACCACCGAGCACGATCGGGCCTTGGTGGAACGCGCCATCAAGGTCGAGAACTTAGGGCCCGCCATCTACGAAGAGCAGCTCATGACGCGCGAGCACGCGCACCTCACGCGCCCTTAGCCCGATACTGCCCGTGGATCCGGCCTTAAGGCTGGGCACCGAGCTGGGCGCCTAGCAGTGCGCGCGGCACGCGGGCCGTTAAGGCTGGGCCGACGGGCGCCGGGACTAACGGCCCGGGACATTGCGCTCAAGGTTAGCCTTGATCTTGATGATGGTGTCGGTGATGAAGTCCGGCACCGTGTCGCCGAGCTGCCCCGCCACCGCCTGATAGGCGCGCTTGATGGCGTGGTAGCCTTGGCGCGTTGGCTGCTGGCAGACCACAAACTTGATGATACCGGCGCTGACCAACTGTTTGGTCGAATATAGCTCGTCAAAGCCGATGGCGAAGATGTCCTTGGAGCCGTTGGCAATCAGGGCCGAGCCCACGCCTTGCACCGCGGCACCTGCGATGTAGACGCAGTTGATCTCGCTGTGCTCTTTTAACACCTTAAAGGTCACCTGCTGGGCCTTGATGTCCGAATCATGGCTTTCGACCGTATCGACGATCTCATAATCGATGTTCTGGCGATCGAGCTCCTCTTTGAAGCCCTTGATGCGCAGATTGTGGCCTAAGAGCAGATGCGAGCCGGTGACGATCAGGATGTTAAGCTTCTCCTTGCGCGTTAAGGCAAGCATGCCCGCGCAGGTGGCTCCGGCGGTCAAATAGTCCGAGCCCACATAGCACAGGCGCTTAGTGTTCTCGACATCGGTGTTGAGCAGCACCACCACAATGCCCTTGTCATGGAGCTCATTGATGCGAGCGCTGAGCTTAGGGGTGTTGACGGTTGACAGGCACAGGGCGCGGCAGCCCTTGCTCAGCAAGTTGTCGATGGCCTCAAGGTGCACGCTCTCATCGAAGCCCTCGACCTCCTTGAGCACAACCTCAAGGCCGAGATCGGAAAATTCGTTCTGGGCTTCGTTGATGCCTTGGATAATCTCTTGGTAGAAGGCGTTGCCGACGCTCGGCATCAGGGCACCGATCTTGATCGGCGTCTTGTAGGCAGCCAAGGCCCGTCCGGCGCGATTGGGCACATAGCCCAATTCCTTGGCCAGCAGGCGTACGCGCTTGGCCACTTCCTCACGCACCGCTCCGCGGTTATGAAGTACGCGGTCGACCGTACCGCGCGACACACCAGCTGCCTGGGCTAGGCTCTTTACCGTTACCTTCATAAACTCTCCTCTTCACACCTCAAGTGCCGTCACGGCACTGCTGCCTGCGCTTAACTTACAGCGATCAAGCCGTGACCAAGCCATCCTCCTTGCTTGGTTCACGGGAGCGCGCACGAAGTACGCCCGCGCGGGGCGCCCACAAGCGCGCTGCAGCGCCTGCTGGCGCGCACTGCTGTGCCTGCGCCCACGGGCGCGGCTGTAAGTTAGCATAGCGCAAAGTTTGGGATAGAGCACGCGCACGCTGCCGATAGAATGCGCTATCCCAAACTTTTCAGCTAAAAGCCCAAAGTGCACAAAGCACGCGGGCGCTTCAAAAAAAGCCCTGTAACAGGGCTTCAAGGTGCCTGCGACGCAGGCACCATGGGTATCGTGATACCGCTGCTTAAGCAGCTTCATGCCTTAGGCAAATGGGTTCTCGGTCTTGTAGAGCACACCCTTTGGCTGGTTGTAGGAGATCTTGGCGATGCCTAACATCGAGAAGACGTCGAACAGAGCCTTGCCGTGGTGACCGAAGGCAACGGCACCGTGGTGAGGATAGCGGTCAGCAATCAGGACGTGGCGATAGAAGCGGCCCATCTCGCTGATAGCGAAGATACCGATACCACCAAAGGAACGGGTGGCAACTGGCAGTACCTCACCTTCGGCAATGTAAGCCTGTAAGGTGGTATCTGGGGTGGTCTGGAGACGGAAGAAAGTGATTGGACCTGCGACGATGTCACCCTCTAAGGTACCACGGGTGAAATCAGGCTCGTCACGACCAGCCTCTAACAGACGGTGCTGAATGATCTGGTAGTTGATCTTGCCACAAGCCATGTCGCAGCCCTTATCTTGGTTGAGCTTGCAGAATGGGGTGTTGCCGCAGTGGAAGCCCATAAAGGTGTCGGTGAGCTTGTACTGTGGGAACTTAGGCTTGATGCTCTCCTCGTACATGTCAGCTGGGACGGAGTTGTTGATGTCGAGCAAGGTGACGGCGTCCTTGGTGACGCAGGCACCGATGTACTCCGATAAAGCACCGAAGATATCAACTTCGCAGGCAACTGGGATGCCGCGCGAGGCTAAGCGCGAGTTGACATAGCAAGGCTCAAAGCCGAACTCCTCTGGGAAGGCAGGCCAGCACTTGTCAGCAAAGGCAACATACTTGCGCGAGCCCTTGTGCTGCTCAGCCCAGTCAAGTAAGGTCAGCTCAAACTGAGCCATACGCTCTAACAGGTCTGGGTAGGTGTTACCAGCGCCTAACTCCGCCTCCATCTCCTTCATGACAGCAGGGATGCGCTCGTCACCCTTGTGCTTGCGGTAGGCGACTAATAAGTCCAGCTCGGAGTTCTCTTCGATCTCGACGCCGATGTCATATAAGCCCTTGATTGGAGCGTTGCAAGCGAAGAAGTCTTGTGGACGTGGGCCGAAGGTGATGATCTTTAAATTCGAGACGCCTAAGAGGGCACGTGCAACTGGAACGTACTCGGAGACCATCTGGGCAATGTCAGCGGCGGTGCCGACTGGGTACTCAGGGATGAAGCCCTTTAACTTGCGCAGGCCTAAGTTGTACGAGCAATTGAGCATGCCGCAGTAAGCGTCGCCACGGCCGTCGATTAAGTCGTTGCCGGTCTCTTCGGCGGCAGCTACGAACATGCATGGGCCGTCAAAGAACTTGGCAATCAAGGTCTCAGGGGTCTCAGGGCCGAAGTTGCCTAAGAAGACCACTAAGGAGTTGCAGCCTGCAGCCTTGGCCTCGGCGACAGCCTTCTGAGCGTCGAGCTCGTTCTCAACGATGGTGGTAATCTCGGTGACGTCGAGGTTTAACTTCTTGCACTCAGCAACTACGGCCTGACGACGGCGCTCCGATAAGGTGCGAATGAAGCAGTCACGGGATACCGCAATTACGCCAAGCTTTGCGTCTGGGATATTAGTCATTTCCATCAGAAAAATTCTCCAAGTGTTCTTTAGGTGACGATAGCTCCAAGCCACGACGCAGGGCGCGCAGCTACGAGCAATGCAAACGATTACGATCACCCTGAGCCTGCGGGCGTAAAAGCGCTTGCTTAAGCACTGTAACGCCTGCGTGCACCAAAGCACGGCTAAGGCACAAGCTGCAAGGCTCCGCTTACCGTTGTCTCCGAGCGCTGGTAATTGTGAGCCCGTCACAAGATGGGCCCATTGTAGCATTGAAGCCGCGCAAAAAGATTGCGCCACGCTGTGAAATGATGATCAAAATCACCTTATTAAAAATCTTTGGGCGATCCGCAACGTTTACGGCGCCCCGCAGGCGGCGTCCAAAGGCGCCGCCATGCGCCCCCAGAACCCGAAGAGCGCGATATTTATCGCGTTCTAGCGCCGCGAGTCGCCTGAGTTCTGGGGGAGAGAAAAGTGCAACTGCGTGTAAAAGCGTGCACGATCACACCGCCCACCCCAAGGCGGGAGGCTTGCCCCCACCCAAGGCGGGAGGCTTGCCCCCACCCAAGGCGGGAGGCTTGCCCCCACCCAAGGCGGGAAGCTGCCCCCACCCAAGGAGGGAGGCTGCCCCCACCGAGGTGGGGCCTGCCCGAGCAGGCCCGGGGCCCTTAGAGGGTGAGGTTGGCGCCGACTAAGATGCCGCTTGAGATGTGGTTCTTGCCCTCTGGGCTGTCCTTATGGGCTAAGAGCCACTTGTTGTTGGCGGTGAGCATGTGCGGCTCAGGGTCGCACTTGCAGTCGAGATCCGCAGGCTTCTCGGTATTGGTGCCCTTTGGCAGCACGACGGCGACGCGGAACTCGTGGCCATCATCACTGTGGCATGGGGCATAGTGCAGGCAAGTCTCGTAGAACTGGACGGCCGTGCCCTTCGGGGCAAAGAAGGTCTCAACCTGCGAGGTGTCCATGATGCCGTCCTTGATGGCGGTGATTGGGGCCAACATAAAGAGCGCATCGGTACCCGTGATGTTGATCTCGCAGTTGCGGTGGTACTCAATGGCATTGAGGGTGCGGTTGTGACCCGAGCAATAGCCGATTTGAATAGGCAGGCCACCGAAGACGCGCTTTTGCAGGTCGGCCATGAGCTCTGGGGTCTCCAAGACCGGCTCGCTTGCGACATAGGTGACCGCATCTTGTGGGCATGGCAGCTGCGCTAAGAGGGCACCGACCTTGTCGGTGTCAACGCAAGGTATAACCTTGCCAAAGCGCTCGAACTCAACGGAGAAGACCGATGGGTACTTGGCGACGGCCTCACCTTCTAACTTGCCGCGCAGCGCGGCCAGTTTGTGGAAGGCAGGACGCATGGTTGGGTACAAGCTCTGATAGAGCTGGTAGATCGCATCGTAGCGCTGCTCTTCGGCCGGTACTGGCGTAGCCTGATCGGCACCTGGCTTAACCAGCGCATCAACCGCAGCCTCAACGCTGTCGTAGAGCTTAGCCGCGACAGCTGCTAAGATGGCGGCGCCTAAGGCTGGGCCTTCCTTGGAGGCAATGGTGGTGACTTGGCACTTTAAGATATCAGCTAACATCTGGCGCCAGAATGGGCTACGACCACCACCGCCGCAGGCGGTCAGGGTCTGTGGCACGATGCCCATCTCATGCAACACCTCAAGGTTGTGGCGCTGCGATAATGTGATGCCCTCTAAGACAGCACGGGTCAAGTGGGCCTTCTTGTGACGAGCCGAGAGGCCAAAGAAGACACCACGGGCCTCAGCATCTAAGACCGGGGAGCGCTCGCCCATGAGGTATGGCAAGTAGATCAAGCCATCGGAGCCCGAAGGGACGGTCGCAGCCTCGGCGGTCATCAGGTCATAGGCATCGCCGCCGTTGGCTTGGCACTGAGCGTGCTCAGCCTGATAGAGCTCATCGCGGGCCCAGCGCAGCGATAAACCGGCCGCCAAGGTGCAGGACATGGCCGTCCATGTGCCCGGTACTGCAGCGCAGAAGGTGTGGACGCGGCCTAATGGGTCGATCGAGACCTTGGAGGTGTGGGCAAAGACCACGCCCGAGGTGCCTAAGGTGACGAAGGCTTGGCCATCGCGGCAGACACCGGTGCCTAAGGCCGCGGCGGCATTGTCACCGGCACCACCGGCGACAATGGTACCTTCGACTAAGCCGGTTAAGGCGGCGGTCTCGGCGTTGATGGTACCGGCGACGGCGCACGACTCGATCAGATCAGGGAGCAGGCTGCGCTCGATGGAGAGCTTTTGTAAGATCTCGTCTGACCAAGTACGCTGCTTGATGTCCAAGAGGTTGGTACCGGAGGCATCGGAGATTTCCATCGCCTTGACGCCGGTTAACATGTAGCGCACGAAGTCCTTAGGTAACAGGACGGTGGCGCACTGAGCGTAGAGCTCCGGCTCGTTTTCACGTACCCATAAGATCTTAGGCGCGGTAAAGCCCGATAACGCCGGGTTGGCGTTGATCTCGATCAGACGATTCTTGCCGACTAACTGGGTGATCTCGTCGCATTGCTTGGAAGTGCGGGCATCGCACCACAAGATCGACTTGCGCAGTACCTTGCCTTCTTTGTCCAGCATGACCAAGCCGTGCATTTGACCGGCGATGGCGAGGCCTGCGACCTCGTGTGGGTCGATCTGCGATTGGGTTAACACGGCCTTGATCGAGTCAATGGCGGCATGGTACCAATCCATTGGATCCTGCTCGGCCCAGCCGTTCTTAGGCTGATAGAGCGGGTACTCGATGGTCTTCGCGGCAATCGACTTGCCCTGCTCATCAAACAATACCGTCTTGGTGCCCGAGGTACCAAGATCCACACCTAATAAATACTTCATCACAACCCGGCGTCCCTCCGCCCCCAAGGGCTCAGCTAAGACGCCGCCTCAACTAAAAATGACTAAAATAGAGATTATCCCGCAGCGTGCACGTGCACTCTCGCAGCTCCACTAAGACTCCCAAAAGGAGTTGCTGCGGGGGTGGAGCGCAGCCTGCGCTGCGCCCCGGCAAGATGGTAAGAAGCGTGCGGTAACCCGCGGTGCGTAAGCGGTAGCCCGCGGTAACCCGCGCATCCGCGTTACTGCTTGACGCGCTTCTTGGATAAGACGTCGATTACGACCGCAATCAGCAGGACTAAGCCCTTAACAGTACGCTGCCAGTTGGCGTCGATACCTAAGATCGACATACCGTTGTTGAGCACGCCCATGAAGACCGCACCAATCACGGCACCACCGACCGTACCGACACCGCCGTAAGCGGAGGCACCACCAATGAAGCAGGCGCCGATGGCATCAAGCTCATAGCCGTTACCTGCGGTTGGTGCGGCCGAGTTGAAGCGGGCGACGCAGACCAAAGCGGCAACGGCGGATAAGAAGCCCATGTTGACGTAGGTCAGGAACATGATGCGATTGGTGTTAACGCCCGAGAGCTTGGCGGCCTTCTCATTGCCGCCTAAGGCATAGAGGCGACGGCCCCCGACCGTGTTGTTGGCGTAGAAGCTATAGGCCAAGACGATGATGGTCAAAAGCACCAAGATAACTGGGATGCCCTTATTGTTAGCTAAGAGCAAGCCCGAACCGATCATGGCGGCCTCGACCAAGACGGTGGTGATGGCAAATACCGCCATCTCTTCGACTTGGTAGCCCTTCTTGATCTTGGTGGCGCGATCCCACAGAACGTAGGCAAGGTAAGCGACGCACAGGACGCCGGTGACGATCGTGGTTAAGGCGAAGGCGTCAGCGCGGGCCTTAGGAATAAAGGAGGTGAAGTAGCGCAGATACTCCGGTGGGAAAGGCGAAATGGTTAAGCCGTCTAAGACTAACAGGGCCATACCACGAAACAGCATCATACCGGCCAAGGTGACGATGAAGGCTGGGATGCGCACATAGGCAATCCAGAAGCCCTGCCACGCACCGATGGCGACACCGACCACCAAGCAGATGGCGATGGAGAGGTAGATGTTGAGCTCCATATTGACCATCAAGACACCGGCGATTGCGCCGACCAAGGCGACAATCGAGCCGACCGACAGGTCAACGTTACCGCAGCCGATGATGCAAAAGAGCATACCGACCGCCAAGATGATGACGTAGGAGTTCTGCGAGATGATGTTGGTGAAGTTCGATGGTGAGAACATCGAGCCATGACCGGTGGCGCGAATGGTGATCTCAAAGAGCACCATGACCACGATTAAAGCAAGCAGCAAGGAGTTGCGCTTGACGACATTGAGCAATTGATCCATTCTGAGATCCCCTTAAGACAGATCCTCTGAAACCAGCTGGGGCCGACGGGCACGCGGCCGCAAGCTGCGCCGCGGACTGCGCGCGGGATGCGCCGCGAGCTCGCAAGCTCGCCTAGCGCAAGCTCGCCTAGCGCGGGCGCGCCCGACGCAGGCTACGCCCTATTTGGCCGCCGACGAACGCAAAATGGCCGCCATGATAGACTCTTGCGAGGCCTCGGCACGCGGCATTTCGGCCACAATCTTGCCTTCGTTCATCACATAGATGCGGTCGCACATACCCAAGATCTCCGGCAGCTCCGATGAGATCATCAATACCGCCTTACCTTGGGCCACCAAGTCGTTGATGATGCAGTAGATTTCGTACTTGGCACCCACGTCGATACCACGGGTTGGCTCATCTAAGATCAGGATGTCTGGATCGGCAAACATCCACTTGGCCAGCAAGACCTTCTGCTGATTACCACCGGAGAGGTTGCCCACGTTTTGGCTGACGCCCGAGCACTTGGTATTGAGCTGCTTGCGGTAGTCCTCGGCTATGCCAATTTCCTTGTTCTGATCGAGGATGTTGTGCGAGGAGACCTTGTTGAGCGCCGCTAAGGTGGTATTCATGGTGATGGAGCTGTTCAAGAGCAGGCCATCGCCCTTGCGGTCTTCGGTAACATAGGCCAAGCCATGGTCGATGGCATCTTGCACCGAGTTGAGCGTGACTTCCTTGCCATTGATCAGCACCTGACCTGAGATGTTGGCGCCGTAGTAGTGGCCGAAGACTGATTGCGCCAGCTCCGTGCGCCCCGCGCCCATCAGGCCGGACAGACCCACGACCTCGCCCTTTTTGATGTTGAGGTTGACATGGTCGCAGACCTTGCGGTCGTGGTTTAACGGGTGGCTGACCGTCCAGTCCTTGACCTCAAAGAGCACCTCATCAGACGGCTTGGTCGAGCGCGGTGGGAAGCGATCGGTTAAGGCACGGCCCACCATGCCCGCAATGATGCGGTCTTCGGAGACGTCATGGTTGGTATTGTCGATCGTCTCAATAGTGCTGCCATCACGGATCACGGTGATGGAGTTGGCGATATAGGAGATCTCATTGAGCTTGTGCGAGATGATGATCGAAGTCATGCCCTCGTCACGGAAGTAGGCAATCAGATCGAGCAACGCCTTGGAGTCGGTCTCATTTAAGGAGGCCGTCGGCTCATCTAAGATGAGCAAGCGCACATTCTTACCAATGGCCTTGGCAATCTCGACCAATTGCTGCTTGCCCACGCCAATGTCCTTGATCAAAGTCCGAGGGTCTTCGTGCAGGCCCACTAAGTCAAGGAGCTCCTTAGAGCGCTGGATGGTACGAGGCCAGTCCATGACCTTGTCTGAGAAGGCCGCGGTACGCTCGTTACCTAGGAACATATTCTCCGCGATGGAGAGGAAGGGCACCAAGGCTAACTCTTGGTGAATGATAACGATGCCGTTAGCTTCGCTATCCTTAATCGTATTAAACTGGCAGGTCTGGCCATCAAACACGATATCGCCCTCGTAAGAGCCATATGGGTAGATGCCAGACAAGACATTCATCAGCGTCGATTTGCCCGCGCCGTTTTCACCGACGAGAGCATGCACCTCACCGCGCGCTACCTTAAGGTTGACGTTCGACAACGCCGTCACCTTGCCAAAGCGCTTGGTGATGTTTCTCATCTCGAGCAAGATGTCTTTTTCTTGTTCTTGTTGAGCCATGTGAACACCACCTATCAACACCCTTGCCCTCACAACTCCCCCGGCGCCGCGACAGTGCACGTGCACGCCGCGCGTCCCACGACACCACACACAGGACGAAGTCCTAGAGCGGAACCTGCGACTGACGAAGTCCCAGCGCGGAACCTACGCGAAGTCCTAGCACCGAACCTTCGCTCTTGGGGAGAGAAAGCGCCTGAGGGCAAAAACAAACAGGCCAAGGAACAGGCGGCGGCCTTGTTACACTTGGCCTATTGTCAAGGAGTTCTCAGCGATGCTCCTTATCATCCAACCTAAAGGTTGCACCAGCCGCAGCTGGGACTGAGTTTGAGCTCAATTAGAGCTCGTCGGCTTGGTAGTAGCCCGAGTCAATCAGGAGCTCCTTGTAGTTGTCCTTGGTGGCAGCAACTGGCTCGCACAGATAGGATGGGATTACACCGGTGCCATTGTTGTAGGTCGAAGTGTCGTTAACCTCAACGGTCTCGCCCTTGGTGATGGCGTCAACCATCTTAACGACCTGCTGGGCTAAGGTACGGGTGTCCTTGAAGACGGACATCGACTGATAGCCACGAACGATGTTCTTGACGGCAGGCTTGTCGCAGTCTTGGCCGGTGATGACTGGCATGTTGGTAGCGTCATAGCCGGTAGCTAACAGGGCGTTGACGACACCGCAGGCCAAGGCGTCATTTTGGGTTAAGACGGCGTGTAATGGGGTGTCCTCTGGGCCGTAGGCGTTAGAGGAGATCAGATTCTCCATACGCTTTTGAGCCTCTTCGAGGTTCCAGTTCAAGGTGGCGACTTGCTCCTTGGTGGTCTGGCCGGACTTGATGACTAACTTGCCATTGTCGATGTATGGCTGCAGAGCCGACATTGCACCAGGGAAGAAGAAGTTGACGTTGTTGTCGTCGGTTGGGCCGGTGAAGAGCTCGATGTTGAATGGGCCCTTGACGCTGTCGTCAGCCAAGTTCAACTGGTCGACGATGTACTGGCCTTGGAGCTTACCGACCTTGGTATTATCGAAGGTGGCGTAGTAGGAAACCGCGTCAGAGTTCATGATGAGGCGGTCGTAGGCGATAACTGGGATGTTCTTTTCCTTAGCGCCCTTCAGAACCTCGGTTAAAGCCGAGCCATCGATGGCAGCGATCACAATGACCTCGTCGCCACCTGCGATCATGTTCTCGATCTGGTTAACCTGAGTTGGAATGTCGTTATCACCGGCATACTGCAGGTCTACAGTGTGACCGGAGGCCTCGAGCATCGCCTTCATGTTGGCACCATCTTGGTTCCAGCGTTGCAGCGACTGAGTTGGCATCGAAACGCCAATCTTAGCGGCCTCAGCGGAGCTAGCAAAGCAGGTTACAGCCATAACAGCAGCACATAAAACGCTTAAGCTTGCCTTCATCTTCTTCATCTGACGATCCTTCTATGACACATCCTCTACTTAGCGCCGCGATGCTGCGCTAGCTAGCGACTCGCAATCCTAGCCGCTAGCTAGCTCAGCGCCGTCACGTGGCAACCACCAAGTTAGTGGCAACCACCAAGTTAGAAGGTGGCCACGGGCTCTAAGTTAACGAAGCTCGGTAGCACGGCGGCGCAATCGCCTGCGAATGCACACGCTAGATGCGACAGCAGCCTATCATCGAGCAAAATGATGTACGTGCTCGAGCACAGGATCATATTAAGGCAAAGTCCGCGCTTGTAAACAACAATTTTGTGCCGCAATCGCAATTTTGTGATCTGTGAGGAAAATTGCGCAGAGCGCGCGTGATGCTCGACACAAAACGGCGCAGCGCCCCCTTGCCCGTGAGCCGCCTCCAGCGCAGTCCACCACGATTGACGCATCTTAGCTGCCGCAACACACACATCAAGGCACAAGCGACCAAGAACCAGTTGGAGCTAGGCGGGCACGCGCACAAGTGCGCCCGCTGCGCCTTGGGCCCGGGCAAGCAGCGGCCCTACACGCTGAGGCGCGGCGCAATCATTTTTGGGGCGACTTTGTGAACTTACCGCCAAATAATGCTATCTTAGAGATACCCCTATGTGTCAGCTAATCCTCCCACCCAAGGCAGCTGGGGATGAAGAGCCGCAGCTTACTGCGGGCAGCCCCGAAGGCACCACCTGACGGTACTGCCACGGTGGGCAAGATCGGCGCACTGGGCTCAAGCTAGGTGGTGCTGGCAGGTGCCGAGCCAGTCAGTACGACTGCTCACGAAAAGCAGGCAGTCACCAACCTGCGCTTGAGTCAGGGGAGCTTCGGAGCCGTGCGGCACCGAGCACTTAGGCTGTTTTGATCACAAGCCTCCTCACCTGAGAGCCTCCGCTCCCAGCGCAGCGTAGCCGAGGGACTTGTTGTTGGTTATGTTTTGCTTTTCTAAGGTCTCGTTATGGTTAAGCAACCTGCAGATAGCACCATTAGCTGGTTCGTCAGTCAATGTCACATTCATAAGCATGCCGCCAAGAGCACCATTATCCATGCGGGCGAGAAAGCTGACACTCTCTACTACATCGTCAAGGGCACGGTCGTAGTTTTGATCAAAGACCACGATGGTCACGAGATGATCCTCTCCTACTTGAACCAAGGCGACTTCATCGGCGAGTTAGGCCTATTCAACGAGTCCGAGGACAATCCTACCCGCACCGCTTGGGTCAAGGCCAAGACCCAATGCGAGATTGCCGAAGTCTCCTACAACAAGTTCAAGCAGTTAGTGCAGGTCAACCCTGAGATCTTGATGCGCCTGTCGGCCCAGATGGCCACCCGCCTGACTGACACTTCAAAGAAGGTCGGCAACTTAGCCTTCTTAGACGTCACCGGCCGCATCGCCAAGACCCTGCTAAACCTGTCCCATCAGCCGGAGGCCATGACCCACCCTGATGGCATGCAGATCAAGATCACGCGCCAAGAGATCGGTCAAATCGTGGGCTGCTCCCGCGAGACCGTGGGCCGCATCCTCAAGATGATGGAAGAGAACCATCTGATCCACGCCCATGGCAAGACGATCGTAGTCTTCGGCACGCGCTAACGCGCGTCCGCCCTGCGCCCGCCCTGCGGGCCTACTGGGACGTTCCGCGTCCACGCTTTGCGCGCTACCGCGCACGCCCCCAACGCCGCTTCGTCAAGCGGCGTTGTCGCATCTACGCACTGCCATACCGTCGTCAACTTTGGCCCCTTGAGGGCTATGCTATACTATCGCCCGATGCGTAGGTTGCCTTATGCCGCACCACACCTAGCCTTGCGCCCACGCCGGGGCTAGCGCCTACTGGTATGGCAGTTATGTTGGGGGAAGCCTGCGTGATAACATTTTGGTCTGCGCGCTACGCTCATGGACGAGGGCACTCTAGCCTTCGCCCCTTAACCTTAGCGCAGATATCAGCAGGAGTTTACACATGCCATCGTTGCTGGAACGCGGAATTTTCTCCTTTAACAAAGAAGACCTGTTAGCTTGCTCGCGCGGCGAGTTGTTTGGCCCGGGCAACAGCCAACTGCCGGCCCCGAACATGCTGATGTTCGATCGCATCACCTCGATTCACGCCGATAACGGTGAGCACGGCTTAGGTCAGATCACCGCTGAGCTCGACATCACGCCCGATCTGTGGTTCTTTGAGTGCCACTTCCCGGGCGATCCAGTTATGCCAGGCTGCTTAGGCCTCGATGCCATGTGGCAGTTAGTCGGCTTCTTCTTAGGCTGGCGCGGCGGCCCGGGCAAGGGCCGGGCCTTAGGCGTCAAGGCCGTCAAGTTCAAGGGTGAAGTTCTGCCAACCTGCAAGAAGGTCACCTACGTCATCGACATCAAGCGCATCACCGAGCGCGCCAACCTCGCCATGGCCTTAGCCGATGGTAAGGTCTTCGCCGACGGCAAGCAGATCTACACCGCCGAAGACCTCCAAGTCGGCCTCTTCCCTAAGCACTAAGCTCAGGGTCAAGACCGTCCCGACAAGGCCTGCGGCGCCGCAGGCCGCCCTCAGGCACCGCGCACGCTACTACCCATAGCGTCCGGTGCCTGAGTTGTATCTGCACCTGCTCTAATATTACAGTACGTCTATATCAACTCAGCGCTGTGTCCGGCATGCCGCGGCGCTATCCCGTGCTATTGCGTGCGCCTAATGCTGTATCTTGGACAAGGCCACAGCACGGCATACACACGCGTTTTGTGACCACTAGAGCACTTTGTGAGATCACATTCTCATTTTTAGAAAGCTGCGTCACAAAGCCTACAAGAAAGCACTTACTTTGGGCGTGCATCGTGCTAACTTGTACGTGATAACTGGCTGTTGTTGACTTCGCTTGGGCGAAGTCCAGCGTAGTGTGCTTGCTTGTGTGGTGGTCACCGTGTCAAGGCGGCCGCGCTCGCAGCAGCAGCGCAGAGGCCTGACGCCTCATTGAGGCATGACGCCTCACTTCTATTGCGCTCACAAGACATAGATCGTGCAATTGCCATCATTGAGATAAGTTCAGCCCCAGAAGCCGAGCCCCTATACATCGGAGCTGGGAGCAGCTCAAGGAACTTACTTGCACCCGCGGCAGTTGCTAGGAGTTGGATATGGCGTCTCGTAAAATTCACACCAATATCCGTGACCTAGGCATTCCTAGTCTCACCACCTTCTCTCATAAGCTCGACAACGGCATCGCGCGCAGCATGGTGACCACCACAGTGCACATGTGGGATACGAAGAAGAAGCGCTCCAAGGTCATCGCCCGCGAAACGGTCGGCCGCATTGAAAACGGCCAAGCCTTCGGGCGCATCGCCTTCAAAGAAGACTTTATCGAGCGCTATCCGATCCTGCGCGAGGTCACGGTCATGCGCATTGGCCGCTACGAGTACGGCTACGTCAAAACCCCTATGCCCAAGGACTTGACCTACGATTCGCTGACCTTAAAGCGCGGCCCCAAGTTCAAGACCGCGGCCGCCCAAGCCGCCGCAGCCCGCCCAGCGGACAAGGCCCCAGCTCAGCCTGCCACACCAACCGCCCCTAAAGCCAGCTCCAAGAGCGCAGAGCCTGAAGTAGCACCGGCCAAGGCCACCGCTAAGGTCAAAGCCGCGACTAAAACCAAGGCATCTGCCAAAGCCGATGAACCTGAAGTAGTGCCAGCTCAGGCCACCACCAAGGCCAAAGCCACGACTAAGACCAAGCCTGCTGCTCAGGCCGCCGAGCCGGAAGTAGCACCGGACAAG
>CALXNA010000025.1 GCA_944389615.1 uncultured Anaerobiospirillum sp. | reverse complement strand
CCGGGCCAGTCTCCACGTCAGCGCAGCCAAGCCGTCAGGACTTGGTGTACCGAAATGAGGGCATCGGGTACACCACCGGTGCGAGCCATCATGCGCCCAGAAAGGGACTCGCACGTGAAGGATTTGTGGCGCGTCCTCGGGGTGCGTGAGCTCCAACTGCCGCAGCCCTCCCACCCGACCCTGCCCCGATCCGGGCCAGTCTCCACGTCAGCGCAGCCAAGCCGTCAGGACTTGGTGTACCGAAATGAGGGCATCGGGTACACCACCAGTGCGAGCCATCATGCGCCCAGAAAGGGACTCGCACGGGAAGGATTTGCGGCGCGTCCTCGGGGTGCGTGAGCTCCAACTGCCGCTGCCCACCCGCCCGACCCTGCCACGGCCCGGGCCTGTCTCCACGTCAGCACGGCCAAGCCGTCAGGCCGTGGTGTACCGAAAAAAGGGGTTCAGGTACACCGCCGGTGCGAGCCATCATGAGCCCAGAAAAGGTCTTGAAGAAGGTCGCTTGCGGCACGGCTTCAGGGTGCGTAAGCCCAACTGCGGCGACGGCTCCGCTCGCCGCGAGCCGCTTCAGGCTGCGGGAAGTTTGCTTTGATCTCTAAAGGGCAGGAGGCTGATACGGCGCGACCTCAAGTTGCGTCCAGCTCCAATGGGACAAAGCAAGGCCGCACGGTCAGGCCATGGTGTACCGCATTGGGGGTCTTAGGTACACCAAATGGTCTACAGATTAGGCAGGCGCAGCAGGCCGTGGCTGCGCAGCGCATGCTCGGGCCGATCTCCGATCACGGTGTCGCCCAAGTAGCTGAGGTAATGACCCAATGGATAGGCCCTAAAGGTCTTGAGGCGGTTGAAGGCGAGGTAGCCTAACAGGTAATCGGCCGGAATGCGTACCGGGTAGCCCAAGTCGATCAGGGTCAGGCAGGCCTGCGGTCTAATGACGTAACAGGAGGTCAGCGACACCAAGCGGCGCGTGTTGTATAAGGCATCGAGCAGCAGCGGCTTCTTGCCCAGCTGCATAAAATACAGGCCGCGCTCTTGGTCAAAGTAGTAGCGATGGTTGCGCGAGTTCTTGATGCTGTTGTGATCGGAGAAGGTTACGACATCCCAAGGCTCGGTGATGACATCAAGCGATCTCAGGGCTAAGGCGGTGTCCTCGTTTAAGACGCTGTCATCCTCTAACACCACCGCGGCAAAGTTAGAGTCGGGCTCGCGCGCGCCATCATCAAGGATCTTCTGGTAGAGCTTGAGGTGGGAGAGGGCGCAGCCCTTCTCAGCGGGCGTGAGCGCGTTGGTGACCTTGACCTTAACGCCCAAGCGGCAGGGCAAGATCGCCCCATCGCTCTGCGCGCACCGCGCCTGATCTTCTGCCGAGAGCTCCCGACCATTGACCGCAGCAAAGAACTCAAAGTCGAGGCCTAAGCGCGCCATCTGCTCACTCATGAGCGCTTGGCGCTTCGTTTGCCCTTTAAGACTGATGACATAGTACTTAAGTCTAATCGGCTCGCCCATACTCAACCTGCCGCTCAGGAGCGGCGGGTGGTGCCGCACGCTCATTTCCACCAACCCTTTTCAGGGGCTAGGCGCCAGCATGGCAGCACCCATAGGCTATTAATAGGCGTTTTTTGTTGCCGCGACTTACTATGCTGATCGCGGCGCGTGGTCTACCGAAGGCCGCGCTGCGGGTCTACCGGCGCAGGCCGGACGTGGTCTACCTATTGCGGAAGGTGGGTGGCTTGGTGGCAAGTTTCGTGTCTTGGGGGGAGTTGTGATTGATGCGGCATAAATAAGCGGGCTGTGCTACAATGAGCGGTCAAATTTGGCGTTAACATCGGAGCGTTTTCATGACTGCAACACCTTCTCCTGCCAAGCTTATTTTCGTAACTGGCGGCGTGGTTTCATCCTTGGGCAAGGGCATTGCTGCGGCTTCGCTGGCGGCCGTGCTCGAAGCCCGCGGCCTGAAAGTGACCATGATGAAGCTGGATCCTTACATCAATGTCGATCCAGGTACGATGAGCCCAATTCAGCACGGTGAAGTTTTCGTGACCGAAGACGGCGCTGAGACTGACCTCGACTTAGGTCACTACGAGCGCTTTATTCGTACCAAGATGTCCCATCGCAACAACTTCACCACGGGACGTATCTACTCTGATGTGATCCGCAAGGAGCGCCGCGGCGACTACTTGGGCGCCACCATCCAGGTAATCCCGCACATCACCAACGCCATCAAAGAGCGCATCTTGGCCGGTGCCGAAGGCAACCAAATCGCCATCGTCGAGATCGGCGGTACCGTCGGTGACATCGAGTCGCTGCCCTTCTTAGAGGCCATTCGTCAGTTAGCAGTCGAGATTGGTCGTGAAAACGCCATTTTCATGCACTTAACCTTAGTGCCATATCTTGAGACCTCAGGCGAAGTTAAGACCAAGCCAACCCAGCACTCGGTCAAGGAGCTGCTCTCCATCGGCATTCAGCCGGATGTCTTAATCTGCCGCTCTGACCGCGTCATCCCAGCCCATGAGCGCCACAAGATCGCCATGTTCTGCAACGTCCAAGAACGCGCGGTCATCTCGCTCAAGGACGTCGATTCGATTTACAAGATCCCTGCCCTGCTCAAGAGCCAGTACTTAGACCAGTTCATCGTCGAGCGCTTCGGCATCGAGTGCCAAGAAGCCGATCTGAGCGAGTGGGAGCATGTCATCTACCAGCAGGCTAACACCGTAGGTGAGGTCACCATCGGTATGGTCGGCAAGTACACCGAGCTGCCGGACGCCTACAAGTCGGTCAACGAGGCCTTAAAGCACGGCGGCTTAAAGAATGGCCTTGCCGTTAACATCAAGTACATCGACTCCGAGGACGTCGAGGCCCGCGGCGAGGAGATGCTCCAAGGCTTAGATGCGATCTTGGTTCCAGGCGGCTTCGGTTCGCGTGGTATCGAAGGCAAGATCATTGCGGTACGCTATGCCCGTGAGCACAACATCCCTTACTTAGGCATTTGCCTTGGTATGCAGGTTGCCATCATCGAGTACGCTCGTGATGTTGCCGGGATGGAGAAGGCCAACTCCACCGAGTTTGATCCGAACACCCCATACCCAGTCGTCGCCTTGATCACCGAGTGGACGGATGAGGCCGGGCGCATCGAGAAGCGCTCGGATAAGTCGGACTTAGGCGGCACCATGCGCTTAGGCGGCCAGTTATGCCACTTAAAGTCTGACTCCAAGGTACGCGAGCTCTACGGCAAGGACGATATCATCGAGCGTCACCGTCACCGCTATGAGGTCAACAGCAACCTCATCGGTAAGCTCACCGACGCCGGTTTATCGGTCGCAGGCCTGTCTACTGACAACAAGCTGGTGGAGATCATCGAGATCAAGAACCATCCTTGGTTCATCGGTGTCCAGTTCCACCCAGAGTTCACCTCGAACCCACGTGAGGGCCACCCATTATTCTGCGGCTTCATCGCCGCCGCCAAGCGCTATCAAGATCAGCAGCACTAACCTGTGCTGCGCCGTACGGCGCAGGTCTTAGGAGCCCACAAGCCGCTGTAGGGAGTGCCTACGGCGGCTTGTTTGTCTACAGCGGCGGAGGCGGTTACGAAAATTGCATCAAGCCCGATCGTGCTCAGGCCTGAGGCAAGGAGGAGGCGATGAAAATCATTGCAGCGATTTTGGTGGTACTGTGTGTCTTGGCCGGATTTAACCTGTACTTTGGCGCCAAGGGCATCGAGACCTACAAGGGCATTGCCCTGCAATTGGAGCATGAAGAGCACAAGGCCTTGGAGCTCAAGAAGCGCAATCAAGAAGTCACCGATCAAGTCAACGACTTCCGGCGCGAAGGCTCAGTCGCGATCGAGGAGCTAGCGCGCAGTGAGCTCGGCCTCATCAAGCCCAACGAGCGCTTCTATCGTGTCATCGCCACCGATGAGGAAATCATGAAGATGCCTCTGCCAGACTACCATTAGGTATGCGTCTACTGTAGACCAAGCGCCGCGTATACAGAAATTTGTGCCACACAATCATATTTATCGAGCACACGGTGGTCTACCACGGTCGACCGCAGCGTCGGCCTGCGCCGCTTATTTATGCCGCAGAGCGCGTGCGCCGCGCAAGTTAGCGCTACCAGTTTTATCATTGTGCAAGATTGGGCACATCACGCCTGATTTAGGGCAAAACCGATCTGATGAGGTCTGTGTGCTAAAGTGATAGGCATACGCAATATGCGCGCAAGTAAAGGCGAAGTTTATGTATGTAGAGATCAAGACCCCGGCAAGTGGGCGCAAATACGTCTATCTCAAGCGTTCGGTACGCGTCAACGGCCGCGTCAAGCACCTCACCGTGGAGCGCTTTGGTGAACTCAATGAGCTGCTCGCTCAAGATCCTGACTTCATCACTAAGCTCAACGAGAAGTGCCGTGCTGGGAGCCCCGATCTCTTTGCCGCCAAGCTCCATGCCTTCGAGCACAATCTGCAAGCAGCCTTGAGCAATGCCGTCAGCTCAAGCGCCGCCGTCGCCACGCCCGAGGGTACGATCCCGCCTAAGAGCAAGGTCTTAGGTGAGCCCAAATGCGGCGTGCAATCGAGCACAACCAAAGGAGCTCAGGGCCATACCGCCAGCGTCAGCCTCTTACTAGCAACGCCGCCTTCGACCTTAACGCCCAGCGAGCTCAAAGAGCTCTTTGCGCTCTATGCCCCGCAGGACGCCCTGCTCGAAGGCAAGGGGATCTTAGGCTTTATCGCCGAACACGGCCTGATCGATGTCGTGGTACCGGCTGCCGGCGTAGGCGCGCGCATGGGCGCGGAAGTGCCCAAGCAATACCTCAAGCTTGATGACAAGTGCGTGCTCGAGCATACCGTCCTCAAGCTTTTGACCAGCCCGTATGTGCGCAATGTGATTGTCGCACTCTCGCCCCACGATCCTTACTACAAGTACACCTGCCTCGTCGACTTAAAGCGCGTGATCCGGGTCGACGGCGGCAACGAGCGCGTTGATAGTGTGCTCACCGGCCTTAAGGCCACTCAAACCCCATGGGTGATGGTACACGACGCGGCGCGGCCTTTGATTAGCTTGGGGGATATCGAGCAGCTCTTGCTGCAAGTGGCGCGGAGCCAGCAGCAGGGCGAGTACTGCGGCGGCATCTTAGTCGCCCCGATGACCGACACGGTCAAGCAAGCGCAAAGCGCCTATGGCGGCGAGCGCTGCGCCATCGAATGCACCTTAGAGCGCCAGCACCTCTTTCGCGCCCTCACCCCGCAGCTGTTCCCGCGCAGTGAGCTCATCGATGCGATCGAGCAGGGCCTGCAGCACAAAGCCGCCCTCACCGACGAGGCCTCGGCCTTAGAGCGCCAAGGCAAGAAGGTGCTGTTAGTGGAAGGTTCACCACTCAACTTCAAGCTAACGCAGCCGAGCGACCTGCTCTTGACCAAGGCGCTGCTGAGCTACCTCGCGCCGCGCTGCTAACGCGGCTGCAAGGCTCGCCCCATCAGGGGCGGGGCGGCGGCGTTGCGCGCTAAACGCGCGCTGCCGAGCGCACCTGCTTGATTTCGTTGAGCTTGCCCAAGACGCGGGTTAAAGCCGCGAGATTGACGATCATCAAGTCGATATCGATGATCGAGAGATCCTTTTGCCGCTCGGTGTGCGAGCGCACGCCCAAGACATTGATCTTCTCATTGGCGATGACCGTGGTGACATCGCGCAACAGCCCTGGGTAGTCTGAGGCGACCACCTTGATGGTGACGGTAAAGCCGTTAGCGGTAGCATCATCGCCCCATTGGGCCGTGACCACGCGCTCAGGATTCTTCTTCATCAAGCTCTTGAGCTGAGCGCAGCTGGCCTTGTGAATCGAGATGCCGCGCCCTTGGGTGATAAAGCCGATGATGTCATCACCCGGGATCGGCTGGCAGCACTTGGCGATATGGGTCATCATGGTGCCGATGCCATCGACCACGATACGGCCCTTTTGGTTGGCGTGGCGCGTCAGCAGCTGCTGATTAGTCTTCTCGGAGATGAGTGACTGTAGCTCCAGCTCCTTGGTGTTGCTGTCACGCTTGAAGACGCGCTCCTCAAGGAAGGAGATGATCTGATTGACCTTGATGTCACCAGCACCAATGCCCGCGTAGATGTCGTTGACCGACTTGACGTTAAAGCGCGCAAGCTTCTCCTTTAAGAACGAGGCGACCTGATCCTTATTGAGGCCTAAGCCATGGCGCGTCACCTCGCGCTCGAGGATATCGTCACCGGCGGCCATGTTCTTATCGTAGTCGACCTTACGGAACCACGAGATGACCTTAGCGCGGGCGCGCGACGTCTTGAGGTAGCCATTGTCGGCGTTAATCCAATCGCGCGACGGGTTCGGCTCCTTTTGCGTGATGATCTCCACCTGCTCGCCGGTCTTGAGCTTGTAGGTATAAGGCACGATGCGGCCGTCGACCTTGGCGCCGATGCAGCGGTGGCCCACCATGGTATGCACTTGGTAGGCAAAGTCGAGCGGCGTAGCGCCGGTCGGCAGGTCGACCACCTCCCCGCGCGGGGTGAAGACGTAGACGCGGTCTTCAAAGACTTGCTTTCTAAACTCGTCTAAGAGCGCGCCCGACTCGACCATATCGTCGCGCCATGCCAAGAGCTTGCGCAGCCAATTGATGCGCTGCTCCACGCCCGAGCCTAAGCCGCCGCCTTCCTTATACTTCCAGTGGGCGGCCACGCCGAGCTCGGCCATTTGGTGCATGTCCTTGGTGCGAAATTGGATTTCGACCACCTTATTGCCATCACCGTAGACCACGGTGTGGATCGACTGGTAGCCATTGGGCTTAGGGTTGGCGATGTAGTCGTCGAACTCCTTTTCGATGTGCGACCAGCGGCTGTGGACAATACTCAAGGCCGCGTAGCAGTCCTCAATCTTGTCGACGATCACGCGCACCGCGCGCACGTCGTAGAGCTCGCTGAAGGGCAGATGCTTGCGCTGCATCTTGCGCCAAATCGAGTAGATATGCTTAGGGCGACCATAGACTTCGGCGTTTTTGATGCCATTTTGCTCCAAGAGCTCGCGCAGCTCGCGCACGAAGTTCTCGATGTAGCGCTCGCGCTCGACGCGCTTTTCACCCAAGTCGCGCGCGATCTCCATATAGTAGTC
The DNA here is from genome assembly GCA_944389615.1 of uncultured Anaerobiospirillum sp. Classification (GTDB taxonomy): domain Bacteria; phylum Pseudomonadota; class Gammaproteobacteria; order Enterobacterales; family Succinivibrionaceae; genus Anaerobiospirillum. The sequence goes on along the minus strand of CALXNA010000025.1, from coordinate 40,125 downwards.
GTTATGGAGAAAGCGGAAGGCTAAGTCTTCAAGCTCCCACTTGAGCTGTCCGATGCCCAAGCGGTTGGCCAACGGCGCGTAGATATTGGCGATCTCCCGCGCGATCGCCAGCTTGGTCTCATCGTCGGCGAACTTGGCAGCACGGATCACCGCAATGCGCTCAGCGAGCTTGATGACCACGGCACGCACGTCATCGACCATCGAGAGGAGCATGCGGCGCACGCGGTCGACCTGCGCCTCAGCCCCCTTGCTCGTGTTGAGGTTTTGCAGGAAGCGAATGGCTTCCATATCCTTAACTTTGAGCAGGAGCTTGCGGATGTTGAGGCCGAACTTGGCTTCGACCTCGTCTAAGTCCAAGGCCTTGGCCTCAAAGGCCGGATACAAGAAGGCGACCATGAGTGACTCTAAATCCATGTTCAAAGTCATCAAAATCGCGATGATCTCCGCTGACAGGTTGGTCATGCTCTTGGCATCCAAGAGCTTGGCGCGCGCAAGGCCCAAGCCTTGGCTGACCTCGCCTTTGGCTTCCTTGCCCTTCTTCTCCGCGCCGCCCTCTTCGGCTAAGCGCTTGGCCTCGGCGGCACGCTTTTCGGCCTGCTTTTGCACGCAGGAGACGACATAGGTATGGCACTGGTGCAGCTTCTCCTTTTGGTCAGCAGGCAGGTTGAGCTTATCGGCCCACGCCTCAAAATCAAAAGATGCTTCGTGCGTGTCTCGTAACGCAACCATACAGTACTCCTCAATGCCTCAAGCGCAGCCAAGGGCTTCGGCACTCTAGCGGGCGCTCAGGCCTACGCCGTGATCACTCGTCGCGGGTGAAGACCAGCATAATCTCCACGTGACTGGTATGTGGGAACATATCGAAGGCGCCCCACGACTCTATTTTATAGTGCGCACGGAGCAATTGCGAACAATCGCGCGCCGCCGCCAGCGGATTGCACGAGATCATCACAATCTTGTGGGGCTTAAGCTTGCCCATGAACTGCACTGCGCGCTTGGCGCCCATACGCCCGGGATCCATCACCACCACATCGTAGCGCTCTTTGGCCCAGAGCTGATTCTCAAAGGGCTCTTCGAGGTCAGCCACATAGAACTTGGCCTTAGCCGCCACGCCATTAACCTCGGCGTTGGCATTAGCCCGGCGCACCATTTCAAAGACGATGTCCACGCCCGCCACCGTGCTACCGGCTGCGGCCAAAGGCAAGGAGAAGTTGCCAAGGCCTGAGAACAGGTCGAGCACCTTTTGCCCCTCATGCGGCGCCACCGCTGCAAGCACGCGCTGTAACATCGCCTGGTTCATCGCAGCATTGACTTGGACAAAGCAGCTCGGCGAGCAATAGATCTTACAACCCAAGCTCTGCACCAGCACCTGCGACGACTCCTCAGGCGCACCGAGCAAGCGCTCGCGCAGCACCTCGCTGTCATCAAGCTGCTTGAAGGGCTCGAGGGCAAACATGGCCAAGTCATGCTCTTGGCCAAAAGCGATGAGGGCGGCCTCATCGTGGGACTCAAGCTGTGCCGTCATGCGCAGCAAGACTGCGACCTTAAGGTCGCTCGCTAAGAGCTCGACGTGGCCGATGCTCTTTTTCTGCTCCAAGGTGTTGACCAAGGCCGTGAGTGGCGCGAGCACCGCGTTCAGGCGCGGCTCGAGCACTGGGCAGGTGCTAATCGGCACCAGCTGGGAGCTCTTATCCTTACGAAAGCCCAGATAGAGCTTGCCGTGATCGGCGCGAATGGCAAGGCGGCAGGCGCGGCGATAGCCCTCGGTAGCTCCGGTCTCGGTAAAGCTTGGAGCGCCGACCTTGGCCGCGGCCTCGCGGCTTAAGGCGGTGAGCTCAGCGGCACGCGCGGCATTCTTGGCCGCGACCTGCTTTTGAGCCAAGGCCTGCTTGATGGTGCTATTGCGCCCTAGGCGCGCTGAGCCGACTGCGCCACTGGCCTTACCGGACTTAGCCTCTAAGGTGCCCTGCAGCACGCTCTTAACCAAGAGCTTGGCGACGCCCTGTACCTTGGCGTTAAAGGCCATCTGCGGCGGCAGATGCATCAGCGGGCAGCCGCCGCACGAGGCCTGATGGTCACAGCACGGCGTCACGCGCTCAGGCGAGCAATCAATCATCTTGGTGACCACGCCTGAGGCGGTCTTATCCTCGGCCGTGCCCGCCACCGGCATGATGCGGGCGCGCTCATTGGGCAGCAGCCCCGGCACGAAGTAGACCTTATCGTCATGCCTGCACACGCCGCGGCCCATGATATCAAGGCCGGTGCACACAGTCTCAAACGCCTTGGGCGCAGCCGCCTTCTTATCTTGCTTGTAAATCGTTGCCATCAAAATCCCTTGTTAAACCAGAAACTCTTACCCCAGCCGGAGGCTATGACGCCTAACCTTTCTTGCGGCGCACGCGGCGGTGCAAACTTGCATCGAGCATCATGAGCATGCTCTCATCATAAGGCGAGGCCGCAAGGCGCTCCTGCTCAGCCTGCGCCCGCGCCGCAGCTGCCGCCTTTTCCCGCGCTCTGAGCTGCGTCCGCGTCAGCTTCTTGCCCGCCTTTGCTACCTTAATCTTGGCCGCCTTAGCCGGAGCCGCCGCCGGCTTCGAAGCCATCGCCTCCGGCGCCACCACCTGCGGTGTCAGCACCAATTCAGCGCCCGCCCCTTCAGGCTCAGCTGCTGGATTGGCAGTGGGCTTTAAGGACAATACCGACGCAAGCGCTACCTTAGGCGCAGTACTCTGGGACGTGGGCTTGGCCTTTGTGGGGCGTTTGGCCTTAAAGACGGGCGTGGGCTTATCTTCTGGAGCTACATTAGTAGCTACAGGCGAAGCAGTTACGGCCTCTACCTCAGACGCGGTGCTCTCAGTAGAAGCCTTGGAGGCGCGCTTGGCCTTAGAGACGGGCCCAGACTTGGCTTTTGGAGCGCCTTTAGCCTTAGAGACCGGTGCAGGCATCTCTTCAGGCGCTGTATTGGTCTCTACGGATGGAGCAGTTGCGGCCTCGACCTCTGGTGTGACGCTCTTGGCCGATGTCTGGGCCTTGGAGGCCCATTTGGCCTTAGAGACAGGCGCTGGCTGCTCTTCAGGAGCTGCATTGGTCTCTAAGGACGAAGCAGTTGCGGGCGCAACCTCAGGCTCGGCGCTCTTAGTCGAAGCCTTGGCGTCCCGTTTTGTTTTAAAGACAGGCGCAGACTGCTCTTTGGGCACTGTATTGGTCTCTAAGGAATGTGCAGTTGCGGCCTCAACCTCAGGCTCAGTGACTACCTCTGGTTCTGAGTTAGCTCCTTGTGCAGCAGCTGCGTTCGTTACAGGCGGAGTAGGAGCGGGCGCTGCCTCAGGTTCGGCATCATCGGCCTCAATCTTTGCATTAGATACGGGAGCAGGCTCGGGCACTACCTCAGGCTCGGCATCATCGGCCTCAATCTTTGCATTAGATACGGGAGCAGGCTCGGGCACTACCTCAGGCTCAGCGCTGACCTCGGGCACTGAGTTAGAAGCTTGCGCGGCAGCTGCGCTCGCTACGGGCTGCTCCGGGGCGAGTGTTTGTTGCGCCGATGGTGCTTGAGGCGCAGGCTGCGCCGCAGGCACGGCCGTGGCGGCTGCTTGCGCCTTTTGCTTGCACAGGTGCAGATACTCCCGATAAAGCTTGCGGCTATTGAGCTCAACGCCACCGGTGAGGCGGTCGATGACGCTGCTAGTAAGCGTCTTGGCAATGTGGAGGCTATTAGGATCCGTAAACTGTAAGCTGACGATGTCTTGGATCTCTGCTCCGGTGAGGATGGGCCCTAAGAACTCGCCGTTGTACTCGTAATAGCGCTTGAGGTCGCTGCTGCTAACGCCTTGGCTCAGGGCGCGCTGTACCCATGCGGGACTGGAGCTTACGCTGGTACGCGTGTCTGTCAGCTTAGGCCCGCGGATCTTGGACTTGGCAAAGAGCAGCCCGTCATCGGCGCTCTCGCTTGGACGCTCGGCAGGGCGCTCTGCGGACGTGCTTTTGCTGCGCGGCGCGGTTTGGGCGCGCATCACCTGCTCCATCAGGTCAGGATTGACCTCAACAAAGCCCACCCCAAAGCAAAAGCGGTAGCGCTTGTCGGCTTGTACCGGAGCGCCAAACTCGTCTAAGGGGCTGATGCCATAGCCTAAGCTCTTGAGTAGGTGCAGCTCAAAGCTGCGCAGGTGGTACTCGATCTTGTCCTTATGCTCAATGGCTTCGAGCGTGGCGATGTAGTGGCCAAAGAGCAACTTGTCGGACTCTTTGCCGTGATAGAGCAGGTGCAGGAGCTCGTTGAGGTAGAAGGCGCAAAAGGACTCGGGGATCACAAAGTGATAGCCGCCCGGGCAGTACTCGTAGTCCTTGAGGTAGTACAGGTCGCCCTTTTGCCCCAGTTGCAGGCTGAGCAGCAGCGGCGTAAAGGGCTGAAATAGCCCCTTGAGCGGCGAGTCTGGACGCTTGGCGCCGCGCGCCAAGATCGCAATGGCGCCCAGATTGAGCGAGAGCGCTTCTAAAATCAGGCTGTGCTCTTGATACTCCCGCATGTTGTAGATATAGCAAGGCTCACGCTCAATCACTGGCATCGCTCTACCCTCCCCATCTGCCCGCGGCGTAATCTGGCCCTGCGGCGGCTTGGTGCAACCTGCTGGTCGGCCTGACTATCAGCCTGCTGGTTGGCCTGACTCTGGGCCTGATTACAGGCCTTCAAAGTCGGCGTAACCTAAGCTCTTTAAGGCGCGCTCATCGTCGGCCCAACCGGCCTTGACCTTGACGAAGAGCTCAAGGTAGACCTTGGTCTCAAGCAGCTTCTCGATGTCCTTGCGCGCCTCGGAGCCAATGAGCTTGATGCGGGCCCCCTTGGCGCCGATCACCATCTTCTTTTGGCCGCTGCGCTCGACCAAGATCGCAGCATGAATGGTAGTCACGCCCTTGTCGTTAGTGGCAAATTGCTCGATTTCGATCGTCGCCGAGTATGGCAGCTCCTCGCCCATCTGGCGCATCAGCTTCTCGCGTATGATTTCAGCCACCATGAAGCGCACTGGGCGATCGGTGATGCTGTCATCGCTATAAAGGTGTGGGCCTTCCGGCAGCACCGCCTTAATCATGTCCTTTAGGACTTGCAAGTTGCTGCCCTTTAAAGCCGAGACTGGGATGATGTCCTTAAAGTGCAAGGTGTTCTGCAGGCGGTCGATGAGCGGCAGAAGCTTCTCTTTATTGGCGATCTTGTCGACCTTATTGATAACCAGAACAATCGGCGCGCGGGCTTGTTCGAGCTTGCCTCTGACCATGTCATCATCATCTGTCCACGAGGTGGCATCGACCACCCATAAGATCAGCTCGACATCGCCTAAGGACGACTCGGCAGCGCGGTTCATCAAGCGGTTGATGGCGCGCTTCTCGACCTTATGCAGGCCCGGAGTGTCGACATAGACGGTCTGATAGGCACCGTCAGTGTCGATACCTAAGACACGGTTTCGCGTGGTCTGCGGCTTGCGCGAAGTGATCGAGACCTTTTGCCCAATCAAATGGTTCATTAAGGTCGACTTGCCCACATTCGGGCGCCCCACAATCGCGACAAAACCAAACTTCGTCTCTTCCAACCAGAAATTCCTCGGTAAACTCAGGACAAGGCGTAGGCAGCGGCTTTACCGCAAGCTCCCCTCAGGCCTTGTCCTAGCGCTTAAGCGTCTACTACGAATGGGGGAAGGGGCAGCTGTGAATAGTGTTAAGGCTCAGCTGAGCGCTAACGCAAGTGCGCAAGTCTCAGACTGAGCCATCAAGAACGGGCCCAAATGGCCCCGCCACTACCTAAAGTGGCAGCCGCGTGGCGGCAGGTTAACTTAAGGGATGGGTGCGCAGGTAGTCGAGCACAATGCTGGCGGCCTTTTGCTCAGCGCGGCGACGCGATGAGCCGCGGCCATGGAATACCTGCTTGATGTCTTGGACTACCACCGAGACCTCAAAGACTTGGTTATTGTCCGTGCCGATGATATTCTCGATGCGATAGACCGGCAGTTCCTTGTGCTGCGACTGCAGATACTCTTGCAGCGCCGACTTCGGATCCTTTTGCGACACGCTCGGGTTGATCGCAAGCAGGCGCTCGTGGAACCACGTGAGCACCAGCTGGCGCACAATCTCAAAGTGCTCGTTGCTATCTAAGAAGATCGCGCCAATTATGGACTCCACCGCGTCAGCGAGGAGCGAGTCGCGCCGCGAACCGCCGGATTTGAGCTCGCCCGGGCCCAAGAGCAAGCAATCGCCAATCTTAAACTCGCGCGCGAGCTCGGCGAGGGTGGTCTCGCGTACCAGCACCGAGCGCATGCGGGTCAAATCGCCCTCGGGGCTATCTGGGAACTGCGCGAAGAGCTCCTTTGCGATGATCATACCTAAGATCGAATCGCCTAAGAACTCCAAGCGCTCATTGTGATGCGGCCCAAAGGAGCGGTGCGTGAGCGCCTGCTCTAAGAGCGCGATGTTTTGAAAGGAGTAGCCGATCGTTTGCTCTAAGTGCTGGATGCGATGCAGAAAGCTAGAATCGTTGATCATCTCTTTGCCTGTGTGCAAAAAGTGCTCACCCTATAACCCCCCAGCGCAGCAGAGCCCGCCTAACGCCAACTCCGAGTACAGCCACCGACACACTATCCCCTGAGCGCAAGGCCCAAGGTCGGCGGTACCGCCGACCTATCGGTCTGAACTGAGAGATTATAGGGTGCACACTAAATGTGCAGAAACTACGGTTCACCTGCGCGCAGGCGGTACCGGTAAGGTTTCCAGTGGCCCACGGCACACTGACGTAACCTTGGCTTATAGTATAGCAAGCCTGATGTTTTTGCGCCTTATTACTCACCAAGCAAGAATATTGCTCGGCTTAGCCCCGTGCGCTGCTCGGCCTCGCCTTCAGCTTCGCCTCATGCACCGCTTAGCTTAAGTGGTGCGCAGCCAGTAGCTGATTGAAGCGCCGCAAGAAGCGCGCTAAGCGATACTGCGCCTTCAGCTGAGTGCGCTTCTGCGCCCATGCCGCGCCTTTCGGCAGCAAACGATACCACCCCATCCGTTGGCTCGCAGGTAGCTGCTTGAGGCTGTAATCCAAATGATGCTGCTGACAAAACTCAAGGCAACACTTGAGGATGTGGCGTTGCCATTCCGGTGGCCCCGGGCTGCGCTCCATAAAGCTGAAGATCGTATCCCAATAGTTGAGATACCACGCATCATACAGCGGCGTTGACCGGTTGGCGCACTTTAATTTTGAGTCAACATCAGTATAAATGCTATACCCCACATTATTTATAAGCGCCTGCAGCTCAAAGTCCAGCATGGCCATGATGTCAGACAAGGCAGACTCATTTGCAGCGGAGCTCAGCGAGTTAGGGCGCGTGAGGTGGTGATAGAGTGCCTCGTTAACCAAAGCAATCTTGTTTGCGGCCAACACCACTTGCATGCCCCAGCACTTGTCTTCGCCAAGCTTGAAGTGAGGAAACTCAATGTGATGCGTCCGCAATAACTCGCAGCGCACCATCTTATTCCAAGGCACAGGATACAAGGAGGGCTGGAACAGCAGCGTCCTGAGTACGAATGGGTTGGTCGCAGTGCTGCCGCCATCGGTGTTGAATTGTGCCACCTGCGCACAAACCAAAGGGCTAAACAAGTTCGTGACCTTGGCGGCGCCATCATGCATTTGCGCCCCACAGCATACCAAGTCCGCGCCTGTGCGCTCAAGCTCTTCTACCATCTTCTCAAGAAAGTCAGGCTCGTAGTGATCATCCCCATCAAGGAAGATCACGTACTGACCCGAGCAACGCGTAAGCCCATAATTACGGGTACCGCCCGGCCCCAAATTCCGCTCATTGCGCGCTAAGACGATCTCCTTCTCAGGAAATGCAGCCTGAAAGCTCTGCAAACGCTCCCAAGTACCATCAGTTGAGCAATCATCAACCAAGATCAACTCAAAGTCAGTATAGGTCTGTGCCCACACTTGCGGTAAGTCATCAAGGTACGGCAGGGCATTGTAAAGAGGTATGACAACTGAAACTTGGGGCATGGTGTTACTCTACTCAAGGCCGCCGATGCGCTCAAAGCGGATGCCGGTCGGGATAAAGGACGGCAGGATGCGCTCTGGGTCAGAGCTATACTCCAAGGAGAGCCAGACGCAGACGGTGCGGCCGACTAGGTTCTCTTCGGGCACAAAGCCCCAGAAGCGACTGTCCTTACTGTTGTCGCGGTTATCGCCCATGACAAAGTAGTGACCCTCGGGTACGACCCATGAACCACGCATGGCGCCACGCTGACGGTAGTAGTACTGCGTCAGATCGGGTACGCGCGGATTGATTTGGATGCGGTGGGGCTGCTCACCTAAGAGCTCCTTGAAGACTAAGTAGCTCTCCGAATAAGTGCCGCCCTCGTGGGTGATGGTGCCGAGCTCCTCAAGCTTAACCGCCTCAGGGGAGGCGCACGGCGTACTGCCCTCGGCGCTGGTAACCTCAGTTGGCGTGACCGCGCTGACATTGCAGGCCTTGCGCAGATAGACGCGCTTATTGGCGAAGATTACCTCATCGCCCGGCAGGCCGACCACGCGCTTGATGTAATCGATGCTCGGATCTTCAGGGTACTTGAAGACCACGACGTCACCGCGCTCAGGCTTGCCCGTCTCAATCAAGATGCTGTTGGTCAGCGGATTGCGGATGCCATACGACCACTTGGAGACGGCAATGAAGTCACCGGCGACTAAGGTCGGCTCCATCGAGCCGGACGGAATGCGAAACGGCTCGTAGATGAAAGCGCGAAATAAGAACACGATGAGCAAGATCGGGAAGAGACCTGCCAGCTGTACCACCAGCCCTGTGCCTTCGCGCAGCTCACGCTGCTCCTTCTTGCCCAAGGTCGGGCATTGCGCTAAGGCCCGCTTAAGCCGCTCCTTGCGCTGCGGGCGCTGTTTTATCACGTCATAGAGGTAAAACAGGCCCGTGACCACGGTGGCCACAATTAAGATTAAGGAAAAGGTATTCATACACTCTGGCGCCCGCCCCTAAGGGAGCGGCGCCGCCTCCGTATTAGTCTTTGCCCACCTTGAGAATGGCAAGGAAGGCCTCCTGCGGCACTTCGACGCGGCCTAACTGCTTCATGCGCTTCTTACCAGCCTTCTGCTTCTCTAAGAGCTTGCGCTTACGGGTGATATCACCGCCGTAGCACTTGGCCAGTACGTCCTTGCGCAGAGCCTTGACCGTGCAGCGGGCAATAATCTGGCCGCCGATCGCCGCCTGAATGGCAATATCGAACATCTGGCGCGGGATCAACTCCTTCATCTTCTCGACTAAGGCGCGACCGCGGCTTTGGGCAATCGAACGGTGCACGATGATGGCCAGCGCATCGACGCGCTCACCGGCAATTAGGATGTCGACACGCACCAGATCGCCGCGCTCAAAGCGCTTGAAGCTGTAGTCGAGCGAAGCATAGCCGCGCGAGGTCGACTTTAAGCGGTCAAAGAAGTCGAGCACGACTTCGCTCATCGGCAGCTCATAGGTTAAGGCCACCTGGTCGGCGTGATAGACCATAGAGGTCTGAACACCACGCTTCTCTTGGCACAGCGTCATGACCGCACCGACATAGTCCGACGGCATTAACATGCGGCACTCAGCAATCGGCTCGCGGATCTCAGCGATGTTGCTGATTGGTGGCAGCGCCGCTGGGCTGTCGATATGGGTGATCTCCCCTGAGGTCAACAAGATCTCATAGATTACGGTCGGGGCCGTGGTGATGAGGTTTAAGTTGTACTCACGCTCTAAGCGCTCTTGGATGATCTCCATGTGGAGCATACCCAAGAAGCCGCAGCGGAAACCAAAGCCTAAGGCGGTGGAGTTCTCAGGCTCAAAGAAGAGCGAGGCGTCATTGAGCGAGAGCTTGTCCAAGGCATCGCGGAAGGCATTGTAGTCATCGGTATCAACCGGGAACATACCGGCATAAACCTGCGGCTTGGCCTTCTTAAAGCCCGGCAGTGGAGCCGCGGCTTCATTGCGCGCATGGGTGATGGTATCGCCCACCGGCGCGCCGTGAATGGTCTTGATGCCGCAGACCACCCAGCCGACTTCACCGCAATTGAGCACAGGCACATCGACGCGCTTAGGGGTGGAGATACCAAGGCGCTCCACTTCCCACGTTTGGCCCGTGCTCATGACCTTGATCTTATCGCCCTTGCGCAGCGTGCCGTTCTTAACGCGTACCAAGGATACGACGCCCAAGTAATCATCGAAGTACGAGTCGATGATCAAGGCCTGCAGCGGCGCCTCAGGGTCACCGCTGGGAGCTGGAATCGAGTGGACAAGACGCTCGAGCACATCGACCACGCCCACGCCGGTCTTGGCGCTGCAGCGGCAGGCATCGTGCGCCTCGAGGCCCACAATATCTTCGATCTCAAAGATGACCTTCTCAGGATCAGCCGCAGGCAAATCGATCTTGTTTAAGACCGGGATCACTTCCAAATCAAGCTCAATGGCCTGATAGCAGTTCGCCAAAGTCTGGGCTTCTACGCCTTGGCCTGCGTCTACCACCAACAAGGCGCCTTCGCAGGCAAACAAGGAACGCGAAACCTCATAGGAGAAGTCGACGTGACCTGGGGTGTCAATGAAGTTGAGCTCGTAGGTTTTACCATTTTGAGCCTTGTACTTTAAGGTCACCGCCTGCGCCTTGATGGTAATGCCACGCTCGCGCTCGATGTCCATCGAGTCGAGCACTTGGGCCTGCATCTCTCGATCGGACAGGCCGCCACACTCTTGGATGAAGCGATCCGAGAGGGTCGACTTGCCATGATCGATATGGGCAATAATCGAGAAGTTACGTACTAAACTTTGGTCAAAAGTGTCTGCCATACCGTCCTAAACCTAAGCGAGGCCCTACTGACCTCAAAACCCAAAAAGGACGCCCGCGGCGTCCTATCAAACTCTGCTATAAGCGCACGATGTGGTGCTCAGGGCGTGCGCCGATGGTCGAGATGTCACCCTCAACATTGGCCTTCCAGTAATGTCCCATTGGATGAGCAACTAAAGTACGCAAGTTATGATAGCCGATCATACCCAAGAGGTAATCAGAGGGAAGGCGCACCGGCAGCCCCTTCTCCAACAAGACCTTGCAGGCATGCGGCGTCACCACATAGAAGACCGTGCCAAAGCAAATGCGGCGCCGATTGAAGATCGCATCCAAGGTGGGATGGCGCATGCCGATGCGGGCAAAGTACATGCCGCGCTTTTTATCAAAATAGTACTTGCGGGCGCAAGGCAAATTTTTAATACCCGATACTGCCGAGAAGTGCACCAGATCCCAAGGCTCGGTGATGACATCAAGGTGTTCAAGGGCCAAGAAGGAGTCCTCATTGAGCACTTCGTCATCCTCAATGATCACCGCGCGCTCAAGGCCCAGATCCAAAATGTGCTGATACAGGCGCAGGTGCGACAGAGCACAGCCAATCTCCGCCGGGCTGAGCTTGTTCTCAACCATGCATTGGCGCCCCCCGGCCATGGTCAAGATCACTTGATCGGCCGTACCAACCTGCGCCTGCTCTTGCTCAGTGAGAGCACGGCCATCACTCGCCGCAAAGATCTCGTAATCCACTCCGAAGTGATCAAGCTGCTCACACATGACCTGACGGCGTTGGGTTGAGCGTTTGAGATTGACGACAAAAAACTTTAGCTTCATACCTACTGGGAACCCACCACCAGCTACTGCGCCCCGATCCGGGCTAACACAAACTCGGCCAGATTGACCGGAACTTCACCGACTACCGAGTACTCGTAGCGACTGTTCTGCTTGCGCACGATCGAGATGGTGCCATTGGTCAACACCGGATAGTAAATCGTGGTCAGACGATTGCGATAGACCCGAAAGGAGGTCAAGCCGTCTGAGTACTCTTGATAGATGCACTCCGGGCCGCCCTCATCGAAGCGCCCTTCGCCCACAATATTATAGACAGTTGGGATGTTAAGTTCAGGCCAGCGTTGTAGGGGGCGTGCATTGTTGAGGTTGTGATGCGTCTGCACGCCATCGCGCAGGCCCCCGCCATCGACCGTGGCGCCCGCGCTTTCAGTTGGCTCTGGTAGCATCAACTCAATAGAGTCGCCACTAGGGCGCCGTCCGGCCGCGGGGCCTTGCTGCGCAACGCGGTCGGTAAAGTTTTGCGCTTGCCATGAGCCCTGCGGCTCTTCTTGCGGCACCGGGGTGCCCTCATGAATAGTGCCGGTCATGCTCGAATTCTGGCTCAGCGCGCTGGGCAGCTGCGTTTGCTCGAGACGATCGAAAATAGCATCGGAGACCGGAAAGGTCACGCCTGTGATGATGCGACTATCCATCACCGTCAGGCGTGAGGCGACCTTGCCTTCGTGGTCAATGATGGTCAGCTCCACCGGAAAGTTCGACTCATCTTCCTTGGCGATCATGTAGGAGTAACGCAAGCCTTCTTGCGGAATCAAGCGCAGCAAGCTCACGCGCTTGCCCATCACGCGCGTCCGCCCGGTAAGCACGCACGAATAGTTGCGCGGATCTTGATTGGAGTTAAAGAGATTATCCCAGATCAAGGTCGGGTGCCACGACAAGGGTAGCGGCGTGCTGGCGCTATTAGTGTAGTCAAAGCCCTTGCCATCGCGCAGGGCATAGCCCCTAATCTCACCGTTCAAGGTTTGCCACAAGATGTAGCGGCGGTCATCGTCGCTCTTGGTCTGCAAGGTGATGTACGGAGCCACGCCGTTGGGATTGGAGAGCATCAGAATCGACTGGAGGTTGTTGCCCAAGACCTTGGAGCGCGTCTCATAAAAGGATTCAATGCAGGTCAGCCCTGAGCTGACTTGGGCACTCTCCTCTGCCTGAGCTGGGCTTGCGTTAGGAGCCGTCAGAACAGGCGCTGCCTGCTGCGCCGGTGCTACCTCTGGCAGCGGGCTTGCGCCTAAGATGCCGTACGGGGCGCGCTCACTTTCCTCGGCCCCAGCAGGCAGGGCCATGCTTAACAGCAGCGCCCAGAGCGGAATAGGGCGCCGCAGATAAGGCCAAATCAGGGAGAGAAAACGCATACAGCCACCTTTTACCTAGCACATCGACCAAGGGTCAGCACTATCATACCTGAGCTCCCTTAGGCTAAAGCAAGTCGCGCCCAAACAATTCAGCTCCTGCATCTGACGACACAAGAGCTGAAAGCAAGCAGGCTGGGGCCTACTTGGGAAGCGCCTACTTGTAAGCACCTAAGAAGCGCCTAATTAGCGGCAGTCTCGAGCATGTAACCTTGCACGTACAGGTTGATGCGCTCCAGCTCCGCCTGCTGCTCGGCGCGAAGCTCGGCATCCGACAGATCTTGATTCTTGCTGCCTTGCGCCTGCGGCTGAGTGACCGTCTCAGGATTGATGAGCAGATCATTGTCCGAGTTCTGGTAGCTGGCAAGGTTTAAGCCCGTGACCGGGCCCACTTGGGTCGAGGCCGTGGTCGCGACCGGCTCCTCAAACTCAGGCTGCGAGGCGTTGTAGAGCTGGATGCCAAAGACGGCGACGACAGCCACGGCCGCTGCGACCGCAGCTTGGCCCAGTAAACTGCTGACGCGCTTGAAGGTCAGCTTGAGGCTGCGCTTCATCGGCTGATGCTCTTGCGTATTGAGCGCGGCTTGGTCAAAGTCAACCTGCATGGCCTTCATATTGGTGACCAAGGCGGCGTACTCATGAGCTACAACCTGCTGGGACGGAGCGTGCTGGCTCCACTTGCCTTGCAGCATAGTCGGCAGCTCCAAGTCGCGCTCAGCCACTTCAGCCTCAGTCGACTCAGACTCAAGCGGTGGTACCCAAGCTTGCTCTTGTGGTGGTACCCACGCCGCGGTCGGAGCATCATCCTCTGCCGCAAGGCGAGCCATGACCTTGTCTGCGAAGTTAGGGTCGATGCGCGCTGGTAATTCATGGCGCAGAGCGGCACCAATTAAAGACCAGTTCTTTAAGTGGCGCTTCATCTCATCAGCACTTACCTCATCAGAGCCGCGCAGCGCCGCTAAAGCCTCCGGGGTCTGATAGTTTTGTCCATCAAAAACCTCCGAGGCGTGCATCAGATGCTCGTATTTTTTTGATGACAGGTGTTGCATAGTCTGCTCCAAACAATGTCATGGTGACGCAGCTCCCTCAGTGTACCCACCGGCGGGAGCCTTCTCTGCTCAAAGGGCTTTACCTACCCCTTAAGGTTCAAGCTGGCACCAGACTTGGCAGCTTGAAACGGGACGCAGCCGCGGCCTTGTCCCCAGAGCAACTAATCTGCGGCAAGCCGCAGGTTAGAGCCAAAAGTGAAACCTTGTGCTCAGCAGCGCTGGCTTAAGCCTGCTAGCACCCAAATTCCGCCATCTTCTCTTCGATAAACTGGCGCGCCCTGAAGATCCGGGAACGCACGGTACCGATCGGAGTGTCCATCTCTTGCGCGATCTCCTCATATGACAGGCCTTCGACCTCACGCAAGTAGATGGCGCGGCGCAAATCTACGGGAAGCGCTTTCATCGCGTCAGTGATCACCTCCCTGAGCTCATCGGACTCAATCAAGGCGTCCGGCGAGTCGAGGGTGGTCAGCTGACCGCGCACATCATGCTGGTTATCAAAGTCCGGCGCATCGATATCGACACTGTAGCGGCGCTTCTGGTTCTGCTCCAGAAAGGACTTGGACGCGTTAGTGACGATGCGATAGAGCCAAGTGTAAAAGGAGCTATCGCCGCGGAAGTTGCCAATGGCTCGGTAAGCGCGGATGAAAGCCTCTTGGGCGATGTCATTGGCGTCAACGTAGTTGTTGACATACTTGTTGGCCAGCTCGCACACCTTGTACTGATAACGCAACACTAAGATGTTGAAGGCTTCTTTATCTCCTTGCTGCACCCGCTTGACGATCGCAAGGTCGCTGAGGGCGCGCGTATCATCTTGAGCGCTAGTTGTCATATCCTTCTAACATCCCTTATAACCAATAGACCAAGCCTCAGTGCAGATAGTTCCCACAAGGCGCAGGCGCAAGTGAGCACAGGCACCTGCCATCACCCCAGAAGGGCTAATTTATCAGGTTGGCCTAAGCAGCACGCCCAGCTCTGCGTTAGCGCCCTTGTCAGCGGCAAGCGCATAAACACCGCATTGCTGCGCCTTCGGGCGTTGTCAGACAAGTTACCGCAGCGCCCCGCACTAAAAGCCTCACAGTATAAGGCAAAAGCCACAGCTCCCACTTAGGCACGAAGGCCCGAATCGTCTGGCTTCCCTTGTCCCCAGAAGGCCAAACGAGCGTCCAATCCATGAAAGTATCCTTGACCTGCTCTTGCGAAGGCTCAGCCCCATAACCGCGGTCATGCGCCTGCTTGAGGCGCTGACTGTACATCTAGGCGGGGGCTAACTTGCAAAAGCACTGGCATAGAGTAGTATGGCCGCTAAAGCCCACGCACATTTTGGTGCAACGGTCTTTGAACCCCACCTACTGATTAGAATTTGTAAGATTAGGCACCATCCCAAGGCTTGGGAGCGCAAGGCTTGGGAGAGCGCCTCAATCACGGCGGAGGTCACGCGCTGCGCTGTTGGCGCGCCACCTCTTCTGGTGTCACTCGTCTTACTGGGTAAAAATTACCATGGATTACACAACAGACTGCCTCATCATCGGCAGCGGCGCCGCGGGTCTGACTTTAGCTTTAGGTATCGCCAACAAGGCCAAAGTAATCGTTTTATCTAAATCTGACGTCTGTGCTGGTTCCACCAACTACGCGCAAGGTGGTATCGCCGGTGTCTATAACCCTAAAGACGATCAAGACTCGATCGAGGCCCACATCAAGGACACCTGCATCGCCGGTTCCTTTATCTGCGATGAGAAGGTCGTACGCTATGTCGCTGAGCATGCCCACGATTCGATCCAATGGTTAATCGATGCCGGGGTACCTTTTGACTTAAAGGAACTCACCGCCCAAGCCCCCGACACTGAAACTTCGCCTTATCACTTACACCGTGAGGGCGGCCACTCGCACCGTCGTATCTTCCACGCCGAAGACCATACCGGCAAGTCGATCCAAGAGACCTTAGTACAGCGGGCCCGCGAGAACCCTAACATCACCATCTTAGAAGATCGCTACGCCATCGATCTCATCACCACCAAGAAGCTCAACTTACCGGGCAACCGCGTCTTGGGCGCCTACGTCTTAAACGAGCAGAGCGATCACATTGAGACCATTAAGGCCCGCTTCGTCGCCCTGTGCTCGGGCGGTGCCTCCAAGGTGTACCAATACACCTGCAATCCCGAGGTCAGCTCCGGTGACGGTATTGCTATGGCATGGCGTGCTGGGTGCCGCGTCGCCAATATGGAGTTCAACCAGTTCCACCCGACCACGCTCTACAACGCCGCTGACCGCAACTTCCTATTAACTGAGGCCCTGCGCGGTGAAGGCGCAACCTTAGAGCGCAAGGATGGCACCCGCTTTATGCCGGAGTATGACGAGCGCTGTGAGTTAGCCCCACGCGATATCGTCGCCCGCGCCATTGACCATGAAATGAAGAAGACCGGCGCTGACTGCATGTACTTAAACATCAGCCACAAGCCTGCTGATTTCGTCAAAAAGCACTTCCCAACCATCTACGAGCGCTGCTTAAAGGTCGGCATCGACATCACCAAGCAGCCAATCCCGATTGTCCCGGCCGCCCACTTCACCTGCGGTGGCGTCATGGTCGACAACAAGGCTCGCACCGATATCCAAGGTCTCTATGCCATCGGTGAGGTCGCCTACACCGGTCTGCACGGTGCCAACCGCTTAGCCTCCAACTCCCTCCTTGAGTGCGTAGTCTATGGCCAAGCCGCGGCCCGCAACATCCTCAAGCACTTAGATGATGACGACAGCGAAGAGTTTTCGGCCCTCGCTATCCCGGCTTGGGACGAGAGCCGCGTCACTGACTCAGATGAGGAGGTCATCATCACCCACAACTGGCACGAGCTGCGCCTGATGATGTGGGACTACGTCGGTATCGTGCGCACCAACAAGCGCTTAGAGCGTGCTATGCACCGCATCAACCTGTTAAAGCGCGAGGTCAGCGAGTACTACAGCAACTTCAAGGTCAGCAAGAACTTGCTGGAGCTGCGTAACCTGCTGCAAGTCGCCGAGCTCATCGTCCGCTCGGCCCAGCGCCGCCACGAGTCGCGCGGCCTGCACTATTCGCTCGACTACCCATTCCAGCTTGAGCACAGCGGCCCGACCATCTTGTCCAAGGACAACTTCGACCAGCTCTAAGCGCCCGCCCCAGCGCGCTTAAGCCCATGCGTGTTTAAGCCCTTGCGCACTTAAGCATCTGCGCCGCAGAACGCGCTGGGAACGCTCAAGAAAGGCTAGGGAACGTGAGTTGCCTAGCCTTTTGTTATGCGACAATGGGCGTAAGCTTCTAATCTGTGTCAGCGTGAGGGCCTGTGATGAAGGGGATTTTGCTCGCCGGAGGCAAGGGGACACGTCTGTACCCATTAACTAAGACCATCTCTAAACAGCTGTTACCTGTTTACGACAAGCCGATGATCTACTATCCCTTGTCCACCCTGATGCTCTTTGGCATCATGGACATCCTGATCATCTCCACGCCCCAAGACACGCCCAATATCCAGAAGCTGCTGGGTGATGGCCAGCAACTTGGCCTCTCGTTGCACTATGCCATTCAGCCCGAGCCCGAGGGCATCGCACAGGCCTTGCTCATTGGGGCGGACTTTATCGGTTCAGACCATGTCTGTTTGATCTTAGGCGACAACATCTTCTACATGGGCGACCATATCCGGCACTTCGTGCACGAAGTACAGCATAGCAATGAGGACAAGGCGCACAGCAACGCCATTATCTTCGCCTATCACGTCTCTAACCCCCAGCGCTTTGGTGTCGTCGAGTTCGATGACCACAAGAAGGCCATCTCCATCGAGGAGAAGCCCGCTCAGCCCAAGTCTAACTACGTCTCGGTCGGGCTTTACTTCTATCCCCCTGATGTTGTGACCTATGCCGCGCAGTTGCGCCCTTCGGCGCGCGGCGAGTACGAGATCACAGACCTCAACAACACCTACCTCCGCCAAGGGCGCTTGACCGTAATTCCGATGCACCGCGGCAATGCTTGGCTGGATGCAGGCACTCCCGATAGTCTGATGGACTCCAGCATCTTCGTGCAGCTCATCGAGAAGCGCCAAGGGCTCAAAGTCGCCTGCATTGAGGAGATCGCCTATAATCAAGGCTTCATCACTAAAGATGAGCTCGCTGCGCTCTGCGCCCAACTCAGTGCGGGCACCTACAAGGACTACCTGCTCAACGTCCTCGCCGACGCGATGTTGCCTTAGCCCCGCCCAACTTAACTCATAACTGTCATGAACTTCATTGCTACCGATCTTGCCGGGGTCTATCTCATTGAGCCCCAAGTTTTTGCCGATGAGCGCGGCTACTTCTTTGAAAGCTACCAACAGCAAAAGTTCGCGCAGCACGGCATCAACGCGACCTTTGTCCAAGACAATGAATCCCGTTCCAGCTACGGCGTCATGCGCGGCTTGCACGCCCAAACCGGCGCCCATGCTCAAGCCAAGCTTATTCGGGTGCTGTCAGGGGAGATCCTCGATATCGGCGTGGACGTGCGCCTTGATTCGCCGACCTTCGGCCAACACGTGGCGACCAAGCTCTCCTCGGACAATCGCCGCATGCTCTATCTGCCACGTGGCTTTCTCCATGGCTTTGCCGTCTTAAGTCCCGAGGCTGTCGTAAGCTACAAGTGTGACCAGTTCTGGCACAAAGACGCCGAGCTCACCATCGCCCTTACCGACCCCGATCTAGCTATCACTTGGCCCTTTGACCCTCAGCAGGCCATCATCTCGGATAAAGACCACCATGGCATCAGCCTGCGCGCATGGCTTAAAGCGCAGCACTTAAGCCCGCGCTCGCGCCCAGATCTAATCTCATAGCAAGGAGCAAATCATGACCCAAGCAATCTTAGTGACGGGCGGCGCAGGCTTTATCGGCTCCAACTTCGTGCCCTACTTTTGCCGCAAGTATCCCCAGTACTATGTGGTCAACCTCGACAAGCTGACCTACGCGGGCAGCCTTGATAACGTGCGCGAGTGCATTGGCCTAAGCAACTACGAGTTTGTGCAAGGTGATATCTGCGACAGTACCCTGCTCACCGAGCTCTTCTATCGCTACGACATCAAGGGCGTGATCCACTTTGCCGCGGAGAGTCATGTCGACAACTCCATCGCCGGGCCCAAGATCTTTGTCGCCACCAACATTGAAGGTACCTTCAACCTGCTATCAGCCGCCTACGAGCATTGGATGAATGGCCCCCATCAGGTCAAGCCGGGCTATGAGCAGTGCCGCTTTCACCACATCTCCACTGATGAAGTCTATGGCAGCTTAGGTGAGCAGGGACTTTTCACTGAAAGCAGTCCCTATGCTCCAAACTCCCCCTATTCGGCAAGCAAGGCAAGCTCTGACTTGATGGTACGCGCCTATTTCCACACCTACGGTCTCAATGTCACGACCTCAAACTGCTCTAATAACTACGGGCCTAAGCAGCATCCTGAGAAGCTGATTCCCAAGACCATCGCTCATTGCCTGCAAGAGCAGCCCATTCCGATCTATGGTACCGGCCGCAATGTCCGTGATTGGCTCTACGTGAGCGATCACTGTACCGCCATTGACCAAATCTTCCACCGTGGCCGCGCCGGTGAAACCTACAACGTCGGAGGACACAACGAGCAGAACAATCTGACCTTAGTGCAGACTATCTGCGCCCTGCTCGACCGCATGAAGCCGCGCGCTAATGGGCGCCCTTACCACGAACTTATCACCTACGTGAGCGACCGGCCGGGCCATGACTTACGCTATGCCATCGACCCAAGCAAAATTGAGCACGAGCTGGGCTGGCACCCGCAGGTTTCCTTAAACGAAGGCCTGCGCGCAACCGTGCAGTGGTATTTGGCCCAAGCTGGAGCCCGGCTCTAAACCCTTGAGCACGTAGCACCGAGCTTGGCCCAGCTTAGGCGCTCCTTGAAAGCGCTACTTCTTGGCGCTGTGAGCGCTTGCTTGGTGGTACATCTCCCTAAGCTTAATCAGGCACTCCATCAGCTCTTCAATGGAGCAAGGCTGGTTGGTAAAAGGATTGAGATAGTGCACGTACTTGATATAGGCAATGTAGAACATCTCCTCAATCGTGCGCGTGCGGGCACGCTTGATGGGCTGACGCGCCGTCCCCAAACCATAGCCCGCGTAGAACGGACGTCCAAAGATCTGAACATCCTTACCGCACATGAGCGCTTCAAAGCCAAACTGCGAAGTGCAGACATAGACCCGATCGCACTGCTTAATCAGAGAGATGGGGTTGATCGGGCTGGTCAACAAGCGGACATTGCCCTCGGCTTTAACGCCAGCGTAGTACGCCTTGACCGTGCTCGAGGCCATCGCATCAGGATGGGTCTTGACCAAGATGGTACTATCAGGATTCTCCTTCTTGGCCTGCTCCAACATCACATCAAAGGTACGATCGTTGGCTCCGCCGCGATAGATCGACTGGTCACCGTAGCTTTGGTCAACCACGAGCACTTTCGGCCCCTGAATGTCATCTAACAGATGGTCCTTGATCGGCTGATGGTTGTACTTGGTAAGGTAGTTGTCTTTAAGGAAGGCCATGCAAGCACGGGCGCGCTCAAGCTGCTCCTCGCTCAAATTGAACTCGGGGTCATTGAGCATGTGCTCTAACCAGCTGTGGCTCGAGCAGTCATAGTACGGGCCGTAGGGGTCAAAGTTAAAGGCCAAGCAGCGCTTAAAGATAGGATCGCAATCGTCCACGTAAGTCGTGGCGCTGCGCAGGAAGCCATCTTCGTTGAAAAAGAAAGGGATATTGTAGTTCTTGGCTAAATTGACCGCCAGTTCGAGATCCAGACTATTGCCCAAACCATGCACTACGACAAAGGCCGGGATCGAGCGACCATTGCGTTGAGGGCGGTAGAAGTAGGCTGAAATCAAATTGGAGTCTTGTAGCACGGCGCTCATATCAGCCAAGAGTCCCAATGGCCCGGCGCCTACTCCGAGCGCGTTATCGCGGCAATAAGCCTCAATCTGGGGATCACACGCATCATCATGCTTCTGCGCATTGCACAGAGATTCAACGATGTTTAAGTGCAGACTGTATGACTTGAGGTCGCGCCGTTGCTTTTGGGAGCCATCGCGCGGTGGCGGTAGGATATGAGAGGATTTTGTGACCAAACAGTAAGACATGCTTGCGCCCGGTTTCGGTCATCTCAGTTTGCAACCACTTGGGTTTTGCTTCCTCGGTGGCCACGTGCTTACTAAGGGTATCCTGTCCCATAGCCAAACTCCATTCTATCTTGACGAACCTATCCTCCGTCCCTAACTGCGCAGGGCACGCAAGGTGCTGCATACCTTATCATGGCACACCACCCACACACCAAGAGCAAGTCAAATTTGTGCTGGCGCCAGCAAGAATCTGGGCCCAAGATGATCAAGCCCGGCTCCCCACAACGAGGGCCGGGCTTGAGGGCAGCGCAGCTGCCCGATTAGCGGTTGATGCAGCTGCAAGCTGCACGCTGGCTACTTACAAGCTGCGAGGCGGCTACTTAGCAGCCTGAGCACGGGCGGCAGCGTCAGCGATGGAGAGCTTAGCGGCGGCAGCCTTTAACTCGTCTAACGACATGGCTGCTAAAGCCTTGATCTCTTCGGCATTGTATGGGAGCGCCTGCTCAAAGTACTTGTCGTAATCGCCGTAGTCAGCAGGCGAGGATACGAACAGGTATGGGAAGGTCAGGTCGATAAATTGGCCCGAGTAATCGCCTTGCGACTTAACTGCGTTGTAAACCAGCATTAAGGCATAGAGAGGGTCGCAGTAGTGACCACCGGATTGACCTGCCATCGAGCCGTTCTTTAAGCGCTCGCCTAAGTCAGGTAAGAAGTCGGTCGAAACGACGGCGATGTCGTTGATCTTACCGGCACGCTCAACTGCGGCTACGGCGCCTAATAATGGGTCACCGCCGCCACCTGCTGGGATTAAGGCATCTAAGCTTGGATCAGCAGCCATTAAAGCCTCAGCAGCCTTGGAGCCGCCCTCAGAGGAGGTGCCAGCGTATTGTGGCTCAGATAACTTGGCTTGATCATCTGGGTGAGCCTTATTCCACTTCTCGACACCAGCACGATAGCCTTCCCAACGGCCCAGCCAAGTAGCGTCACCTTGCTCCCAGCCAATCAGACCGATGTTGCGGCAGCCCTTGTTTAACAGGATGTTGACTAAGGCTTCGCCATTAGCAGGCTCGTCCTCGTGGACGGCACCAACGAAGTAAGGCGAGTTCTTAGCCATCTCGTAGATGGCTGGGTTGGAGCTCTGGGAGATAATGCGGTAGAACTGAGCCAAGTAAACTTCGTTATCGTTGCAGGTCTTGATGGCCGAAACCATTTCGGTATCAGCGGAGTTGCAAACGATGATGCCTTGGCAGCCTGCGGCAACTAACTGTTCAATCGAGGCGGTAACACGCTCGGAGACGTGGCCTTGGTCAACGTATTGGAGTTCGATGTCTAAGGCATCGGCAGCAGCGTCGAGCATACGCTTACTATCAGAGCCTAATACATCGGTCGAAGACCAAATCGAAACGCCGAGCTTCATGTCAGCGGCAAAAGCCGACGAGCTGGCGGCACATACGGTGGTAGCAAGAACTGCGGCACTAACAGCTTGGCACAGCTTCTTTAACTTCATAGTGACCCCACTTAACAATCCTTTAAGACCACAGAAGGCAAGAAGAGCAGCGCCACACGCCCAGCCTTCGCCCCTGTGCTTTGTTGCCCACATCGTAATGAAAACGAAAGCGCTAAAGGGCTTGGTAGATCTCATTTTTGGCGAAAAGCCGTGCGTTTTACGGGACGTTTTATCCAAAGTGTGAGCCAAATCGTAATTTGCAAACGCATACGCCAGTGTTAAGCAAGGTTTGCGCGGCCAAGAAGCGCACAACGGTGCCCTTTGACCGCGACGCTCCCCGCCTGCGCCCGCAACTTACGTAACCGTTTACAAAGATGCGCCCAGCTGCGACCGCTGATATTCGAAGACGCGACAGCGCCCCGGCAAAATGCTACCATCGCCTTAGGACTAACCCACAAGGAGCTGCTATGGAATACCTGTTTAAAGTAGGACATGGTTTTGATGTACATCGCTTCGGCGGCGAAGGCCCGTGCACCTTAGGCGGCGTCAAGGTGCCCTATAGCCAAGGGCTTATCGCCCACTCCGATGGCGATGTGGTGTTGCACGCCTTATGCGATGCGCTCCTTGGCGCCGTGGCCTTAGGCGACATCGGTGAGCTCTATCCTGACAACGATGATGCCTTTTTGGGGGTCGATAGCCGCAAGCTGCTGCGTGACACCTATCGGCGCGTTAAAGAGCAAGGCTTCGTCGTCGGCAATGTCGATATCACGGTCATGGCCCAAGAGCCCAAGCTTAAGCCTTATAAGGCGCAGATGCGCGTCTGTATCGCCCAAGACCTTGAGTGCGACCTGACGCAAGTGAGCGTCAAGGCCACCACCACCGAGAAGCTCGGCTTTGTCGGCCGCAAAGAAGGCATCGCCTGCGAGGCGGTAGTGTTACTGCAACGCGCGCCGAACTAAAGGATCCTACCATGAGCAAGCCTAGCGCCTTAAAGCGCCTCAATCACTACCGCATCCACAAGACGCGGCAGCTGCGCAACTTCATCCAGCTGGCATGGTATCGTGCGGCCTACGAGCGTAAGCGTCCGCGTTTGCCCATCAGTGAGCTTCCCCAATGCCACAGCATCGGCCTGATGATGCTGGGTACCGGTATTGGCGATGCGATCGTGGTCTCGGGCTTTATCAGTGCGCTTCGCCACGCCGGGCGCGCGGTACATTGCATCTGCTGCCCGAAAACCGCCCAAATCCTTGAGGGCATGATCGCAAATGATGGCATCCATATCCTGCCCGAGAAGCCCAGCCGCGCCGAGGTACTGGCGTTGCAGCTGGACTTTGATGTGGTCATGCTCATCGCCGATCCTGACAAGCACATCGGCCGCGATATCCGCGTGCTCACCGCAATCAAGCATCGCTATGCCGTAGGCTTTAACCACAAGGATCTGCGCTTCTTTGACCTTAGCATTCCGCGGGACGAGCAGGGCTGTCATTGGATGGATCGGCTCAAAGACGGCGCACAGCATCTGGGCGTTACCATCGATGACTACCGCTACGAGCTGCACTTTAGCCCTGAGTGCCTTAAAGAGGTGGACGCCTTGGTCGCCGACCTCGGTTCAGACTTTGTGCTGTTCAATCCGGTCGCCTCGGACAAGTTCCGTACCCTGTCCCCTGCCGTGGTACGCAGTACCATCGACTACCTGACCCAGAACTGTAAGCAGCGCCTCGTGGTCTTCAACGTCACCGATCCCGAGCTGGTTGCGGCCTATCCCCAAGTGGTATTCAGTCCCTTTGCGCAGCTCGATCGCTGCCTTGCGCTGGTCGGGCGCTGCGCCTGCCTCATCACCGTGGATACGTCCTTTGTGCACGCAGGTCGCTTCTTTGATGTGCCGCAGATTGCGATCTACAACAACCGCCTCTCCTTTGGCCGCTATGACAACAACGTACAGTGGGGCCCGGGCTACGCCAAGGCACTGCAGGTCTTCTCCCTCGACCACGACCACACCGAGACTGGCGACGACTTGCGTAACCTGCCATTTGAAGTGCTCAAGCAAGCCATGGAGCAGTATCCAGCCTTGCATTAGCAGGGCGCGTCCACCAAGGCAGCGGGCCAGCGTGGGGCAGCGCTCGGCTGAGCGTAGCCGCAGAGGCGTACGCCGTCCGTCTTGGGCGGCGCCCGAGCCGCATGCGGCTTAACGCTCGCTACTGAGAGCAGGCTACTTAGAGTCGGCCTTAATCTGCTGCAAGAGGTATTCGCCCACGATCTCCGCACCGAACAAGGAGAGGTGCGACCCGTCGCTGAAGATCAACTGATCCTTCTCGGTGAGAACGCGGCAGACGCCGTCGTGGCAGATGGCAGGATTGAGATCCACAAAGTGCAAGTTGGAGCGCTGGGCGCAGATCGCGCGCAGGTACGCATTGACCTCGTTGGGAATCGTAAAATCGACGGCCACACTGCGCGGGCAGTCCAAGCCACTAAACAGCAGCTGATGCAAGGCATGCTGACTGTTTCTGAGCACCACACACTCCTCGCCGCTGTGGGGATCGATCACCGGCAGACCCAAGACATAAAACTCTTTGCTCGGGTAGCTTTCAGCTAACTCAATGATGCCTTGCGCGATCGCTTGGCGCCGCGCCTCTTGATCGAGAATAGAAGGTCCATACTCGGTGCCTAAGTTTTGGTTGAACAGATAGTTGCGCCAATTGTGGCCAATCACCACGGTGGTAGCCGCGGTCTGCGCCAGCAGGGCACTGTAGTTGTCGTAGTAAAGCTGATACTCCGCGGTGGACTGGTGCTTGAACTGCGGGTAGACATAGACGTCCTTAAACTGCAGCTGACCATCGGAGAAGACTCCGACAAAGGGGATGTGCTGGTCGTTGAGGAAGTTGGCGTACTGACGGCAATAAGAATCGCCGATCAGCATGAACTCAGGCGCGCCGGAGGCGGTGCCATGGTAGATGGCGCCAAACTCGGGGATATCACGTCCGCCATAGTAAACATCGCGATAGTGCTGGCCTGCTAAATAGTTGTCATTGAAGGGAGTCGCACCGTCAAAGTGCACACCAGCCTGCGCGCCCCCGATGACCAGCACATAGCCCATTAGCAGCCGCCATGACCAGCGACGCTTGGTTTCAATGAAGTGGTAGGATAGGACAGAATAGGCGAGGATAAAGCCCAATATGGGCAGGAAGTAGTGCAGCAGACCTAATTTGCTGCACAGCGTGATCACCGGCCAGTGGATTAGGTACATCGAGTATGAGATCTTGCCGAGGTACTGCAGCACCGCAGGGGCAAGCACCGAGTACTCAATCTTAAGCCACAAGATCAAGGCGCAGGCAAAGACGCCCGGTACGACCTGCCATGCTTGCCAGCCCTGCATAGGCTCGGCTAAGGCCATATTGAGGATGATGACCAACAAGGCGGCAAGTTCGAGCGCGCGGCTCAGGCGCGGCCCTAAGCGCAGCGGCGGCAGCGTAAAGATAATGCCACCGAGCAAAAGCTCCCACGCGCGCGTATGGAGCATGAAGTAGGACTTATCGCTGGTCAAAAGGAAGGAGGCGACCAAGCTGAGGCCAAAGAGCGCTGCGATGAAATGGGGCAGCGTGCGCAGAGAGCAGAACTTAGCCCAAGCTAAGAGCAGTAGCGGGTAGATCAGGTAGAACTGCCACTCCACCGACAACGACCAAGTGTGTAATAAGGCCTTGTCGACTACGGCATCGGCAAAGTAGCCATGGTCGCGGGCAAACCAAAAGTTGCTGATGAAGAGCAAGCCGCGCATCACTTCGCGGCTGGTCTCCTTATAGACGTAAGGCAGTTGCACACAAAAGCCCACCACCAAGACCAAGAAGGCTACGGCCATGAGTGCTGGGCAAATACGCGAGGCACGCCGCCTCCAGAAGTCCCAAACGCTAAACGTACCTGCTTGTAGGCGCTTGACGATGATCGCCGTCATCAAGAAGCCTGAGATCACAAAGAAGATGTCGACGCCGATATAGCCGCCACCAAAATAGTCTAGACTAATACCCCCTCCCACTTCAACCCCCCCTCTAGATCCTTTGAGGTACGAGAACATATGGAACAGCAGCACCGCCAACACGGCGATGGCTCTCAACCCATTGATGTCCTTACGGAAGCTTTTGGTAGATGAAGTGATGTTTTGCGACATGGCGACCAACCATAAAGAACGAAGTGATCTGCGGTGAATACCGGCTCGCTCCAAGGGGAGTGGCAGAATCAGGAGTGAGCTGAGAAGGGTGCAACGCGGCGATTATAGCTTTAACCCCATGGGGGCGCAAACGCCAAGGCGCAACAAAGCGCTTATTTACTGACATCGCCGAGCATTCCCCTGCCCAGCATTACCCAACGCAGCTCCGCCGTCGGCAAGGGCTAAGCCCAAGCGCGCAGCGGTAACCTGAGCGCAAACTCCCTGCATCAGGTTCCCGCGCTCAGTGGCTTGCCGTTGACGAGCGCTCACTCACAAGCCTCTCCAAATTATTGGAACTGGCACCAGAGCCTGACAGACAGCGCTAAGGTAGTATGTGCTGTGCCACCCCTACGTTGGTGCTGTAGCAGGACGCGGTAGAGCTAGCGCAACCTGAGGCGGGATAGAGGCAACATGACCTGTTGCCTTAGAGACCAAGAAGTTGGAGCTCAGGCACCGGCGCTGAATGAGTACCAACAGCCGAATTAATTCCGAGAGCGCAGGGTTAGGCAGCCTTAAGGGAGAGTGGTCGGCTTTAAGGTGCCACATACGAGCCCTTGTATGTGTCCTGCGAGCGTCAACTCCAGCAGTGCCAACTGTGCCCACTGGCGCATACAGCGATAGCAGGTTTTAACCTACGGGCACAAGGCAAGCCAACGTGGTCGAAGCTTCTACGAGCTATGACATCGGCTTAGCGGGCTAATTCACAGTGATTCTCCCCAAAGGCCTCCTGCCTTCGGCAGGTTGTAACTAGATACAACATAGGGCATTAAAAAAGACACGGCAGGAGACTGGCGTGTCTTTTTTGAGCAGCGCGCCCGCTCAGGCGGGCGGCTGTGGCAACAGAGGCAAGCTCACTTGCCTGCGGGCTTAGCCCTGACGTTGCTTGTGCTTTGGATTGTCGCAGATGATGCGGACTACGCCGTGACGACGTACGACCTTGCAGTTGCGGCAGATCTTCTTAACAGATGCACCTACTTTCATGATAAAACTCCGTGTAAGGACCGCAGACGCAGGCTAACCTCAAGGCTCACCTTGGTCTGCGCGGCTGAGCCTGTTAACGTCCGTAATTCCTGAGATTGGCCTTGCGCATTAAGTCGCCATACTGCTGGTTCATGCGATGGCTTTGCAGCTGCGCAACAAAGTCCATGATGACCACCACGATAATGAGCAGCGAGGTACCGCCGAAGTAGAACTGGACGTTGAACCAGTTCATCAGGAGCTGAGGTACCAAGCAGACTAAGACCATGTAGATCGAACCAGACAGAGTCAGACGAGTCATCACCTTGTCGATGAAGCGCGCCGTCTGCTCGCCTGGACGAATGCCAGGAATGAAGGCACCACTCTTCTTTAAGTTATCGGCCATATCGCGTGGGCTGAACACCAGCGCGGTATAGAAGAAGGTAAAGAAAACAATGGCAGCAGCGTATAAGAGCTCATAGAGCGGCTGACCTGGCTGCAAGAAGAGCGAAATCTCTTGGAGTACGTCGGCCACCGGATTCTCGCCCTGACCAAACCACGATACGATGGTACCGGGGAATAAGATGATCGAGGAGGCGAAGATCGCAGGGATTACGCCTGCGAGCGTGAGCTTCAACGGTAAGCTGCTACGTGGTTGCGAGTAAATACGATTGCCCATCTGGCGCTTGGCGTAATCGATTGGAATACGTCTTTGACCGCGCTCGACGAACACCACGAAGAATGTAACGAGAACCACTACCACGCCGATGATCAGCAGTGCAATGGTGGATAAGTCACCTTGACGGACCTGCTCGAAGGTCGAGGCTAAAGCCGCAGGCAAGCCTGCCACGATACCGGCGAAAATGATAAGAGAGATACCATTGCCGATACCGCGCTCGGTGATCTGCTCACCTAACCACATCAGGAACATGGTGCCCGTAACGAGGGAGATGGTCGTTACAAAGTAAAAACCAAAGCCCGGGTTATCAACCAGACCCGGCATCATGTTTGGAATGCCGGTGGCAATACCCACTGCCTGCAACGCAGCAAGGAAGAGGGTGGCAACACGTGTGTACTGACTGATCTTGCGTCTACCTGACTCACCTTCTTTACGAAGCTCAGCTAAGGTAGGGTTAATCACTGCCAATAATTGAATGATAATCGACGCAGAGATGTACGGCATAATGCCCAGTGCCAGGACGGAGGCACGCTCCAAGGCACCGCCACTGAACATGTTGAACATGCCGATGATGGTTCCGCTCTGATCATCAAAGAGACGCTGTAAGACATCAGCATTGACGCCTGGTACAGGAACGTACGAGCCCAGTCTGAACATAACCAGACCGATCAGGACGAAGAGCAGACGCGAACGTAACTCGCTGTTGCCACCCTTGGCCTGTGCCTGTACCTCGCGCCCCTTCTCTAGGAGCGATTTTCTAGCCATGCAAATCTCCAAAGAGCGCAGCTGGACTCAAGGGCTGTGCCCTATCGGGCCACCCTTGTGCAGGGCATGCCCTGCTGACTTCCAGCGCGCTCCGTTGTGCGGCAATGAACTAAGGCTTGCTTAGTTCCAGCACCGTGCGATTACTTGTTCTTAGCAGCCTTCTCAGCCTTGTCAGCCTTATCCTTCTTGGCTGGCTTTACGATGCCGGTAGCGGCCAGCTTGTCTTGGAGCATCTGCTTCTTGGCAGCAGAACGCTTCTGGGACTTCTCGCGGCGAGCAGCAGCATCTAAGCTGTACTGAGCAACCTCAACGGTGCCACCTGCAGCCTCGATGGCAGCCTTAGCGCCACGGGTGATGCCTAAGCCCTTAACCTCGAGCTTGCGGGTTAAGTTAGGAACCTTAGATAAGACGATCTTGACGTACTTGATCTTCTTGGTGATCAAGCGGGCCTTTAACAGGCTTGCCATGTCGACGACGTCGCCCTCGATGCGGTTGAGGTCATTTAATAAGACCTCAGCGGTAATATCGGACTTAGGGCTGTAGAAGCCGAACTTAGGCAGGCGGATCTTTAAAGGCATCTGGCCGCCTTCAAAGCCCGGACGGACGTTAGGGCTCTTACGAGCACCCGAACCCTTGATACCACGGCCGCAGGTCTTGCCCAGGCCCGAGCCAATGCCGCGGCCTACGCGTACGTGACGACGACGGGAACCCTCAGCAGGCTTAAGAGTATAGAGATGCATTAGTGTTACTCCTCAACCTTAATCATGTAGCTGACCTTGTTGATCATGCCGCGAACCGAAGGGGTGTCCTCGAGCTCGACCGTGTGACGAATACGGCGTAAACCAAGGCCACGGATAGTAGCAACGTGATCTGGCTTGCGGCCGATGATGCTACGTACTTGGGTAACTTTGATGGTCTTCTTCTCTGCCATTTTTTACTCCAAGATTTCCTGAACGCTGAGGCCGCGCTTAGCAGCGATCTGCTCTGGAGTGCGCTGCGAAGCTAAAGCAGCAACCGTGGCACGGACGACGTTGATTGGGTTGGTGGAGCCGTAGGTCTTAGCTAAGACGTTACGAACACCTGCTACCTCTAAGACGGCGCGCATAGCACCGCCGGCGATAATACCCGAACCTTCGGCAGCTGGCTGCATGTAAACCATGGAACCAGAGTGCTCGCCCTTAACGGCGTGGAAGAGGGTACCATCGTTTAAGGAGATGTCCTTATTGATGTTGCGACGAGCCTGCTCAATCGCCTTTTGAATGGCAGCAGGAACCTCAGAAGCCTTGCCGTAGCCGAAGCCAACGTGGCCATTGCCGTCACCAACAACCGTTAAGGCGGTGAACGAGAAGATACGACCACCCTTAACAACCTTGGCAACGCGGTTAACAGCGACTAACTTCTCCTGAAGCTCGCCTACTTGAGTCTCTTCTTTGTGTTGCATTGAGTCCACTCCTAGAACTTGAGGCCAGCTTCACGAGCGGCGTCAGCTAAAGCGGCGACACGGCCGTGATACTTGTAACCAGAACGGTCGAAAGCAACGCTCTCAACCTTAGCAGCTAAAGCGCGCTCGGCAACAGTCTTGCCGATGACCTTAGCGGCCTCGATATTACCGGTGTACTTGAGCTCCTTGACCAGATCCTTCTCTAAGGTGCTAGCGCAGGCTAAGACATGGCTATCCTTGTCGATGATCTGAGCGTAGATGTGACGTGGAGTACGAGTAACGACGAGGCGAGTGACTCCCAACTCGTGCATCTTAGCGCGTGACTTAGTAGCACGGCGGATGCGAGACTGTTTCTTATCGAACATGGTATTTACCTCAATCCTTACTTCTTCTTAGCTTCCTTGATGCGGACGACTTCGTCAGCATAACGGACACCCTTGCCCTTGTAAGGCTCAGGCTCACGGTACGAGCGAATGTCGGCAGCGACCTGACCTAAGAGAGCCTTGTCGAAGGCCTTCAGGACGATTTCGGTCTGAGATGGGGTTTCGCAGGTAACACCCTCTGGGAGCTCATGCTCGATTGGGTGCGAGAAGCCTAAGTTCAGGTTCAGAACCTTGCCCTTAGCCTGAGCGCGGAAACCAACGCCGACTAAGGTTAACTTCTTCTCGTAGCCCTTATCTAAACCGACTACCATGTTGTGCAGCAGAGCACGGGTGGTGCCCGACTGCATATTGGCCTCAGCAGAGTCGTCAACGACCTTGACGTGTAAAACGTTGTCAGTGAAGTCAACCTTTACCTTGTCGTGGACGCGATGCTGCATCTGACCTTTCTTGGACTTAATAGTAACTAACTGGCCGTCGATGGAGACCTCGACGCCCTGAGGAACGATGACTGGTTCCTTAGCAATACGTGACATGTCCCTCTCCTTTATGCGACGTAGCAGACAACTTCGCCGCCTAAACCGTCCTTACGGGCGGCACGGTCGGTCATAAGGCCCTTGGAGGTCGAAATGACCGCAATGCCTAAGCCATTCATGATGCGTGGCAGGTCGCGGCACTTCTTGTAAATGCGCAGACCAGGACGGGACACGCGCTGGATCATCTCAACTACAGGCTTACCCTCGTAGTACTTGAGACCGATCTCTAAAATCTTCTTGGTATCGCCGGTAACGTTAACCGAAGCGATATAACCCTCTTTTAACAGGAGGTTGGCGATAGCCAGCTTCTGCTTAGAAGAAGGCATGGAGACCATGACCTTGCCCGAAGCTTGGCCGTTACGGATACGGGTCAGCAAATCCGCGATAGGATCTTGCATGCTCATGTCTCTCTCTCCTCTTACCAGCTTGCCTTGTGGAGGCCAGGAATTTCACCGCGCATCATGTGCTCACGGAGCTTGATACGGCATAAGCCGAACTTACGCAGGTAACCGTGAGGACGGCCCGTCTCGGAGCAGCGGTTACGCTGACGGCATGGGCTCGAGTCACGTGGCAGGGCAGCTAAAGCTTGCACTGCGGCAAAACGCTCTTCGTCAGACAAAGAGAGATCGGAAATCTTGTTCTTGAGCTCTTGGCGCTTGGCAAAGTACTTTTGAGCCAGACGCTCGCGCTTGAGCTCGCGATTTTTCATGGAAGTTTTAGCCATTGCAGGTTCGTCCTAACTTACTTAGTCTGAGAGCGGAATGGGAACTTAAATGCCTCAAGCAGGGCACGGCCCTCTTCGTCGGTCTTGGCGGTGGTGGTGATGGTGATGTCCAGACCACGGATAGCGTCGACCTTGTCGTAATCGATCTCAGGGAAGATGATCTGCTCACGAACGCCCATCGAGTAGTTGCCACGGCCGTCAAAGGACTTGGCCGATAAGCCGCGGAAGTCGCGGATACGTGGGATCGAGATTACGATTAAACGCTCTAAGAACTCCCACATGCGCTCGCCGCGCAGGGTTACCTTGCAACCGATTGGGTAGCCCTCACGAATATGGAAGCCCGCTACAGACTTGCGAACCTTGGTGATCAATGGCTTCTGGCCGGAGATGGCAGCCATGTCGCGTGCTGCGTTCTCTAAGACCTTCTTATCAGCAACTGCTTCACCGACACCCATGTTTAGGGTGATCTTCACAATTCGAGGGACTTGCATGACTGTTTTGTAACCAAACTTCTCCATTAAAGCTTTGATTACTTCCTGCTTGTATTGATCATGCAGTTTCGCCATCGTTATTACTCCTGATAAAAACTGCTATTAAGCCTTAGTAGGGATCGTCTCACCGTTGGACTTAAAGAAGCGAACCTTCTTGCCGTCCTCAAAGCGGAAGCCAACCTTGTCAGCCTTGTTGGTAGTTGGGTTGAGGATAGCTACATTGGAAATGTGTAATGGAGCTTCCTGTTGGGTAATACCACCTTCGATCTGAAGGTTTGGATTAGGCTTAACGTGCTTGGTGACGAGGTTAACGCCCTCGACTAAGACCTTCTGCTCCTTGGTGAAGACGGAGGTAACCTTACCGGTTTGGCCCTTGCACTTGCCTGCGATGACGATTACATCGTCGTTGCGACGGATTTTCGCTGCCATTGTTCTTATACCCCTACCTGACTGATTAGAGGACTTCTGGAGCTAACGACACGATCTTCATGAACTGCTCACCGCGCAGCTCACGGGTGACAGGCCCGAAGATACGAGTGCCGATTGGCTCGTGCTGATTGTTCAACAGAACAGCAGCGTTGGAATCAAAGCGGATGACGGAGCCATCTGGACGGCGTACGCCCTTCTTGGTACGTACGACAACGGCGTCACAAACATCGCCCTTCTTGACCTTGCCGCGTGGGATCGCTTCCTTGACGGACACCTTGATGATGTCGCCAATAGCGGCGTAACGGCGGTGAGATCCACCCAGGACCTTAATGCACATTACGCTGCGAGCGCCCGAGTTGTCAGCAACGTCGAGCATGGATTGCATCTGGATCATTGAATAATGCTCCAAAGGTTTAACATCAAATAACCCCCCAAGACCTCGGTGCGCCCCAAAGCAGGGAGCGCTCCAATAAGTCAAAGGGCGCTGAATCGTACCATGAAAATCGCGAAAGCACAAGTTTTTGCGGCCTACCTCTCATTTTCCCCGAAGCCCACCTTCACCCTGCGCCGCCTACCCCAGTGCAGCCTTAAAGTGCAACCGCGGTAGCCGCCCTGCGCTCCTACCAGCCGCCCGCGCTGTCCCCGCCTCCGGTCGCCCTTCTTGGCACGCCCAAGCACGCCTCAGGCCGCATCCAGCACAACCTCCACGAAGTCAGGCCCCTGCGCCGAACAAGATGCCCCCAGCCCAACCGTTCAGCACCGCGTAACCTCAGTCCAACGCGCTCAAACCGAGCGCCGCAACACATGTTGATGTCAACGCACCTCCCTATCCCGCGCTCCATCGCAAGAGCCCACCACCTTGCGGTGGCTTATGAGAGCAAACGATCCTCTGCGCTCAAGCCTCTCGTCTCGAGGTTCAGCTGCTGCGCAGGTCATCTGCGCGCATGTCACGCTTTGAGCCCCAGCCAGTTCATATTCCCACCACGCACCGCAATCATTGCTTACTACGGTCAAAGTCCACCAAACTCGCCATCTGCGCCCTAAGGTCACTGAGCACCAAACAGAGCGCAGCAGGCCTTCCTCGCCCCTACTGAGCTCAGCCACCGGAGTGCCGCAACCATTAGCAGGCATATGAGCATAGAACGCAGGCAAGCCCCGATAACCAAACCTCGTCCAAAGAGCAAGATGCTGAACAGCGCAGGCTCCCTGCGCAGATCGCGCTTAGAACCCCAGCACTGCTTGAGGGCCCTGCGCCCCGCACAAGCTACCCACCAAGAGCTGTCTCAAGCGCAGCCTTTGAGCGGCGGCCAACTACCTCAAGACCATCTCCCTGCGATGATGACAGCGGCGCACAAGCTCTGTAGGGAGCTAACTTTGCTTGCACCACGGCACAGCTCCGCCCACCCCTGTCGGCACTCATAGTAAGCTCAATCAAGCGGCCTAAGCCAGCGTGAGTGTTGCCTTTACCGAGCAGACAAGCATCGCCGGAATTGCGCCGAGCGCTCAGAGCCGCTCCGACAGCCTAGCCTGCGACCGCGATTGGAGCGCAGCGAGTGGCGGCAGCGGCCTGCGGCTGAGGAGTAGGCGCCTCGGAGGTAAGGCCTCAGATAAGAGCGCTGGGGCGGAACTCGCTGGCTTGTAATGATTTAACATAATCTTGGGCGCTAGGATGGAAAAAGGGATCCCGCAGGATCCCTCTTTGCTTTGAGAGCAGGCCGCAGCCTGCTCGGGCCTTAAGCCTTGTCCACGGAGTGGACGGGGCTTACTGGGCCTTTTCGATCACCGATACTAAGGTCCAAGCAATGGTCTTAGCCACTGGACGGCACTCACGGATCTCAACGAAGTCGCCCTTGCGAGCCTCGTTGTTGATATCCTGAACGTGGAACTTAGTGGTACGCTTTAAGATCTTGCCGTAAATCGGGTGCTTAACGCGACGCTCTACAGCAACAACGCAGGCCTTCTGCATCTTATCGCTAACAACGCGACCACGGAGGGTGCGTGCTACCTTAGGGGTGTTCTGAGTCTCAGACATTTCGCACTACCTCTATTGAGCGCTTTGAGCGCGCAGCTTCTCGGACAGGACGGTGTTGATGCGAGCAATGTCACGACGAACCTTGCGAACATCATCGGTGCTATTGAGCTGACCTACCTTGTGTTGAAAGCGCAGATTGAACTGCTCACGGAGCTTGCCTTCAAGCTCTGCCTTCAGCTCATCTACGGACTTAGAACGTAACTCGTTTGCCTTCATTTAGATCACCGCCTTACGAACGAAAGTAGTGGTAACCGACAACTTGGCTGCAGCAAGACGGAAAGCCTCACGTGCAACTTCCTCAGAAATGCCACTGATTTCAAAGAGAACTTTGCCAGGCTGAATTGGGCAAACCCAGTACTCAACAGTACCCTTACCCTTACCCATACGAACACCCAGAGCCTTCTGCGTGATTGGCTTATCTGGGAATACGCGGATCCAGACCTTACCGACACGCTTCATCTCACGGGTGAAAGCACGACGGGCGGCCTCAATCTCACGAGCAGTGAGCTCGCCACGGGAGGTAGCCTTTAAGCCGAAATCGCCGAAGGATACTTCGCTACCTGCGTAGGCTAAGCCCTCGTTACGACCCTTCTGGGTCTTGCGATACTTGGTACGCTTTGGTTGTAACATTTAATCTATCCTCCAGTTACTCAGCGGAAGCTGGGGCTGCAGCAGGTGCTGGAGCAGCTGCATCAGCTTGAGGCTTCTTTTGACCCTGAGAACGATCGAAACGACCACCGCGACGGTTGGTGCGAGCACCATTGTCGTTGCGACGACGGCCCTTGCGATCTGGAGCGGCATTGCGCTCTTCAGTCTCCTCTTGGTTCAGAGGTAACTGACCTAAAACCTCACCCTTGAAGATCCAGACCTTAACACCGATGACACCATAGGTGGTAACGGCCTCGGATAAGGCGTAGTCGATGTCAGCACGTAAGGTGTGCAGAGGGACGCGGCCCTCACGTAACCACTCGGAACGAGCGATTTCAGCACCACCTAAACGGCCGGAGACTTCGACCTTGATGCCCTTGGCGCCAACGCGCATGGCGTTTTGGATGGCCTTCTTCATGGCGCGGCGGAACATTACGCGGCGCTCTAACTGCGAGGCGATCGAGTCAGCAACTAACTTAGCATCTAAGTCAGGCTTGCGGACTTCGCTGATGTTGACCTGAGCAGGTACGCCAGCGATCTCGGTGATCTTCTTGCGCAGCTTCTCAACATCTTCGCCCTTCTTACCGATGACGATGCCTGGGCGAGCGGTGTGGATGGTAACACGGATGCTCTTAGCAGGACGATCGATCACGATCTTGGAAACGGAGGCATTCTTAAGCTCAGTCGTTAAGTACTTACGAACCTCGGCATCGCTCTTGATGTTATCTGCAAACTTGGCAGTGGAAGCGTACCAGGTCGAAACGTAAGGCTTAGTAATACCAAGTCTGATTCCGATTGGATTAACCTTTTGACCCATCTTAAGTAGCTCCTGTTAGCGCTCGGCAACGTAAATGGTGATGTGAGAAGTTCTCTTCACGATGCGATCGGCACGGCCCTTAGCACGTGGCATAACACGCTTTAAGGACGGGCCTTCGTCGATCATGATCTGAGATACGAACAGCTTGGAAGCATCCATGCCGTTATTGTTCACAGCATTGCTGATAGCCGAGTTCAGAACCTGATAGATCAAGTTCGAGGCCTTGCGCGGGCTGAACTTTAACAGGTCAAGAGCCTTGTCAGTGCCCATACCACGAACCTGGTCGGCAACTAAACGGGCCTTCTGAGCGGAAGTACGAGCAAAACGATGTACGGCCTTAACTTCAGTCATGTTTTAACTCCTACTTACCCTTCTTGTCCGTGGCAGCGTGGCCGCGGAAAGTACGAGTTGGGGCAAACTCGCCCAACTTGTGACCTACCATCTCATCGGAAACGTAAACAGGTACGTGCTGACGGCCATTGTGCACAGCAATCGTCATACCGATCATGGCAGGAATGATCATTGAACGGCGCGACCAAGTCTTGATAGGCTTCTTGTCGGTGCTTGCCTGTGCCTGTTCAACCTTCTTCAACAAGTGCGCGTCGATAAACGGGCCTTTCTTTAAAGAACGTGGCATCTTGATTCCTCACTAACGATTAACGGTGGCGAACAATGTACTTGTCAGTACGCTTGTTCTTGCGGGTCTTGAAGCCCTTGCATGGGGTACCCCATGGCGAACGAGGCTGAATACCCTTGTTGCGGCCCTCACCACCACCATGTGGGTGGTCGATTGGGTTCATGGACATACCACGTACGGTAGGACGGATACCACGCCAACGGCTTGCACCTGCCTTGCCTAACTGGCGGAGCATGTGCTCGCTGTTGCCGACTTCGCCGATAGTGGCGCGACCGTTAGCGAGAACGCGGCGCATTTCACCAGAGCGCATACGTAAGGTGACGTAGTCACCCTCGCGGGCTAAGATCTGGCAGAAGGCACCAGCAGAACGGGCAAACTGGGCACCCTGACCTGGAACTAACTCAACGTTGTGGACGTTAGTACCAACTGGGATGTTGCGCAGAGGCAGAGCGTTACCAACCTTGATTGGAGCGCTGTCGCCGCTCATAATCTTGTCGCCGACCTTAAGACCCTTAGGGGCTAAGATGTAGCGACGCTCACCGTCGGCGTAGACCACTAAAGCTAAGTGGGCCGAACGGTTTGGATCGTACTCAAGGCGCTCGATGCGAGCCTCGATACCATCCTTCTGGCGCTTGAAATCGATCAAACGATAGCGCTGCTTGTGACCACCACCGATGTGACGGGTCGAGATGTGACCGTAGTTGTCACGGCCACCGGTCTTGCGCTTCTCAACTACTAAGGAGCGGCAAGGTGCACCCTTCCAGAGATCAGGGTTCTTGATCTGGATTACGTGACGACGACCTGCGGAGGTTGGCTTAGTCTTAATGATGGCCATTAGTTGCTCTCCTTGTCGGCAAGACCGTTGGTTACGTCAATGTTGGCATCAGCAGCGAACGTGACGTAGGCCTTTTTCCAATCAGAACGGACACCCATGCCATGAGCGGAGCGACGCTTCTTGCCCATAACATTGCAGGTGTGAACCTTAGCAACCTTGACGTTGAACAAGGTCTCAACGGCCTGCTTGATCTCAGTCTTGGTGGCGTCTGGTAATACCTTGAAGACCTGGGTGTTGGCTTGAAGAGCACGCTGGGACTTCTCGGTAACGACTGGGGCGCGAAGGATGTTCATTAAACGAGCGTTAATCATTTGGTGATATCCTCCTCAACCTTCTTGAGAGCAGCAGCGGTAATCAATACCTTGTCGAAGCTAACAAGATTTACTGGGTTAAAGCCGGCAGTACCTGGCTGGCAAACCTCAACCTTGTACAGGTTGTTGGAAGCATAACGCAGGTTGTCGTCATCCTCGGCGGTGACGATTAAGACGCGCTTTAACTCAAGCTCCTTGAGCTTAGCAACTAAGGTCTTGGTCTTGTGGTCAGCGATCTTGAAATCCTCAACGACCACTAAGCGGTCTTGACGGATTAACTCAGACATGATGCTGCTCATAGCAGCACGGTACATCTTGCGGTTGACCTTCTGCGACCAATCTTGTGGCTTGGCTGCGAAGATGGTGCCACCAGCACGCCATAAAGGAGAGCGCGTGGAGCCAGCACGAGCGCGGCCGGTGCCCTTTTGACGGAAAGGCTTCTTGCCGCCGCCGGATACTTCCGAACGGGTCTTTTGTGCCTTGGTACCAGCACGAGCAGTGCTCAGGTAAGCTACGACTACCTGATGTACCAGCGCCTCATTGAACTCACGACCAAAGGCGCTCTCGGAGACCTCTAGTGGCTTGTCCGCGCCAATCATCTTTAATTCCATGGTTCCTATACCTCAGGTTAAGCTTTAACACTTGGCCTTACGATCAGATCGCCGTTGTTAGCGCCTGGAACTGCACCCTTGACGAGGAGCAGGTTACGCTCAGTGTCGATACGAACGAGCTCTAAGCACATAACGGTGACCTTCTCGCTGCCCATATGGCCGACCATCTTCTTGCCCTTGAATACGCGGCCTGGGGTCTGGTTTTGACCAGTGGAACCAGGAACGCGGTGGGAGCGCGAGTTACCGTGAGTAAAGTCCTGAGTACGGAAATTGTAGCGCTTAACGGTACCAGCAGTGCCCTTACCCTTGGACTGGCCGGTGACATCTACCTTCTTTACACCGTCAAAAGCATCTACCTTGATTTCAGAGCCAACTTGATAAGCCTCAAGCTCGCTTGGCTCTAAACGGAACTCCCATAAACCACGACCTGCGGCAACGCCCGACTTAGCGAAGTGGCCTTGCTCAGCCTTGGTCATGCGGGAAGCCTTACGCTCACCGGTGGTAACTTGGATAGCGCAGTAACCATCATTATCCAGATTCTTGATCTGAGTAACACGGTTAGGCTCAACTTGGATTACAGTTACTGGAACTGACTTACCGTCCTCGTTAAAGATGCGGGTCATACCAAGCTTGCGGCCGATTAAACCGATTGACATTGTAATTTCCCCCCTCGTTAGCGAAGGCTGATCTGAACATCTACGCCAGCAGCAAGATCAAGACGCATCAAAGCGTCAACAGTCTTCTCAGTTGGCTCCACGATGTCGACTAAACGCTTGTGGGTACGAATCTCGTACTGGTCACGGGCATCCTTGTTGACGTGTGGGGAGATGAGGATGGTGTAGCGCTCCTTACGGGTTGGGAGCGGGATCGGACCGCGAACCTGCGCGCCAGTGCGCTTAGCAGTCTCAACGATTTCAGCAGTCGAGTGATCGATTAATCTGTGGTCGTAGGCCTTGAGGCGGATCCGAATTCTTTGGTTCTGCATTACAGACTCCGA
>CALXNA010000024.1 GCA_944389615.1 uncultured Anaerobiospirillum sp. | reverse complement strand
AGCAAGCCCAAGCGGCCGCGCAGCAAACACAGGCCCCTACTCAACAGCCACAAACCGGTACGACTCAAAACGCACCGACCCCACAGGTCGTAACTTCCGGCCCACAACAGGCTGCCGCTCAAGTCGCTGAGCAAGCGCAAGCTGCGGCGCAACAAACGCAGATCCCTACTCAACAGCCACAAACCGGTACGACTCAGAGCGCTCCGGCCTCACAAGTCGTAACCTCGGGCCCACAACAGGCTGCAGCCCAAGTCGCTGAGCAAGCGCAAGCTGCCGCGCAGCAAACGCAGGCCGCTACTCAACAGCCACAAACCGGTACGACTCAAAACGCACCGACCCCACAGGTCGTAACTTCCGGCCCACAGCAGGCTGCAGCCCAAGTCACTGAGCAAGCCCAAGCGTCCGCACAGCAAACACAGGTTGCACCACAACCACAGGCCCAGACGAGCACGACTCAGAGCGCTCCGGCCTCACAAGTCGTAACCTCGGGCCCACAGCAGGCTGCAGCCCAAGTCGCTGAGCAAGCGCAAGCTGCGGCGCAGCAAACGCAGGCCGCTCAACAACCACAGGTCAGCTCAACAGTTACGCCTGCCGCCAGTGTCCAAGAGCCGCAGGTGGTAGGCACCGGACCACAACAGGCCGCGGCCGAGGTCGCCGTGCAAGCAGCTGCTGCCGCTGAGGAGCGGGCGTCGCTGACGATTAATTCGGGTGATACCATCATTACGCGCACACCGCAGCCACCGCGTGAGGCCGAGCCGGTACGCATGGCGGTAGAGCCTAATAGCGTCGGAGCGCGCTATGCTCGGCTCTATGGTCAGATGCAGACGGGCAACTACGACGAAGCCCAGATTAAGCATCCGACCAATGACATGCTGCGCGAGCGCGCCAATGCCGAGCAGCTGCAAGCTGACCAAAAGGTGGTCTTAAGCACCTTAAGCAAGCTCGAGCAAATGGTGACCGAGCGCCAGCCAATGCGCACCGTAGCCCCGACCATCGCCGAGACCATCAGCGCCCGGCTCAATACCGGGGCCAATGCGGTAAGCGCCCCGAGCGTGGGCGCCGACTTTGACTACAGTGCGGTACCTGATAGCGGCTTGGTACCAAGCAAGCAGCCGACCGGCACCGTGAGCATGGAAGCTGAGACTGCGCCGCAGGTCGCCGAGCGTGCTCCTCGCGCCGAGGTCAAGGCGCAAGGCCCAGAGGTGGTCAGCCACGCTAGCGCCACCGATGTTAAGCAGACTAAGGAATACCTCGCGGCCCAAGCCCAAGAGTATCGTGTCGCTCAAGACTTAGCCCAAGAAAAAGAGCAGGCCGAGAAGACCGCGGCGCAGTTCTTAGCCGAGCAAGAACAAGAGCAAGAGCAATTAGAGCGCAAGGCCGCTGAGCTTGCTCTCGCTCAAGACCAAGCTGAGGCGGCTGCCGAGCAAGCTCTTGCGACGATGCAAGCGGCGCAGAGCGTAAGCGCGCCTAACAGCGTGACCGGAGCGCCATCCATTATCGCCAGCCAAGGCTCGAGTATCTTAAATCCAGGTGTCAGCGATAAGGTCGGCACCGCGAGCGACTTCAACCGCTTGTATCGTGAGGCGATGCAAAGTGAGGCACGCCAGCGCACCGAGCAGCGCGTTGAGCTCGACCAAACGGTCAAAGAGCACCACGCTAAGGTCGCCAACGACACCTTAACCCTCACCCAGCAGCGCGTACGCGAAGACCAAGCAGTGGGCTCAAGCCAAGTCAACACGGTCGGTGACACCAACATCCGCGCCGTCGGCTCCGCCATTGCCTCGGCCACCACCACTTTAACCGCGCCCAAGCTCGCCACCACGGTCGTAAACCAGCCAACTCCTGAGCCTGCCCCGGCCAGCAACACCCCTGCGAGCAACGCCCCTACCAGCAGCACGCCTGCCACCAGCACCACGGGCAGCGCCACTACGGCAGCTACTAGCGCCACCGGTGCGCAAGCTCTGAGTGCGCAGACCACTCAGGCCCCGACGAGCCCAACTTTGACTAACGCCATCAATCAGGCCGCTCCGCAAGCTGCCAATCAGCAGCCGGGCACCCCGCTGACGACTGAGTCGGGCGTTAAGGCCGCCGGTGCCGTCACGGGCACAGCCGCGGTAGCTGGGACGGCGGCTGCGGGCAACGTCAATGTGGGCAGCGCCACGGCGCCTTTGGGTCTTGATGAGGAGTCGCTGCAAGATGAAATCATCCGCAACGTCATGCGCACGGTGCCGTCTGATGACTTAGATGAGTTTAATCTGCGCGCAAGCCAGCCGCTCTCAGGCGTGATTGCCGATACTGACTTGACCAGCGATCCGAACGTCAGCGCTATGCCGCAAACGGCGGCGCCAAGCTTTAGCGTCACGGCGCCGCTGCCGGAGATCAGCACCGTCGTGCCTAATGAGCGTACTGCGGGCGCCGCAGGCGTCAGCGCCGGGCAAAATGCCCCGATCCCTGAGCAAAGCGTGGTCTCCAGCTACGAGGCACCGCAAGAAGGCGGCCTGCTGCGGCGCTTAGCCGCGCTCTTTGGGCGCAGCTCGACGTCGACTGAGCCGCCAGTAAGCCAAGGGCAGACCGCCTCGGTGGCGGCCTCGGCCTTAGGGGGCTTAAAGCGCGAGGAGGCGCAAGCCTTAGCCCAAGAGCCAGTTCAGGCCCAAACTGAGATCTTGCATGCACTCGAGCAAGGGCGCCAAGAGGCGCTGCGCCAAAACTCGCTTGACCAGCTCTGCTCGCGCTTGACACAAGCGGCGGGCAATAGCAATTTGCCTGAGCCGATGCAGCAGCAGGCGCGCAAGCTCTTGGCCGCCTTAGAAAACCCGGTCGCGGACTTACATACTGTCAGCAATTGGCTGAACTTTGTCACTGGGCCGCTCTCGCCGAGCTCGTCGCAGGCGCTCGCACTGCACCAATGGGCCTTTATGCTCTTGTGCATCCGCTTTGAGCAAATTGGCCGCAGCGTCGATAAGTTCTTAAAGAAGCAGGGCAAGGGCACGACCTTGGGCGATAACTTAAGCGAGCTTGAGCCCGCACTGCGCCAAGCCAAGGAAGTAGCTAAGGGCCTCGAGGGCAGCAAGAGCGAGCTTACCGGGGCCCATCACACCAGCGCCCAGCTCTTAGATGAGACCTTAGGGCAGATCGAGCGCCTGCAGCAGCAGATGCAGCTGACGCCACCGGAGCAGGTGCTACCGCGCTACATCCCGCTGCCACCGTTCTATCACGGCGGTAAGGAAGGCTCGCTCAGCGCCCACCGCCACACCGATGAAGATGGCGGCAAGAGCTGGCACTTGAACTTCAACTTTGACTTAGAGAATATGGGCGCCCTTGAGGTCAAGGTTAAGCTGCGCTTCCCAGAAGTGCAGATGTCCTTTGTTGCCGAGCGCCTTGAGACCTTGCAAAAGGTACAAAGCCTGATGCCCGAACTCAACCGCCACTTGGCGCAAATGGGGCTGCAAGCCAAGGGCTCCAATGCCCGCTTAGGCCACATCAGCCACGCCGCCGAGCCGGTCAGCACTGACTTCCGCTACGAAGGCGCCAACTTCACCACCCGCGCTTAGCAAGGAGAGCGTATGTTTGCCCGTAAGAGCCAATACCAAGACAGCAAGCCTGAAGAGCGCAGTGCCATCCTTGAGGCGGTCGGCATCAGCTACGATGAGGACAAGGACGCCGCCCCGGTCATCTCCTCTAAAGGCGAAGGCGCCATGGCCGACGCCATCGTGGCGATGGCCAACGAGCTGGGCATCTACATCCACCGCGATGAGCGCCTGCTCCAAGAGCTCAAATGCCTCAAAGAGGGCGAGGAGATACCACGCGAGCTCTTTGAGGTGATCGCCACCATCCTCGCCTTTAGCTACATGCTCCAAGGCAAGACGCCGCAGGCGTGGACGCGCCCGGACGGTTCGCGCGCCATCAACATCAACGCCTAACGTTCC
This sequence comes from uncultured Anaerobiospirillum sp., assembly GCA_944389615.1. Classification (GTDB taxonomy): domain Bacteria; phylum Pseudomonadota; class Gammaproteobacteria; order Enterobacterales; family Succinivibrionaceae; genus Anaerobiospirillum. Next base: position 46,252 of record CALXNA010000024.1, on the reverse strand, counting down.
GCCTACGGCCGCCGCAGGCCTTGCGCCCACTCCCGGCATTAGAAGATGCCGAGCAGCTCATCCTCAAAGGAATCAGCTTGGTGCTCGGCCCCGCCTTGGGCCGGTTGGGCGCGGTCATCAGGCACCACCGGATCGTAGTCGCGCGCCCCGGAGTCCTCAACCGTGCGCGCCCGCAGCGCATCGATATCCGGGCGATTCGGCTGGGCCGGGATAAAGCCATTGCGCTCGAGCGCACCATGCGGCGCAGGCTGGCCGTAGTTTGGCTGGCCATCTGGGGCAGTCTGGTTATAGTTCGGCTGGCCGTATGGCGCCATGCCGCGGGTCTGCGGTGCGATGCCTTGGTAGATGCCTTGGGCATTGCCCCATTGGGAGGCGGCTTGCTGCGCGGCCTGCTCTTGGAGCTGCTGAGCGTTAGGGTCGACGTATGGCAACTCTTGGTAGCCCGGTTCGCCGAAGTTATTGCACTGGCGGATGTATTGGATGCGATCTTCGCGCGCTGGGTAGCGCTCCATGCCCGGCTCCTCACAGCCGTTGGCCAAGACGTTACCGTCACGGTCGAAGTTGACGTAGATGACGCCCTGCGGGCGCTTGAGCTCGAGGGAGTTGACCCCGCGCTCTTGCAGATAGGCGCCATAGAGGCGCATCGCGCCGCTGGAGCCATAGAGGCCAGTTGACTTATTGTTATCGTAGCCGACCCAAGTCGTGGTGATTTCGTCAGAGTCCATGCCTACCGACCATGAGTCGCGGTTGTCGTTGGTGGTACCGGTCTTCGAGGCAATGGTGACGTCCGGGAATAGCTGGCTTAAGCGCCGTCCCGTGCCCGAGCGCGTGGCCTCGGTCATGCCGTAGATCGCAAGATAGGTATCGCGCGGGTCAAGGCTGCGCGGGGCGCGATTGGAGCCACGCTGGTAGACGATTTCGCCGTTCTTGACGATGGTGCGCAGCGTGGTCAGATCGCGGTAGATGCCCTCGGTGGCCATGCCCACATACATAGCATTGAGCTCATACGGCGAGAACTCTGGCGTGCCGAGCACAATTGAAGGGTAGAGCGGCACGTCGTGCTTGTAGCCTGCGGCGTGCAGGGTCTTGACCACATTATCAAGACCGGCGCCCATACCGATGCGCACCGTTGGGACGTTGAGCGAGCTGGCCATGGCGCGGATCACGCGGATTGGCCCGCGGAACTGCTTGTCATCGTTTTGCGGCGCCCAGACATCGCCGTTAGGCAGCTGCACCTGCACTGGGCTGTCGTTGACGATCGAGCCTAAGTGATAACCTTGGTGGAAGGCGGTCAGATAGACGAAAGGCTTGATGAGCGAGCCGATCTGACGGCGCGAGTCAAGCGCACGATTGTAGCCGTCGTAGTCCGGCTGCGAGGAGCCCACCACCGCCGAGACCTCGCCGGTACGCCACGAGGACACAAGCATCGCCGCCTGCAGGTTCTTGAGCTTGCGCTCCTTTTCAATTGCGGCGATCTCTTGGGTTACCGCCTTTTCGGCCGCAATCTGAGCCTGCGGATCGAGCGAGGTGAAAATCTTGATGCCATTACCGGACAAGAAGTCCTTACCGGTGCGCTCCTCTTCTTCTTTAAAGCGCTCCCCGATCTCAGTCTTAACTAAGCCCATAAAGGCTGGGGTCTTGCGATAAGTCAGCTTGCCGCGCGGGATCACCTCAATGGGCTTGGCCGCAAGCTCCTCAAACTTCTCGGCGCTGATATGGCCGCGGTTGCGCAGCACGCCGAGCACGGTATTGCGCCGCTCAAGGGCACGCTCTGGGTAGCGCCATGGGTCATAGTAAGATGGGCCCTTGATCAGGCCCACCAAGAGCGCCATTTGCTCGAGGTTGAGCTCGGAGACCGGCACACCGAAGTAGAAGTAGGAAGCTAGGCCAAAGCCGTAGATACCCGCATTACCATTCTGGCCTAAGTAGATTTCGTTCATATAGGCCTCGAGCACCTGCTCCTTACTGTAGCGATGGTTCATCGAGATCGCCATGAAGATCTCTTTGAGCTTACGCTCGTAGCTGCGCTCGTTGGTAAAGAAGTAGTTCTTGACCAGCTGTTGGGTGATGGTGCTACCGCCCTCGACCACGCGCCCGGCCACCAAGTTCTTAACAAAGGCACGGGCAATGGCTAGCGGGTTGATACCAAAGTGCTGGAAGTAGGCGCGGTCTTCGACCTCAATCAAGGTCGTGATGAGCTCATCGGGCACCTCATCTAGCGTGATAAAGATGCGGTCTTCGGCCGGATTGATCCGGTTGATGCGGTCAAGCAGCACCGGATCCATGCGCAGGTAGGACAGATCCTGCATGGTATCGGCGTTGACGATACGCGAGACGCGCTTGTCGTCAAACTCGACTAACACCGACATCTTGGGCTCATCGCCGTCAGGGAAGCTAAAGGGCCGCTTGATCAGCACGATGCGCCCATTGTCGCGATTGAGCGCGTACTCGCCCGACTTACGCGGGCTCGTGACCTCGCGGTATTGCAGCAGGTTGAGCTCATAGACCATTTGGTCAAGCGACAGGCGCTGGTCTGGGTAGAGCTCCAGCGGGCGCGAGTACACCACCGCCGGTAGCACCCACTTATCGTCGATCTCGTAATCGTCGACCACCATGGCATCAAAGTAAATGAAGAGCAGACCGGCAAATCCCAAGCCCACCACCGTGAGCTTGAGCATGAGCGAAGTAAAGTACTTAAGCCCATAGACAATCTTCTGTCCCAAGGTGCGCTTGGGCAACAGGCCCGCCTTGCGGTCGGCCTTTTCCTTAGCCTGCGCCGCCTTGCGTGCGCGATACTGCTCGCGCCAGCGATACAGGAAATTACCCTCCGGCTCCCCCGCTGCCGCAGCCGCGCCCGCCGCGGCCTCATCCGCCGCCGTATCCTTACCAGCCGCGTCCACCTGCTCCGCAGCCCCCTCAGCCGCCTTATCCGCAGCTGACTCAGCTGACTTATCTGCTTGCTGCTCAGAGGCAGGAGCAGCCGACTTAGCAGCCGACTTAGCAGCCGTAGACGCGTCCTGGGGCTTAGCAGCTTGAGGAGCGATTGAAGCGGGGGCAGCTTGCTGCGGGGCAGCAGCCCGTGACGCCGTCTGAGCCGCAGTATCCTGCGCAGCTGCAGACGAGGCTGAAGCCTGCGGTCGGTGCGCTTCAGCCTGCGTTACGGCGGCATGAGGTGCCGCCGCAGCGGTGTTGTGCTGAGCGGACGTTTGAGCTTGCTGCGCGTGGGTGGCAGCTGCAGGCGATGGGGCGCGCGGTGCAGCCGCTTGGATTTGCTGCGGAGCGCGCGGCGAGGCGGCGGACGGCGCACGCGGAGCGGCCGTAGGCGCGGCATGCTGCGCTGCAGAGGAATGCGGGGCCACGGCAGCAGGCGCAGACTCGGCGTCAAGGCGCGGCATCGGTGGCACTTGCGGCGTGGCCTCCGGATGGAGCGGGTCAAAGTCATCGAGGGCCGAGAAGTGGCCGACGCTCCCGGCGCTGAGGTTGGCGGCGCCTAGGTTATTGGCACCGAGGTTAGCGGCGCCAAGGCCTGCGGCGTTGCCCGTGGTATTAGGGGTCGCGGCACCAAAAGTTGGCTCGCGGCGTTCACTCAATGAGTTAGCAGACTGATCGTCATGCGCGTTGTGCATACCCTAATCCCGTGGCAAACAAAAACTTTACAAAAGACAGCTATGCTGCCTCTCTTAGAGCGCGCCCCGCCTCTAAGGTTCCCGTAGGGCTGAGACCTGCTATACCTAACGGCGGCGCCGGGCCTGAGGCCGTGCAAGGCTGTGCCTTCCGCCGTGCGCGGCAGGGCCTTCCGCCGTGCGGGCCATTATAGCAAAGGGGTCTTAGCCCAAATTAAGGGCAGAGCTGGCGTGCGCTGGTGCTAGATATGACAAGGCCCGGGGCCGTGCGGCGGCAAGGCGCATGGGAAGGGGCCTTGCGGGCTGAACTTTTTGCAAGTTTTGCGAGCCAAGGCCGATCTTCGGCGTGCAAAAAGCTAGATCTCTCACACCACTATGATGTGAAGCTTGCGCCGCATATCAGTTTTCAGGATAATGCGTGCCTCAAAAATAGGGATCAACTTTGTGCTTGCACCGCAAACTGACTGATTGGGCTGGAGCCTCACAGCGTAGTGCTAGCGAAGATCAAGAAGGCGCGCTCCGGCACGTCAGTCTGCGCTAACGCGCAGGACAGTGCGGCGTCAGCTGCGTCAGCAGCGGCGGCGCCCACCGCAACCAGTTTTGTTTCGGCTGGGGCGACTCAGTCAAGGCGCTATAAGAAAATCCTGCTCACCTCAACTAGATTTTTTATAGCTTGGAGCATACAAACAGGAGGCGGCAGCTGCTTTAACCAAAGCAAGGCCGAGGACAGATGAGCAACAATACCCATGATAACTTAGAGTCGATGGGCCCTTTAGCCATCGCAGGCGTACAGCCGTACCAAGAGAAGCCCGGTGAGGAGTACATGAATGAAGCGCAAAAAGAGCACTTCCGTAAGATCCTCACGGCATGGCGTGATCAGTTACGCTCGGAGGTTGATCGCACGGTCGGCCACATGAAGAGTGAGGCCGCCAACTTCCCAGATCCCGTCGATCGTGCCTCCCAAGAAGAAGAGTTTGCCTTAGAGCTGCGCGCCCGCGACCGCGAGCGTAAGCTCATCAAGAAGATCGAGAAGACCCTGCAAAAGCTCGATAACGACGACTTCGGCTACTGCGAGCAGTGCGGCGTCGAGATCGGCATCAAGCGCCTCGAGGCCCGTCCTACGGCCGACCTGTGCGTCGATTGCAAGTCCTTAGCTGAGATCAAGGAAAAGCAGTTAGGTGACTAACCACTAGGTGACCTCACCAAAGCCAAGGCGACGTGAGCAAGCCCCAAGGCCTGCCCCGTCGCCTTGATGCATACTTATGACAGACTACCGCGGCCGTTTTGCCCCTTCGCCCAGTGGGCGCTTACATCTGGGCAGTGCCCTCATCGCCTATGGCTCCTACCTTATGGCCAAGGCCCAAGGCGGCACCTTTTTGCTCCGTCTTGAGGACTTAGACCGCCCGCGCTGTCCGCAGGCCAACACCCCCATCATGCTCGCTGAAATCGAACAGCTCGGCCTGCAACCCGACGAACCCGTCTTCATCCAAAGTGAGCACGAGGCCGACTATCACCGTGCCATCGCCCACATCCCGCAGGCCTATCGCTGCAACTGCACCCGCGCGCTGTTAAAGCAGCGGCCCTGCCCCTGCGCGCAGCTGCACCTCACGCCCGCCGAGCATCAGGCCATCCGCGTGGACTTAACGCGCGCCTTAGCCGCCCATCCATCCTTTGTTGACGGCAACTTCGGATCAGTTAAGCAAGCCGACTATCAAGCGGAGCTCAATCCCAACTTGGTGCTGCAGCGCGCTGACGGCATCATCGCCTACAACCTCGCAGTCGTAGTCGACGACCACCGCCAAGGCATCACCGAAGTAGTACGTGGCGCGGACATGCTCAGCGCGACCTTCTTGCAGCTGGCTCTCTACGACCTTATGGGCTATCAAGCCCCGCGCTTTTGTCATCTGCCCTTAGTCCTAGAACAAGCAAGTGGTGCCAAATTCTCCAAGCAAAACCACGCGCCCGCCCTGTTAGACCTGCTCAGCCCAATAGAAGCCCTTGAGCTGTGCCTGCACCTGCTCAACGCCATACCCCACCCTCAGAGCCTAACGCTCATCCATGAGCGCCTCCAGCGCTATCGCCAAAACCAACAACCTCTGGCCCCCACTGAGCACGAGCCCGTCCCCGCAGAGCACGAGCCTGTCCCCACTGAGCACGAGCTCGCCTTAGCTCAAGAAGAGGACGAGCGCCTGCACACGCTGCTGCAGCAGGCCTGTACCCGCTTTGATCCGCGCGCACTGCCACAGCAAGCCCTTATGCTATAATGCGCCATATTTTGGTCAAGCTAGCGCCCAAGTTCGCTTGAGGGCTAGGCCTTGGCAAAAGCGGCCGACTGACTTCTCAGTTAAGAAGGCGCCCGCGCGGTGTCATCTTGGGCCTTGTTACGCCAACTTTGTCTTAATGCCCGGCATAATCACGGTGCTGGTGCGCACAAGCTCCAAAGTGGTCTCCTAACTTGGTTCTGCGCCGCTCGTCGGTTCACCTGATATTTTACTCGGACTGCCCTATCCCCCCGTGCCTTAAAGCACCACGCACCAGCCTGCATGCCCCAGCCTGCACGCCGCGACGGAGCTGCCTTTGAGGTTAGACCTTGTCAGATGCTCACAAACGGTTACGGTGGAGGCCGCGGAAGTCAAGTAAAAGAGCATTCGGAGTAAAATATTAGGCGAGCCAAGGTTTTGGGTACAAACAGAGGTACACAAAAATTTCTGCTTTACTCCCGGGTCTGAGCGACCTGTTAAAAAACAACAAGGCTCAGGTGGTCAAGTACGGCCAAAAGAAGCTGGTACTCAGCGCGCAGCAGCACCAGCTCCCGACCGAACAGATCTCCAAGTTCGCCATCAAGGTCATCAAGCGCTTAAAGCAAGCAGGCTATGAGGCCTACTTAGTCGGCGGTGGTGTCCGCGACCTGCTCCTAGGCAAAACGCCTAAAGACTTCGACGTCTCAACCAATGCCACCCCTGAGCAAGTACGCCGCCTCTTTGGCAATGCCCGTATCATCGGCAAGCGCTTTAAGATCGTCCACATCATCTACTCCAACAACGACACCATTGAGGTGACCACCTTCCGCGGTGGCAACTCCCCAATGCTGCAGGTTGAGGAGACGGCGATCTCGCGCGAAGGCAAGCGCTTTGAGGTGCAAGTCAACCGCGACGGCATGCTGGTACGCGACAACAGCTACGGCACCAGCCTCGAGGAAGATGCCCTGCGCCGTGACTTCACCATCAACGCCATCTACCTCGATATCCAAACCGGTGAGCTTATCGATTTCCACGGCGGCCTCTACGACCTGACCCAAGGCGTGATCGACATCATCGGCGATCCGGAGACGCGCTACCGCGAAGACCCAGTGCGCATTCTGCGCGCCGCCCGCTTTAGCGCCAAGCTCGGCTTTAAGCTGTCCAAGCGCACCTTAGAGCAGATTGGCCCATGCGCGCCATTCCTGCGCTCGGTGTCACCGGCCCGTATGTACGACGAGGTCAACAAGCTGTTCTTAACGGGCCATGCCCAAGCAAGCTTCAAGGTGCTAACCGCCTTGAACCTGTTTGATCAGCTCTTCACCATCTCGCCGATGCTCCTCAACTCGAGCACCTGCCGCGACTTCTTAAACTACGCCTTCGAGAGCACCGACCAGCGCTTTGCCGAAGGCAAGTGCAACAAGCCACACTTCTTGTACTCCATCATCTTGTGGAACGAGTTCATCTGGGCCTTCTACGAGATCCGCGATGACCTGATGTTCAGTGCCAACAACATCAACTACAAGAGCTTGATCGCCTTCTTGGCCGCTCAAGTGGTCATCATGCAGTACCGCATCACCGCGATGCCGGAAAATATCATCCGCTCGATCGCCCTGCTGTGGCGCCTGCAATTCCTGCTTGAGTCCAAGGATCCCGAGAAGTACGTCAAGGAGACCACCTCCTACCACGCCTTCCGTGCCGCCTTTGACCTGTTCAAGCTGCGCGCCCACTTCGACCCAAACCTGCAATCGCGCGTTGAGTTCTGGCAGCCGTACTACGACCAGTGCAAGGCCGACGCCGAGCGCCGTCGCAAGAGCAACGAAGAGCGCCAAAGCCGCTTAAGCGAGCGCGGGGAGCGCGGGGGCCGTCGCCGCAGCAGCCGCGACTTCAAGCGCGAGGGCCGCGAAGGCCGCGAAAGCCGCCGCGATGAGCGCCGCAGCGGTCGCCCGGAGGCCGGGAGCTTTGAGGACTTCAACGAGACTCACGCCGATCGTCAAGAGCGCATGAACAAGGCCCGCGACTGGCGCCGTGCCATGAACCTCGAGCCGTAACTGTCGCTCCGCTTTTCCCTCACAAAGCCAAAGCAGGCCGCGCACCGCTTTGGCTTTGTCACGTCAAGAGACACACCATGCAAGTTGTCATCGCCTTAGGCTCCAACTTAGGCCCCAGCCGCTTTACCATCACTGCTGCGATCCAAGCGATCACCCAAGTGACCGGCGTCAAGCTGCTCAAAAGCGCCCGCCTCTATTGCACCAAGCCATGGGGCTTCCTCGCGCAGCCTGACTTTATCAACTCGGCCATCTTGGTGGAGACCGACCTTGAGCTGCACGAGCTCTACCGGAAGCTTGCCCAACTCGAGCTCGACTTCGGGCGCGAGCGTCTGTTTAAGAACGGCCCGCGCACCCTCGATTTAGACCTCATCTGGGCCGAGGACACCAATATCAATGATGAGGTGCTGACCATTCCGCATCCGCGCGCCCAAGAGCGGGCCTTCGTGCTGGTGCCGATGCACGACTTAGATCCCAACTTGACCTTCCCTAACACCGGCCACACGGTCGCGCAGGCGCTCAGTCTCTTACCAGAATCTGAGCGCTCCGACGTGGTGCCGCTTGATCAAATCGTTTAACAGTCATGGCCGATACCGCTGATATTCGCTTAATCGTGGGCCTAGGCAACGTCGGAGCCAAGTACGCCCACACCCGCCACAATATGGGCTGCGACCTGCTCGAGCTCATCGCTGACCGCTACCGCATCGACCTGACGCCGCAGAGCAAGTTCTCAGGCGTCATGGGCAAGGGCCAAATGGAAGGCCACGAAGTCTTCTTACTGTTCCCGACCACCTATATGAATGAATCGGGGCGCGCGGTCGGCGCCGTGTGCAACTTCTACAAGATCGCCCCCGAGCAAATCTTGGTGTTGCACGACGAGTTAGACCTCAACCCGGGGGCCATTCGCCTCAAATTTGGTGGTGGCCTCGCCGGGCATAACGGCTTAAAATCAATCACCGCGCACTTAGGCGGCAGCCAAAACTACTATCGGCTGCGCATCGGCATCGGCAAAGGCCCGGACACCTACTCTTGGGTCTTAGGCCGCCCGGCCCCGGCCGATCGCTCCTTGCTCGAGGAGGCGCTGGATGCGGCCGCGCGCCACATCGGACTTATTTTCACTCAAGGCATTGCCAAGGCCACTAGCGCCATCAACGGCTTCAAGCCTCAACAATTCGGAGTTTAGACATGGGTTTTAACTGCGGTATCGTAGGCCTGCCAAATGTTGGCAAGTCCACTTTATTTAACGCCCTGACCAAGGCGGGCATTGCCGCTGAAAACTTCCCCTTCTGCACCATTGAGCCGAACACCGGCATCGTCCCGGTACCGGATCCGCGCTTAGACAAGATCGCCGCCATCGTCAAGCCGCAGAAGATCGTGCCGACCGCAATGGAGTTCGTCGACATCGCAGGCTTAGTCAAGGGCGCCTCCCAAGGCGAGGGCTTAGGCAATCAGTTCTTGGCCAACATCCGCGACACCGACGCCATCGCCCACGTCGTACGCTGCTTTGAAGATCCCAACGTCATCCACGTCAACGGCAAGATTGACCCAGTAAGCGACGCCGACGTCATCAACACGGAGCTCGCCATCGCCGACTTAGATGTCGCAAGCAAGGCCCTCGCACGCCTTGAGAAGCGTGCCCGCACCGGCGGCGATAAGGAAGCCTTAGCCCAGGTGGTAGCCTTAGAGAAGGCCGTTCCGGCCTTAGAGCAAGGCAAGATGCTGCGCGCGGTCGACTTCACCAAGGAAGATTTAGCAGCTCTGCGCAACTTCAACTTCCTGACCTTAAAGCCGATGATGTACATCGCCAACGTCTCCGAGGACGGCTTTAGCAACAACCCATACCTCGATGCCTTAACCGAGTACGCTACGAAGGAGAAGAGCATCGTCGTCCCAGTCTCCGCCGCGATTGAAGCGGAGCTTGCCACCATGGACGAGGCTGACCGCGCTGAATTTATGGAGAGCTTAGGCCTCACCGAGCCGGGCTTAAACCGCGTGATCCGCGCCGGTTACCAACTCTTGGGACTTCAGACCTTCTTTACGGCAGGTCCAAAGGAGGTGCGTGCTTGGACGGTCAAGATCGGCGCTACCGCCCCGCAGGCGGCCGGCCGCATCCACTCGGACTTTGAGCGTGGCTTCATCCGCGCCCAAACCATCGCCTACGAGGACTTCATCGCCTACAACGGCGAGGCTGGGGCCAAGGAAGCAGGCAAGCTGCGCTCTGAGGGCAAGGACTACATCGTCCAAGACGGCGACCTCTTCGAGTTCCTCTTCAACGTCTAACCCAGCCGCTGCCGCAGTCGCTGCCGCCACGGCTGCTACCGCAGCCATCTGAGGCTCACGCCTCAGATGCCCTCGCCCGCCCGCTGACGCGGGCGGGCGAGGGCGGCCGAGGCGGCTTACCGCGGCAGCGACTGCGGCAGCTTACAGCGGCTACGTTCACCGCGTGCCGCTTCACACTTCGGGCAAGCCATATTGGTCTCTATGGAGACCGAGGCCGTTTGTGCTTGAGCCTACGGTGCGGGCCACCTTGCACTCCGGCCACTCATGCGGCGGCTACGCTCACCGCGTGCCGTTTCACGCTCCGGGCAAGCCATATTGGTCTCTATGGAGACCGAGGCCATTTGTGCTGTAACACGGGTATAGGCCAGCTTGCATTCCGGCCACTCTTGCCGCGGCTACGCTCGCCGCTCGCCGCTTCAGGCTCCGGGCAGGCCGTAGTGGTCTCTATGGAGACAGAGGCAGCTTGCGCGGCAACACAGGTAAGGGCCACTCTTGCGGCGGCTACGCTGCCGCTTGCCGCTTCAAGCCCGGGCAGGCCGGATTGGTCTCTATAGAGCAGAGGCCGCTTGCGCTGCAGCCCAGATACAGGCCCTTCCTTAAGGACGTACCGGCCCTACCCCACGGTGACCTACAACAGTCGCGAGTAAATAAGCGCCCGCAGGTACATGTTGAGGTAGTGCTCGTAGCCCTTCACATGCGGGATGCCGAAGTTCATGGCCACATCTAAGTCCTTGGTCATACCCATCAGCTCGTAAAAGAACCAATTGCAGCTGCTATCGGTCAAGAGGTAGTACGAGCCAAAGCCTTGAGCGCGCAGATCGTCTTCGGCGGCAGCCATCAGCGCCCGCCCCACGCCCTTGCCTTGGGCCGCCTCGCCCACCAAGAGCAGCAAAAGCTCCGGATCTTTGGCATTGCGCACCAGCGCGCGCATGCGCTGATAGCAGGCAAAGAACTTCTCGTTAAACAGGCGTGGCACCGCGCTGTGCGGCAACAAGTACAGCCCTATCTTGCAACCCTGCTCCAAGAACGCAGCCTGCGCTGCAACCCACCATGAGCGCTTATGCGAGAGCACCGGGACATCGCGCTTGTTGTTATAGGCCATGATGCCCAAGAGCGTGTCGCCTTCGCAGGCGACCTTGAGCGTCGTGCCTTGGCGCAGGTAGTGAACCAAGAAGTTGCAGGCGCTCAGCTTCCCGACCAAGGTGCTCTGGGAGTCGGCAAACCACACCTTATAGACCAAATCTACCGCAGGCCACAGATCGCGGCCCCATTCAAAGTGACGGATCGTTACCGCCATAACCTCTCCACTCAGTTCCACCGAGCTTCGCCTTTAGCACTCAGCCCGGTCTGTAAAAACTAAAATGCCGCAGCACACCGCCACGGCAGTTCTCATAACAGCAAGCGCCGCAGGCCCCAGCCGAGGCCTGCCGCAAGGGCTCACAGAACCCAAGCTTATCTGCGCGCTTACTCTTCTTGCTGTGCTTTCAAGTCATCGATGTTGATGTTACGGTTGACGATGAAGATATCGCCCTTGATCTGCTCTAACACCAACTCGCTGGCCGTCTGGTCGATAGCGCTCAAGACGCCGTCCTTAGAGGACATGCCCATGCAGACCATACGGGCCTCCAGCTTAGCGCAGACCTTAGGGATCATCTCATCGACGCGGCCTTCGGCGATATGGCAATGCGTGTTCGGGATGCCATGCTTCTCAGCGAAGGTTGCCAAATCACGGCCATGGACATCGGCACGGGTGATCGGCTTTTCATTGCCCAAGATAACCGAGGCGGTGGTCTTGCCTGACATCAAGCCGCGGTGAATTGGCGGGACGCAGTTGAGCACGTGAACTTCGCCGTTGAAGTGCATGGCGAAGGCATTGGCGGCAGTAAAGAGCACCTCGTCGACCATCTTATCGTGCGCGGTCTCCTCAAAGTCGATCGCAAGGACAATGGCGCGGCTCAAGTGCTGCGGCGCGTTGGCGTCCTTGACCACCAGCACTGGCAGGTTGATCTTGCTCATGATCTGCGAATCAAGCGGCGAGATGAAGATATCGCGCAAGGTATTGCGCTTGTTGGCCGAGATCACGGCCATGCTTAAGGTCTTGGACTTGAGCTTGGCGTAGTTGCAGAAGGCCTCCGGCACGTTCTTGGAGAAGGTGATGTACGTCTCGTAATGCTCGATGCTTGGGAAGCGCTTCATTAAGGAAGAGATCTCGCGATCATAGCGCTCTTTTAAAGCTGGGATCTGGTCGTCGCTGTAATCGCTGACCACGCGGCACACGACCACCTCAAGCTCAGGTAGGAAGCGCGCAAACTCCGCGACACGCTCGAGCGCAGGCTGCTCTTCGGTTGGCTTTAAGAGCACTAAAACTTTGTAGGACATATCTCCCCCTTACTCTAACCTAGAGATATCCACTTAGTTCCATTATGACCAAGCCCCCGGCCACTGCAATGGCTTTGGCGCAAATTTTTGAACAAGACACGATATTGCTCACAAAATTCCCAACATCTCCCCGCTCGCAGCACCTACCGCCCGCACCAAGGGAGGCCTCCCTCACCCCATGTAGCACAGCCGACCCAGCAAGCAGAGCAAGCCCAGCGCCCACCACGTGCGCATCCATCCACTCAACAGCAGGCCAGCCTAGGCCATACCACCAATGGCCAGCTCTGCGCAGGCTTAGGCTTTGGCGTGGACAAGATCGATGACAGGAGCGCAGTACCAGCACGCAGGCCCGCGCCCAGCCATCGCGGTGCTGCCCTACTGAGCAGCCCCTATCCTGCCTGAAGGCCGCCCCGCCATCATCATCGATAACGATCGGGCGAGACCACGACGCTTGCTTGAGCAACATGTGATATCACACATGCGATCCAGTGATATCGCATCTTATCCAAAGAACCAAAAGCCACGGTCAACCGAAGTCAACCGTGGCTGTGGTGGCCAACAGCCTTACTGACGCCCGGCGCAGCATACGGGCGCCGAGACTGCGTGGAGGCTACCGGCTACTGGTCAAGCTTGTGAATGGTGAGCAGCGGCAGGGCCTTCACAATCTTCACCGTCTCTAACGACACCGTAATCACGCGCAGGATGAGGTTGAGGATGTAGTGCTCGTCGCCGACTTTTATGCCGTGCTACTCCTCAAGTGTCATGCTGCTACTGCTATCAGTGCCGGCGATCATGCTATTGTTAGCACGGTAGCATGCTCGTGCTCTGCTAGCGCATGATGATAATGGATGGATGGGTGAGCGGGAGTGTTTGGCTTGGGGGTGAGGGGGGGGGGTAATACCCCCCCCCATACTATTTATACCATTTTTTCTCTATACAACCCCCTTTTCGTGATGTTGGGCACATCACACGCTTAAATTTATCTTTACAAAAATTACTGATGTTTATGCGGTTTAACGCGACAAAACCAGAACTTGCGTGCGGGGCGTGTTGCAGGATCCACCGTAATGGTGGTACAACTCAATTATTCCTAAAAACGTACAAAGGCGGGGCATCAGACAGCTGCTCTGGCTAGCCCGCCCAGCGATGAAGTCCGATAGGTTGTTGTGGTACCTGCGCATTGTTGCCGCGTACCCTGTTAGAGGAATCGTCATGGACACGACAAGATTTGATTGGCCATTGAAAAGCGCCATCATTGAGGAACAAGTTAACCGAGATAGTATGACGTTTGCTTTAGCCCGAGTTGCGGGGGAGATGCAGCTTCTTATTTGGCGACAGCTTGACGTGAACTACTCAAGCCAACACGTCCGATATGAGGCCGATAGGATCGCTTTTGACTTGTTGCAAAAGATGACTCCCGATTTGGTTGAGGCTGCGCGCCGGGAGTTTGATCAGCATTGCTCGATAGAGCGTCGGGCGGATCTGGCCTACCTCGGATGGAAGCTTGCCTTCGATGCCAGCCCGACGCTGGCATTAGACGACGAGTGGCGTACCGCTAAGCCCAAAGATCAATCCAAAGGTCAGCATTACAAGTTGGATGATGCGGGCAGAATCGTGGCTGGGTTTGGCGGCGAGTTCAACGGCCAAACCGAGGCGGAGGCGTTTAGTGATGAGGACACAGGTATCGCTCAGACAGCGTCTCAGCCCCATTCTGCGCCAAGGGACTTGCATTGCAACGAGCAGACTCTGCTAAAGCTGTGCGCCGTGCCGGGCTCAGCACACCTAACTGCTTTGCTCAACGATGATGAACTTGGAGACTTCTTGAAAAGTTATCTCTTGGGCCAATACGCCGAGGTTAATGACATCTGTGATCACAGTGAGATCGTAGCGTTGCTATCTGGCCCAGAGCTTTATGCTGGTTTCGTCACTCCAAGCGTCGACTTCTCCGAGTTCAACTTGTATAGTAACAGCAGCAAGCTGCAGCGCCGCTTCAATCGCTTGGAGGCCTATGTTAAAGCCTGCCAAGGCTTGCAGAAGTTAGAGAAGGGCGACAAGCTAACGCTGCATAAGTCGTCCTCGCAGCTCATCGCGCAGCTCTATCATCGCTATGAGGACGTGAAGCAGCAGCATGGATCTAACCTTCTGAAGGCCGTTCAAGACGACTATGGCTCAGTGAGCCAAAGCCTCAACAATGCTCTATCAATGATTCGTGACGAGTTGCATGGTGCTGATATCGTTCAAAAGAGTGCGGAGTTAGTCCGCGATAAGCTGGCTCAAGAGTACCGCGACGGTAAGCGCGTCGCATACCCATTCGTTAAGGTCAACTTAGCCAGCGCTGACTTTAGGAGTGGATACTCCACCTTCGGGGTCAAAACGTGGTTGGTACTACAACAGGTGAAGTCCCTGTTCAGCACTTACCGAGAGCTCATGATCTCCCGGTGGGGCAAGAAGCGGTTTGAAGCCAACATGGCTTGGTTCGACAAACTGACGTACCAGACGGAACAGGCGATCCAAGTGTACTTGGGCTGTAACATTGATCAAGCGCTAACGCGCGAGTTTAGTCGTTACGACCTGCGTCATAACAGCATCTCTACGGGCGACCATCAATATGTGCCCGAGCAGATCAATGGGGTGCAAGCTGGGCCTGCGATGAGCTTCAAAGAAGCTGACTCGCTCAACCCTAACTCCAACTTTAACAAGGTTATCAGCAAGCAATTTGTTAATGCCGCAGGCAAGGTTGAACTTCGTACATTGAAGCCATTCAACAACAACTGCCAATGCGGCTGTATTGCCTACGAGCTGCGCCTTCGTGGTTTTGATGTTGAGGCTAAGCCTTATGTGGTCTCAGAGCATACAGGTATTCCTTTTACCAATATGCCACCACAAATGCGGCTGGCTTTATGCAGTCAGAGTGTGTGGTGGAATCCGCGCACGAAGGCTTATCCTGATGTCACTTATCTGGTCGAGCAAAACGACAGGCTGGAGCGCTTAAGCTCCGCGGAGCGCCCCGCAACAATCGAGCAGCTGCTCAAGCAGATGATTGAGCCGGGACAGCGTTTTCACCTTGCATGGAAGTTGCTTAACCGTAGAAGTGGTCATATTGTAACAGTTGAGAAGCTGCGTAACGGTGATATCTTACTTTATGACCCACAGTCAGGCAACAAAACCACTAAGGTTGCTCAATACTTTAACCCATATATTAACAAGCAACTCGGTAAGGTTGACGCACGTTCTCTGCGGGCATATCGGGTTGACGATTGCGATATCGTGCTTGGGTTAGCCGAGTATGCGGTAGTCAAGAAAGGCCAAGCAGCCCTCGGGCTCGGTAATGCTTGGGCGCATGATCGGAGGTTTGCTATGGACAAAGATGACAGCGGAGACGCAAGTCACGGTGATCTCTTTGGTGAGATCGCTGCGCAGGTGGATTGGAGCGATAAGTTCGACGATGATATCCCAGACTACATTCGCAACACCTATGCCGGTTATGACTATGACGCAGAGTACTGCGGCGAATACCGTACTGATAACCTGCTTTGGGATGTATATTGGATCAAGCCCAAAATCTTCAGATTGGCTGACCAATTTGGTGGCTGCCCAGAAGTTGGCTACCCCCAATATGTGCTCTTAGCTAAAGGAGACTCCCAGCGTGTTATGTTTATCAGTGATGAAACCTTTGAAATCACTGATGCTACTTTGGATCAGCTTGAACAGCTGCGTAAGGAAGGCCACAAGCGTCGCCCTGATCAGAAGTGGGTTTAGCTCCAACTGGTTCCGAGGTCGTGCGCCCTTATGTGCACTGTCCTGCCGCCCTTCGGGGCGGCTGTGGCGTGAGCAAGGGCACAGCAGCGATATCGCACCTTCTTCTCAGTGATAAAAGCCACGATCAACCGAAGTCAACCGTGGCTGTGGTGGCCGACGGCCTTACGTGCGCGCCCGCCCCAGCAAGCCCAGCGCCCGCCCTGTGCGTATCCATCCACTCAACAGCTGGCACGCCTTTGCCGCCAGCCCTAGCCCGCGCATACTCAGTCCTAGGCGGTGGCAGGAGCGCTGAAAGGAGCGACGGTCAAGCAGCAGCCCAACGCCCAGACATTGGTGCCGCCCTACTGAGCCGACCTTATTGCTATCCATCCCGAAGGCCGCCCACGCCATCATCACCGATAGCGCTAGGGCGAGACCACGACGCCTGCTTGAGCAACATGTGATATCACACATGCGATCCAGTGATATCACACATTTTCCAAAGCGCCAAAAGCCACGGTCAACCGAAGTCAACCGTGGCTTTCATGGATCGCGTGCGCGTAGGTGCGCTCAGGTCGACGCTACTGGTCGAGCGGGTGAATAGTGAGCGGCGGCAAGGCCTTCACAATCTTCACCGTCTCTAACGACACCGTAATCACGCGCAGGATGAGGTTAAGGATGTAGCGGTCAGGGTCTACCTCCTTAGCCTCCTTAGCGTAGACGTTGTAATTGTTGAGGATACCAGAATCCTTGTCGGTCTTAATTCGGCAGCGCTCCACGACCCAGTCAAGCGCAGACTGCCCAGCCACAACATACTCCTGCGCTTCAAGCGGAATGCCTCGCAGCGTCAGCTGGTTGTTGTACACGATCACGGTCTTGTCCTTGGCGGCGTTGCCGGTCTTGCCCTTGATCTTGCCATACTTAAGCTGATCTACCGTGTAGTCCATGTTGTCGGAGTTGACGCCCTTGGCGTAGCAAGGGGTATATCCCTCAAACGGCTCCACCTTTTCGTAGTTAACATGCAGGTTGGCTAGCTCCCGTCCCGCCTGCTCAAAGGCCTTAAACTCATCATAGGTAGCCACGCGCGGGATGCGCGGCAGTTCCTTTTGCAGGTTGTTGGCGTAGATCGTGCGGTAGTCTGGGCTATGCAGGATGCCGTAGATGTAGTAGAACACGGCATCGGCATTGATCGCCGCAGCCGCCTCCGGGTAGGCCGCTTTGAAGTGCTCAACCGCCTCAGGCCCAATCGCATCGACCTGCTCATAGCCGTTGATTATCACGCAATGAGCAGTGGTCTGCACAGACTCCAGCCCTGCCATCAGGCCGCCCGCGGCCGGAGCAGAGTCGCCAACCTTGCGGTAAAGGTAGCGCGGAAAGCATTGGTTGCCAAACTTTAGCAAGTTAACATCACAAATGCAGCTGGACATAAGGCAGGTAAAGCTCTTGGCCTCAGCTGTGAGCGTACTTATCACCAAGTTCTTGGCGTCGGCGCAAGGGAACAGCTGAGGCATTTGGTATGTACTTTCAATCCAAGCTTTGTCGTTGTAAAGGAACTGCTTAAAGAAGGGACGGTACAAGGATGTCACCACATAGCCACTATCAAATTGGGCAAGCTCCTTACCTTTTCTCAGCTGATTATCAAGGCTGGTATTCCATTTGATCTTGGTTCCGTCGTTATCACGCACAAAGCCGACAGGGTCGCGCTTGAGAGCCTCGACCTGTGCGTTGTAGAAGGCAACGCAATCGGTGATATTACGCTCGATGGTCTGTTTACTGGCGTTATACACCCAAGTATCGCGCGATGTTGCTACACCACGTGAGTAACTTTCAAAAATGGCTAAGCCACCTGTTTTCTTGCCACCGACCGTGATGAAGTGCCCGAAGTCGTCACGACGTTGATTGAGCCAGTCGCCGTGGGCATCAGGCTTGAGTTCAGACAGCGGAGCATTGACGATGGAGCCGAGCTCCATGAGATGTCCCAGCTTCTCCTCGCGGCTGAGGAAGTCATCGACCGCGGCAAAGTAGATCTTGCCCGGCGCGGCGGCCTGCGGGTTCTTGACCAAGATCGTAATGGCGATAGGAGCGCGGCTACCGGCACCGAAGATCTTGCCGCCCTCTCTACGGGATTGCTCGCCTGAGGTACGCTGGTTGCCTTTGAGGTGGTAAACATAGACCGAGCTAAACTCCTGCTGTAGACAGCGGCGTATGCCACTTGCTGCCTTGCTATCGACCCAGCCGGCATTAGAAATAAAAGCAATAACACCTTGCTCCCCGATGCGGTCGCTCGCCCAGCGGAAGGCCTTGATGTAAGAGTCGTAAAGGCTTTTCTTATTGGCCTTCTCGCCCAATGCCACATAGGTATCAGCGATACGTTGCTCAAGCACTGGATAGCTCTCGTTTTGGTTATTGTCGTTTTGGCTAGTCTGCCCGACGGAGTACGGCGGATTGCCGACGATGACCTTGAGCGGCAGGGCGCGCACCGCGTCGCGCAGCTCCGAGTTCTGGCCGAACGAGCCGGTGATGGTGTGAGCCTTGTCCTCGACTTCGGCGAAGGTATCGGTCAGCACCACGATGTGGTTGCGCTCGTAGTGGTCAGCATCCCTGTCCGTAAGCTCGTGGTACACCGACTCGATGTTGATCGAGGCGACATAGTAAGCCAGCGGCAAAATCTCTTGAGCATGGAGCTCGTGGCGGTACTTGTGCTCAAGCTCCGGCAGCGCGATGAGGTCTGAACTCTGCATCATGCGCGTGATGAAAGTACCGGTGCCGGTGAAGGGATCCATGATGTGCACGCCCGGGCTGCCGAGGCTCGAACCGAACTCGCGCTTGAGGATGTCGTTGACCGAGTGGTTGATGAAGTCGACCACCTCAATCGGGGTATAGACGATGCCGAGCTTGTCCTGCTGCTTCGGGAAGGCCACCTTAAAGAAGCGGTCGAACAGGTCGACAATGACCTTTTGCCGATCCTCCACCGAGGTGACGTTCTGCATGCGAAACCCGACGCTCTGGTAGAAGCCGCGCAGGTCTTGGTTGGTTTTGGTCAAGCCTTCGGCATCGAGCTTGCCCAGCATGTCCGATAGGCCCTTGGCGATCGGGTTTTGCTCGGTGAATGGGAATCCGCGGAACAGCTCATCTAAGACCGGCTTGATCACGATGTGCTGCGCCAGCATCTCGATGATGGCGTCTCGGTCTAAGTGCTGGCCAATCGAGTCGTTGAGGTCGAGGCAGAACTTGGTAAAGTCAGCTTGAAACGAGGGGTCTGAGTTAGCTTCAAGCAGCTCATTGATCGCCTTGACCTGCTCGGTACAGATCTTGGCCACATCCTCAGCCCAGTCCTGCCACTCCTTACGACGGCCCAGCTTCTTGATGATGGTGGACTTGATCGTCTCCTCGACCTTGATCGCTTGATCCAAGTCAAACAGGAAGCGTTGCTGTAGATCCTGATTCGGGTCGGTCGGCTCATCTACCTTGGTATGCTTATCCTTGCGCTTAGAGCGCGGCCCATCAGTAAGAGTAGGCCCGTGAGACTTGCCGCGGAGCTTATCTTTGTGAACGCAGATGACCTCGATGCGCTCATCGATCTTGTGGGTAACGCCGTCGACCAAGACGTGGTCGGGGTTGATCGACTTTAAGGCATTGAGCACCTGCCAGACCACGTCAAAGCTCTGGTTCTTGTCGAAGATCGACTCGGGATGCTCGAGGTCGTTGGTGACCACTGGGATGATGACGTAGCCGCGCTGTTTGCCCGGCGCGGTGCGCATCACGCGCCCGACCGTCTGCACCACATCGACCTGCGACTTACGCGGGCTCAAGAAGACCACCGCATCAAGCGCCGGCACGTCCACGCCCTCGCTCAAGCAGCGCACGTTGAAGAGAATCTTGCAATGATTCTCCTCGGGCTCCGCGCGCAGCCAATCGAGCAGCGTGCCCTTCTCGACCGCATCCATCGAGCCATCGATATGCTTGCAGTCGCAGACTAAGTTGTGCTCGCTGAGGTAGGCAAACTCATCGCTGGCGCGGCCCTTGGGGTCATTGAGGCTCAGCTCCTTGAGATGCTCCCGGTAGCCCTCGACCGTGTCTTGGAAGTACTTGGTGAACTGCTTGGAGCCCGCCTTATCATACTTGCCGGTGGCGTCGATGATTTGGGCAAAGCCCACTGCGCGGCGCATCGGCTGCTCATCACCCGCAAGCTCAGCGCTAGAGCCGTACTTGTTCAAGGCCTTCCACGTGCCGATGACCTTGGCCGCATGGTACTGCGAGAAATCAAGCAGGGATTCGTCGGTCTGTAGCAGCGACTTGTCGCCGACCAAGATCAGAACCTTGTAGTCAACCAAGCAGCCCAGCTTGACCGCGTGGTCGAAGTTCAGGGTATGGAATACGGGGCCGAAGACGCTCTCATCGTCCATCGAGTACAAGATGGCCTCACCTTGGCTCTCCTGCTGCTTGGCCGCCTCACCATAGATCTTCGGCGTGGCCGTCATGTACAGGCGCTTGCTGCCCTTGATGTAGTCGGCATTGTGGATGCGGGTGAAGTTCGATTCATCATCGACCGCGCTGCTCGCGCCGCGCTGGGACTTGCGCTTTGGCTTCTTGTCGCCGACAAAGTAGTCACCGACGGTACGGTGGGCCTCGTCGCAGATGATGAGGTCAAGGTTCGGCAGCTGATAGTCGGTCTGAGCTTGATGGATGACGTCGAGCGACTGATAGGTCGAGAAGATCACGGTCAGACCCGGCGCATTCGTTTGCGCCTTGCGCGCTAACGCGGCGTTGACCGCTTGGGCTAAGCTCTGAGCGTTGGTCGTGGCCGGGAAGTTGAGGTCGGAGGGCCGCAGGAAGCTGGCAAAGTCGTCCTCGTCTTCGTTCTTGCCCACCTTACTATCAGAGCACACGGCAAAGGCCGCCATATGAGCGCTGGCTTGGCGCTTCCAGTCATAGAGCGTCTGCGAGAGCAAGGCCAAGGACGGCATCAAGAACAGCACGAAGCCGTTGTTGTTGGTCTGGCGCTCAGCAATCTTAAGCGAGGTGAAGGTCTTGCCCGTACCGCAGGCCATGATGAGCTTGCCGCGGTTGTGGTGCTTAAAGCCTTCGAGGACGTTCTCTAAAGCCTCTTGTTGGTACGGGCGCAGCTGCCGCTTGGTGAGGGTGACCTGACGGGTCTTGAGGAAGCCCGACCAATCGATGTTGGCCTCTTCGAGGTCAGAGCGGCAAAGGGTCGTGAGCGGCTTGGAGCTGTGCTTGAGCTCGCGGTGCGCATGCTCCGAGAGGCGGCCGGTGTAAACGAAATAGCGCGCAGTGAAGAAGGGACGCTCGGAGGCGGCAAGGAAGGAGTCAACTTGGCTCTTGGGGATGTACTGCTCGCGCCCAAAGAACTTGCACTGAATAGCGGTAAAGGTCGGTTGAGCATTATTTCCTAAAAAAGTCTCTACCCCCCCCCTATTTTCTATTCTAACATGTGCTGAAATGCCTGCATTCTGGGCTAATCCGTCATTGCTGGCCGCAGGAATGCCCGTGGGAGCGGAATCCGGGACGCGATTGGTCGCCACCAAGTCGATGCCGGTGTCGCGTGCATCACCACCACTGAGCTGCGGGTACTCCTTGGCCCACTCGGCGTAGGTCTGCACCTTGGTGAATTGGTCACACCACGGCTGTGCTGAGCTTAAGACCGCGCACACCAAGTCCTCGAAGTTCGTGCCCTTATCGCGCTGGGTGAGGGTGTTCTGCTCAAAGCGCTGCAGGATTTGCTCAAAGGCACTGATTTGTGCGCCCGTGTCGGCGCCGGGCGCCGTATCTGGCTCCAGCGTGCTCGACACCACGTCGACCTCGGGGCTCATTTCGTTGACGGAGGTTGTTATCATAACGCTTCCTCAAAGTGTTCTCTTTGGCTGCGCTGAGAACGGAGTCGTTATGGCACACATAGCAAAACTGCCCGGCGCTGCTCTCATTCGCTGCGCGCAGGTCACCCCAGCAAACGTTTAAGGGGAGCTGACTCCTCCTCCGCAACCAAGCAAAGCTTGCAGCCGCAAGCGGTTGTGAAACTCACGTGATTGCTGCACCGCAACCACCACAGGGCGCGCCGCTACAGGCGCCCCTTGCCAGTATCAGACTGGCGCTACTCGCGGCTTAAGTAATCGCCCGAGCAGATGTATTGGTAAGTGGTGAGCGCCTCAAGGCCCATTGGGCCGCGTGCATGCAGCTTCTGAGTGGAGATAGCGACTTCTGCACCTAAGCCAAATTGGCCGCCGTCGGAGAAGCGCGGCGAGGCATTGACGTAGACGCAGGCCGAAGGCGCACCGCGCGTGAAGGTCTCGGCGTTAGTCCAGTTGTTGGTCAAGATGGCATCGGAGTGGATGGCCTTGTGCTTGCGCAGGTGCAAGAGCGCATCGTTGACGCCGTCGACCATAACGATGTTGACGTGCAGGCCTAAGAACTCGGTGTCGAGGTCAGCGGCAGTGCAGGTGGCAAGGTATGGGTAATCTTGCATCAGCTCAGCGACCTCGCCGTGGGCGTGGACGATGACCTTGTTGGCGGCAAGCTCCGGCGCTAAGTTGTGGAGGAGGGCCATGGCGCGCTCGCGGTGCACCAAAATCGTGTCCAAGGCGTTGCAAGCCGACGGCTTTTGCACCTTGTCGTTGATGATGATTTCCACCGACTTCTCGATGTCGGCGCTATCGTCGACGTAGATGTGGGTGACGCCGAAGCCGCCCACAATGACCGGCACGGTCGCGTGCTTGACACACATGCGGTGCAGCGCTTCGCCGCCGCGTGGAATGATGACGTCCACGTACTCGTCCATGGTCAAGAGCTTGTTGACCAGCTCGCGGTCGGTCGCGGAGATGAAATTCACGCAGTGGCTCGGCAAAGCACTGTTACCGATGACCTCTTGCATCAACTCGTACAAGGTCAGATTGGTCTGAAAGCACTCTGAACCGCCGCGCAGAATGCAGGCATTGCCCGACTTGATGCATAGAGCAGCGATGTCGACCGTGACATTAGGGCGCGACTCATAGATGACGCCCACCACGCCCAGCGGCACGCGGCGTCGACTGACCTTGAGTCCGGACGGGACGGTATAGCCGTCGATGAGCTGGCCGATGGGATCATCTAAGGCGATGACGCGCTCTAAGCCTTCGACCATCTCGTTGTAACGGGCCTCGGTTAAGGTCATGCGATCGAGCATCGGCGCGGGCAGGGCACGGTTCTGCGCCTCGGTCACCTCTTTGGCGTTGACCTCCATGATGAAGCTCTTCATCTTCTTGAGCATGTTCGCAATCTGCGCTAAAGCTTCATTTTTGGCCTTGGTGGAGGCTACCGCCAGCGCTTGGCTGGCCACCGCAGCATCATGGCCCATCTTGTTGACATCAACGCTAAATTCCATCTAAAAGCTCCCCAAACATCACACAGGTCGCACGCTGCGGCCTGCTGTAGCTTGCCACACTCAACAGCGTAAGGTGACCTGCAAGCGAAATATATGCCCTTTCTCCGGGCTTGTGGCTAAGACAGCACCATATCATTGCGGTGCACGACCACGCCGTGCGAGAAGCCTAAGATGGCTTCAATGTCACCGGAGCGCTTGCCCTTGATCAAGCCGCACTCGGTGTTGTTGTAGCGCACAATGCCCTTGCCAAGGCACTGATCATCAGGGCTATAGAGCCCGACCACCGCGCCACGCGGGAACTCTCCGCCCACGGCAGTGATGCCGCTGGGCAGCAAAGACGAGTTGCGCTCGGTGATCGCTTGCACTGCACCGGTGTCCAAATAGATCTTGCCTTGCGGCACCGTGGTGGCAGCAAGCCAGACCTTACGCAGCTCCAAGGACGAGTTCTTGGTTCTAAAGAAGGTGCCCTCACCGCGGCCTGCGATCAGCTCCGGGATTTGGCCCGGATTGGAACCGGCGGCAATGATAAGCTCGACGCCGCCTTCGGTCGCGATCTTCGCAGCCTTAACCTTGGTGGCCATGCCCCCGGTACCCAGTTCAGTCCCCGAGCCTCCGGCCAAGGCGATGATGCGCTCATCGATCACCGGGACTTCGGTGATCAACTGAGCATTCTGGTCTTGATCAGGGTTGGCGTCGTAGAGGCCCTTTTGGTCGGTAAGTAAGATGAGCTTGTCGGCCTCAATGGCGCAGGCGGTGATAGCGCTTAAGGTATCGTTATCGCCGACCTTGATCTCGGCGGTGGAGACGGCATCGTTTTCGTTGATGACCGGCACAATGTCATGCTCAAGCAAGGCAAAGAGCGTGTCGCGGGCGTTGACGAAGCGCTCACGATTCTCTAGGTCAGCGCGCGTCAGCAGAATCTGGCCAATCTGGATGTTGTAGATGGCAAAGAGCGACTCCCAGACCTCAATCAAGCGCCCTTGCCCGACCGAGGCCAACAGCTGCTTAGAGCTCAACTGCTTAGGCAGCAAGTGGTGATCTTTGACCACCTCACGCCCAGCGGCGACCGCACCTGAGGACACCAAGGTCACCTTGTGCCCGGCGGCCTTAAGCTGCGCAATGACGCGCACAATCTCCAGCATCGCGACGCGGTTGAGCGTGCTGCCGCTTGCCGTCAGGGTCGTGCTGCCAATCTTAATGACAATGCTCTGGGGGCTGACCGCGGTCGGCGCGGCGGCCTCTGCTGCGTTAGCTTGCGATAAGGTGGTGCGCTTCTTGGTCGTAGCCACTTCCCAGTCTCCTCAAACAATGAACCATGCCCAGAGATTATAACCGCCCACACGCCACCGTCCCACCGCCTGCTCTGTTACGCCTCACGGCGCAGGCCGACCTAAGGCCGGTGGCGGCGCCGGGCAGCGCGGAGGCACGGGCGGCCGGGCGCTTAGCCCTTGAGCGTCTCGCTAAATAACTTACAGGCGCTAGTGAAGATGCGCGGGGCAAACTCGCTGACGCGCATCTTGGTGAAGGCCAAGGTCTTGTTGTTGGTGAAGACTTGGTCGATCAAGTCTTGGTCGTTGTTGTACTTGAGGTCGACCGGCATCATCAAGGTCATGGTCTTGGTGCTGACGCGGCTGTTGCGCGAGATCAAGCCCTGCTTGCGCAAGGACAGGATCTGCAGCTGCGGGATGATCGTATCCCACGTGCTCGCATCGAGGTTTAAGCGGTTGGCAAGGGACGAGCGTGCCGCCAGCGACATACTGTTGAGCAGCTCTTGGTTGACGAAGGCGTTATGTAGCGCCGGGCTGACCAGAGCGATAGCCTTGAAGATGTTGGGATGAGTGATGGCAAGGCGCGCCACTGCATTGGCGCTAACATGAAAGCCCACCGCGCCGAGCGCTAAGCTGTCGATGTACGGCACCTTTTTGAGGTGCTCGACCGCCGCCTCAAGCACAATCGAGGTTTCCGCGCCGAGTACGACCTTGCTCGCCGAGCCTTGGCCCGGCATGTCCACGGCAAAGAGGGCAATGCCTTCCTTGCGCAGGTAGTCACTAAAGAAGCGATAGTAGTCGGTGGCGGTGGAGCCATAGGAGGTCACGATGATCACGCACGGCTGCAGGTCAGTGTTGTTGGCGCTGTGCAGATAGCCCGTGACCTTCTCGCCTGCGACGGAAAAGACCTGCTCGGCATAGTGACCATGATTGACCGGGTCATTGAAGATCTTGCGATACGCCCGACGCCCATAGAGCGAAGCCTGCGCGGCCAAATCATCGCCCTTTAAGTTGGGGTAGGCGGCAATGGCAAAGTAGCGCGAGGCCATGCGGTATTGGTGGCTCGCCTGCGCTAGGTCGCCGCGCTCTTCGCACTCGCGCGCCTGATTGATGCGCTTTTGGCCAATGGTGCAGAACTCATAGATCCAGTTGCCCGGGCCATACTGTTTGACCGTGTCGTAGCACTGGTCGCGCGAGCGCTCGTTGTCGCTCATGACGATGTGCGCCAGCGCTTCGTCAATGTCGAGGCAATTGGCCCCCAAGTAGGCCCAAGAAAAGCGGTTTAACGGACGGTACCAAAGCGCACGAAAATGCGAGCCCATCAGGTGGAAGCCATCGCCCAAGTCCGGCAAGGCGCACCCGGAGTTGGAGATGACCGAGGTCTCGACATAGTCATACTTAGGCTTAAACAGGATCTCGCTCAAATTAGAGGAGGATAAATCTGAATTGTCCACCAGCGCCTCCCGGTCAGGCTGTAACTCAAAACCACCACTCCGCTCAGCCCAGCTGACAGCTGCCCGTGCGGATGTAGTTAGTTTAGCAAAAGCACCGCTTTTCTTGGCACCCATGTGGGAGCAGTCGGCCGCGATTCTGCCGCAGCGCCTCACACTCAGCCGCAAGCGCAAGTGCTATAGTGAGGCTCACCGGCCGCCGAAGACGCTCTTAGTGCTCTAACCCTTTGAGAATAGTCTTTGGCACCACATGACACGAGAGCTCACACAATGACTCGATACTTACGCCCTGTTGTCATCTCCGTTTTGACCATCAGCGTAAGCTGCACAACCGCAGCTGCCAACTATCTGTGGTCGGACGGCGATGGCAACCTTTACGATGCCGAAGGCAACTTCTATTACAACAATGGCGACAACAGCTACTACGACCAAAATGGCAACTACTATTGGACTAATGATGACCGCGATCTTCTGAACACTCCAGATGGCGTACCATACTGGGCTGATGACAATGGTGGTTTCTACCGTTAACCCACAGTAAACCTAACATCATTAGGCTTCCACAGCCTCACCTCCTTAGCGACCGGCGCGGCTCGGAAACGCAGCGGCGCGGCAGGACGAAAAAAAAATGCGACCACGCACGGCCGCACTTTGTCGATACACTTGGAAATCCGCCAGACAAGGATTGTCTTGGTTAGCCTATGCTAACTCAAGTTAGCTATATGATCAAGCCTTTGACCATAACAAAGCCCAGCTCAAACGAAGTCTGGGCTGGGCCTGTTCGGTTACGCCGCGTCATGCGGCAGGGCCGCGTTAAATCGCGTCGATGCTCTTGAGGTAGTCGATAAGCTCAGGCAGCTTCTTCTTGCCAAAGGAAATAGCCTGACCGTCGTTGACCACCAAGCATGGTACCGACATAACCTTGTACTTGGCGCGCAGGTCTGGATAGAGACCGACGTCGTAGGCGTGGGCCGTGACCTTAGGGCTCAAGGCTGCCATCTGCTGGCAGGCGCGGACTAAGTCTGGGCACATGGTGCACGACAGCGAGATCAAGATCTGGAGCTTGACGTCCTTAGAGATGGCCTTGATCGCCTCAAGCTGTGGCTCCTCAACCGCTTGGCCCGGGCCTGCGGCATTGTAGAGACCTAAGATAAAGGAGTTGAGCTCGTGGCCACCCGGCACGCCGTGGAAGGCGGCGCCGACGGCACTGCCATCTTCACGGATGAACTCAGCATATGGCAAGTGCTCGCCCTCGGAGGTCGTCTCTAGAGACAGCTTGTCAGTTAAGGCCACCATCTCATTTAAGGCGGAGACCAGCTCCTTGCCCTTATCGTCCCCAGCGGTGTGGACACGCAAGGTGATCTTCTGAGCCATACGCTCAAAGACCATATTGAGCTGTGGCACCATCTCGGCGGTGATAAAGGAGCCGCCCTCCTCGCTTGGTAAAGCGCTAGCGCGTGGCTCCTCAGGGGCCTTACGGGTCGCGTTTGGTACAACCGGGACGAGGCCGGTCTTATCGTGCATCTGGGCTGCGACCTTCTCCATCGCAGCTGCGGCTAAGGCGCCATCGGCGGTGGCGGTCACTACCTGACGCAAGGTCTTGATGCAGACATCACCGGCAGCGAAGACACCCTTGACGTTGGTCTCTTGGTTAGCGTCAGTGATGATGTAGTTCTGCTCGTTTAAGGCGACCTTATCGGCGACCAGCTTGGTATTCGGGACGTAGCCGGCAAAGACAAAGACGCCGAAGGTATCATCGCCTTCGGCCTTGTAGGTAAAGGTCTCGCCGGTTTTATTGTTGAAGATCTCCGCGCTCAAGATGCCCATATCTGAGCCTTGTACCGACTTGAGCTCATGGTTGAACAGCACCTTGATCTTAGGGTGGGCCATGACCTCATCGGCGATGCTCTTGGCGCACGAGAAGGCGTCCTTACGCACTAAGATCGTGACCTTAGTGGCGTAACGGGTTAAGAACATGGCCTCTTCGGCGGAGGCGTAACCACCACCGATGACTAAGAGCTCCTTGCCGGTAAAGAACTCACCGTCACAGGTAGCGCAGTAAGCGACACCGTGGCCGCGGAACTCATCTTCACCGATAAAGCCAACCTTGCGCGGGTTGGCGCCGGTGCAGATCAGGACGGCAAAGGCCCGCAACGTGCCGCGCGAGGTCTCGACCTCCTTGATGTCCGAGTCGAGCTTTAAGCCCGTAACCTCGGCCAACATGACCTCAGCGCCGAAGTTGACGGCCTGACGGCGCATGGTCTCGGTTAACTCTTCGCCGGAAGTCTTCTCTACGCCCGGGTAGTTGACGACTTCGTGGGTAATGGTGATTTGACCACCAAAGCGATCCTTCTCGACCACTAAGACGCGATAGCGGGCACGTGCCAAATACAAGGCAGCCGTCAAACCCGCAGGGCCGCCACCGACGACAATGGCATCATATAAATTATCGTTTGCGCTCATCGAAACTCCCGACAGTAAGCCGCAGGCCCAGCGCCACACATGGCCCAGCCTGAGGCGGGGTGAACCTTTAGGGCAAAGCCCCAAGCCTCTCTTGGAGCAGTCCGGTACACGGCCTGCCGCAAGAAAAGCCTGAGAAAGCCAAAGAAGACCGAAACAGGTCAAAGCAGCCCTGCCACCGCAGGCCAAAGCAGTTGCGGCTCCGCCGCTGCAGGCCAGCTTGCGCTTAGCAGGCCGGGCCTGCGGACGGCCCAAACTAGAAAGGCCCCTAAAAGGGGCCTCTCTGGTCAGGTGGTGGCCAAGGGCCACCTAGCATCCCTAACTTACGCCTTCTTTGGGGTTAGACGTAAATTAGAGGGCGCCGATGAGGTCAAGACCTGGCTTTAAGGTCTTAGCACCTGGCTGCCACTTAGCTGGGCAGACTTGGTCGCCGTGCTCGGCTACGAACTGTAAGGCCTCGACGCGGCGTAATAACTCGTCAGCGTTACGGCCGATGTTGCCAGCAACAACCTCGTAAGCGACGATCTTGCCCTCTGGGTTTACAACGAAGGTACCACGATCTGCTAAGCCATCAGCCTCGATCAGAACGTCAAAGTCGCGAGCTAAACGGTGGTTTGGATCGGCGAGCATTGGGTACTGGATGCCCTTGATGGTGTCAGAAGCGTCGTGCCATGCCTTGTGGACGAAATGCGAATCGCAGGATACTGAGTAGATCTCGCAGCCGATCTTCTTGAACTCTTCGTACTTTTCAGCTAAGTCCTTGAGCTCGGTTGGGCAAACGAAGGTGAAGTCAGCTGGATAAAAGAAGAAGACAGACCACTTGCCTAAGATGTCAGCCTTGGTTACTTGGTGGAAATCATCGTTCTGGTAGGCTTGGACACAGAAATCTGCAACTTCCTTGTTGATTAACGACATCAGAAAACTCCTAAAACGAATCATTTGCCTTGGGTCATAACGCTCCGCAAGCGGTCACGAGATGACTTACGGTCTTTACCCCATTGTAGGGGGATTAGAGCAAAATTTGGTGAAAGCACGATCAAATCTGTGCACTGGGCCGAACTTTCTTTGACCTTGCCTCAAGAAACTTGGAGCCTAACGATGAAGCGCCGCCCCGTCCGCCACGCAGCTAAGCGAAACTGCGTGTAGTGCCTGAAGGCCCGCTGCATCAAGCGATGACCTCATTATAGGGGATGATGTTGCGCATCAGTGGCAAGTGAGAAAAGCAATCAAAATTAGCCACGGCTAACGCAAACGCTTGCCCAGCCCGCAAGGCCCTCATCCATTCACTATTCACAAACGTTTGCGCCCGCTGCGCCGCCTGCGTTCTGCGCGCAGGCTCACGCGCAGGCCGCCGTCCGGCGGCCGCCCAGCGGCCGCGCCTTTGCCCTAAAAGCAAAAGAACCTCCTTTCTTGGTGCAAGCCGGATTACAATAGGCGCGCTCAATCGAAGAGGTTTTGTATGGAACTCACTGTTTTAGGCTATACGCTCGCTGCCACAGGCTACACCTTCGCTATGACCGCCTTAGGCGCGGCCTCAATTTTGTTCTTTAAGGGCTCGCCGTCGCGTCTGTTTACGCGCCTGTCCTTAGGCTTTGCCGCAGGCATCATGATCGCCGCCTCCATCTGGTCGCTGCTTGACCCGGCGATGCAGGAGGCTGCCAACTTAGGCTGGCCGCCCGCCATTCCTTGCGCCGGTGGCTTCTTGCTCGGTGCGGGCTTCTTGATCTTGCTCGATAACATCACCCCGCACTTACACATGAGCTCGCAGCACCCAGAAGGCCCGGAGACGGACTTGCCTAAGCACTCCCTGCTCTTCTTTGCGGTAACCTTGCACAACATCCCAGAGGGCATGGCCGTCGGTATCTCCTTTGTCTCGGCGCTCTCTATTGGCACGCCGGAGGCCCTGTCCGTGGCCATCGCCTTGGCTATCGGCATGGGCATTCAAAACGTCCCCGAAGGTGCCGCCGTTACCTTGCCCCTGCGCAGCGCCGGAGCAAGCCGCCTCAAGGCTTTCGCCATGGGCGCGATCTCGGGCTTGGTCGAGCCGATTGCCGCCTGCATCGTCGTGATCTTAGCCTCGTTCTTTATCCCGCTGATGCCATGGCTGCTCTCCTTTGCTGCCGGTGCCATGATCTACGTCGTGGTCGAGGAGCTGATTCCTGAGGCCAACCAAGGCAAGCACTCCGACTTAGCCTCAATCGCGGTCATCGTCGGCTTCTGCTTGATGATGGTGCTCGACACCACCTTAGGTTAATCTGCTATGGCCCCCGAACACACCCAAGACGCCGCACAAGCCCAGCCTGCTCAGGGCCCGGCGCAGGCCCCGACCGCTCAGGTTCAGCCTGCAACCGCCTCCCACGCTGAGAGCCAGCCTGCGCCAGCTCCTGCGGCAGTCCCAGCAGCTGCAGAGCAAACGGCCGCACCGAAGGCTGCTGAGCAGGCCGCAGAGAAGGCGGCTGAAACGGCTGAGAAAGCAGCAGTGCCGGTCAAGAAGGCGCGCCTGCTGCGCTCGGGCATGGTCAGCGCGGGCGCGACCTTTATGTCGCGCATCTTGGGCATGGTGCGCGATATCGCTATCGCCCAGCTCTTGGGCGCAGGCCTGATGGCGGACGTGTTCTTTTTTGCTAACCGCATCCCGAACTTTTTCCGGCGCCTCTTTGCCGAAGGCGCCTTTGCCCAGTCCTTTGTCCCGGTCTTGACCAAGTGCTCAAAGGAAGAGGATGCTACGGCCTTAAAGGAACTCATCGCCAAGAGCGCTGGAACCTTGGGCCTTATCGTCTTGGTGATTTCGGTCATAGGCATGCTCGCCTCGCCAGTGGTCACCGCCATCTTCGGCTGGGGCTGGTTTGAGGCCTACCTCAACGACGCCCCTGACGCGGCCAAATTTACCCAAGCCTCGACCCTGCTGGAGATCACCTTCCCGTATCTCTTCTTTATCACGCTCACGGCGCTGTGCAGCTCGGTGCTCAATGTCCACGGCAGCTTCGCCATTCCGGCCATGACGCCGTGCTGGCTCAACATCACCATGATCGTGGTGGCCTACTTTATCGCGCCGCACTTTGACGATCCCAACACGATCTTGGCCTACGGCATGGTGGCAGGCGGTATCGTCCAACTCATCTTCCAGCTGCCCTTTATCTGGAAGCTCGGCCTGATGGTGCGCCCTAAGTGGGGCTGGTCGCACCCGGGCGTCAAGCGCATTCGCACCTTGATGATCCCCGCGCTCTTTGGCGTGTCGGCAAGTCAGCTCAACTTGCTCGTCAACACGGTCTTGGCTTCCTTCCTCACCACCGGTTCCATCTCGTACCTCTACTACTCTGACCGCCTGCTGGAGTTTCCAATCGGCATCTTCGCCGTCGCCATCTCGACCGTGATCTTGCCTGCGCTCTCGCGCGTCGACCTCAAGACCCAGCACCAAAACTACGTGCGCACCCTCGACTGGGGCGTGCGCTTAGTGCTGCTGCTTGGCATCCCATCGGCCTTAGGCATCATTGCCTTGCGCGAGCCGATCTTACGCGTCATCTTCATGCGCGGCGCCTTCAGTGCCGAGAACGTCATCTTAAGCTCGTACTCGCTGCTTGCCTCAGTCTCGGGCCTGTGCGCTATCATGCTGGTGCGCGTGCTGGTGCAGGGTTTTGCCGCGCTGCAGGACACCAAGACCCCGGTACGCTGCTCGATTGTGGCCATCATCGCCAACATCTGCTTTAACCTGATCTTAGTCTGGCCGCTCGATTACATCGGCCTTGCGCTCTCCACCGCCTTGGCCGCCTTCGTCAACGCAGGGCAGCTCCTCTATCTACTGCACAAGCGTGACATCTACAAGGTCAGCACCACGACCTTGCTCTTTATCGGCAAGACCTTGCTCTCAGGCATCGTCATGGCCGTGGCCGTTCGCTACCTCTCCCCTGACTTTGCTCAGTGGGCGCAGATGTCCACCCTCACCTCCATCCTCTATCTTGCTGCCTTGATCGGCGGCGGCGCCCTGCTCTTTGGCGCCTGCTGCCTGCTGCTGGGCATTCGCCCGCGCCACATCAAGATGTAGCCCGCCCCGCGTCCCATGCGGGACGCAGAACCGACCCAGCCCGCGCCGCCCTAGGCCGCGTGCGGCTGGAGCGCCGCCGCAGGGCGACCCTGCGGCGATTTTTCGCGGCATATCACAAATTCACTGCATGCTCCACGCTAAAGCCCGTTGGCCCGCGGCTTTTGTCTTAAGATAAAAGTACCTGCATAGGGATCGTGCGATCCCTCACCACGGTTAAGGAGCTTCGCTATGAGACAGTACAACAACATCCTCGTCATCATAGAGCCTAAAAAAGACCAACAGCTAGCGCTCGATCGCGCTATTGAGGTCGCACGCTTCAACCCACGCGTTAAGGTCACCGCCTTACGGCTCATCTACGACTTCTCCAATGATGTGCCCTTCATTGGCAAGAAGAGCGAGATGAACTCCCATCAGGACGTAGAAGAGGTAACCCAAAAGGAGCTGGAGAGCATCATCACCACGACCTTGGATCGTCATGCCGAGGCCAAGGCCCGCGGCGTGAAGATCGAACCTAAGATCAAATGGGTACGTGATATCTCCGAGGGCATGGTGCTCGAGGCCAACTCAGGTCACTATGACCTGCTCATCAAGAGTGCCAACCACCACGGCATCTTCGATTCCATCATCTTCACCCCCCATGATTGGAACCTGTTGCGCCACGCGCTGATTCCAGTCGTCATCGCCAAAGAACACAGCTGGGATCCGCAAAACGCCATTGTCGTGGCCGTGGACTTTACCTCGACCGAAAAGCAGCTGATGAACATTCTGCTCTTACGAGAGGCGCAGCTCTTATCCACGATCACCAAGAATCCAATTCACTTGGTCAATAGCGCTCCGGTAGTCTTGCCGACCATCATGCTCGAGGTACCAAACTATGCCCCAGAGCTCTATGCAGAGACGGTCTTAGCCGAGCACAAGCGCCGCATCGTGGAGTTTGCCCACCACCACAACATTCCAGAGGCCAACTGCCACATCGCCGAAGGCATGCCGGACGACGTGATTCCGAAGCTGTGCAAGAAGCTCAATGCCAGCACCGTCTTCATCGGCTCGCAAGGCCGTGCCGGTGCCGCTGCCGCCTTAGTGGGTAATACCTGCGAGGAAATCGTGGACTTCATCAACGCCGACCTGTTCGTCTTAAACCGCAAGACGGTACAGCACGACGTCGCCACCGCCCACACCCAAGAGTAGCCTCTCTCCGGCCCAAGGCCCACCCGTGGCCCGGCTCAGGGCCCGTCTGTGGCCGGCTCAGGGCCCGTCTGTGGCCCGGCTCAGGGCCCGCCCGTGGCCCGGCTCAGGGCCCGCCCGTGGCCCGGCTCAGGGCCCGCCCAAGGCCCAGCTGCACAGTGGCTGGGCCTTGAGCGCAGTCAAGCGCTCACGTTGCCCAGCACCGCGCTATAATGGCGCGCCGTAATCTTCGCCATTGTGGTGCCATCTATGGACAACGCCCTCATCAACGCCCTGAGCGTGCTGCTCATCATTGCGATTTCGTACTTCTTTAAGCGCGTGCGCTTAGTTGACCTCGCCATGGCCAAGAAGTTGGCCTACGTGGTCATGTACCTGACCTTGCCCTGCGCGATCTTGACCTCGGCCAATGGCATTGCCTTTGAGGTCGACCTGCTCTCGATCATCCTGATCTCCTTTGCCATCAACTTCGCCCTGCTCATCATCGCCTTCTTCTCGGCACGCAAGGTCGAGCTGCGCATGTTTAACATGCTCAACACCACTTGCTTTAACATCGGCAACTTCGTGATCCCGTTCATGCAGCACAGCATGAGTCCGAAAGCCTTCTTGGCCCTATGCATGTTCGACGTGGTCAATGCCCTGTTCTGCTTTGGCGGCAGCTATTCGGTGGCGCTCTTCTTAAACCGCAAGTACTTCCCCGACCAGCACATCAACCTCAAAACCATCTTCAAGGAGATGGCCAAGTCGCTGCCTTTCTACATCTACGCCTTTGTCATCACGCTCTCGGCCTTTGGCCTTGCCATACCTGACAGCGTACTCACGCCGTTTAAGACCATTGCTGGGGCCAACACCTTGCTCTGCTTTATGATCATCGGCATCGCCCTGAGCTTTGACATCACGTGGGAGCAGTT
This sequence comes from uncultured Anaerobiospirillum sp., assembly GCA_944389615.1. GTDB lineage: Bacteria > Pseudomonadota > Gammaproteobacteria > Enterobacterales > Succinivibrionaceae > Anaerobiospirillum. The sequence goes on along the minus strand of CALXNA010000024.1, from coordinate 11,258 downwards.
TAAGCACGTGATACAGGCATGGGGCATCCGCTATGTCAGCTGCGTCATCATGGCCGCGCTGGTCTGGTTCTTGGTGCCGTTAGAGCCGGAGATCCGCCTCACCGTCATGATCATCCTGATGGCCCCGATGACCTCGCTGGCGCCGATCATGACCATGCGCGCCATCCCGGCGCGCGCCGAGGAGTCGGCCGACCTCAACACCATCGCCATCATCTCCTCGCTCTTCTTCATCACCGTGATGAACTCGATCGCCACCATCCTGCTCTAACCCACCCCAGAGCGCGCCCGCTGAGCGCGCGCTCCATGGAGGCGCCGGGGCAAATGTGATCTGCGGTGTAAAGTTGCGCTGCAGGCGACTGCGCCCCATCCAGCGCCCGTTATACTTCAGACAAAGTCATAGCGGGTGGAGGGCTTATGAAGAAGGGCGTCATCATCGCAGTGCTGGTGGTCATCGTGGCCATGGTGGTGGGCTATGCCCTCTTGATTCATCAGGACTTAGACCCACGCAAGGCCCATGGCACCGTCGACATCAAGGATAGCCTCTTGTCCTTTGAGCGCTCAGGTAAGATCATCCAGCTCACGGTCGAAGAAGGCGCGCCGGTGCGTAAAGGCGATATCTTGGCGCGGCTTGATAGCACCGAGCTTGACCACCAGATGCGCATCCAATTTGCCCAATGCGAGGCGGCCCAAGCGCTGTTAACCCAATACCAAAACGGCTACCTGCCCGAAGAGCGCGACAGCGCCTTGGCCTTAGTCAATAAGAGCCAAGCGGCGGTCGATCTGGCCTACATCACCTACCAGCGCAATGCTTCGCTGCTCAAAAGCCGCTCAGTCTCGCAGCAAGACTTCGATAGCGCCAAGGCCAGCTACGAGCAGGCCCAAGCGACCTTAGCCGAGGCCAAAGCGCAGCTTGCGCTCCTCGAGAAGGGCTATCGCGATGAGATTATCTCGGCGCAGGCAGCGCAAGTGAGCGCCTGCAAGGCGCAGCTTGCCTACCTCAACTACCAAATCTCCGAGCAAGGCGTGATCAGCGCGCCCTTCTCAGGCACGGTACGCACCCGCACCCACGAGATCTCCGACTACGTCGGCGCCGGTGAAACCATCTTTGCTCTCACCGACGAAGACCACAAGAAGATCCGCATTTACCTGAGCGATGCTCAGCTACTGCTCATCAAGCTGGGGCAAAAGGTCAGCATCGAAGTGCCCTACGCGCAGCCTCTGACCGGCACCATTGCCTTTATCAGCTCGACGGCGATGTTTACCCCCAAGAGCGTCCAAACTGAGGACTTGCGCGCCGACCTCATCTACGAGGTGAGCGTCGAGGTTACCGACACTGAGCACATCCTGCGCTTTGGCCAACCCATCACGGTCTACCTGCAAGGCGAAGCGCCCAGCCATGCGACCCAACCAACAGCCGCCCCAGCGGCAGAACAGGCGGGCTAAGGGGTCGCTATGACGTGGCTGCGCCTTGACTCAGTGACCAAAAGCTTCACCAAGGACGATGGCACGCGCTTTAATGCGCTGCAGGACATCGCCTTGGAGCTTAAGCGCGACGAACACCTCATTGCGCTCATCGGCCCTGATGGCTCAGGCAAATCGACCCTACTTAAGATCTTGGCCGGGCACTTGACTCCGGATGCCGGTCACTACTACCTCAGCCTCGCTGACCGCCCCGTTATCGCCTCTGACATCGGCTATATGTCGCAAACCTTAGGTCTCTATGAGGACTTGAGCGTCGGAGCCAACCTCGAGCTCTTTGCGCAGCTGCGCGATCTCAAGATTGAGTCTGAGCAGCTGCACCAGTACCTCGATCAGCTCTTGACCCAAGTGGGCCTGATCAAATTCAAAGACTACGCTGCCGGAGCGCTCTCAGGAGGCATGAAGCAGAAGCTCGCCTTAACCTGCGCCTTAAGCGCCCAGCCTAAGCTCTTGCTATTAGATGAGCCCACGGTCGGCGTCGACCCGATCTCGCGGCGTGAGCTCTGGGCCATCATCCACCAGTACTTAGCGCGCACTAACAGCTACTGCATTTTCTCCTCGCTCTACCTTGAGGAGGCTGATGTCAGCGCCCGCACCCTCTTCATCAAGGACGGTCGCCTTATCTTCAGCGGCACCAGCACCGAGCTCAAAACACAGGTGCAAGAGCAGTGCTTTAAGCTCAGCCTCACGGCCGGTCACTCCTATCAGCAAGTCGCGCGCAGCCTGATGTGCCACCTAGGCCACAGCACCACGCTCCAAGACCTCTGTCCGCGCTTAGGGCGCATCGACCTGCTCACCAAGCCCGGCACCACGCAAGCAGCGCTCAGCCGCGAGCTCACGGAGCTTCTTGCCCGCGCCCAGCCTGAGCTCACCACCCACGACTACGAGCTCACCCCACGCGCGCCCTTGCTTGAGGACGCCTACATCAACCTCACCGCCGCCTCCGCGCCGTCTGAATCAGCCGCCCCCGCCCCAGAAACCACCGCTCCGTCCGCGCCCCAAGCGCCCGCGCTCGGAGCCTCCGGCGAAGTTATCATCGATGTCCAAGGCATCAAGAAGCAGTTTGGCACCTTCACTGCGGTGCACGACTCCAACTTCAAGGTCTACCGCGGGGAGATCTTTGGTCTGTTAGGGCCTAACGGCGCGGGCAAGACTACGACCTTTCGCATGATCTGCGCCTTGCTCAACCCGAGCGCCGGCAAAATCCTGATTGAAGGGATGAGCCTTGCCCATGCCAAGAGCTCGGTGCGTGCCACCATTGGCTATGTCGCCCAGAAGTTTTGCCTCTACCGCAACCTGACGGTTAAGCAAAACCTCAAGTACTTTGCCCAGAGCTATGGCCTCACCGGCAGTTACCTCAAAGAACGCATGGCGGTGATGGTGTCGACCTTTCACCTTGAACCCTACCTCAACGAAAGCGCCATCAATCTGCCCTTTGGCGTACAGCGCTCCTTATCGATGGCCTGCGCCCTGATCCACGAGCCCACCATTTTGTTCTTAGATGAGGCCACCTCCGGAGCTGACCCAACCGCGCGGCGCAGCTTTTGGGCCATGATCGCGCGCTTGGCGGCCCAAGGCACCACCATCATTGTCACCACCCACTTCATGGAAGAGGCCGAGTATTGCGACCGCTTCCTCATCCAAGACCAAGGGCAGATCTTGATCTTAGGCCGTCCCGACGACATCTGCGGCCGCGGCGACAAGCGCATCTCCATCGAAGAGGCCTTTATCCACTGCATTGAGGAACGCCGCAGCGCGCAAGGAGGCAGTCATGGCAAGCCGTCACCTTAAGACCTTGATGCTCAAAGAGCTCAAGCAAATCCTCGCCGACAAATCGGTGCTCTTAGTGGCCTTCTTCTTGCCCTTGATGCTGGTCGTCATCTACGGCTCGGGCATTCGCATGGACGTAAAGCCCGTTTCCGTGGCGCTTGTGAGCTCCAAGCTCGATGACGTCATCGTGCGCGAGGTCGCCTTTGCTTTAGCAGGCTCCGACTACTTCGAGCTCACCACGCTCAACAATCAAGCGCAGGCCCAAGAGCTGCTCATCAAGCATGAGATCTCGGCCTACTTGATGCTCCCTAACAACTTAAGCCAGAGCATGTACCACCAGCCGGTGGACATCATGATCACGATCAATGGCGCCGACGCCCAGCAAGCCAGCATCGCCCGCTCCTATCTTGAGGCCGTGCTCTTAAGCGGCCCGACCCAAAAGGGCCTGAGCCGCCAAATCACCTACCTTGCCACCGCCCCAGCCATCAACCAAGCCCAGAGCTTAAGTCAAGCCCACGCCCTCCAAACCAACCAAATCAACCCCCAAAGTGCCACCAACTTCCGCTTCAACGTCACCGAGCTCACCGGGGGCCAAGCACCAAGCACCACAACCACCACCACGCTGCCCACCAGCACGCAGGTCACGGGCCATGCCTATGAGCCGGTGCAGCTGACCACGCGCAATTGGTTCAACGAGAGCAACGAGTCGACGTGGTACTTGATGGCCGGGCAGCTCATCGGCATCATCACCCTGATGTCTTCGTTTATGAGCTCGATTGTGATCGCCCGCGAGTTTGAGCGCGGCACGATGGCGGGGCTGCTCGCCACCAACGCCACCGCAGGTGAGCTCTTTATCGCCAAGCTCGTCCCCTACTACGTGCTCTCGTGCCTAGGCGCGGCCTTGGCCATCCTGACCACGCTCATCTGCTATGAGCTACCGTTTCGCGGCAGCGCCCTGCTCTACCTGATTACCTTGGCGGTCTATCTCTATGTGAGCGTGCTCATCGGCCTCATCATCTCGGCGGTAACCCAAAACCAGTTCCTCTCGAGCGAGTACGCGATCATCTTGAGCTTCTTGCCCTCGATCTTGCTCTCAGGTGCCATCTTCGACCTGCGCTCGATCCCCCCGATCATCGGCGCCATCGCCCATCTCTTCCCGCCGACCTACGCGGTCGAGTCCTCGAAGATCTGCATCCTCTCCGGGGGCAGCACCGACACCATTCTCTCCAACCTCGCCATCCTCACGCTCTTTGCCGCAGGCGGTACCCTCTTGTGCTATCGCGTGCTCAAGCGCCACTTCACGCGCTACGTACCTGCGCCCGTGCCGCAAGCCGCAGCCGCAAACGCAGCCGCAGCCAAGCCTGCGCCCGTCAACCAAGGGGAGGAGCTATGATTTCGCCGCTGACGCGCCTCTTGGCCCTGATTTACAAGGAGTTCGTGGTCATCTTGATGGACAAGGGCTCGCGCAAGATCTTGATCTTGCCCATCATCATCCAGTCCATCCTCTTTGGCTATGGCGCGAGCTTCAACCTCGAGAGCGTCCCCTATATCCTGTACCAAGACAGCTTTGACCCGGACGCGAGCGCCATCGTGCAGCGCATCAACCACAATGGCACCTTTAACTTGACGCAGTACTGCGTCAGCGAGCAATGCTTTAAGCAGAGCTTGGACGCAGGCCAAGGCTTAGTCGGCATCTACATCGGCGGCGACTTCACCCACACGCGTACGATCTACCTTGCCACCGACGCGCGCAATACCGCCTCGGCCAACACCGCCATGGGCTATGTGCAGAACATCGTGACCGACTACAACAACGAGCAAAAGCAGCGCTATGCCAGCAGCAGCACCAGCGGCACCTACTCAAGTCCCAGCGCCGTGAGCGTGAACTTCCGCTACCTGTACAATCCCAACAACATCACGCGCTTTGGCCTCATGACCGGCATGATCCTCGCGCTCTCGATGATCCAAGTCATGATGTTGGCCTCGCTCTCAGTCAGCCGCGAGCGCGAAGACGGCACCTTTGACATGATGCTGATGTCCCCGCTATCACCGGTGGAGATCTTGATTGGCAAGGCCCTACCGCCGACCGTCATCGCCGTCAGCCAAGGCTTGGTGCTCTTCTTGATCTGCCTTCTGTGGTTTGATATCCCCTTCAACGGCAACTTCGGCGCCTTGCTCGCGGTCATCACCATCTTCAGCCTATGCACGGTCGGCATCGGCCTTGCGATTTCGGCCTTAGCGCGCACCGCCCAGCAGTCAGTGGTGATCTCCTTTACCATCGTGCTGCCGAGCATCATCCTCTCGGGCCTGATTACCCCGCGCAGCGCCATGCCCGAGTTCATGCAGATCATCACCCTGATCAACCCGTACTTTTACGGCTTGGAGGCCCTGCACCGCATCTACCTTGAAGGCCAGACCTTTATGCAGGTCAGCCACCTGCTGCTGCCCTTAGTGGGACTGGGCGCCCTCACCATGGGCAGCGCCGTCTGGCTCTTCAAAGGCAAACTGGGATAATAAGAGCAAACTCAGTCAGTAAGCGGCTTGAGGAAGTGCTCGTCAAAGCGGTGCTCGGTGGCGACAATCGGACAGATGACTTCAGCCGGTACCACCAGATCGACAAAGCCCCACGCAAGGCCGACGCCGTAGCTAGCGTTGAAGAGGTGGAGCGGCCCCTGCTTGGAGCAGAGCTGGTCGCAGATGGTCAGGATGGCGCTGGCGCAATAGGTGTTGCCAAAGTGGGCCAAGGAGCTTGGCACCTGATCCGATGCAAGGCTCAGCTTGGCGGCAATCGCATTTAAGATGCTTTGGTTGGCTTGGTGGAATACGTAGTAGTCAAAGTCCTGCGCGAAGGTCGGGCCCATATGACACGCGATCTCATCACAGACCTTGACCTGCGCAAAGGTGCTGACGGCAACCCCGTCCATATAGGTGCCACAGCTTGCGCCCTGCAAGTCCATGATGCTGCCATCAGTCATTTGATAGCGGTCGGCGCGGCGCCAAGCGTTCTTGATGCCGTGGTGGAAGGAGAGGCACTGATAGCCATGGCCTTATCCCCGCCTGCGCCAAGGCGGCCGCAATCTCCGCGCGCCGATAACTGACCATAAGCCCACCGTATCCTGCCAAAACTCACCTCCTGCGGCTACGCAGGAGCGCTCTGGTATCGTGGCATCACACTCCAACTAATAATAGGCTTTTTCTTTTCCGCAACTTACTACGCGCTCCCACGTTACAAAGTTACAGGCAGAGCGCTGTGGTCGCTAGCGCAAACGCTTGCGCTCGGCCCCGGTGCCGCGCTCGGCCTGCCGGTTGGGAAATTTGACAGGCCGTCAAAAATTTGCCCCGCGTGGGACAGAGCGGCGCAGGGCGGCCCACGGTGGACGCGGGCGCCCGCCGAGCACCCGCCTAGAACCTCGCGGTGCACTCATGCGCGCTCTGCGGTGCACTAGTGCGCCACCGTAGGGCGTGAAATTAATTTTCAGAGCGCGGGGACGGCGCCAAGCCGATAGCGGTGCGTGCCAAGTGCGAGGAAACGATTCAAGCTCGCAGCAAAAGTGTCGTTAAGATTGGTATAAGATGTGATAAAAAAGGTAAAAGCCTGAGGTAACAAGGCCGCCCCTGCAAGAAGACAAGGCGCGTCTTTTGCACCTAGTGCAGTTCAACAGCACGCTTGGTTTGCGCCGTCCCTGCGCTGCGCAAGCGCTTGCGCACCTTGTTGCATCAGTTTGTTGAAGCTAGATGGCAGGCCTTCCGGGCACGTAGCTCAAACCGTGTTCAGGCGCCATCACCGTAGGAGTCACGTCAGCACGCTCAGCACGCACCTTCTTGCTTGAGCCGTGCTCAAGCCCTGCTTGCGTCACCTGACCGTACTGACTACCAGTTTTGTGCTTTGAGCAAGCTAAGGTCACGTCAGCTAAGCTCACGCTAAGCTGCCCCTATTAGGATCGGGTCATACGTGGCTTTGCTCATAAGCCCGCTATTTGAGGGAGCGCCGGTTCGCCTGCGCTGCCACGTTAACTAGGAGGCGGTGTCCAACCTAAGCTTGCTTAGGCCAAGCGCCGAGTTACACATGATTCCTGATAATCAGCCTAAAGTTCCAAATCTGCCTCCGTTGATTGCCAACGGTGATGCCAATCGCGGCTACTACGTCTGCACCTACAAGAACAAGTGGGACAGCGCCAAGAAGCGCTCGGTGCGCGTTAGCTCCACGTCCGTCGGGCGGGTCCAAGGCAAGGACAAGTTTGGCCTAATCGAATTCTATGACGAGTTCGTCAAACAGTACCCAGGCTTAAAGCGCTTCTCGGTGTACCGCACCGACGGCCCACAGCGCTTGGTCTTCATCCCTAAGCCACCTAAACGCCGTCGCGTCGCTAAGGACGCTGACGCCCAACAAGTGCAGGCGACCCAAGCTGCCAGCAAGCGCAAGCCGACCTCGGCTGACTTTGCTGCCCATGCGGCCAGCATTCTGCGCGATGATGCGGCCTTCAACGACGACAGCACCTTCGACTAAGCCCCACTAGGGCCATTTCCCCGCCGTAACCGAGCTGCGCTCCTCCCGCAGCTTGGACGGCTCACAAGCCTCGAGCCTGCGCCCGAGGCTTGCGCGTTTCTAGCGCCCCCACTCCGGCCCTGCCGCGGGCCTGCCGCCCGCTCCGCGCCATCCCGAGCCCCACCGCTGGCATCTGCTCCGGGCAAAAAACAGGCGTGAGCGGCAAGCTTCCTTACCGCTAACGCCCTGAGTGCAGGCCGCGCGCAGCTGCACGCGCTGGCTGCCTGCGCGCTTAGTCGAAGACTTTGATGCCCGGATAGCGCTTCTCGACCTCTTCTCTGATGACATACTTCAACTTGACCTCGGTGTTCTTGGCCTTACGGGTCAAGAAGATGTTGCCGTAGATCAGACGGAAGTTGCTCGGATCTGAGCGGATCACGCCGATGGTGGTGCTGAGGTCACCGCGCGGGGTGAGCTGGCCCACAAAGTAGTGCGGCGAGGTCGCCCGCCAAACCGCTTGGGCATGGTTGACGCTCACATCGTAGTCGTACTGCACCACGCTGATGGAGTAGTTGCCGTCGCCATCGGCCTTGATTTCGTACTCGTAGAGCTTCGAGTTGCCGCCGCCGATCTCCGCAAGTCCCATCCACGTCCCCACGTAAGGGTCATCTAAGTTGCCGCAGCTGGTTGTCATGCAGCTTAAGAGCAGCGCCACCACGACCAACATGACCAAACGACCTTGATGTATTAACGATTTGAGATAAGTCATAGTAGCCCCCTCCCGGCCTAGCCACGGCCTGCAGCGTCGCTGTAGCCGCATTTACATTGTTGCCAGCATGCCTGAGGGGTTGGCCCCAGCATGTTGGTTTGAGCTCAACCTAAGCCACCGATGCACCCCGCAGCACCTTACTGCGGTGCACCTCAAGCGCAAGCGGACACCAGCATTACTTGTTTGTGTCTAACGAGGACGGTTTGCCACCTTCCTCTCTATTTTATCGACCGATGACCTCAATTCATTGAGGTGTCAAAGCCTACCCTGCTCTCACTTTGTGCGCATTTTCCTGCTCGGTTCCACCCTAACTTAGAGCACGGCCGCAGGCGGCGCAAGGCCAGCTGCAACGATTTGTCAGCTGCTAAGGAGGGTCTAACTTAGCCCTCACCGCCCAAGAAGCATACGTGCACGCGCAGCGTGAAGGCCCGCTTTGCGCCTAGCTACACGGGCGCGCGGCGGCCGCCGCGCGCCACCTACGAAAGATGCACTTACTTTGGGACGCACTGCCCCTTTTGCGTGCGCAAAACTCACGTATAATGCACCTTGCCTCGCGCCTGCAGCAGGTCGTCTGCCGCTTGTGAATACAGCTTACCGCCTGCAGTTGAGCGGTGCGTCTGCGGCTGAACAGGCAGCTGGATCGGCACCCGCGGCCAGCGGTACGCCGGTGGCAGGCAGTGCGCTTGCGGCGCTCGGGCATGGATACTTAGCTCTCGGAGCTAAGACCTAAGGCACGGCCTTGGGTGGACACTTTGTTTTGCGCGTGAACTACCCATCAGCTAAAGCTGATGGGCTTATTGCTGCTTCAGCGAACTCTGGGAGCTCTCCACAGGCTTTAACTTCGGAGCGTTCCCACCCCTAGGGTGCCGGTCGCCACCCTACTGCCACAGCCGCATATTCTTCGTGAAGGATATTAATAGCTGCGGTCACACAGCCAGTATAGCATTTTGGGGTGCTTGACCCACGACCTAAAGGTCAAGGGATTGCGCGCCCAGATTTTTCAATGTATTGCCCGGAGAGGGTAATCACTGCGGGAGGATGCTGACCTCAGGTCGGCCTATTGTTGATGGAAATCAAAGATCTAGCTCCACAAGCGGTATTCAGCCACTTCCAAAACATCTGTGCGATCCCACACCCTTCAGGACATGAGCGGGGTATCGCCAAGTACATCATCTCCTTTGCCCGCGAGCATGGCCTTGAGTTCGAGTTAGAAGACCAAGGCAATGTCATCGTCAAGAAGAAGGCCACCCCCGGCCATGAGCACAGCCCGGTCGTGATCTTACAGGCCCATATGGACATGGTGCCGGTCGCACGCGCAGGCTGCGAGCATGACTTCGTCACGACCCCAATCGCCCCACGCGTCCTCACGGCTGATGACTCAGGTGCCGATGCTGCGACCCTTGCGGTGTGCGCCGGGCCTTACATCACGGCCACCAACACCACCTTGGGTGCCGACGATGGCTTAGGCGTAGCCTTGATCTTGGCGCTCTTAGGCGATGACGAGTTAAGCCATGGCCCGCTCACGGCTATCTTCACCGTCGAAGAGGAGAGCACCATGAAGGGTGCTCAAAGCCTCGACCACGAGTACTTACAAGGCGACTACCTCATCAACCTCGACTCCGAGGAGTTTGACACCTTGTTTGTCGGCTGCGCCGGTTCCATCAACGCCAACATCACCTTTACCCCCGAGCTGGTCAAGGTGGTCGACTGCGTGCCGATCGTGCTGAACTTAACGGGACTTACCGGCGGGCACTCCGGCAGTGAGATCCACTTAAACCGTGGCAATGCCATCGACATCATGTGCGGCATCTTAGCCGAGGTCTCCGACACCAACGACTTCTTCATCCAGAAGTTCCAAGGCGGCGAGATCCGCAACTCGATCCCATCGAGCGCCTATGTGGAGCTCGCGGTGCCGAGCAACACCTTCGATGAGTTCAAGGCTGCCGCCAGCGCTGCGATGGTGCGCTACCAAGAGCTCTATGCTGACACCGATCCGGACATGCACCTGATCTTAGGCACCTGCCCGCTGCAGCCAACCGCGCTGTCCTATACCAGCTCGCAGAACCTGATCTCCTTCTTGCGCGCGCTGCCGAACGGCGTGATCCGCATGTCGCACGACTACGACGGCGTAGTCGAGACCTCGTGCAACCTCTCGATGGTACGCACCAAGCAAGATACCATCGCCATCGCCTTATTGGCCCGCTCGCTCAAGGATCACGGCTTAGACGACGTCATCGACAAGTTAGACTGCATCTGCTCGCTGCTCGATAACGTCGACGTCGGCTTCACCGGCCGCTCCTTTGGCTGGACTTCACCCAAGAGCAACCGCTTAATTGACATCCTCACGCGCCACTACAAGGAGCAGGCCCAGCTCGACATCGGGGTTACCTCGATCCACGCCGGCCTTGAGACCGGCTACTTTGCTAAGGCCAACCCAGACCTGCAGATGGTGTCCTTGGGACCTACCGTGCGCAACGCCCACTCGCCGGACGAGTTCTGCTCCGTTGAGCACACCAAGCAGGTCTACCAGATCCTGCGCGCCACCTTAGCCGAGCTCTAAGAGCAATCGCGCCCTAACGAGCTCCGCCGTGCGCTCTCGCGCAAGAGCGCACGCCCGGCCCGCCGCCTTCCGGCGCGGGCTGGGCCACAGTACCCCACCATGGAGTAAAACCCGCTCCGCAGCCCCCATTTTGAGCTAGGTTTGGGGTCTGCGCAGGTCACGCCGACTGCGCGCCAAGCCAGATAGATACTGGC